>NZ_JAQZSH010000035.1:0-588810 GCF_053902585.1 Longispora urticae
GGGGGGGGGGGGGGGGGGGGGGGGGGGGGGGGGGGGGGGGGGGGGGGGGGGGGGGGGGGGGGGGGGGGGGGGCGGGGGGGGGCACACCGGGTGGGGCGGTCCGTGGCGGTTCGTTGGAAGAGAGAAGAGCCTTTGACTCTCTTCCAACGAACCGCCACGGACCTGTACTGGTCGTTCTGGAAAGTTGGGTGGAGCGGGAGGGGGCGGGGCCCGGCTCGGGGCGGGGCAATTCGGATCAGGGCGGCGGCTCGGCCCAGGGCCGGGCGGCACGGCTCTGGCGGGGCGACTCCGGGCCGGGTGGGGCGGCTCGGCCGTTGGGCGGGCGACTCTGCCCAGGGAAGCAGCTCGGCCCTGGGCCGGGCCGAACGGCTCGGCTCTGGGCGGGGCTTGGCGACTCTGGGCCGGGCCGGGCAACTCGGCCCTGGGCAGGGTGACTCGGCCCAGAGATGCAGCTCGGCCCAGGGTAGCCCGGGTTGGGGACCGGGGCGAGGCGAGCGGGCAGCCCTGGGCAAGGCTGTGCGGTGCGAGGTCGGGCGAGGCAGCCCGAGGCAGGCTGGGGTGGGGTTGCCCGAGGCGAGGCGAGGCACCTTGAGACGAGGCCGGGTGGGGCAGCCCGAGGCGAGGCGAAGCGGGGCACCCCGAGGCGGGGTGGGGTGGGGCGCTATGGGTGTGGGGCGGGGCGACGGGGAGGGGCACCCCGGGTGGGGTGCCCCTCGCGTACGTCTGTACGTCGGCCGGCGGTTACGACAGGCGGATCACGCCGTAGTCGTAGGCGCGCCGTCGGTAGACGACGCTGGGGAAGCCGGTTTCCTTGTCGGTGAACAGGTAGAAGTCGTGGCCCACGAGTTCCATCTGGGACAGAGCGTCATCGATGGTGACGGGCTCGGCCGAGTGCGTCTTCTCGCGCACGACCTGGCCGGGCAGGTGTTCCTCGTGCTCGTAGCCGTCGGACTCCTGCGACTTCGCGAAGTCGGGCTTGTCGAACATGGTCTCGATCTGCTTCGCGGTCAGCGCGGCGGTCGCCTGGGCCACCGAGATCGGGGTGCTGTGTCCTCGGTGGACGCGACGCCGGTCGGCTGAACGCCGCAACCTGGCGTCGAGCTTGGTCACCGCGAGGTCGAGTGCGGTGTAGAAGTCCTTACCGCAGGCCTCGGAGCGGATGACGGGCCCTCGTGATGCGATCGTGATCTCCACGCGCTGACTGCTCTCACGCTGCCGCCGATTGGGCTCGTGGAGCAATTCAACAGTGGCCTGGATGAGTTTGTGGTCGTACTTCTCGATCTTCGCCAGCTTGTCGGCCACATGAACTCGGTAGTGTTCCGGAACTTCGACGTTACGTCCTTTGACGACAATTTCCACGGCAGACCTCCCCCACTTTCACGATCTGGGGTAACCTGGACGTTTGCCCAGGTGGGAGCCGGCTCGACGCACTCCCCCCGGAGCGTCAGCCGGTGTTGCGGAACCCGGTGACCTCCTCTCGGTGAAGAGTGCTCTGGCCCTCGACGCTAACGCGTGTTCAGCCGTTCGTCACCCCCTGTTTGAGTTAACTACCGACAAGTGTTGGCGTTTCGGCCTGCGACACGCGATTGTCGAGAGAACCTCTGCGTCGGGTCGCCGCGATCACCACCGCTCCACGTACCGGTATATCTACAGACCGTAGCTGATTCGCGGCCGCCGCGAGGGTGGACCCGGTGGTGAGAATGTCGTCGACCAACACCACCGCCAGGCCCGCCCTCAGCGGCCCCGAACACCCCGCCCTGACCCGGAAGGCGCCCTGGGCCGCGACGGCGCGCTCGGCGGCGCTCAGGCCCGCCGAATCGGGTTTGGGCAGCGCGACCAGCGCGCGGAGGAGCGTCGCCCGCCGGCCGCCCCGGCGGAGGGCACCGACCGCGCGGCGGGCCAGGCGCTCCATGTGGTCGCCGCGCCGGGCCCGGACGGCCGTCGCCGTGGTGGGCACGGGCACCAGGACGGCAGGCCCGTTGGCCAACAGGTGCGACACCCCAGCGGCGAGCCGGTCGCCGAGCGGGGCGGCGAGGTCGCGCCGGCCGCGCTCCTTGTAGGCGAGCAGGACGTCGTGCAGGGGACCGTCGTAGGGGCCGAAGGCGAGGCACGGGGGCAGGCCGGGCGGGGCCGGGGTGGGTGCGGTGGGTAGGGGCGGGCCGGCGAGTTCGGCCCGGCAGGCGGGGCAGAGCGGGCCCTGGCCGCCGCAGGGGCAGTCGGCGGGGAGGACGAGGTCGATGAGGTCACGCAGCACCCGCCGAGCGTCCCCGGTCAGCGCGGTACGGCGGGCGGGCCTGTGGATAACTCCCCCGCCTGTGGATAACCACCGGCAGCCCAACCCGCCGGGCGGCTGCGGTGATTCCCGGGAGCGACGCGCGGTCCGGTCGCGCACGACGGCACCGGCGGTGGGCGCCGTAGAGGTGAACGCGTCGGCTCGCCCGGTCGCACGCACGAGGGCGCAACGCTCCGACCACCTCGCTCAGGCCGGGCCCGGTTGCCGCCCCGGCGGCTCCGCACGCATCCCACAGGCCCAGCCGGGCCAGCCGGGGACACCATCCAGGTCCGGCCGGGCCAGCCGGGTGCTAGTCCTCGTAGTAGAGGGGGGACGTGCCGGTGATGGCGGGGACGCCGGGATGGCGTACCAGATGGATCCTGCCCTCGATCTCGACCAGGGGTTCCATCACGAGCGTCGCGCCGCGCGGGGGCCCGACATAGGCCGCCACGGGCCCGGTGCGGGTGGTCTGCGCCGGGAACTGGGGCTCGACGATCGCCCCGTCGAACGTGACCTGGGACAGCGCCGAGTTCGCGCCGCCGGCGGTGACCGGCTGGCCGATCCCGGAGACCAGGAAGCCGACCTCGGACGACCAGGACACCGACGTGACCCCGGTGAGCTGCGAGGCGACCTGCCAGGCCCGGATCTGCGTCGCGTCGGTGAAGATGCCCGCGTAGGCCCGGCCGCCGCGGACGAACGCCACCCGCTTGCCGCCCGGGGCGACGGACAGGCTGGTGACGTCGCCCTCGCCGGGTACCCCGCTGATGGTGACCTGGTCCGGTTCGGGTCTGGGGTCGGCCTGGTCGACGGTGTAGACGCGCGGGCCGGCGCCGATCAGCACCTTCGGCCCGCCGGGCGTCTTGTACATCGCGGGCGGGCTGGTGAACGCCTGGCCCGCGATCCGGATCGGCTGGTTGTAGCGCGTGTCGTCGGACTGGTTGGCCCGGCCGACCCACAGCGCGTCGTCGTTGGCCACGTACGCGGCGGTGGCGTTGAGCCCGGCCGCCCACCGTACGTTGGTCCGGCCCCGGAGCAGCGCGGGCACCTGTTCCTCGGGCCGGTCGGGGATCTTCACGGTGCGGACCATGCCGCCTTCGACCATCAGGGGGCGGGGCGTGCGGCCGATCGCCGGGTTCCAGGCGTCGTAGAAGTACGCGTCGCGGTCGTGCGGTCTGATCTTGGTCCGGCCGTTGATCCGGATCTCCAGGTACTTGGCCTGCAGGGTCACCGCGATCTGCGCGACCATCGCCTCCAGCCGCTCGGTGACGTCGGCGCGCGCGGACAGGTCCACGATGATCGTGGAGCTGGCGTTGTCCTCGACGGGCAGGCCGACGAGTTCGGTGTTGGTGGGTACGGCCGAGTTGACCGCCCCGGCGACGTACGAGGACGGGCCGGCGAGGAGCCAGCCCATCAGGAGCTGGTTGCGGGCGGACGCGGAGACGGAGACGCTGCGGGGGACGTAGCGCAGGTCGGGTACCAGGCTGCGCTCCTCGCCGTTCGGCGGGTAGTACACCGGGCGCTGGTCGTAGTCGTTCTGCAACGCCTCGATGCTGAGCATCATGCCCTGCGGCGGGTTGTCGATCAGCCAGCCCTTGCCGGCGCCCGCGCTGATCAGGTTGTACGTGTACGAGTAGCCGGTCCGGGCCTGGCTCTGGTCCAGCCAGCCGTTGTTGAGCACCCCGAGCACGTCGCCGGTGACCTGGACCCGGGCGTCGTACGGCCCGGCGCCGACGCCGATCACCTGGGTCGGCGGGTGCACCCTGCCCCGGACGACGAGCAGGCCCCCGGAGCCCGCCTGCCAGGTGTTCTGCGCCTGCTGGGACAGGAACGCCCTGACCTGCTCCTTCATCCGCTCGGGCGTGCCGTTGGCCGCGCGGAGGTAGCCGGAGACGGTCTGGTCGGCGGTCTGCAGGCCCTCGGGCACGGCGACCTTGTACGGCTGCCGGGTGTCGACCCCGGTGTTGGTGCGCTCCGTGCCGTACGAGACGGCCGGGCCCGAGTCCGGCACCCCGCAGCCGGACAGCAGGCACGCGGCGGCCACGGTGACGGCCAGCAACCTACGACGCATGGCGCACTCCCCGGGAGGGTTCGTCGGGCGGGATCGGCCCGAGCCGCGGTTCGGCGTCCTCGGGGACGAGGGGCAGCGGGGAGGACAGCAGCCGGTCGCCGGCCCGCAGCGGCACGGTGAGCCGGAACTGCGCGCCCAGCTGCGGCGCGCCCCAGGCCTCCAGCCAGCCGCCGTGCAGCCGGGCGTCCTCCAGGCTGATGGACAGGCCCAGGCCGGTGCCGCCGGTCTGCCGGGCGCGGGACGGGTCGGCCCGCCAGAACCGGTTGAACACGAGTTTGTCCTCGCCGGTGTTGAGCCCGATGCCGTGGTCGCGGACCGTGACGGCCGCCGCGCCGTCGCCGTCGGCGAGGGTCACGACGACCGGCCGGGCCTCGCCGTGCTCGACGGCGTTGCCGACGAGGTTGCGCAGGACGCGTTCGATCCGGCGCGGGTCGACCTCGGCGATGACGGGCTCGTCGGGGACGACGGTGCGCAGTTCGACGTCGGCGCGGTCGGCCAGCGGGCGCAGGCGCTCCACGACCCGGTTCACGATGGGGACCAGGTCGACGGCCTCGGTGTCGAGGACCGCGAACCCGGCGTCGTACCGGCTGATCTCCAGCAGGTCGGTGAGCAGGTCCTCGAAGCGGTCCAGTTCGGCCTGGAGGAGTTCGGCGCTGCGGGCGGCGAGCGGGTCGAAGTCCTCGCGGTTCGCGAAGAGCATGTCGGCGGCCATCCGCACCGTGGTCAGCGGCGTGCGCAGCTCGTGGGACACGTCGGAGGTGAACCGGCGTTGCAGCCGCGACATCTCCTCCAGCCGGTTGATCTGGCGCTGGAGGTTGGCGGCCATCTGGTTGAAGCTGGTGGCGAGCGCCGCAAGGTCGTCCTCGCCGCGCACTTCCATCCGCTGGTCCAGCAGCCCGGCGGACAGCCGCTGGGCGGTGCGCGCGGCGATCCGGACCGGGCCGACCACGAGGTGGGTGATCAGGGCGGACAGCAGCGCGAGGAGCAGCACGAGGGCCAGCCCCGCGACGAAGACCGTGGTCCGCACCGAGGCGGCGGAGTCCACCTGTTCGTCGAGGGGGTAGAGGTAGAACAGCGAGTACTCGCCCATCACCGAGTAGATCTTGGTACCCACCACGATGAACGGCCGCTCGCCCCGCCCGTCGGGGTCGGCCCGCACGTACTGGTAGGCGCTCTTCTTCGAATCCCGGACCGTCCGGCGCAGGTCGTCGGGCACCGCGTTCTCCGCCGCCTTCGTGTCCTCGATCTGCGGGGACTGCGGCTTGACGGCCTTGAGGAAGTTCTTGTCGGTCGGCTCCAGGAGCACGTAGTACGCGGTGGGATCGGCCGGGACGAGCAGGGCCGTCGCGTACCGCAGGAAGCCGTTGAGCCCCGGGTCGGTCGCGTCGCTGCGGTCCCGGAACTGCGGCTCCAGGTACGCCCGGCCCTGTTCGAGCTGCTTCTGCGCCTCGGTGAGCCGGGAGCCGACCTGCGCGGCGGTGATCTGCGAGGCGAGCAGCCAGCTGAAGGTCACGACGAGCAGCGTCGAGGACACCAGGGTCACGGAGACGACGCGGAAGTGCAGGGAGCGCCGCCAGGCCCGGATGAGCTGGGCGGCGCCCCTGTCGTACAGGACTGTCAGGACGCGCATGTCATGCGACGCCGGCCTTGTACCCCACACCGCGGACGGTCAGGATGATCTCCGGCCGCTCCGGGTCGCGCTCGATCTTGGCGCGGAGCCGCTGGACGTGCACGTTGACGAGCCGGGTGTCGGCGGCGTGCCGGTAGCCCCAGACCTGCTCGAGCAGGACCTCGCGGGTGAACACCTGGCGCGGCTTGCGCGCGAGGGCCACCAGCAGGTCGAACTCCAGCGGGGTGAGCTTGACCTCCTCGCCCTCCCGGATGACGGTGTGCGCGGGCACGTCGATGATCACCTGGGATCCGACCGGTCCGACGGTGAGCACCTCGGGCGTGTTGTCCCCGCCCTGCCGCAGCCGGGCCCGGACCCGGGCGACCAGTTCCTTGGGTTTGAACGGCTTCACCACGTAGTCGTCCGCGCCCGACTCCAGGCCCAGGACGATGTCCACGGTGTCGCTCTTCGCGGTCAGCATGACGATCGGCACGCCGGACTCGGCGCGGATCAGCCGGCACACGTCGATGCCGCTCATGCCGGGCAGCATCAGGTCGAGGAGCACGATGTCGGGGCGCGCCTCCCGGAATGCCGGTAGGGCACGTTCGCCGTCGGCGACGAAGGAGGGCGCGAAACCCTCACTCCTCAGCACGATGCCCAACATTTCGGCCAGTGCCGGGTCGTCGTCGACCACCAGTACGCGAGCTCTCATGGGTTACATATTTCCATCTACTCGGGGCGGCCAAGGGTACCCGGGCAAGGATCAGTGATCACCTTGAGATCATCAATCCCGCAAACGGGCATCTTCCAGGTACTGGGGCCGGCCGGCCACCATTCCGACAGCGCCCTGGAGGACCACGATACCGAGAAGGAAGACCAGCGGGAGCAACCAGCTGTGCGTCGATGTGTACAGCGCGCCGACCAGCATGGGGCCGGCGGCCGCCATAAGGTACCCGGCGCTCTGGGCGAACGCCGACAGCGCCACGGTGCCCTCGGGGGTCCGGCTGCGCAGTCCGATCATCGCCAGGGTCAGCGGGAACGCGCTCTGCCCGACCGCCAGGAGCACGGTCCACAGCAGCGCGCCGGCGTGCGGGGCGAAGATCAGTCCGAGGTAGCCGAGGGCGGTGGCGGTCACGAGCACGAGCACGACCGGGCGCTGGTCGGGCCGGCGCGCGGCGAGCGCGGGCATGAACAACGCGAGCGGCACGCCGATCGCCATCAGCCCGGCGACCAGCAGACCGGCGGTCTGGGCCGAGAAGCCGGCGTCCCGGTAGAGCTGGGGCAGCCAGCCCATCACGACGTAGGCGCTGAGCGACTGGGCGCCGAAGAACACGGCGAGCGCCCAACCGATCCTCGTGCGGGCCGGCTTCACCGGGGACGCGGCGACCGTGGTGGCCAGGCCGGCCCGGTCGTGCCGGCGGAGGAGCAGCCAGGGCAGGACGGCGACGGCGGCGACGGCGGCCCAGACCGCGAGCCCCCAGTGCCAGCCGCCGAGCGCGTTGGCCATCGGCACGGTGGTGGCCGCGGCGATGGCGGTGCCGAGGGTCAGGGTCATGGTGTAGACGCCGGTGACCAGGCCGACCTTGTTCGGGAAGTGCCGCTTGACCAGGCCCGGGAGCAGGACGTTGGCCGAGGCGATCCCGGCCAGGGCCAGCGCGCTGGTGCCGAAGAAGACCCAGGCGGAGTCGGTGAGCGCCCGGGCGAGCAGGCCCAGGGAGAGCAGGGCGACGGCCGAGGACAGGATCCGGTGCGGCCCGAACCGGCGGGCCAGCCGGGGCGTGATCGACCCGAAGGCCGCGAAGGACAGCACCGGGAGGGTGGTGATCAGGCCGGCCATGGTGCCCGAGAGGTGCAGCCCGGCGCGCACCTCGTCGAGCAGCGCTCCCAGACTGGTCACCGCCGGGCGAAGATTGAGGGCGACGAGCACGATCCCGAGGAGTACCAGCCCGGTGCCCTCGATCGCGAAGCGTCGGTTGCTGGGCTCTACGGTTACCGTGGTCATACGGCTAATCGTAGAATCATGGGATGACTTGGGATAGGGAGTGTGTGTGATGCCACTGGAGACGACGGCACGATCTCCGCTGGTCGGCCAGGTCATCAACCAGCTCCGTGAGCAGATCACCAAGGGGGAATGGCCCGTCGGCGCGCGGATCCCGCCCGAACCGGAGCTCGCCGCCCAGCTCGGAGTGGGCCGCAACACACTCCGCGAGGCCGTCAAGGCGCTCTCGCACGCCGGGCTCCTCGACTGCCGGCAGGGCTCCGGGACCTACGTCCGGGCGGCCAGCGAGCTGTCCTCGGCCGTCGCGCGCCGGATCGCCGACGCCGAGTTCCGCGACGTGCTCGAGGTGCGCCGGGCCTTCGAGGTGGAGGCGGCGCGGTTGGCGGCGCGGCGGCGTACCCCCGAGGATCTCGAAGCTCTGGATCTGGCTCTGGCCCGGCGCGAGGAGATCTGGGCGACCGGCGACGCCACCGCGTTCGTCGAGGCCGACTCCGCGCTGCACGAGATCGTCGTCGCCACCGCGCACAACAAGGTGCTCGCCGACCTCTACGCCGACTTCGGCACCGCCCTGCGCGCCAGCCTGCACCGGGTGATCGGCGAAGAACTCACACCGGAGGGGTACGTGGACCACGGCCGGCTCGTCGAGGCCATCCGCGCCGGGGACGAGGAGGCGGCCGCGTTCGAGGCGCAGTGCTTCCTCAAGGAGAACTGAGGCCGCAGACCTCCCCTCGTCCACCTCGGGAGAGCCGGAGCGCCCGCCCGGACGGGGGACGGCGCGATTCGCGTGCCCGTGCCAAGATGAGGGCCGCTCAATTCTGGTGAACGGGGGTAGCCGTGGGGTCCGTCGCGCTGCCCGACCGGCCCCTCGCCGTCGGTGAGCTCCTCGACGCCGCCGCCGACCTCCTCCGCAACCGGGCGAAGCCCCTGCTCGCCCTCGGCCTGCTCCTCGCCCTCGTCGAACAGTGCGCCCTCGCCCCGCTGTGGGCCGCCCGCCAGCCGTTCTGGGACGCGCCGCTGAGCTACCTGCCCTGGCTGGCCTGCGGACTCGGCTTCGAGAGCCTCGCGATCGGCCTGCTCACGGTGTACGCGGGCCGGGCCGCCCGCACCGCGCTCGGCGGCACTCCGGGCAGGCTCGTCGGCCCCGTGCTCACCGCCGTGGCGGTCGCGCTCGTCGCCCTGGTCGGCGCCTTCCTGCTCGGCGCGCCGTGGTTCGTGGTCTACGCCCTGTTCGGCCTCGCGGTGCCCGTAGCCGCCGTCGACAACGCCGCCGCCTCGATCGGCCGGTCGTTCCGGCTGGTCACGGCGGGCAGCCTGCGCGCGGGCATGATCCGGCTCCTCGGCTACGGCGCGTGGCTCGGCATCCGGATCGTGGTCGCCGCGGCCACCCAGACGGTGCTCGACCGGCTGTTCGATGTCTCCGACCCGATCGTCACCGCCGGGATCTGGGTGCTCGTCAACGGGATCGCGTACCCCGCGCTGGCCTGCCTCGACGTCGTCCTGCACCTGGAGAACCGGATCCGGGTCGAGGGCCTCGACATCGAACTCGGCCGGGCCCGGGCGACGGGGCGGTCCGTGGACGACGTGCTGACCCCGACCCCGGCCGGCCCCGGCCGCCTCCCGCCGCCCCCCGCGAACCCGGCCTACGGTCCGCCGCCGGCCTCCTACCGCCCGCCCACCCGCATGCCGTCGGACGCGGACTACCCGGACCAGTCGCACACCCCGCTCGGACGAAAGCGGTGAGCGCGCTCGCCCGGTGGTGGACCGCGCTGGTCGCGGACATCGCCGACTGGTTCCCCGGCGGCGTCGCCGGCCTGTGCGCGGCCCTGATCCTCGGCTCGCTGGTCCTGATCGCGGCCCTGCGCTGGTGGCGGCAGTGGCTGGCCACCGCCCGGCGGATCGGCGCGGCGGTCGTGCGCGGGTTCCGGCGGCTCGCCCGGTGGCGGCCCCGGCCGCGCTGGCCCTGGAGACGGCGGCCCAAGCCCGCGAAGGTCGCGAAGGTCCCCACCATCGAGGACGTCGCCCAGGGCCCCGACGACGCGCTGCCCGAACTCCCCGTCGAGGTACTGCTGTCCCTCGCCGACCAGTACGCCGCCGCCGGGCGGTACGGGGAGGCCGTGCGCGAGCGGCTCCGGGGCATGATCCGCCGGCTCGCCGACCGGGGCGTGATCAGCCCCCAGCCCGGCTCCACCGTGACCGAACTCGCCACCGCCGCCGGCGCCGCGCTGCCCACGGCCGACGCGCCGCTGCGGGAGGCGACCCGGATCTTCTCCGACATCTGGTACGGCGACCGGGCCGCCACCGCCGAGATGGACGCCCGGATGCGCACCCTCGGGGAGAAGCTGTGAAGGCCCGACTGAGGACGTTCGCCCCGCTGATCGTCGCCGTCCTCCTCGTCGTGGCCACTCTCGTGTTCCACGCCGTCGACACGCCCTCCACCAGCGACGACGCGTTCCTGTCCCCCCAGGGCGCCGACCGGTTCTCCGGATCCGAACTCCAACGGCGGCTCACCGCCGACGGCCGGCGGGTCGTCCGGCACGCCACCGCGCAGGCCGCCCTCACCGACGCCATGGCCGGGGACGCGACGCTGTTCGTGCCCGCGCCCGAGTACCTCGAACCCGACTTCTACCGGCTGATGGCGTTCCTGCCGTCCAGTACCCGGGTCGTGTTCGTCCAGCCCGGCCAGGGCGTTCTCGACGCTGTCGCCGCCGAGACCGTCGAGGGCACGCCCCGGCTCGTCGGCGAACGCTGGGCCACCGAGGTCGTCGGGCCCGGGGGCTGCGACCTCGGCGGGGCCGGCCGGGCGGCGGTCGGGCGCAGCCGGTACGTGCTCGACGGGGCCCGGAGCTGCTACGACGGCCACGTCCTCATCGCCGGCAACCTCGGCGGCGACCTCGTCATCGTCGGGGCGCCCGACCCGTTCACCGACGAGCGGATCGGCGAGTACGACAACGCGCGGCTCGCCGTGGGGCTGCTCAGCCGGTACCCGAAAATCGTCTGGCTCGACCTGCACAGCCTCGCCGAGCCGTCCCGCAGCCCGGACCCCACGCTCCCCCCGGAACCGCCCCGGCCCCAGCTCTGCGGCACCCCGGGCGTGCCCGGCGTCGTGTGCGTGACCCTGCCGCCCGGCTCGCCCGGCCCCACGGAGCGGTGCAGCGTCCCGCCGACCCGCACCGGGACCCCGCAGCCCACCTACACCTGCTACATCGTCGGCCCCGACACCCGGGGCGGCGGGGGCGGCGGCGGGGGCGGCAAGTCGAGCCCCCGGCCCGAGAGCACGCCGCAACCCGAGGCCGAGGAGCCGCCCAACCCGCTGTGGGCCGCGTTCCCGCCCTGGTTCTGGGCCGCCCTCGTCGGGCTCGCCGTCGCCGGGCTGCTGCTCGTCCTCGCCCGGGCCCGCCGGCTCGGCCCGCCCGTCGCCGAACGGCTGCCCGTCGTCGTGCGCAGCACCGAGACCATCACCGGGCGGGGCCGGCTCTACGCCCGCGCCCACGCCCGGGGACCCGCCCTAGACGCGGTCCGCGCCCAGGCCCGGCTGCGCCTCGTGCCCGCCCTCGGCCTGCCCGCCGGGGCCCGGTCCGGCGAGATCGTCGACGCCGTGGCCGCGCGCACCGGACTGGCCGGCGACGCCGTGCACGACCTGCTCTACGGGGCGGTCCCCGAATCCGACGCCGAACTGACCACCCTGGCCGACGCCATCGACCAGCTCGTGGAAGACACCACCAGGGAGACACGCAGTGACTGACCACCAGCAGGCCACCGTGGCTCCGGAGGGCCCCTCGGCCCCCGGTGCCCGCGAGGCGCTCGCCAACCTCCAGGCCGAGGTCGGCAAGGTCGTCCTCGGCCAGGACGCCGTCGTCACCGGGCTGCTCATCGCCCTGCTCTGCCGGGGCCACGTGCTGCTCGAAGGCGTCCCCGGCGTCGCCAAGACGCTCATGGTGCGCACCCTGGCGGCCGCGATGGCCATCGACACCAAGCGGGTGCAGTTCACCCCCGACCTGATGCCCGGCGACGTCACCGGCTCGCTGATCTACGACGCGCACAGCTCGAAGTTCGAGTTCCGCGAGGGACCCGTCTTCACCAACCTGATGCTCGCCGACGAGATCAACCGGACCCCGCCGAAGACCCAGTCCTCGCTGCTGGAGGCCATGGAGGAGCGCCAGGTCTCCGTCGACGGGGTCGCACGGCCGCTGCCGGACCCGTTCGTGGTCTGCGCGACCCAGAACCCCATCGAGTACGAGGGCACCTACCCCCTCCCCGAGGCCCAGCTCGACCGGTTCCTGCTCAAGCTCAACGTGTCCCTGCCCGGGCGCGAGGCCGAACTCGCCGTGCTCCGGGCCCACCACCTGGGCTTCGACCCGCGCGACCTGTCCTCGGTGAAGCCCGTGGCCACCGTCGCGGACCTCGACGCCGCCCGGGCCGCCGTCCGCGCCGTCCAGGTCAGCGACGGGGTGCTCGGCTACATCCTCGACCTGTGCCGGGCCACCCGGCAGTCCCCGTCGCTGGAACTGGGCGCCTCGCCCCGGGGCGGCACGGCCCTGCTCAACACGTCCAAGGCGTGGGCCTGGCTGTCCGGCCGCGACTACGTGACCCCCGACGACGTCAAGGCGCTCGCCCGGCCGACCCTGCGGCACCGGATCCGGGTCCGCCCCGAGGTCGAGCTCGAGGGCGTCACCCCGGACGGCGTGCTCGACGCGGTACTGGCCACGGTCCCCACCCCGCGATGATCACCTGGCGCCCGGCGGCTCTGCTGGCGCTGGCCACCCTGTCCCTGCCGCTGTGGCCCGCGCCGTGGCTCGGCCTCGCCGTCTACACCGGTCTCGTCCTCGCCGCGGCCGGCCTCGACCTGCTCGGCGCGGTCCGGCTGTCCCGGGTCGCGCTCGACCGCGACGGCGTCCGGCAGCTGCGGCTCGGCGAGTCCGGCGCGGTGGGCCTGACCGTCACCAACAACGGCGTCGCCGACCTGCGCGCCGAACTCCGCGACGCGTGGCCGCCGTCCGCCGGGGCCACCCCCGACCGGCCGTACGAGTTCGTGCTGCCGCCCGGCGAGAGCTGCCGGATCGAACTCGACCTGCGGCCCACCCGGCGCGGGGACCGGTCCGCCGCCCGGGTGACCCTGCGGTCCTACGGGCCGCTCCGGTTCGCCTACCTCCAGTCCCGCACCCTCGCCGCCCCGTGGACCGTGCGGGTGCTCCCGCCGTTCACGTCCCGCCGCCACCTGCCCGAACGGCTGTCCCGGCTGCGGGTGTTCGACGGCAACGTGGTCACCCGGGGCCGGGGCCAGGGCACCGAGTTCGACGCCCTCCGCGAGTACGTGGTCGGCGACGACGTCCGCTCCATCGACTGGCGGGCCACCGCGCGGCGCGAGTCCGTGGTCGTCCGGACCTGGCGGCCCGAGCGCGACCGCCGGGTGCTGTGCGTCCTGGACACCGGCCGCACCTCCGCCGCCCGGATCGGCGACGCGCCCCGCCTCGACGCCGCCCTCGACGCGTGCCTGCTGCTCGCCGCGCTCGCCGTCCGGGCCGACGACCGGGTCGACCTGCTCGCCGTCGACACCGCCGTGCGGGCCGCCGTCGAGGGCGCCAACAAGGCCACCCTGCTGCCGAAGATGGTGCAGGCCATGGCCCCGCTCGAACCGGCCCTGGTCGAGACGGACTTCGGGCTGGTCGTGGCCGAGATCCTCCGCCGGGAACGCAAGCGCGCCCTGGTCGTGCTGTTCACCGCGTTGGAACCGGGCGCGCTCGGCGAGGGCCTGATGCCCGTACTGTCCCGGCTCACCGCCCGGCACACCGTCGTCCTGGCCGCCGTGCACGATCCCGTCGTGGACGAGATGGCCGCCGGGCGCGGGTCGGCCGAGGCGCTGTACGCGGCGGCGGCCGCCGAGCGGACCCTCGCGGAGCGGCGGCGGGTCGTGGCGGTGCTGCGCAAGCACGGGGTGCACGTGGTGGACGCGCCGGCGGACCGGTACGCGCCGGCCGTGGCGGATCTGTATCTGACGTTGAAGGCCCAGGGCAGGCTGTAGGCCGGACGACGTACCCGGAGTGCGGGGTCAGGCCCCGGGCGCGCTCGGCCGCACCAGCGCAGTCCGCACCGCCGGCAGCGGAGCCGACGCCCGCCGACCCCACGCCGCCGACTGCCGCGCCAGATCCGGCCACACCTGCGCCGAAGCCGCCCGCGCCGCCACCAGCCGCCCCGCCGCCCGCCGGTTCCGCTCCGCCAGCACCGCCGCCAGGTACGCCCACCCGGGGGTGTTCGGCGGCGGGGGCGGCGTCGTGCAGGCCGTCACCTCGGCGGCCAGCGCGAACCCGAGCCGCTGGCGCGCGTCGATCCGCAGGCTCCGGTTCCGGGCCAGGTAGTGCCGCACGGCCAGCGCGAGGTCGTCGGGCAGGCCGGACAGGTCGAGGTTGCGGGCCCAGCCGGAGAGGGCGGGCGGCATCGGCGGCACCCAGCCCCACTGCGCCGGGGCCCGGTCGTGGATGACGAACGTGCCGGCCGCCAGGTCCCCGATCCGCTTGCCCTGCGGGTGCACGAGCATCACCCACAGGCCGGCCGGCAGGGCGATCCCGGGCCACTCGACCGCGACGCCCACCAGGGTGCGGGTGAGCGCGTGCCGGAACGTGATCGGGCCGCCGTCGTCGCGGACCACCCGGAGGCCGAGGGCGAGCTTGCCCACGGAACGGCCCCGGGTCAGCAGGGTGACGGTGACCGGCAGGACGACGAAGACCAGCACGAAGCCGAGGATGTAGGCCCCGGCGGCGGCCGCCTCTCCGGCGGACAGGGCCGGGATCGCGACGATGGCGAGGAAGCCCGCGAACACCGCCTGGACGAGTACGTCGAGCATGAGCGCGAGGGCACGCGAACCAATCCGAGCAATCCGGACATCCAGCTCCACGGCCTCGCCGCTGACGAGGCGAGGGGCATTCTCCGGCACGGGGTGCACGCTACCCTGTCGCGGTGGATCTCGATGCCTACGTGGCCGAACACCGTGGTCAGTGGCAGCGGCTGGAGTACCTGACCCGGCGGCGGAAGCTGTCCGCCGAGGAGGCCGACGAGCTGATCGCGCTGTACCAGCGGGCCACGACCCACCTCTCCGTCGTCCGCAGCCGCACCCCCGACCCGGTGCTGCTCGCCCGGCTGTCCCAGCTGGTCCTGGCCGCCCGGGCCGCGATCACCGGCTCGCACCGGTTCCGCTGGTCGGAGGTGGGCCGGTTCTTCACGGTGTCCTTCCCGGTGACCGTCTACCGGGCCCGCGCCTGGTGGATCACCGTGGGCCTGGCGTTCACCGGGGTGTGGCTGCTCCTGATGGCCTACGTCGCCGGGCACCCGGAGACCCAGCGGGCACTGATGTCCGAGGGGCAGATCAGCAGCCTGGTCGACCACGACTTCGAGAACTACTACTCCGAGCACCCCGCCCAGGACTTCGCGTTCCAGGTGTGGACGAACAACGCGTGGGTGGCCGCCCTGTGCCTGGCCTCGGGCGTACTCGTCGTCCCGGTCTTCTACATGCTCTGGACGAACCTGCTCAACCTGGCCGTCTCCGGCGGGGTGATGATCAGCCACGACCGGGGCGAACTCTTCTTCGGCCTGCTCGCCCCGCACGGCCTGCTGGAGCTGACCGCCGTGTTCGTGGCCGCCGGGGTGGGCCTGCGGATCGGCTGGTCGTGGATCGCGCCCGGCCCGGGGCTGACCCGGTCCCGGTCGTTGGCGGAGACCACCCGGGCCGCGATGACCGTCGCCGTCGGCCTGGTCGTGGTGCTGCTGGTCAGCGCCGGGGTGGAGGCGTTCGTGACCCCGTCGGGGCTGCCGACCGTCGCCCGGATCCTGATCGGCGCGGGAGTCTGGGGCGGTTTCCTGGTGTACGTGTTCGCGCTCGGTTCGCGCGCGGCGGCCCGGGGCGAGACGGGGGACATCGTGCGGGAGTCGCGCGAGGAGTACGCGCCGACGGTCTGAGCCCGGGCCCCGCGCCAGCTCCCCGGCCCGGACACGCCGGAGCCGGGACCACCCGGGCCCCGGCTCCGCACACCACAGGTCACGCGAACAGCGCGGAACCCCAGTAGTCGTTCTCGTCGCGCACCCCGGGCGGGCACGCGAACAAGGCGCTCGACGTGTGCTTGATGTACTCGTTCAGCGTGTCCTTCTGCGCCAGCAACCGCTGCACCGGCACGAACTGCTTGTGCGCGTCCCGCTGGTACGCGATGAAGAACAGCCCCGCGTTGAGCCGGCCGAGCCCGTCGGACCCGTCCACGAAGTTGTACCCGCGCCGCAGCAGCTGCGCCCCGCCGTGACTGTCGGGGTGCGCGAGCCGGACGTGCGCGTCCTCGGCCATGTCCTTGGCGGCCAGGTCCGGCTCGTCGAACTCGGCCCGCTTGCCGAGCGGCGCCCCGTTGCCCTTGTGCCGGCCGATGATCTGTTCCTGCTCGTCGAGCGAGGTGCGGTCCCAGGTCTCGATGTGCATCCGGATCCTGCGGGTGACCACGTAGCTGCCGCCGGTCATCCATGCCGTACCGTCGCCGGGCTGCACCCACAGCTGTTCGGCGAGGACCTTGCCGTCCTCGGCCTTGAGGTTGCGGGTGCCGTCCTTGAAGCCCATCAGGTTGCGGGGCGTGGCCTGCGTGGTGCTGGTGGACGACGTGCGGCCGAAGCCGAGCTGCGACCAGCGGATGGTGACCTTGCCGAACCCGATCCGGGCCAGGTTGCGGATGGCGTGCACCGCGACCTGCGGGTCGTACGAGCAGGCCTGCACGCAGATGTCCCCGCCGGAGATGGCGGCTTCGAGCGCGTCGCCCGGCAGCCGCGGGATGTCCGCGAGCGCGGCCGGTCGCCGGTCGGCCAGCCCGAACCGGTCGACCCCGTCGGAGGTCCGGAACAGCGTGCCGCCGAACCCGATGGTCAGGGTGAGCCCGGCCGGGGGCAGCCCGAGGGCCTCGCCGGTGTCGTCCGGCGGAGCCTCGCCGGGCCCGCCGGTCGCCCCGTACTGGCCGGCGTCGCGCCCGGCGGTCATCCGCCGGGCGGCCTTCGTCCAGTCCTTCATGAGCTCGATCAGGTCGGAGCGCTTCTTGGTGATCACGTCGAAGGACGCGAAGTGCAGCCGGTCCTGGGCCGGGGTGACGATCCCGGCCTGGTGCTCGCCGTGGAACGCCACCGGGTCCGACGTGGAGGCCGCGGCTACCGACGGCGAGTCGGAGGCCATGTCACCGGCCACCGCGCCGATCGCCACGCCGGCGATCCCGAGGCTGGCCGCGCCGAGTACCGTGCGCCGTTTGGTCATCGCAGGCCTCCCGTACTACTTCTTCACGACCACGGCGGCGACCTTGCTGATCGGCTCCGCGAGCGCGTTGATCGCGTCGGAGAGCGTCTTCAGGTCGTCCTTGGACAGCTTGTCGTGGAACTTCCAGCCATCGCCGTCGCGGTGCTTGTTCAGCGCGGCCTCGGCGGCGGCGAACTGCTCGTCCAGCGTCTTGACCAGGGCTGCGTCCTTCTTCTCGAGCACCGGGCGCAGCGCCGCGATGGCGGCCTTGGAGCCCTCGAGGTTGGCCGCGAAGTCCCACAGGTCGGTGTGCGAGTAGCGGTCCTCCTCACCCGTGATTTTGCCAGTCGCGACCTCGTCGAGGAGCTCCTTCGCGCCGTTGGCGAGCTGGACCGGGGACAGCACCTCGCTGTTGGCCTTCTCCACGATCAGCTTCACGTCGGCGAGCAGCTTGTCGGCGACCGGGCCGGACTTGGAGATGTCCTTGGTGTCCCAGAGGTCCTTTTCGAGCTTGTGGAAGCCGGTCCACTCCTGGCCGGGCTCCAGCGCGTCCTCGCGGCCGTCGATCGCCGGGTCGAGGTCGCCGAAGATCTCCGCGACGGGCTCGATCCGCTCCCAGTAGGTCCGGGCGATCGGGAACAGCGCCTTGGCCTTCTCCGCGTCGCCGGCCTTGACCGCGTCGACGAACTCGCCGGTCTTGGTGATCAGCGCGCCGGTCTGGCTCTGGATGTACTTCTGGTAGCTCGCGGTCGCGGCGGCCAGCGCGGCGTCGTCGGTCAGCGGCTTGTTCTCGCCGGTCACCTTGAGCGTGCTGCGCACCCCGGAGCCGATCATGCCGGGCTTGCACGCCGCCTCGTAGCTGCCGGCGGCCAGCTCGACGATCAGTTCGCGCTTCAGGCCGGGCGCGATGTTCTCGACCTCGCCGATCACCCGGTCGCCCGTGGCGTACACGTAGAACTCGGTGACCTTGCTGCCGCTGTTCTGGATGGCGAAGGTGTGGGTACCGGAGGCGAGTTCGGTCTTCGCGACCTTGCACTCCTTGTCCGTGGCGGTGACCGCGATCGGGCCGCCGGCCTTGGCGTCCTTCTTGTCGTCCGACGAGCAGCCGGCGAGACCGGCCCCGACGACGAGGCTGGCCGCGGCCAGTGCGGTGATCCGGTTGACGCGCGTCACAGACGTGCTCCTTCGTTCTTGGTGGACGGGGCCGCGACGGGGGCGGGCCAGAGAAAAACAGTCAACACGGGTACGAGGTACGCGAGCCACGCGACCGTCTCCACGACCGTCGGCTGCGGGGTGAAGTTGACCAGCCCGGAGAGCAGGGCCGCGTACCAGGCGGTCGGGTCGTACCAGCCGGTGATGTCGAAGGCGTAGGTGTTCAGCCCGCCGAGGACCCCGGCCTCCTGGAAGTCGTGGAAGCCGTACTTGAAGATGCCGGCCGCGACGAAGATGAGCGCGAGCCCGGTCCAGAAGAAGAACCGGGTCAGGTTGATCCGCAGCGCCGCCCGGTACAGCAGCGCGCCGAGCACCACCGACGTCGCGACCCCGGCGGCGATGCCGATCAGCGGCCCGGCCTGCTCGCCGGCCCCGCGCGCGGCGGCGATGAAGAACAGCGCGGTCTCCAGGCCCTCCCGGACGACCGCGAGGAACGCCATCGCGACGACGGCGAACGTACCCATCTTCAGGGCCTCGTCGAGTTTGCCGGTGAGCTCGCCCTTGAGGCTGCGCGCGGTCCGGCGCATCCAGAAGATCATCCAGGTGACGAAGCCGACGGCGACGACGGAGGTGACCGCCTCGTACAGTTCGCGCTTCGAGCCGAGCGCCGTCCCCGTGTACTCCAGGAGCGCGCCCGCGCCGACCGACAGCAGCAGGGCCGCGACCACCCCGGCCCACACGTGCGGCAGCCGGTCGGAGCGCTTCGCCTTCACCAGGTACGCGATGAGGATGCTGACCACGAGCGTGCCTTCCAGCCCCTCGCGGAGGCCGATCAGGAAGCTGGGCAGGATCGCGTTCACGCGGCGGACTCCACGGTGGGCTAGGCAGTCCTTACTAAGGGCAGGCACACCTTAACGCCCAGCGTGAGGGCAGGCAAAGAGAGCCGCGCCGATGTGGCGCGGCTCTCTCGGGTATTTACCGTCTTCTTATTCGGCGCCCGATTTCGGCACCCGAATGCCTAGTAGCGGTAGTGGTCCGCCTTGTACGGGCCCTCGACCGGCACGCCCAGGTACTCGGCCTGGTCCTTGCGCAGCTCGGTCAGCTTGACGCCGAGCGCGCCGAGGTGCAGCCGGGCGATCTTCTCGTCCAGCGCCTTCGACAGGGTGTAGACGCCGATCGGGTACTGGTCGAGCTTCGTGAACAGCTCGATCTGCGCCATCGTCTGGCCGCTGAACGAGTTGGACATGACGAAGCTCGGGTGCCCGGTGGCGTTGCCCAGGTTGAGCAGCCGGCCCTCGGAGAGCACGATGATCGACTTGCCGTCGGGGAAGGTCCAGGTGTGCACCTGGGGCTTGACCTCCTCCTTGACGATGCCCGGGATCTTGGCCAGGCCGGCCATGTCGATCTCGTTGTCGAAGTGGCCGATGTTGCCGACGATCGCCTGGTGCTTCATCTGCGACATGTGCTCGGCGGTGATGACGTCGTAGCAGCCGGTCGTGGTGATGAAGATGTCGGCGGTCGCGACGACGTCCTCCAGGGTGGTGACCTGGTAGCCGTCCATCGCCGCCTGCAGCGCGCAGATCGGGTCGACCTCGGTCACGATGACCCGGGCGCCCTGGCCGCGCAGCGACTCCGCGGAGCCCTTGCCGACGTCGCCGTAGCCGGCCACGACCGCGACCTTGCCGCCGATCAGCACGTCGGTGGCGCGGTTGATGCCGTCGATCAGCGAATGCCGGCAGCCGTACTTGTTGTCGAACTTCGACTTGGTGACCGCGTCGTTGACGTTGATCGCCGGGAAGAGCAGCTCGCCGTTCCGCTGCATCTCGTACAGGCGGTGCACGCCGGTCGTGGTCTCCTCGGTGACGCCCTTGATGCCGGCGGCGATCTTCGTCCACCGGTCCGGGCTCTCGGCGAGCGAGCGGCGCAGGGTGTCGAGGATGACCGTGTACTCCTCGGAGTCGGCGTCCGTGGTCGCCGGCACGGCGCCGGCCAGCTCGAACTCGCGACCCTTGTGCACGAGGAGGGTGGCGTCGCCGCCGTCGTCCAGGATCATGTTCGGGCCCTGGCCGTCAGCGAAGTTGAAGAGCTGCTCCGTGCACCACCAGTACTCCTCCAGGGTCTCGCCCTTCCAGGCGAAGACCGGGACGCCGGCGGGGGCGTCGACCGTGCCGTTCGGGCCGACGACGATCGCCGCGGCCGCGTGGTCCTGGGTCGAGAAGATGTTGCAGCTGACCCAGCGGACGTCCGCGCCGAGGGCGGTCAGGGTCTCGATCAGCACCGCGGTCTGGATCGTCATGTGCAGCGACCCGGCGATCCGGGCGCCGGCGAGCGGCTGGGTGGCGGCGAATTCCTCGCGGATCGCCATCAGGCCCGGCATCTCGTGCTCGGCGAGCTGGATTTCCTTGCGGCCGAAGGCTGCGAGCTTCAGATCGGCGACCTTGTAGTCCCCGGAGGCGAGCGTCATGGATTCCCTTTCATCGCGCGGCTACGCATCAGCCATCAACACTAGCGGTAGCTGTTGTGGAGGGGATCCCCGGGAAACGGGATAGGGCGGTCCGGGGCGTTGGCCACGTCACGCAACGCGCGGTCGGCGACGCTGCGCAGATATGCCCCACGATCGCCCAGTCCGGCGAAGACGTCGAGTTCGTCACATCCGGCCCAGGTGAAGTAGTCGCGGACCGGCCAGTCCGACTTCGGCTGGCGGAGGGCGCCGGCGACCTCCACCGCGTACTCCGTCTCGACGAGCTCGCCCGCCGGGGTACGCCACGTGGTGAAGCCCGCGCAGGACACGACCCGGCGGATCTGCCAGCCGGTCTCCTCGGCGACGAGCCGGGCGATGGCGCCGACCATGGACTCGCCGGGGTGCGGGAAGCCCGTGATCACGTCCAGAGCGCCGGGGAACGCGGGGTGGTCGCCGAGTCTGCGCTGTAGGAACGCTCTCCCTGCGGAGATCGCCACGACGCCGACGAGCAGAGGCCGGGTGGTGCCCTGCCTCAGGTCGGGCAGGGGGACACCGGGCTCGATCCAGAAGCCATCACGCACTGGTAGACCGTAGCTCGCTGAGGGGCGTTTCCGCCTTCGCACACCCGTGCGCCCTGTCATCTGCGTCACTGATCGGGCGCACAACGTGCGGAACGGCCGCCGCTTGGTGGCCGTCCCCCACTTCCCCCCGGTTTGCATTCCCCGCACGTCGCGAACCCCTCAGTCGTGACGTTGCGTATTTCGATCGTCACACACGGGTGAGGTGAGGTCAAGCGCAATCCGGAAATAACACTCTTGTCATGGGCAAAAAAGCCCTATCGAGCGACTGCCGCGAGGTATGCCTCACCATGACCGGTCATGACAATCGGACCCTCGGTCGCGGTCGCGAAACCGGCCTCGCCCCGGGCCAGTTCGAGCCCGTTCGCGGTGACCCGTCCGGAGGTGCACAAAATAATTCGCGGCCCCGGCGCGTCGAGCTCCACCGGCGTGTCGGACACCGTCGCCCTGTACAGCGCGAACTCGCGGACCGGCACCGGCCACGCCTCGAGCCCCGGCGACACCGGCACCGAGCGGACCACCGGATCGGCCAGCGCCTCGAAACGCAGCACGTCCAGCAGCTCCGGCACGTCCACCCGCTTCGGGGTCAGCCCGCCGCGCAGCACGTTGTCGCTCGCGGCCATCAGCTCCACGCCCATCCCCCGGATGTAGGCGTGCAGGTTCCCCGCCGGCATGAAGATCGCCTGGCCGGGCTCCAGCACCACGTGGTTGAGCAGCAGGGCGACCAGCGCGCCCAGATCCCCCGGGTACCGGTCCGCCAGGTGCCCCACCAACGCCCGCTGCTCCGCCGGCAGCCCGCCGGCCAGCACCTCGGCGACCAGCCCCGGCGGGGAGGTCAGCAGGAACTCCACCGCCCCGCGCAGGTCCCCGGCCCGGAGCAGCTCCACGGCCTTCGCCAGGGCGGGCACCCCCGCGAGCAGGTCGGCGGTCACGCCCGGCTCCCGGAAGCCGCACAGCGTCTCGAACGGGGCCAGCGCCACCAGGATCTCGGGCTTGTGCTGGTCGTCCACATAGTTGACGTTGCCCTCGGCGTACCGGGCCGCGGCGTGCGCGGCGTCCGGGTGCGCCTGCAACGACAACGGCTCCTCGGCCGCCAGCACCTTGAACAGGAACGGCAGCCGGGGGCCGAACTCGGCCGCCGACTCCTCCCCCAGCACCCCGACCGGGTCCGCCGCGATCAGCTCGTCGAGCCGGCCCCGGTCCAACGCCGACGGGTCCCCCGGATGCGCCCCGAGCCAGAACTCCGCCTCGGGCCCCTCACTCGGCACCGGCCGGCCCTGGAGGGTGGCCAGCGCGTGCCGGGAGCCCCAGGCGTAGGGGCGGATCACGCCCGTCAGGCGTTCCATCACCGCTCCGCGTGGTAGATGTCCGGTTCGATGTAGATCACCCTGGCGGTCGGGACGGCCTCCCGGATCCTGGCCTCGACGGCGTTGATGCCCTTGGCGATCTGGTCGGCCGTGCTGTCGTGCCGGATCCCGACCTTCGCCGCGACCAGCAACTCCTCCGGCCCCAGGTGCAGGGTCTTCATGTGGATGACCCGCTCCACCTCATCACCGGTCGTGATCGCCGTGACGATCCGGGCCTGGTCCTCCTCGGTGGCGGACTCGCCGATCAGCAGGCTGTTCATCTCGATGGCGAGCACGATCGCCACGATGACGAGCAGCACACCGATCAGGCCGGTACCGATCGCGTCCCAGATCCCCTCCCCGGTGATCAGGGTCATGCTCACGCCGAACAGCGCGAGCACGAGGCCGACGAGGGCCGCGAGGTCTTCGAGCAGGATGACCGGCAGCTCCGGCACCCGGGCCCGGCGGACGAACTGCGCCCAGGTGGCGTTGCCCTTCGGCCCGCGCGACTCCCGGATCGCCGTCCGGAACGACAGGCTCTCCAGGACGATCGCGACCACCAGCACCGTGACCGGCACCCACTTCCACGCCGTGATCGGCTGGGGGTCGTGGAACTTGTGGTACGCCTCGTACAGCGCGAACAGGCCACCGACGCTGAACAGCACGATCGACACGATGAACGCGTAGATGTAGCGCTGCCGGCCGTACCCGAACGGGTGTTGGGGGGTCGCGGCCCGCTGCGCGCGCTTGCCCCCGACCAGCAGCAGCACCTGGTTGCCCGAGTCGGCCACCGAGTGGATGGCCTCCGCGAGCATCGAGGAGGACATGGTCAGTCCGTAGGCGACGAACTTCGTGACCGCGATACCCAGGTTCGCGAACAGCGCGGCGACGACGGCCTTGGTGCCGCCTTCAGAACTCATGTGGCCGAAAGCTCCTTCATTTCCGACACGGCGGGGACGGCCAGCGGGTCGAGCCCGTGCGCCAGCGCCAGGTAGATCGATGCGAAATCGGGGACGGCGACCAGCGACGCCAGCCGCTCCAGGGGCGAGCCGCCCTCGGCGCGCAGCACCGTGCAGCGCACACCGCGCCGCTCGGCGAGCCGTTCGACCGCGTGCGCCCGGCGCTCGTCGATCGCGGGGGTCTCCGACGCGCCGTCCTCGGTGTCGAGGCCGCCGTCGCGGAGCAGCAGGATCCGCAGCCGGGTCGGGTCGGGCTCGTCGGACGGGTCGGCGAAGATGTCGCGCTGGCCCTCGGCGAGGCCGCCGAACACGCCGTCGAGCAGGCCGACCCGGCCCCGGTTGGCCTCCATCAGGGAGTCCGCCATCGCGGGGTAGCGGGCGTTGGCGGAGAGCACGTCGGCGACCCGGCGGGCCCCGGCGGCGGCCAGAGCGGAGGAACCCCAGACGATGGGTACGGAGTTCGCCAGGTCCAACGCCAGCGACTTGGCCGGGTTGGTGAACGACTCGGCGGCCGGCCGGCAGCGCTCGGCCTCCGCGTCCAGCCGCGCGGCGGTCTCGGCGAAGTCGGCCTCGGCGATCCGGACCAGGCCCAGCGCCCGGCCGGCGAGCAGCACGGGCACGGTCAGGGCCCAGAGGCTGACCATGGCCGGACCGCGCCGGGGCACCGGGATGAACGGCGCGCGGGCCCGCTCGGCCATCGCCTGCAGTTCGCTGTCGGGCGCGCCGATGGCGACCAGCCGTGCGCCCCGCTTGGCGGCGGAGTCGGCGGCGGCGAGGGCCTCGGGGCTGCGGCCGGACGCGGAGATCGCGATGACCACGTCGCTGGCGCTGAGCCAACCGGGTGCGCCGCCGTGCTGGATGATCGGCACGGGGCAGCGCGGCCCGGCGACGGTGGACAGCACGTCCCCGGTCCGCCCGGCCGTACCGAGACCGGCGATCACGACCGCCCGGGGGCGGCCCTCGTCGGCGAGCCCGGACAGGTTGATCTCGCTGGCCAGCGCCGCGACCTCACGGAGCTGCGCGCCCGCGCCCGCGACGGCGAGCAGCATCTTGCCGGAGTCGGCGGCGGCCAGGCCGTCGGCGTCGTCGAGCAGCGCCTCGTCGATGTGCCGGTGGCCCTTGACCCCGGCCGAACCGTCGAGCGGGTTCACTGCCCGTCACCGGCCGGGCGGGCGGCCTCGTCCAGCAGCAGGACGGGGATGCCGTCCCGGATCGGGAAGACCAGCCCGCACTCGGTGCAGGTCAGGGTGGCCGCCGCCTCGTCGAGGGTCAGCGGGGCGTGGTGGGTGTCCGGGCACGCGAGGATGTCGAGCAGTGCGGGGTCAAGCGCCATGGTGTTCCTCAGACTCCTTGTCAGCGGCGGATGATTGCGAGAGCCTCGTCCCGCACCTGGGCCATCCGCTCGGCGGTGGGGGCCTCGACGTTCAGGCGGAGCAGGGGCTCGGTGTTCGAGGCCCGGACGTTGAACCACGCGCCGTCGGGCAGCGACACCGTCAGGCCGTCGAGGGTGTCGGTCTCCGCCTCGGCGTACGTCGCGGCGATCTCGGCGACCTTCGCGGCCTGGTCGGCCACAGTGGAGTTGATCTCGCCGGAGGCGGCGTAGCGCTCGTAGCGGGCGCCGAGCTCCGACAGCGGGGCGTCCGTCTCGCCGAGCGCGGCGAGCACGTGCAGGGCGGCGAGCAGGCCGGTGTCGGCGCCCCAGAAGTCCTTGAAGTAGTAGTGCGCCGAGTGTTCGCCGCCGAACACGGCACCCGTCTTCGCCATCTCCTCCTTGATGAAGGAGTGCCCGACCCGGGTCCGGACCGGGACGCCGCCGTTCTCGGCCACGATCTCCGGCACGGCGCGCGAGGTGATCAGGTTGTGGATGATCGTGGCGCCCGGGGCCTTGGCCAGCTCGCGGACCGCGACGAGGGCGGTGACCGCGCTCGGGGACACCGGGGCGCCGGCCGCGTCGACGAAGAAGCACCGGTCGGCGTCGCCGTCGAACGCGAGGCCGATGTCGGCACCCTCCGCGACGACCCGCTTCTGCAGGTCGACCAGGTTGGCCGGCTCCAACGGGTTGGCCTCGTGGTTCGGGAAGGTGCCGTCGAGCTCGAAGTACATCGGGACGACGTCGAGGGGCAGGTCCTTGCCGAACACGGCCGGGATGGTGTGCCCGGCCATGCCGTTGCCAGCGTCCACGACGACCTTCAGCGGCCGGCTGCCGGACAGGTCGACCAGGGCGTTGAGGTAGCCCGCGTACTGAGTCAGCAGGTCCTGCTTCGCCACGACGCCGGGCCGCTCGACGGGGACGATGTCCGCGCCGTCGAGGATCGCCTGGGCGGCGTCGCGGATGGCGGTCAGGCCGGTGTCCTGCCCGATCGGCTTGGCGCCCTTGCGGCACATCTTCAGCCCGTTGTACTGCGCCGGGTTGTGGCTCGCGGTCAGCATCACGCCCGGGATGTCCAGCGAACCGGAGGCGAAGTACAGCTGGTCGGTCGAGCACAGGCCCGCGTCGACGACGTCCGCGCCGAGCGCCGTGGCCCCGGCGGCGAACGCGGCGGCCAGCTCGGGCGACGACGGGCGCATGTCGTACCCGACGACGATTCTCTCGACGGGGCCGTCGGCGGACAGAACCTGGACGAACGCCGCGCCGATCGCGCGGGCCACCTCCGGGTTGAGCTGGTCCGGGACCGTGCCCCGGACGTCGTACGCCTTGACGATGCTGGCCAGGTCAGCCACCGGCTGCGCTCCTAACGGGTGCTGAAAGTACCGAAAGGGCAGCCTACCCGAGACACCATCCGAAGGACTGAGGCGCCAGCCGAAGGCCTGAGGTGCCTACAACGCGGCCAGGACGAGGACCCGCTGCTCCGTGTAGTCCTCCATCGCGCTGCGCACCCCTTCCCGGCCCACCCCGGAGCCCTTCGACCCGCCGTAGGGCATCTGGTCGGCCCGGAAACTGGGCACGTCCCCGACGATCACGCCCCCGACCGCCAGGGCCCGGTGCGCCGCGAACGCCGTGGGCAGGTCCCGGGTGAACACCCCGGCCTGCAACCCGTACTGCGAGTCGTTGACCAGCGCGAACGCCTCCTCCACCGTCTGGAACGGCGCGACCACGAGCACGGGGCCGAAGATTTCCTCGCTGTTCACCTCGGCCTTCGGGTCCGCGTCGACGATCACGGTGGGTTGCACCCGCCGGCCGTCCCGCCCGCCGCCGACGAGCACCCGGCCGCCGGAGGAGCCGATCCAGGACTCGATCCGGTCGGCCGCCGCGTCGTTGATCACGGGGCCGACCTCGGTGTCGAAGTCCAGGGCGCCGACGGCGTCGACCAACAGCGAGCAAAAGGTGTCGAACACGGAGTGGTCGACGAACACCCGCTGGACGGCGATGCAGCTCTGGCCGGCCTGGTAGTTGCCGAACAGCGCGACCCGACTTGCGGCCTGGGCCAGGTCGGGCCAGTCCGCGCAGACCACGGCCGCCGCGTTGCCGCCGAGTTCGAGGGTGACGTGCTTGCGGGGCACCGCGTCGGCGATCCCCCAGCCGACCGGCCCGGAGCCGGTGAAGCTCACCACGGGCAGCCGGGGGTCGGCGACCAGGGCCGGCATCCGGTCGTTCGGCACCGGCAGCACCGACCACGCCCCGGCCGGCAGGTCGGTCTCCGCGAGCAGCTCACCGAGCAGCAGAGCCGTCAGAGGGGTACCGGGGGCCGGCTTCACGAGGATCGGCGCGCCCACCGCGATCGCCGGGGCGACCTTGTGCGCGACCAGGTTGAGCGGGAAGTTGAACGGCGCGATCCCCAGTACGGGGCCGCGCGGGAACCGCCGGACGAGCGCCGCACGGCCCGTCGCCGCCGGGTCCGTGTCGAGGCGTTGCAGGTCGCCGCCGAACCGCCGGGCCTCCTCGGCCGCCCACCGGAACGTGGACACCGCCCGGGCCACCTCGACGGTCGCCCACTTGACCGGCTTGCCGTTCTCGGCGCTGATCAGGGCCGCGATCTCCGCCGCGCGCTCGGCGAGCCGGCGGGACACGTGGTCCAGCGCCGCCGCCCGGGCGTGGGCGGGCAGGTCCGCGCAGGCGCCGGCCGCCGCTGCCGCCGCGCTGACCGCCCGTTCGACCTGGCCCTCGTCGGGTACGCCGGCCACGCCGACCAGGCGGCCGTCGCCCGGGGCGCGCACCTCCAGGGCCTCGGCGGTGCTCTCCCGGGTGCCGGCGACGAAACAGTAAGCGTCCACGCCCCATACCGTAGTCGGCCGCGCGGGCCCACGCCGCCGGGTGACCCGGGCCGACCGGGCGGGGCCGAGCCGATGCGCGGCGGGTCGGACCCCCACTCGTAACCAGGAAGTGGTGTTGATCCGCGGTTTTCTAGCGGAGCGCGACCGTGGGGCCGGCGAGGGCGTCCCACAGGGCCCGCGCCTCGGGGTCGGTCGGGACCACGCCCTCGGTCTCCAGGAAGTAGCCCTCCATGAAGGACCGGACCGGGGCCGCCGTCACCGCGTCCTCCCCCGCCCGGAACTCCGCCGCCGCGTGCAGCACCATCAGGAACAGCCCCGGCACCCGGCCGGTCTCGGGGCTCAGGGCCGGCTGGAAGTAGGGGATGTCCAGGGCCCGCGCGCCGCGCTTGCGGTAGAACCGCAGCCGGGCCGCCGGGTCGCCGTGCTCGGCGACCGCGCCCGCGTGCGCCGCCGGGTCCTCCACCTCGGCGAGCACCAGGCACGGGTCGTGCTCGGTCCGCCAGGCGGCCAGGGTGTCGTCCAGCAGCGCGCCGCCGATCCCGCCGCCCCGGATCCCGGGCCGCAGCGCCAGGTAGCCCAGGAGCATCACCCGCAGCTCCGGGTCCCAGTCGCCGACCGCGCCGCCCAGCACCCGGCCGTCGTCGTCGAGCGCGAGCCGGACGTGCGCGCCGTCCAGCTCGTCGAGCGGGCCCAGCTCCGACGGCGGGAACGAGGGGGTCAGGACGTCGGCGTGGAACTCGGCGAGCAGGGGATGCGGGCCGGAGACGGCGAGGATGCGCATCCGGTCACGTTACCGCCGCTCCACTGTGGCGGGGCTCAGGACGGCGGGATGACTCTCAGGTGACCGCGCCTGCCGACGCCGCGGCCCGCGGCCTCGCGCGGCGGGTCCGGTCGGGGCGGGGTGGGGTCGGAGCGGCCGGCCTCGCGCACCGCGTCCGCCAGCGCCACCAGGTCGTCGGGGGTGGGCGGCGGCAGGTCGAAGTCGCCCTCGTGCCGGACCAGGTCCCAGCCCCGGGGCGCGGTGAGGCTCCGGGCGTGCTGCTCACACAGGTCGTACGAATGGGGCTCAGCCGCACCTGCGAGCGGGCCGACGACGGCCGTCGAATCGGCGTACACGTAGGTCAGCGTGGCCACCGCCTGAACGCGGCAGCCGTTACGGGAACACAGCCGTGGTGACCTCACGGCGGCACGGTACCCCTCTCTCAGGCTCCCGTCATCTCGATACCCCCACGACACGCCGGCAGGGGGCCGCCCCGGGCCTCCGGAGGGCTAGTGTGGGCGGCGTGAGTAGTCCCCCGCCGAGTAACGAGACACCCCGCGCACCCCGGCACCATCGGGACCGAAGAGGACGCGGACTCCGAGGTCGGCTGGTGCCGGCCTCGGTCCCACTGTTCCGGACCCGGCGGGACATTTTCGACGACCTGATCCTCGACGCGGTCGAGGGGCTGGAGCGGCGCTGGGCCGACGAGCTGGCCGGTGTCGAGTTCGCCGTGGAGGACGTCCCCCCGGACCTCAACGTGTACGACACCGACGTCCTGGAGGACGGCGAGGTGCCGCTGGCGCGCCTGCTGCCGGGCCGCCCGGGGCGACAGGCCGTGCCGCCCCGGATCGTCCTCTACCGCCGCCCGCTCGAGTTCCGCGCCGTGGACCGGGACGACCTCGCCGACCTGATCAACAACGTGGTGATCGAGCAGTTGGCGAACCTGCTCGGGATTGACCCCGAAGAACTCTCATAGGTGTACGGTCCCGGGCGCCGGGACATCCCCGCGCGCCCGCCGGTGTTCTAGACGGCCTGACGCTTCAGCTTCCGGCGCTCCCGTTCCGACAGACCCCCCCAGATCCCGAAACGTTCGTCCTTCGACAACGCGTACTCCAAGCAGTCGGACTTGACCTCGCAGCGCCCACAGATGCGCTTCGCCTCCCTGGTCGAGCCACCCTTTTCTGGAAAGAACGCCTCCGGGTCGGTCTGGGCACAGAGTGCGTGCTCCTGCCACTCCGGTGCGTCCCCCAGGAGGTCTGCGACAACCTCTTGGTCCTCCATCAGCGTGCCCCCTTCCTCGCTGCCGACGTTTCGGTCGGTGCGTACCCCCCACGCGGAAGGTCTTTGTGTAGTTGATCCTAATTGCCAGGCCTGGCCCGCATCACGATTGTGTGTCCCCCGTGAAATTACACGCGTGTAATGCGTGCGTCGTCAAGCCGAACCTGATAAATAGGCGCAACTTCGGGGTACCAAGAAAAGGGGCAAACCACCAGTGGGCACGGCGAACAGACCGGCGGGCCGGCGTCACTGTAGGAAACGAGACAGTCGTCAGGGGGTTACGGGGGAACCGTAAAAAGTTGTCCTTTGCCGCGCCGGGCGTCCGGCGAGCTCCGCGACCGCTCTCAACTGGGCAACCGTCCTGGCCGAACCGTGCGCCGAACCCGCCATCCGACTGATCGTCTCCTCCATCAGCGTGCCCCCGAGATCGTTGCAGCCGCCATTCAACATGGCCACTGTTCCGGCGTCCCCGAGCTTCACCCACGACGTCTGGATGTTCGGAATGCGGCCGTGCAGGAGTAGGCGTGCCATCGCGTGCACGGCGCGGTTGTCGCGCATCGTCGGACCCGGTCGGGAGATGCCCGCGAGATAGAGCGGCGCGTTCTGGTGCACGAAAGGGAGAGCGACGAACTCGGTGAAGCCGCCCGTGCGGTCCTGGATGCCCGCGAGGACACGAAAATGCCCGAGCCAGTGGCCCGGGTGGTCGACATGCCCGTACATCATCGTGCACGAACTCCTGATGCCCAGTTCGTGCGCGGTCGAAACCACGTCGACCCACGCGGACGCCGGCAGCTTGCCCTTCGTCAGCACCCAGCGCACCTCGTCGTCGAGGATCTCCGCCGCCGTACCCGGGATCGTGTCCAGCCCGGCCTCCCGCAACCCGGTCAGCCAGTCCCGGACCGGCACGCCGGCCTTCGACGCTCCCGTCACGATCTCCATCGGACTGAACGCGTGCACGTGCATCCCCGGTACCGCGGCCTTGATGCCCCGGACCAGGTCAGCGTAGACCGATACCGGCAACTTCGGGTCGATACCGCCCTGGACGCAGACCTCGGTCGCCCCGTCCGCCGCCGCCTCCGCCGCGCGGGCCGCCACCTCGGCCACGCTGAGCCGGAACGCGTCGGCGTCCCGCTCGCGCTGGGCGAAGGCGCAGAACCGGCAGCCGACGTAGCAGACGTTCGAGAAGTTGATGTTGCGGTTGACCACGTAGGTGACGTCGTCGCCGACGGTGTCGCGGCGGACGGCGTCGGCGGTGCGGCACAGCTCGTCGAGGGCCGGGCCGTCCGCCGTGAACAGGGCGAGGGCCAGGTCGTCGCGGGTCAGGAGGGCGGCGGGGTCGGTGGCGGCGAGGGCCAGGGCGGCGCTGAGGTCGCCCAGGCGGGTGGCGGGGGCCCCGATCCGGGCGTTGCCGGGCCGGGGCCCGGGGACGGTGCCCGCGGCGGGGACGGTGCCGGCGCCGTCGGTGCCCGCGGCGGGGACCGTGCCTGCCTCGGGGGCCGCGCCCGCATTGGCCGCCATGCCCTCGCGGGCCGAAGCCCCCACCGCCGCCCAGTCCCCGTAGATCTCGTCGAAGTCCGTGCGGCGGTCGGCGGTGCGGCCCGTGGTGTCGACGGCCACGTGCAGGTCCGTGCGCCCCGAGGACTCCCAGCCGCCGTCCGGCTCCTGCCAGGTCCGGCCCACCGGGAGCGCGTCCGGGTCGGCCAGCCCGGACTCCGGGTCGGCCAGGGCCGCGACGTGCCCGGCCAGCCGGGGGTCGAGCCAGCTCCCCGACAGGTACGGCGGGTAGATCGTCAGGCGTTCCGTCAGCGTGAACCCGGCCTCCCGGGACCGGGCGGCCAACTCGTCCAGGTGCGGCCACGGGCGCTCGGGGTTCACGTGATCCGGGGTCAGCGGCGAGACCCCGCCCCAGTCGTCGATCCCGGCGCGCAGGAGCAGCGCGAACTCGCCGTCCACCAGGTTCGGCGGGGCCTGGATCCGCGCGTTCGGGCCGAGCACCAGGCGGGCGACGGCGATCGTGGCGGCCAGCTCGCCCAGCTCCGCGTCCGGCATCGCGCGCATCGCGGTGTCCGGCTTGGCGCGGAAGTTCTGGACGATGACCTCCTGGATGTGCCCGTACTCCCGAGAGATGCGCCGGATCTCGAACAGCGCGTCGGCCCGCTCGGCCAGGTCCTCGCCGATCCCGATCAGCACGCCCGTGGTGAACGGCACCCCGACCCGGCCCGCGTCCTCCAGCACCCGCAGCCGGACCGCGGGCTCCTTGTCCGGGGAGCCGTAGTGCGGGCCGCCGGGCTCCGACCACAGCCGGGTCGCCGTGGTCTCCAGCATCATGCCCATGCTCGGCGCGACGGGCTTGAGGCGCTGGAGGTCGGCCCAGGTCAGTACCCCCGGATTGAGGTGCGGGAGGAGCCCGGTCTCCTCCAGGACGGCGATCGCGCACGCCCGGACATAGTCGAGGGTGGAGTCGTAGCCGCGCTCGTCCAGCCACGTCTTGGCCTGCGGCCAGCGGTCCTCCGGGGCGTCGCCCAGGGTGAACAGCGCTTCCTTGCAGCCCAGCGCCGCGCCCTGCCGGGCGATGGCCAGCACCTCGTCCTTCTCCAGGAAGAGGGACTCCAGGCGGTGCGGGACGGTCGCGAAGGTGCAGTAGTGGCAGCGGTCCCGACAGAGCCGGGTGAGGGGAATGAAGACCTTTTTCGAGTACGTGACCACGCCCGGCCGCCCGGCCTCCAGCAGTCCCGCGTCCCGCACCGCGCCGGCCACGGCGATCAGCTCGTCGAGGGCCTCGCCGCGCGCGCCGAGCAGCACCGCCGCCTCGGCCCGGTCCACGGTCCGGCCGTCCCGGGCCCGCCGCAGGGCTCTGCGCATCCCGTCATTCACCCGGCCACCCTACTCCGAAGTAGGGAATGGGAAAGGGCCCCGCCAGTGGCGGGGCCCCTCCTTCGGGATCGTTACTACTGCTGAGCTGGCGGGATCTGGCCCGGCTGGATCAGCTGGGTGCGCTGGGCCTCTTCCTGGGCCGGGAACACCCCACCGGGCGGAACCGTCGGCGCGGCGGGCTGGCCCGGCGCGTTGGTCGGCGGCCAGGTCCGGTCAGAGCCCTGCTGCGGGCTCTGGGCGGGCTGGGCCGGCGGGGCCGACGTCGGGGCCGCGTAGCTCGGGAACGGCGAGCTGGCGGGCGGCGTGGAGGTCTGCGCCTGCGGCGGCTGCTGACCGACGACCTGGGTCTGCTCCCCGTACTGCTGCTGCGGCTGCTGACCGTACTGCGGCTGCTGGCCGTACGGCGGCGTGGCCGGCTGACCGTACTGCGGCTGCTGCCCGTACGCCGGCGGGGCCGACGCGGGGGCGGCACCCTGCGCGTACCCGGGCTGGCCGTAGGGCTGCTGCTGCTGGCCGTACGCCGGCTGCCCGTACTGCTGCTGCGACTGCTGGGCCGGGTAGCCCTGCTGCTGCGGCTGGCCGTAGCCGGGCTGCGGCTGGCCGCCCTGCTGGGGCTGGTAACCCTGCTGGGGGTAGCCCTGCTGGGGGGCCGGGTACGGCTGGGCGACCGGCTTCGGCGGCCGGGGGGTGACGTAGACGCCGGCGAACACCCGGAACACCAGGAACGCCGCCAGGCCGAAGAGCGCGAACGTGCCGATGTCGACGAAGATGTCGTAGACGACGTCGAGCGTGCTGTACGAGCCGCTGGAGACCTCGACCGAGTCGAACTTCGACAGCGTGCCGGCGATGAGCGTGATCAGGCCGAAGAGCGCCCCGACCCCGTACTCCACGAGGGCGATCAGCGTGATCGTCTTCGCGTTCTGGGCGACCGGCTTGATGTGGGTGACGATCAGCACCGCGAGCAGCGGGAGGATCGCGGCCTGGAGGCCGACGAAGCCGCTGAAGTTCGCGTTGGCCCGGGACGTGAAGCCCTCGGCCCAGTTCTCCGTGACCAGTAGGAGTTGGAACACGTTGATGACGAGCAGCAGGCCGGCCACCGCGACCAGCGCGAGGGCAGCCAGGGGCCGGTAGGGCGTGGTGAAGTCGGCCGCCGACTTCTCATCGGCCTTTGTCGGGGTGGACACAGCGCCTCCTTGAAGCTTTGTTGCCGATCACCATAGTCCGTACGGGTCGGCACGAACCGATGCGCACTCCCGTTTCCTACCCCGTCCGTGGGAGTTTCAGCCGCACCCTAGTGGGCTCGCGCCACCCGGCGGGTACCCGATGCGAGGATGCTCGGATGCGTATTGCGGTACTGGCCGGTGGCATCGGCGGCGCGCGGTTCCTCCTCGGGGTACGGGCCTGGGCCCGCGCCCACGACGCCGAGGTCACCGCGATCGTCAACGTGGGCGACGACGTGACCCTGCACGGACTGCGGATCTGCCCGGACCTCGACTCCATCATGTACACGTTGGGTGGCGGCTCCGACACGGAGCGGGGTTGGGGTCGGGCCGGCGAGAGCTGGACGGTGAAGGAGGAGCTGGCCCGGTACGGGGCCGAGCCGACCTGGTTCGGGCTCGGCGACAAGGACATCGCCACCCACCTGGTCCGGACCCGGCAGCTGTCGGCCGGCCTCCCGCTGTCCCAGATCACCCTCAACCTGTGCGAACGCTGGCAGCCGGGCATCACCGTGCTGCCGGCGACCGACCACAAGCTGGAGACGCACGCGGTCACCGACCAGGGGGCCGTGCACTTCCAGGAGTGGTGGATCCGGTACCGCGCGGACATCCCCACGGAGACCTTCGTCTTCCTGGGCGCGGCCGAGTCCACCCCCGCGCCAGGCGTCCTGGAAGCACTGGAAAATGCAGATGTGATCCTGGTCGCACCTTCCAACCCGGTCGTCTCGATCGCCCCGATTCTGGCGGTTCCGGGGCTCCGGGCCGCGCTGGTCGGGCGCCGGGTCGTCGGCATCTCCCCGATCATCGGCGGCGCGCCGGTCCGGGGCATGGCCGACCGGTGCCTGGCGGTGCTCGGGGTGCCGGTGACCGCCGAGGCCGTCGGCGCGCTCTACGCGGACTTCCTCACCGGCTGGCTGGTCGACAGCGCGGACACGGCGGTCATCGACGGGGTCGAGGTGGTGCGGACGCCGCTGTGGATGACGGACGAGGCCGCGACGGTCGCGATGGTCGAGGCGGCGCTGGCATGTTGAGCCAGGATCCGGCCGGGCCCGCCGCGCCCCGGCAGGGGGTGCTGACCGTTCTCCCGGTGGCCGGGATCGGCGACGTGGCCCCCGGCGACGACCTCGCGGCGCTGATCGCGGGGGCCGCCCCCTGGCTGGCCGACGGCGACATCCTCATCGTGACCAGCAAGATCGTGTCGAAGGCGGAGGGTCGGCTGGTCGACGTGCCCGCCGAGGGCCCGGCCCGCGAGGAGGCCAAGGCCGCGATCCTGGCCGCCGAGACCGCGCGCACGGTGGCCGTCCGGGGCAAGGTCAAGATCGTCCAGACGCATCACGGGTACGTCATGAACAACGCCGGTATCGACGAGTCCAACGTCGACCCGACCCGGATGGTGCTGTTGCCGGTCGACCCCGACGCCTCGGCCCGCGCGCTCCGGGCGGCCCTCGCGGACCGGGGACTCGACGTCGGCGTGGTCGTCACGGACACCATGGGCCGGCCGTGGCGGGACGGGCTGGTCGACTTCGCGATCGGCGCGGCCGGCGTGCACCCGCTGCGCGACCACCGGGGCGAGACGGACGCGTACGGCAACGACCTGTTCGTCACGCGGATGGCCGTGGTGGACGAGCTGGCGGCGGCCGGTGAGCTGGTCAAGGGCAAGATCGACCAGGTACCCGTCGCCGTGGTCCGCGGCCTCGTCCCGACCGGCCGCCCGGCCGACGGTTCGGGTGGGCCCGACGACGGGGCTTCGCGACAGCCCGGAGGGTCCGGCCTCGCGGACGGGCCCGGGGTGGCGGAGACGCTGGTCCGGGATGCCGCGTCCGACCTGTTCAGCCTCGGGACCGCCGAAGCGCGGCGGACGGCCGTGTCCGGGCGGCGCTCCACGCGGGCCTTCGACAAGGAGCCGGTCCCCGACGAGCTGATCCGGGCGGCGGTGGCGGACGCGCTGACCGCGCCGGCCCCGCACCACAGCGTGCCGTGGCGGTTCGTGCACGTCCGCGCGGCCCGGACCGCCCTGCTCGACGCGATGCGCGACGCGTGGGCCGCCGACCTGCGCGGGGACGGGTTCACCGCGGAGCAGATCGAGCGCCGCCTGCGCCGGGGTGACCTGCTGCGCGCCGCCCCCGAGCTCGTCGTGCCCTGCCTGGTCGCCGACGCCGCGCACCCCTACCCCGACGCGCGCCGTTCCGACGCCGAGCGGACCATGTTCCACGTCGCCATGGGTGCCGGGGTGCAGAACCTGCTGGTCAGCCTCGGGACGTACGGCCTCGGCTCCTGCTGGGTGTCGTCCACGATGTTCTGTCCCGACGTGGTGCGCGCGACCCTCGACCTGCCGGCCGACTGGCAGCCGATGGGCGCGGTGGCGATCGGCTACCCCCTGGACCCGCCGGGCCCCCGCCCGCCCCGGGACCCGTCCGACTACCTGGTCACCCGGTGACCGCCGCCCGCCCCGGGTTCCCGCCGACCCTGTCGTCACCCGCCCACCGCTCCTCCGATCCACGGACAGGCCCGATGAACCCGCTGTACGACGACGCCGTCCGCGTCTTCCGCGACGTCCCCCGCACCGCCGACCTCCTCGTCGCCGGCCCCGTCGCGCTCACCCGCGCGCACCTCCCCGGCCACGTCACCGCCTCGACCCTGGTCCTCTCGCACGACCACGCCGAGGTGCTCCTCACCCTGCACCCCAAATTCAGCAGATGGGTACAGCTCGGCGGGCACCTCGAACCGGGCGACGCCTCCCTCGCGGACGCGGCCCTGCGGGAGGCCGTCGAGGAGAGCGGCATCGCCGACCTGGTACTGCACCCGGAGCCGATCCACTTCGACGTGCACCCGGTGGCGTGCGGCGGCGGCTCGGCGCACCACGACGTGCGCTACGTGGCGGTGGCCCCCGAGGGCGCGGTGTTCACGGTGAGCGAGGAGTCCGACGAGCTGGGCTGGTTCCCGGTGGACGCGCTGCCGTCCCCGCTGGCCGACGCGACGGAGTGCCTGATCGCCCCGGCCCTGGCGGCCGTCCGCCGCGCCTGAGCACTACACGACGCCGCCCGCACACGACGGCCACAGTTGCGCCCCGCGACCGGATCAGTGCAACCCGTGACGGCCCGATGCTCACGGCGGAGCCATGAGGAGCCGGTGCCGGCCGCGCGCGGAACGTGTGGGCACAGCGCGGCGAAAAGTCGCGTCACGCCCGGACACGCCCGAAGTCTCACCAGGAGAGAACGCATCCACCCGGCGGGGGCCCATCCCCCGTCGGGCTGGACGCGAATCCGGACCACTGGAGCTTTCCTGGGAGGCGCAGCATGACCCCGCACACCGCGACGATCCTCGGCACCCTCGACACGAGTTCGGCCGAGGGCCTGGCCCGGGTCGTCGGGTACCAGCTGCACGACGACGGAGCCGACGACGGCGACGGCATGTACTGCTACTGGATGACCCCCGGCGACGCGTACGGCGTCATCCACGACGGCGACACCTGGACCGTCTCGGGCGGGGTGTGGACGGAGTTCGGCCACACCTACCGCCTGGTGGACGACGACCGGCCGCTGGCGGCCCTGCCGACCCGCGACGGCCCGCTCCCGCTGGACCCGGCGTACGGCTACCAGCTCCAGGTCGACGAGTCCGGCGACTGGCGGATCTGGCGCCTGAGCTGAGCCCCCCGGCCGCGCACCCGCCCTGCGCGGCCCACCAGCTCCGGGCCGACCGCCCGGCAGCGCGAGCCGAACGAGCCACCCGGCCGAGCGACAGCCCGGCCCGGGTCAGCCCAGGGCACCCGTCAGACGTACCGGTCCTCGCCCCGCGCCTTCAGCTCGTCCACGATCTGCTTGACCTCCTGCGCCCGCCCGCGCGGTACCACCATCAGGGCGTCGGGGGTGTCGACGATGACCAGGTTGTCCACCCCGATCGCCGCCACGACCCGCCCGGAGCCGGAGACGATCACCGAGTCCTTGACGTCGCGGGTGAGGACGGTGGCGTTCTCCCCGCCGAGGATCAGGTTGCCGGCCTCGTCGGCGGGCAGCGACTCGCCGAGGGCGTGGAAGTCGCCGACGTCGCTCCACGGGAAGTCGCCCGGGACGGTGACGACCCGGCCGGCGGCGGCCGCGCCCTCCATCACCGCGTAGTCGATGGAGATCTTCTCCAGGCCGGGCCACCGGTCCGCGAGGACGGTGTCCCGGTCGTCGGTGTCCCAGGCCGCGGCGATGGCCACGACGCCCGCGTGCAGCTCGGGCTTCTGCCGGGCGAGCTCGGCGAGGAACGTCTCGACCTGGAAGACGAACATGCCGGCGTTCCACAGGTACTCGCCGGAGTCCGTGTACTGCACCGCCAGCTCGTGGGCCGGCTTCTCCTTGAACTCCTCGACCTGCCGCGCGGCGCCGTGCACCGGCGCGCCGAGTTTGAGGTAGCCGAAGCCGGTCTCGGGCCGGGTGGGGGTGATGCCGAGCGTCGCCAGGTACCCGGCGGAGGCCGCGGCCATCGCCTCGCGGATCACCTCGACGAAGCGGGGCTCGTCGCCGATCAGGTGGTCGGCGGAGAACACGCCCATGATCGCGCCCGGGTCGCGCCCGGCGATCACGGCCGCCGCGAGGCCGATCGCCGCGCACGAGTCGCGCGGCGAGGGCTCCACGAGGATGTTCGCCTCGGGGATGTCGGGGAGCTGCCGGGACACGGCGACGGCGTGCGAGACGCCCGTCACCACGTAGACCCGGTCGCCAGGGGACAGCGGCGCCAGGCGTTCGACCGTGGCCTGCAGGAGCGACCGGTCGGAGCCGGTCAGCGGGTGCAGGAACTTCGGGTGACCGGCGCGGGACAGCGGCCAGAGCCGGGTGCCGCTGCCGCCAGCGGGAATGACCGAGTACAGCATTGGTGCATTATGCCCGGGAGAAGGGTGCTGGCCCCAACCGGCGGCTCACAGGCCCGCCGCCCGGTTCCACGCGGCCACGTGCACCTCGGCGCTGGACGCCCAGGTGAACTCCTTGGCCCGGGTCTGGCCCGCCACCGACAGCCGGGCCCGGCGGGGCGCGTCGTCGAGCAGCGAGGACAGGTCGTCCCCGATCACGTCGGACTCCTCGCCCGTGTAGGCCACCGCGTCGCCCCCGACCTCCGGCAGCGACAGCCGGGGCGTGGTCAGCACGGGTGCCCCGCAGGCCATGGCCTCCAGGATCGGCAGACCGAAACCCTCACCATGCGACGGGTACGCCGCGATGACGGCGCCGCCCAGGTAGCCGGGCAGGTCCGCGTACCTCAGGTAGCCGGGGCGCAGCAGGCGCAGGTGTCCCGGGACCTCGGAGGCGGCCTTGTCGATGTCGTCGTCGTGGCCGGAGCCGCCCGCGATGACCAGCACCGGCGGGTCGGTCCGGTCGGAGACGGCCGCGACCCAGCCCCGGATCAGGTTCGGCACGTTCTTGCGGGGCTCCTTGGCCCCGAGGAACGCGATGTACGGCGTGTCGCCGAGCCCGAGCCGCGCCCGCACCCGGGCCTTCTCGTCCTCCGAAGGCGGGTAGAACGCGAGGGTGTCCACCCCGTGGTACGCCACGTCGATCTTCGTCGGGTCGGCGTCCAGCAGCCGGATCAGCTCGTCGCGGGTGGCCTTGCTGGGCACGATCACCCGGCTGGCGCGCCGCATCGACGTCTTGATCGCGCTGCGGAAGAAGGTGCGCCGGGACTTGTCGTAGTGCTCCGGCTCGGTGAAGAACGTCGCGTCGTGCACCGTCACGGTGACCGGACAGGGTGCGCGCAGCGGACAGGTGTAGAACGGGGCGTGCAGCACGTTCGCCTTGACCTGCTGGGCGAGCAGCGGCAGGCCGGTCTGCTCCCAGGCCAGCCGGGTCGGCCGGTGGTTCACCGCCCCAGGGGCCGCGATCACCTCGGCGCGCGGCAGGAGCCGGGCGTACCGCTCGGCGTCACTGCGTTGTGACACCACCATGAGATCGACCGGAAGGCTGGACAGAGCACCGAGCAGGCCGTCAAGGTAACGACCGACCCCACCTCTGTCAGCCGGAACACTGGTCGCGTCGACGAGGACCCGGGGCACAGCAACACCCTCCTTCGCGTGTGGCTTTCGTCACGAAGCCTACGCCCGTCATTGCCCGTGTCGGCACCGCCGGTCCAGCCGTCGCCAAGTCGACACCCATCAGACACCGACTGGCGACTCTATGGCCCGGTGGTTGCCCGATGGGGTCGGCGCGCCGACCCCATCGGGCAGCTGCGGAACCGCAGCTCCGGTACCTAGGAGACGAGCAGCTCCGGGCCGGTCGCGGCCCGCACGTCGTCCACCGACACGCCGGGAGCCGTCTCCACGAGCCGCAGGCCCTCCGGAGTGACGTCGACCACAGCGAGGTCGGTGATGATCCGGTCGACGACCTTCAGCCCGGTGTACGGCAGGGTGCACTCGTCCACGATCTTGTGCGAGCCGTCCTTGGCGACGTGCTCCATCAGGACGATGACCTTGCGCGCGCCGTGCACGAGGTCCATCGCGCCGCCCATGCCCTTGACCATCTTGCCGGGCACGGTCCAGTTGGCCAGGTCGCCGGCCGCCGAGACCTGCATCGCGCCCAGGACGGCGACGTCGATGTGCCCGCCGCGGATCATGCCGAAGGACAGCGCCGAGTCGAAGTACGCGGCCCCGGGGTTCACCGTGACCGTCTCCTTGCCGGCGTTGATCAGGTCCGGGTCCTCCTCGCCCTCGTACGGGTAGGGGCCGGTGCCGAGGATGCCGTTCTCCGAGTGCAGGACGACGTGGATACCCTCGGGAAGGTAGTTCGGGATCAGGGTCGGCAGGCCGATGCCGAGGTTGACGTACTGGCCGTCGGTCAGTTCCCGCGCCGCGCGGGCGGCCATCTCATCACGGGTGAGTGCCATGGTGATCAGCCCTTCTTCCGGGTCGTGACGCGCTCGATGCGCTTCTCGCCGACGCCGACGGCGACGACGCGCTGGACGAAGATGCCGGGGAGGTGCACCTCGTCCGGGTCCAGCTCACCCGGCTCGACCAGCTCCTCGACCTCGGCGATCGTGATCTTGCCGGCCATCGCGCACAGCGGGTTGAAGTTGCGGGTGCTGGAGCGGAACACCAGGTTCCCGTGCTTGTCGCCCTTCGTGGCCCGGACCAGCGCGAAGTCGGTGACGATGCCCTCTTCCAGGACGTAGTCGCGCCCGCCGAACTCGCGGACCTCCTTCGGCGGGGAAGCCACGGCCACCGAGCCGTCGGTGTTGTACCGCCACGGCAGCCCGCCGTCCGCCACCTGGGTACCGACCCCGGCCGGGGTGTAGAACCCGGGGATGCCGGCCCCACCGGCGCGCAGCCGCTCCGCGAGGGTGCCCTGCGGAACCAGCTCGACCTCCAGCTCCCCGGACAGGTACTGCCGGGCGAACTCCTTGTTCTCCCCCACGTACGAACCGGTGGTGCGGGCGATCCGGCGCTCGGCGAGCAGCTGCCCGAGGCCCCAGTCGTCGACACCGCAGTTGTTGGACACGGTCCGCAGGCCGGAGACCCCGGTGTCCAGCAGAGCGCGGATCAGGCCGCTCGGAATGCCACACAGGCCGAATCCACCGACGGCGATCGACGCGCCGTCCGGGATGTCGGCCACGGCCTCCGCCGCGGTGGCGACAGTCTTGTCCATGGTGTGCGTTCTCCTCAGTGAGACGGCAGCATCGAGGGCACACGTTACAGAAGCCGGCGGCCCGTGTCGGGGTGCGTCAGACCCACACCTTCCCGCCGGGCTCGTCGGGCCGGCCGAACCCGCCCCCGCCGGGGCCGGCGCACCGGCCGACATGCCGGAGTTGCCCGGAAGCCGGGGCCGGTGCGCGGGCCGGCGGGGGCCCGCGGGGCTGGTCGTAGGCTGGGCGGCATGACGATCCGCACCCCGGCGGGGCTGCTCGCCGCCGCACTCGCCGCCGACCCCGCCCGGCCGCTGCTCACGTTCTACGACGACTCGACCGGCGAGCGGACCGAACTGTCGGCGGTCACCCTCGACAACTGGGTGTCCAAGACGGCGAACCTGCTGGTGGACGGGCACGGCCTGGGCCACGGCGACACGGCGGCCGTCGCGCTGCCCCCGCACTGGCAGACGGCGGCGGTGCTGCTCGGCTGCTGGCGGGCCGGCCTGTCGGTCAGCCACCACGTGGGCGAGCAGGTCGACATCGCGTTCAGCGCGGCGGACAGGTTCTCCGAACAGAACAGCCCCGAGGTGTACGGGCTCTCGCTGGCCCCGATGGCCATGCCGCTCCGCAACCCGCCCGAGGGCGTCCTCGACTACGTCCTGGAGGTCCGCAACTTCGGCGACTTCTACGGCGGGCCGGCGGCCGATCCCGACGCGCCGGGGCTGGTGCACCTGCCGGGGGGCGCGGAGGTGACGCACGCGGGGCTGGTCGAACGGGCCCGGGGGCGGGCCGCGGAGCTGGGGTTGACCGGGGACGACCGGGTGCTGATCGCGGCGCCGAGCCGGCCGTTGGACTGGTTGCTGGCGCCGTTGGCGGCGGGGGCGTCGATCGTGCTGTGCAAGGACGCGGACGAGGCGAAGTTGGAGTCGCGGGCCTCGTCGGAGAAGGTGACGCGCACCTTGTAGGGGCTTACTGAGCGGTGGTCCCGGCGGGGCGTCCGTGGCGGGTCCGGTTGACGAGAGAAGGGCCTTCGACTCTCCTCAACCGAACCCGCCACGGACCTCGGTACTCGTTGTTCAGGTGCGGTCCCGGGAGGCGAGGATCGCCTGGCGGCGGGCCAGGCGGTGCTCCCGGCGGATCTCCGCCTCGTGCAGCCGCTGCTTGTCCGTCGCGGTCTCGGGGAGCACGGGGCGGATCGGCTGGGGCTTGCCGTCGGTGTCCACGTGCACGAACACCAGGTATGCCGTCGCGACCGTCAGCGGCTCGGTGCCCGCCTCGTTCCAGCGCTCCGCGAGTACCCGGACGCCGATTTCCATGCTCGTCCGGCCCACCCAGTTGACCTGCGCCTGGGCGTGGACGAGGTCGCCGACCCGGACCGGGGTGGACAGCACGATCTCGTCGATCGAGGCGGTGACGGCGTTGCCCCCGGCGTGCCGGGCCGCGGCCGCCCCGGCGGCGTCGTCGATGAACTTCATGATCGCGCCGCCGTGCACCGTGCCGTAGAGGTTCACGTCCGTCTGAACCATGATCCGGCTGAGCGTCACGCGGGAGTAGGACGTCGGTACACCTGTCATGTCCGGAGTCTCGCATCCTCCGCCCCACCCCCGCCCGATGATCTCGATCACCGCGGCCGGACGCCCCCGGGGGCCGCGTCCAGCAGTGCCCCGCCCGCCAGCCACTCCGCGCAGAGCTTCGCCAGATGGGCGTGTGCGGGTGCCTTCGGGTGGTAGTAGGCCGTGAACTCGAAGTCGTCCTCGGTGCACGCGCGGAACGACCGGTGGGAGCTGTCCAGGGAACCGCCGAACACGAGGCCGGGATCCAGCCGCGCCATCAACGGCCGGGCCTGCGCCGGGATGTCGGCGGGCAGGATGTCCCACCCGTAGATGTACCCGCGCGGGAAACCGCCCCGCCACAGGTAGGCGTCGAGGGTGAGCCAGTCCGTGAAGAAGTCGACCGTCGCACCCTCGTCACTCCACAGGTCGCGGAAGTACGACACCGAGGCGGCGTGCTTCTCCGGTACCCGCCAGTGGCCGAGCCGGTGCCAGTTCGCCTCGTAGGGCAGGTCCGGGCGGTTGGGCGGGTCCGTACGGCGCTCGACGAAGTGCTCGGCGCGGGTGAGCGCGGTCCACTGGCAGAGGAAGAGCGTCTCCTCCGGGGCGACCCCCCGGGCTCTGACGGCGTCCGCCAGGTGACCGACCGTGGTCCGGACGATCCGCCGGTTCGAGCCGCCGTCACACGCGAGGTTGACCAGGGGCACGCCCATGCCCGCCGCGAGGACGTGCGGCCAGGCCTCCCGTTCCGGGTGCTCCAGTTCCGCGCCGCGGGTGTGGCTGCAGCCGTTGGTGACGATGAGTCGTGGGGTCATCGCGTCACACCACCTTCACTTTCTCCCGGGTACCGAAGGCGAGCGCGTGTTCCCACGTGTTCACCAACGGTTCGCTCCTCGAGTTCAGACTCGTGTTGAGCACCATCGGGCATCCCGTCTTCTCCTCCCACCGCGTGAGGATCTCGTGGAGTACCGCATGCTGCCCGGGTGTGACGGTCTGTACCCTGCTCGTACCGTCGACGTGCGCGATCGCCTGGAAGTCCTCGGGCCGCCGGCACCTCGCCACGAACTGCATGTACGGCGTCGCCGCCACGGGCATCTCGAAGAAGGCGGACGCCCGTTCCTGGGTGATCACCGGAGCGAAGGGCCGGAACCGCTCCCGCCCCTTGATCTCGTTGACCCGGTCCTTCATCCGCAGGGTGCGCGGGTCGGCCAGGATCGACCGGTTGCCCAGCGCCCTCGGGCCGAACTCCGCCCGGCCGTTGGCGACCGCCACCACGCCGTCCCTGCACAGGGTGTCGACCACCTCGTCGGGATCGATGGGCCGGCTGATGTCCGTTCCCAGGTACGGCCCGGGCCAGGAGACGGCCCGGCCCTGCAGGGCGGCCGCCGCGCCGACGCTCGACCCGCCGTCCCCGGGGTTCGGGAAGGTCCAGATGTTCTCGAACAGGCCGGTCTCCGCGATCTTCGCGTTGGCCACGCAGTTCAGCGCCACGCCGCCCATGAAGACGAGGTTGGGGCTGGTGGATCTCGCCCGGGCCCAGCGCACCGCGTTGAGCAGCACCTGTTCGGTCACGGCCTGCACGCTCGCGGCCAGGTCCACCGGTTCGGCCCCCGGCAGCCAGTCGCCGATCCCCCGGTGCACGTTCGTCCGCAGCCGGAAGCCGGGCTCGCCGATGTCGATGAGCTCCTCGCGGATCTGGTCCACGTACCGCGGCTCGCCGAAGGCCGCCATCCCCATCGTGATGTACTCGTCCTCGTTGGGCTTGAAGCCGCACCGCTTCGTGAACGCGCTGTAGAGCAGGCCGAGGCTGTTCGGATAGCGGAGCTCGAAGATCGTCTCCAGCCCGCGCGCGGCGTCGTACCGGGCGATCGTGAAGGTGGCGAACTCGCCGATGGCGTCCGCGACCAGCACGACGGCGTCGGAGAACCCGCTGGTGGCGACACCCGCCATGGCGTGCGACTCGTGGTGGCCGACGTACGTCACGTCCGCCAGCCGCACCGGCAGCCCGAGCGACCTGATGTACCGGCGCGGGATGTCGTCCGTCGCGACCGCGTCCCCCCACTGCCCGGCGCGGAGGTGCCGCAACTTCTTCAGGTAGGGCCGCTCGTACCACGCGACGTTGTCGGGCACCCCGTAGGCGAGTGCTTCCGCGATCAGGTCGCGGTGCAGGAACATGTCGTTCTTCGTCCGCGAGTAGCGCTCCGAATGGGCGGCGAACAACAGTTCACCATTGTCCACCACCGCCAACGACGCGTCATGGGACAATGCGGAAATACCCCAGGTCAGCATGGATTCCTCACTTGTAGAGATGCGGGTCGCGGCCACGCAGGCGCCTGATCTTCCGTTTGAATCTGATGTCGCGCACCATGGTGGACACCTTGCGGACCAACCAGTTCACGTCACGTACCCCTTTTCGTTGTTCGCTCGATTCCCACTGCGGCGCAGTACCCATCTAAATTGATGATCTTCAATCTTTTGGGCAGAGAGGTCCCTTGTCGGGTGCCGCGGACGTCGAGCATCCAGGGACGGCGGCGCGGAACCCGGAACAGGGTGGCCACGCGACAAGGGTGGCGCTGGAATCCGGCCACCACGACGTTCCCGGGCACGGATGTCCATCATGGACACCGCGCACCGGGCAGGCGTCGACGGCGGTCGGGACCAGCGAGAAGCCGCTATCGGGTCAGCGGGTTCCGCAGCCTCGCCTCATCGGCGGGCGCGGACCGTGACCGTGCGGGCGGAAGGTCAGGCGAGCGCGCTCCGGCCTGACGGGAGATGCACGGCGAATTCAGGATTCGCCGACAGCGGGACCACAGCGCCGGGACCCGGCGGATGCGCCCATGAATCTGGAATGGATTTACTTGTCATACAACTCTCCCCATAGCCAAATTGGCCGGACGGCCCCCTGACGGAGCCCGCGCAACCAACCTTTGCTCTTCGAAAAGAGCCCCCGTGTGTACCCGCCAGAAATCCCATGGCGAGGTGCGAGCTTAACCACACCGCTCGACCGCGTTGAAGACTACGTGACCCAAGTCACATACTGGTGGCGCCGGGGCGGCCGCTACCTCCGGGGAACGCCGAACGCCCGGGCCGGCGGGCGGCGACTCGCCACCTGCCGACCCGGGCGCCGAACAACCCGGAGCTCGGGATATCCGCTAGTCCTTGAGGAGCTGGCGGGCCATCACGATCCGCTGGACCTGGTTGGTGCCCTCGTAGATCTGCGTGATCTTGGCGTCGCGCATCATCCGCTCGAGCGGGAAGTCGACGGTGTAGCCGTAGCCCCCCAGCAGCTGCACCGCGTCCGTCGTGATCTCCATGGCCGCGTCCGAGGCGAAGCACTTGGCCGCCGCGCCGAAGAAGGTCAGGTCCGCGTCCCCCCGCTCGGACTTGGCCGCCGCCACGTAGGTCATCTCGCGCGCGGCGGTCAGCTTCATCGCCATGTCCGCGAGCATGAACTGGATGCCCTGGAACTCCGCGATGGCCTTGCCGAACTGCTTGCGCTCCTTGACGTACGCCGCCGCGTGGTCCAGCGCGCCCTGGGCGATCCCCACGGCCTGGGCCGCGATGGTGACCCGGGTGTGGTCGAGGGTGCGCATCGCGGTGCCGAAGCCGGTGCCCTCCTCGCCGATCATCCGGTCGAGCGGGATCCGGACGTTGTCGAAGTAGACCTCGCGGGTCGGGGAGCCCTTGATGCCGAGTTTCTTCTCCGGCGCGCCGAAACTGACCCCCTCGTCGCCCTTTTCGACCACGAAGGCGGAGATGCCCTTCGAACGGGCGGTAGGGTCGGTCACGGCGAACACGGTGTAGTACTCCGACACGCCGGCGTTCGTGATCCACCGCTTCGCCCCGTTGAGCACCCAGTGGTCCCCGTCGCGCACGGCGCGGGTCTTCATGGAGACGGCGTCGCTGCCGGCCTCGGGCTCGGACAGGCAGTAGGAGAACATGGCGTCCCCGGCGGCGACCGGCGTCAGGTACTTCGCCTGGAGCTCCTTCGAACCCGCCAGCAACAGCGGCAGGGTGCCGAGCTTGTTGACGGCCGGGATCAGCGAGGAGGACGCGCAGACCCGGGCGACCTCCTCGATCACGATGGCCGTGGCCAGGGCGTCCGCGCCCGCGCCGCCGAACTCGACGGGAATGTGCGGGGCGTGGAAGTCGCTGGCGCGCAGCGCGTCGTAGGAGGCCTTGGGGAACTCGCTGTTCGCGTCGGCCGAGGCGGCGTGCGGGGCGACCCGCGCGGCGCAGACCTCGCGCACGGCGTCCCGGATCGCCCGGTGCTCCTCGGGAAGTTGGTACACGTCAAAGTCCGCCACCGCGGCTCCTCCTCCTGAACGCCCGTTCAGATCGGGCCCGTCGTATGTGAGGATACTGACGGGTAACCATCAGTGCTAGGCGACTCCCCATCCTCACCGACTATTCTCACCGGGATAGCCAGCCTGCGAAATGGAGAAAAGGCGTGACTGTCCCTTACCTCAGCAGCCCGAGCGTTCCGCCGCAGGCCCAGGTAACACCCCCTTCGGGCGCCCTGCGCCCCCGCCTGACCTTCCTCGGTACGGGTTACCTCGGCGCGACCTACGCCGTCTGCTACGCCGAACTCGGCTACGAGGTGATCGGCTTCGACGTCGACGAGGACAAGATCGCCAAGCTCAGCGACGGCAAGGTGCCGTTCCACGAGCCCGGTCTGGACGAGCTGCTCCGGAAGAACCTGGCCTCGGGCCGGCTGCGCTTCTCCACCAGCTACGAGGAGACCGCCGAGTTCGGTGACGTGCACTTCATCTGCGTCGGCACCCCGCAGCGTGCGGGCGGCCTGGGCGCGGACCTGTCGTACATCGAGTCGGCCGTGACCGGAATCGCCCCGTTCCTGAACCGCAAGGCACTGATCGTCGGTAAGTCGACAGTCCCGGTCGGCACGGCCACCTGGGTCGAGGAGCTGGTCGCGCGGTCCGCGCCGGAGACCTCCGAGGTCGAGGTCGCCTGGAGCCCGGAGTTCCTCCAGGAGGGCTTCGCCGTCGAGGACGTGCTCCGGCCGAACCGGATCGTCGTCGGCGTGAAGACCGAGTGGGCCGACGCGATGCTGTACGCGGCGCACAAGGGCGTCTTCGACCTGGCCGCCACCGAGGACCGCGAGGTGCCGGTGGTCACCACCGACTTCGCGACCGCCGAGCTGGTCAAGGTCGCCGCCAACGCGTTCCTCGCCACCAAGATCTCGTTCATCAACGCGATGGCCGAGGTCTGCGAGGTGTCCGGGGCCGACGTGACCCACCTGGCCCGCGCGATCGGCCACGACCCGCGGATCGGCAACAAGTTCCTCCAGGCCGGTCTCGGCTTCGGCGGCGGCTGCCTGCCCAAGGACATCCGGGCGTTCCAGGCCCGGGCCCAGGAGCTGGGGGCCGGCGAGGCGCTGCGCTTCCTGCACGAGGTCGACCTGATCAACCTGCGCCGCCGGACCCGGGTCGTCGCCCTGGCCGCCGACCTGCTCGGCCGGCCCGCCGGTCCCGCCGGCCCGAACCTGACCGGCCTCAAGGTCGCGGTGCTCGGCGCCACGTTCAAGGCCAACACCGACGACATCCGCGACGCGCCGTCGCTGGCCGTGGCCGCGATGCTGAACAAGACCGGCGCGCGGGTCGTCGTGTTCGACCCGCAGGGCATGGACAACGCGCGCAAGGCCCTCCCGGACGTGGAGTACGCGGAGAACCTGCACGCGGCCGTCACCGACGCCGACCTGGTGTGCGTGCTCACCGAGTGGGCCGAGTTCCGCAACGCCGACCCGGAGAGCCTGGGCGCGCTCGCCGCGAGCCGCAAGGTGATCGACGGGAAGAACTGCCTCGACGCCGCCCAGTGGCGCGCCGCGGGCTGGGACTACCGGGGCATGGGCCGCCCGTAGTCTTCACCCGGAAAGGGGTGTTCCCGTCGCGGGGACACCCCTTTTTTGACGGGTACTACTTGGTGCCGGTGTGCCGGACCTGTCGGGCCAGCCGGGTCACGTCGCGCCGGAGGATGTCGGCCAGCTTCACCGGGTCGGCCCCGGCGATGGCCTTCCGCTCCGCCTCCCCGACGGCCAGCCAGACGTCCTTCATGAACGGGAACGCCGGCATCACCAGCCCCCGGTGGCACTCCTCGATGTACACCCGGACCGGGTCGTCCGCCCGGAAGGTGTCCAGGGCGGAGCGCAGCACCGGTGGGCGGCGTTCCAGGGCCGCCAGGGTGAGCCCGACATCCTCCCGGGCCAGGTACTCCCCCACCAGGTCGGCCGCCAGTGCCTTGTTGGGCGCGGCCTTCGGCACGTACACCCCGTACACCGAGGTGAACGGGCGGGCCGGCGCGCCGTTGGCGAACCCGGGCACCGGGGACGCGCCGATCCGGAGCTGCCGGTCGGAGGGCAGCTCCCGGTTGACCTCGTCCACGTCGTTGAGGCTGCGGGACGCGCAGACCAGGTACGGCGTCCGCCGCTCCACGAACATCCGCATCGCCCGGTCCCGGTCCACGGTGTTGCGCAGCACCTGCTCGCCCTTGTCGCCGAGCGCCCGCAGCCGGGACAGCGCGCCCCGCCAGTCGCCCGGCATCACCTTCGCCGGATCCCAGGAGCCGTCCGGGTGGTGGCCGAACAGGGCCGCGCCGGCGCTGGAGACCAACGGCCACACGTGGTACGGGTCGCCGTCCGGGCCGACCTGCAACGCCAGGGGCACCTCCGAGTTGATGCTCCGGGCGTGCGCGAGGAGTTCCTCCACAGTGGCCGGCGCGTCCGGGGCGAGGTCGGTGTTGCGGAGCAGGACGGCGGTGTCGAAGTCGGTCGGCACCCCGTACAGCACGCCGTTGTGGGTCATCGCCGCCAGCGCCGTGGTCGAGAACCTGCTCCGCTGCTCGCCGGTCAGCACGATCGGCTCGACCAGGCCCCGACCGGCGAGCCGGCCCAGCCAGTCGTGCGGCCCGACCAGCACGTCCGGCGTACTCCCGGCCTTCGCCGCCGCCTCGAACTGCGCGGCCAACTGCTCCACGTTCTCGTCGAACCTGCCGCCCGGCGAGCCGCTCCCGAACCGGACCTCGATGCCGTACATCCCGCTGAAGTCCAGCTCGATCCGCGCCCGGAGCACCTCCACCCGGCGCCGCTCCGCCCACACCGCCAGCTCCGGCTTCAGCCGCTCCAGCCGGCCCTGCTCCCGCAGCCAGAACCGGTCGCGGTCGTCCTTGAACAGCACCCGGACCCGGTAGTCGTCGGACCTGGGCCGGGGCTCGCCGGGCACCAGCCGGTTCAGCGAGGACCGGACCGGCGCGCTGACCCGGGCCCCGCCGGCGACACTCGGCCAGGAGTGCTTCTCCGTCCAGCCGTGCAGGCGGTGGCTGACGGTGACGTTCGGCAGGTAGATCGGCAGCTCGGACGTGTTGCCGACGAACACCCGCGCGCCGACCTCCCCGTCGGAGGACTCCCACCACGCGTGCACCAGGTCGGCCTGCTCGGCGGATTTCGGCGCGGCGGGCGTGCGCCGGAGCTGCACGTACGCGATGAAGGCGGCGATGATGGTGACCAAAAGCCCCAGAAGGGTGAGCACGTCGCCGGACGGCAGTTCGAGGGCCAAAGTCACCGCCTCAAATTAACAAGGGCCCCGTTGTCTCCACCACGCCCGAATGGTGGACGTAATGGTTGCGCCGATAGACGACGATGAACCGGTGAGTACCTATCCCTGCCCAGGTTGCGGCACCGAGGCCGACAGTGTGGCCGGCTGCCCCGGTTGCGGCCGACCCGCCGACCCGCTCGCCGTGGAGTTGACCGAGCTGACGGGCCGGATCCGGGCGCTCGCGGCGACCATCGCCGATCTCCAGGGGCGGCTGGGCGGGGCGGTGGCCGAGCGGAACGCGGCGGTGGAGCGGCATACCCGGCTGTTGCATCAGCTCAAGATCCGACAGTTGGCGGAGCAGCGGGGGGCGCAGGCCTGGGCGCCCGGGGCGTATCCGGTTCCTGGGCCGGGCGGTCAGCCGGGGGCGCTGCCGGTCCCGGGACAGGGTTTGGTTCCGGGTTTGGTTCCGGGTTCGGTTCCGGGCTCCGGCTCCGGCTCCGGCTCCGGCTCCGGGAAGGGTCCGTTCACGGCGCCCGACAGCGTTCCCGCTGCGGATTCCGCTTCCGGCGGCGCAGGTCTCGGCACGGCGGCCGGCACCGGTTTCGGCGAGGTTCCGGTCACCGGGCCGGGCACGGCTCCCGCGTTCGGCACCGGCGGCTATGCCGGCTCCGGCGTCGGCGGTCCCGGGCAGGGGCCGGTCGCCGGCCAGCCCGGCGGCTTCGGGCCGACCGGCCAGCGTGGGCTGCCCGCCGGCCCCGGCCAGTCCGCCTACCCGGGCCGGCCCGGCCAGCCCGGACACCTCGGCCAGCCCGGTTGGCCCGGCGCGCCCGGTGCGCAGCCCGTCGCGCCCGGTGCCGTCAAGGCCGTCTCCGCGCAGAACGTGCTGCTCATCCTCGGCGGTGTCCTGCTCGGCATCGCGGCGATCGTGTTCGTCGTCGTCGCGTGGAGCACGTTCGGGCTGGCCGGGCGGGCGCTGCTGCTCGCCGGGGTCACGGCCCTGTTCCTGATCGCGCCGGTCCCGCTGGCCCGCCGCCAGCTCACCGCCACCGCCGAGACCCTGGCCTCGGTGGGGCTCCTCTTGATACCCCTCGACGGGTACGCGGCCCGGATCGCCGGCTTCACCCCCTGGCCCCCCGCCGGGTACGCGGCCGGGGTGTTCGCCCTGACCGCCTGCGCCGCCGGGGCGTACGCGGCGGCCACCCGGCTCCGCGCGCCCGCCATCGCCACGCTGCTCGCCGTCCAGCCGATCGCGCCGCTCCTCGCCGGTCAGCTGCACGCACCGGCCGCCGGCTGGTCCCTCGCGTTCACGATCACCGCCGCCATCAACCTGGCCGTGGCCTGGCCACTGTTCGGCTCTACCGGGGCACGAAGATCCGGCACGGGAGCCGGGGCCGGCTCGGGAGTCGGAGTCGGCAGGGGAACCGGAGTCGGCACGGGGACCTGGGCCGGGGCCGGCGGAGAGTCCGGTGCCGACACCGGCGCGGGAGCCCGCGTTGGCGCAGGAGCAGAGGCCGCCTCGGGAACGGGAATCGGCACGCATGCCGGAGCTGGCACGGGGGCCGGAGTCGGCACCCGAGCCGGGGCCGGTGGGTTCCCGGTGTTGGTGCGCTGGTTCGCGGCCGGGCTCGGTGGGCTCGCGCTCACCCTGGGCGGCCTGTTCGCGCTGCCGCCGCTGCTGTTCGGGGACACCACCAGCACGCTGCGGGGCGCGGGTGCCGGGCTCGCCGTGGCCGCCGTGCTCGCCGCCGCCGCCGTCGCCGGGCGGGGGGTCGCGCGGGGCGTGTTCGCCGGGCTGGCCACCGCGCCCGTCGTGGTCGTGGCCGCGCGCCTGGTCTGGGTCGGGCTGCCCGACCACCGGCTGATCGGCGTCGTCACCGTCGCCGCGCTCCTGCTGCTCGCGGCCAGTCGGCTGCCCCGGCCGGCGCGCACCGGAGCCCTGGTCGCGACCGGGGTCGGCGCCGGCGCGGCGGGGGCCGCCACGGTCGCCTCAGCGCTGTACGCCGGTGCCGCCGCCATCGTCGGGGTGTGGCCGGTGTGGCGGGGCGCTCCAGGCTCGTACCAGGCAAGAGTCCTTGATCTGGGTACTCTCGACTGGCAGCTGCCGGCCGCGCTCGCGGTGACCACGGCGGCCGTGCTGGTCGTCAGCAGATGGCGCGACACGCTGCTCGTCGGCGGCGCGCTGGTGGCCCTGTGCGCCCCGGCCGTCCTCGGCGCTCCCTACTGGACGGTGCCGGCCGTGACCGGACTCGCGGCGGGCGCCCTCGGCCTGCGCGCGCTCCGCCAGCCGCTGTGGCTGCTCGGCGCGGTACCGCTGGGCCTGCACGCCGTGGCCGTCTGCCTGGGCACGCCGACCGCGACCGCCGCCGGGCTCGCCGGGGTCGTCGTGACCACCGCGGTCGTCGCCGCCCTGGGCTTCAGGACCCCGCTCGTCGGCCCCCTGGCCTGCGGCGTCGCCCTGAGCACCCTGCCCGGGTTCGCCGCCGTCACCGCCCACGCGGCCGGCGGCTCCGACCGGTGGGCGGGCCTCGCGGGCCTGGCCGCCGCGACCCTGGCACTCGGCGGGGCGTTCGCGCTGCGCGGCACCTCCTACGTGCGGGCCGCCGCCATCGCCATCGCGGTCGGCAGCACGGCGGTCACCTTCGCCACGGTGTTCACCGACGAACCCACCACGTTGTACGCCGCCTACGCCGCCGTCCTCAGCGTCGCCGCGAGCCTGCTCCCGCCGGTCCGCAACCCGTGGCTGCTCCTCCGGCCGGCCGTCCCGCTGCTCTGGGCGGCGGGCGGCACCCTGCCCGCGCTGGTCCTGACCCTGTTCGGACCGTGGGCCCAGCTGCGCGAGGTGTGGCAGGGACCGGTGTCACCGGGCAACGGCGTCGGCCCCCGCGACCTGTACGTGCTCGGCGCGGTGGCCGTGGCGACGACCCTGGCCGGGTACGGACTGCTCGGCAGGCGCGCGCTCACCGCCCTTGGGCTGCCGTTGGGCGCTCTGGTGGTCCTGACGGCCCCGGTGGCGCTCGAAACTCCATGGCCGGTCGCGGCGGTGGTCGCCCTCGCGCTGGGCCTCGGGTGCGCGTTGTACGCCGCGCTGCGGGTCGACAGGTTCGACGGCGTGGCGGCGGTCCTGGTCGTCGTCGCGGCACTCGCGACCGGGGCCGGGGCGGCGAGCCTGCTGGCGACCCGGGCCGGGACGTTGGCGGCGCTCGGGGCGCTGCTGGTGGCCGGCGCCGTGGCGGTGCTCGGCGGGCGGTCCGTGGCGGGTCGGGCGGCCGGCTGGGTGATCGGGTCGGTGGCGTTCCTGGCCCTGCTGCCGGTGGCGTGCGCGGCCGCCGACGCCGGGCGGCTGTGGCAGGGGTATGCGCTGCTCGGGGCCGCTGTGGTGCTGTTCGGGGTGGCGGCGTTGGCGGCGCGGCTGTCGTCGGCGACCGGAGTGGTCACGCCGGTCGCGGATCTGGCCGGTGCGGGGGCCGGGGGGCCGTTCGGAGAGCACGGCGCGGTGGCCGGTGGACAGCCGAGCCGTCCGGGCGCGAGCGCCGGCAGCCCGATCGGCGTGGCCGGCGGCCCGGGGTCGGTCGGTGCCGTCCGGTCCGGGCCGGTGGTCCCCGAACTGGCCGTGCTGCCCGAGGCGTTCGGCTGGGCCGGGGCGGTGATCGCCGTGGCCGGCATGCCCACGCTGCGGTCCGCCGCGATCGGGTGCGCCGTCTGGGGGGCCGCGCTCGGCATGGCGGCGCTCCGCCGGGACCGGGGCCGGGCGTACGCGCTGGCCGCCGTGATCAGCGAGACCCTCGCCTGGTGGCTGCTGCTGGGGGCGGCCCGGGTGGGGACGCCGGAGGCGTACACGCTGCCGCCCGCGCTGGCCGTCCTCGGCCTCGGGGTCTGGACCGCCCGCAAGCGCCCGGAACTGCGCAGCTGGATCGGGTACGGCCCCGGACTGCTCGGCGCGCTGCTACCCTCGCTGGCCTGGTCGCTGCCGCCGGACGCCTCGGTGGTCCGCCGGGTCGCGCTGGGGGCCGCCGCCGTGGTCGTCGTCGTGTTCGGCGCCCGGGCCCGGTTGCGCGCGCCGCTGGTGATCGGCGCGGGAACGCTGCTGGTCCTCGCGCTGCACGAGCTGACCCTGATCTGGGGCTGGGCTCCGAAGTGGATCCCGCTCGCGCTGGGCGGGGTGCTGCTGATCGCGTTCGGGGCGACGTACGAGAAGCGGCGGCGGGACCTGCGCAGACTGCGGGAGACGTACACGTCGTTCCGGTGAGCCCGGGTGCGGCGCTCTCTTCGGAGGGTGCCGCACCGGCGGACGGCAATGCGCGATCCAGCCCGCACCGTGCGGCCCCGACCACTACGAGACCGCCCGGCCTGGGCGTGGAAGCCCTCCTCGGCGGGCTGGGCTCGACCGCCCGACCCGCTAGAGCAGGGACTGGCGGAGGGCCGCGTCCTTGCGCTCCACGAGTTCGCGCAGCTCGACCTGGAAGTCCTGCATCTTCTTCAGCAGGGTCGGATCCGCGACGGCCAGGATCCGGACCGCGAGCAGGCCGGCGTTGCGCGCGTTGCCGATCGACACGGTGGCCACCGGGATGCCGGCCGGCATCTGCACGATCGAGAGCAGGGAGTCCATGCCGTCGAGGTGCCGGAGCGGGACGGGTACGCCGATCACCGGCAGCGGGGTCAGCGAAGCGACCATGCCCGGCAGGTGGGCCGCGCCGCCCGCCCCGGCGATGATGACCCGGATGCCCCGGTCGGCGGCCTCGCGGGCGTAGCTGAGCATCTTGTCGGGGGTGCGGTGCGCGGACACTACGGAGACCTCGTAGCCGACGCCGAACTCGTCGAGGGCCTCACCGGCCGCCTTCATCGTGGGCCAGTCGGAGTCGCTGCCCATGATCACGCCAACAGAAGTCACTGTGTCCCCCTATGCCCCGACAGGGCCGTGGTGTTTCGCGGGAGCCAGCGGACCCCGCGCCGTTGCGGATCCACCTGCCCCCTGGTGCTCGTGCGTCTCGCCCCGGACCACGACCCGGTCCGACCCGGTCGCGATGCGGACGGTCAGGTAGGCGTCGCCCAGCGCGGCCCGGCGCTCGCGCGCCCAGCGCACGGCCACGCCGCGGTCCGACCCGGTCGCGACGCGAGCGGTCGGGTAGGCGTAGCCCAGGTCAGGCCAGCGCTCGCGCGCCCCACGCACCGCCACACAGCACTCCGACCCGGTTGCGACCCGGACGGTCGGGTAGGCGTAGCCCAGGTCAGCCCGGCGATCGCGCACCCCACGCACGGCCACGGCACGATCCGGGCCGGCCATGTCGGCGTCGCCCGCGGCCCGGAGCTCGCCGAATCGCGTCCCGGTCGCGCGGGGCGGCATCGGGGCGAGACGTGGGGCGCTCTGGTGTGCGACGGCTGCGGCCGACAGGGGCCGGGATGCCCGGCAGGCCTGTGGTCCACGCGCCGTCGCCGGGCTCATCTGCCCTCTTCCAGCCACTGTGCCGCGCGCCGGGCCCTGGCCCGTACGTCGGCGAGGTCGGAGCCGAGGGCGGTCACGTGTCCGATCTTGCGGCCGGGCCGGACCTTCTTGCCGTACAGGTGGATCTTGACGGCCGGGTCCTCGGCGAACAGGTGGTGGATGCGCTCGTCGACGGAGATCCCGCCGTCGGGGCCGCCGAGCACGTTGGCCATCACGACCCACGGCGCGGTGAGCGTGGTGTCGCCCATCGGGTAGTCGAGGACGGCGCGCAGGTGCTGCTCGAACTGGGAGGTCCGGGCGCCCTCGATGGTCCAGTGCCCGGAGTTGTGCGGTCGCATGGCGAGTTCGTTGACGACGATGCCGGTGGGGGTCTCGAAGAGTTCGACGGCGAGCAGGCCGACGACGCCCAGTTCGGTGGCGATCCGGATCGCGAGCTGCTGGGCCTCCAGGGCCCGTTCGGCGGACAGGTCCGGGGCGGGGGCGATGACCTCCACGCAGATGCCGTCGCGTTGCACGGTCTCCACGACGGGGTACGCGGCGACCTGGCCGAACGGCGAGCGCGCGACCAGCGCGGACAGCTCGCGGACGAGGTCGACCTTCTCCTCGACGATCAGCCGGGTACCCGCCTCGATCATGGGGGCGACCTCGGCGGGGTCGGAGACGACGAAGACGCCGCGGCCGTCGTACCCCCCTCGTGCGGTTTTCACGATCACGGTCTCGCCCTGGGCGAAATCGGTCAGGTCGGACAGCGTGGCCACGGGTGCCCACAGCGGGATCGGCGCGCCCAGGGCGGTGAGCTGCTCGCGCATCACCTGCTTGTCCTGGGCGGCGATCAGCGCGTCGGCCCCGGGGAAGACCTTCACGCCCTCGGCGGCCAGCGTCCGGATGTACTCCGTGGGCACGTGCTCGTGGTCGAACGTCACCACGTCGCAGCCCTTGGCGAACCGGCGCAGGGCGTCGAGGTCGGTGTGCTGGCCGATCTCCGTGTCGGGGGCGACGAGCGCGGCCCCGTCGTCGGGTGCGGCCGCCAGCACCTTGAGTGACTGACCAAGGGCGATCGCCGCCTGGTGGGTCATGCGGGCCAACTGGCCACCGCCCACCATGCCGACCACGGGGAGTCCTGTTCGCGCGTCCATCGCTGCTCAGCGTAGGCGGTGGCCGTTCGGGGGACGTTCGGTGGGGCACCCGGACGGCCGTGTCGACATTTGGGACTAATTAGACAGAGGCATATCCCGTAGTCCCAGTGTCGCGTTGTGTGGTCGGACCCCGAGCCGAAAGTTAACCATGACTGTCGATACTCCGGTCAGCGACGCGGAACTCATCGTCGCGGCCCGCAAGGGTGACGCCGCCGCCTACAGCAACCTCTACAGCCGCCACGTGGGAGCCGCCCGCAGGCTCGCCCGGGTACTCGTCCGGGACACCGCCGACGCCGAGGACCTCGTCGCCGAGGCGTTCGCGAAGGTGCTCGCCGCGCTGCGCCGGGGCGGTGGCCCCAAGGACGCGTTCCGGGCGTACCTGCTGACCAGCCTCCGGCACGTCTGCTACGACCGCGCCCGTCGGGACAAGAAACTGCTCCTCACCGACGATATGGCCGTCATCGACCACGGTGAGACGTTCGAGGACCCGGTGGTGACCCGGGCCGAGCAGACGTACGCCGCCCGGGCCTTCGCCAAGCTGCCCGAACGCTGGCGGATGGTCCTCTGGCACACCGAGGTCGAGGGCGAGTCCCCCGCCCAGGTCGCCCCGCTGCTCGGGCTCACCCCCAACGGGGTGTCCGCGCTGGCGTACCGGGCCCGGGAGCGGCTCAAGCAGATCTACCTGCAGGAACACTTAGCCGAGAGCCCGACCGAGTGCCACTGGACGGCGGAGCGGCTCGGCGCGTACGTGCGCGGCGGGCTGGCCGGCCGCGACTCCGACAAGGTGCAGCGGCACCTGGGCGGGTGCGCCGGTTGCAAGCTCCGGCACGTCGAACTCATGGAGATCAACTCCAGCATCCGGGTCGTCATCGGGCCCGTGGTGCTGGGCGGGGCGACGGTCGGGTATCTGGGACTCAGCGCCGGCGGTACCAAGATCATGGTCGGGGGTTGGATCGCCGCGCACTGGCTCGCCCTGGTCGGCTGGGTGCGCCGGCTCGGGACCCGCAACGTGGCCATCGGCGGCGGGGCGACGGCCGTGGTGGCCGCCGTGCTGGCGCTGATCCTGGTCTCCGGCGACCAGAAGCCGCCGCCGGACGCGGCCCTCGCGCCGACCGTGCCGCAGCCCGTGGTGGTGCCGCCCGGGCCGGTGGTCGTGCCGCCGCCGCCCGTGGAGCCGCCCCCGCCGGTCGAGTCGGCCCCCACGCCGCGCCCGACCCCGCCCGCCCCGGCCCCCGCGCCGGTTCCGGTGCCCGGGGACTTCGAGGTGGCCCCCGCGCTGGACGGCGGCGGGTTGTCGGCCGGTGGGCCGGGCGAGCTGCCGGTCACGGTCCGGGACCCTCGGCCGGCGGGCGTCGCGGCCCGGTCGATCAACATGGACATCCGGGACGTCACGGAACCCCGCGCGGAGTCGGCGCCGGTCACCGAGGCCGCCGCGGCGCGCCAGCTGCGCCCCGCGCCGGCCCGCGCCCTCATCCCCACCGAACCGGGCAGCGGTTCCGGCCCCGCCGCAGCGCCCCCCATCGAGAACGCCGACGCCACCCCGGCACCGACCGCCACCCCCGTCGTCCTCACCCTCGACCTGCCACCGCAGTTCACCCTCACCGCCCCCGACGCCGGCGAGGGCTGGACCTGCGCGAAAACCACGGCCATCACGTGTACCAGGCCCCCACTGGCCCCCGGCGCGTCCAGCACGGCCCGGGTCAAGCTCACCGTCACCGCCGACGCCTCGGGCTTCTACCCGGTCAAACTGTCGGTGACCGGCCTCGGCCTGCGCGGCCAGGCCGACGTCCGGGTCGCGGTCGCCCCCACGGGCACCCGGGTCGGGTACGCGGTCGCGGGCACCCCGTCCGCCGTCGCCCTGGCCGGCAACACGCTGCTGTCCTGCACCCCGCGCCCGTGGTGCCGGACGACGGCCGAGGACAACCAGGACGCCGTGATGGCCCCGTACCGGGCACCCGGCGCGCCCGGCGGCCCCGAGCAGGGTTCCAGCGGGGCCCGGCTGACCATCCCGGCGGGCGCGAAGATCCGCTGGGCGGGCCTGTACTGGGCCACCTCCCAACGCGCCGCCCCCTACTCGGTCCAGCTGAACGGCAGCACGGTCACCGCCGACGGCCGGAGCACCGTGCAGAACGGGTCCCGCAAGCTCGGCCAGGCGTACGCGGAGGTCACCGACCTGGTGCGCGCCGGAACCGTCTGGGTGTCGGCGAGCGGCCTGCCCACCGGCGTCGGCGAGTACGCCGGCTGGGGCCTCGCCGTGGTCTACGAGTCGCCCGGCCCGCTCCGCGACGTCGCCGTCTACCAGGGCCCGACGGCCCTGCGGCACGGCCCACTGAGCGTCCGGGTGGCCGGTACCAGGGTCAGCGCGGACCTGCTGCTCTGGGACGGCGACGCCCCGCTGGAGGAGGACACCCTGGCCCTCGGCCGGACACTGCTCGCCGACAACGTGGGCCACAGCCGCTCCGCGACCGCATTGGAGGGGTACGACTGGCGCACCTACGGCGTGGACGCGGCGCACTTCGAGACCGGTCTGTCCGGCGCGTCCGTTCTCGCCCTGCGGCCAGGGGAGGACCCGATGGAGCTCGGACTGCTGGCGGTGAGCGTCAACCGGTAGAATCCCAACGATGTCGACCGAGTTGACGTCCACCCCGCCACGGAACTTCGTGCTGCGACTCTATGACCGGTTCGCCGGGCTCGTGCGCGAGCTGGGCAAGTTCGGGGTCGTGGGCGGGATCACGTTCGTCGTCGACTCCGGGATCTACGCCGCGGGCCTCGCGCTCGGCTGGAACACCTACGCCGCCAAGACCCTGGCCGTGGCCGTCGCCGCGACCCTGGCCTTCCTCGGCAACCGGTTCTGGACCTGGCGGGACCGGCCGAAGTCGGGCCTGCACCGGGAGTACCTGCTGTACTTCCTGTTCAACGCGATCGGCCTCGGCATCGCGCTGGGCTGCCTGTGGCTGAGCCACTCGGCGCTCGGTTCGGTGTGGCCGAGCGTGTTCGACACCGAGATCGCGGACTTCATCGCGGCGAACGTGTTCGGCCTGGTCCTGGGCACGATGTTCCGGTTCTACGCGTACCGCCGCTGGGTGTTCGCCGCAGCGGAGTAGCCGCCCCATTTTGGTGACGCAGGACATTTATTCGACTGCGGAGAGTATCCTCACAAAGCTCCCAGGTCCGGGTCACTGCCGCACTTTGTTCGTACCCCGTATGGTTGGTCGGTGCGTCCTATCCTCAAGCTGGTTCCCGAACGCTGGCACGGCCTCGCCCGCGAGGTCGCCAAGTTCGGTGTCGTCGGTGTCATCAACACGATCGTCAGCTTCGGCGTGGCGAACCTGCTGCTGCACACCGTGTTCCAGCACGGCGAGGTCAAGGCCGCCACGGCCGGCTCCCTGATCGCCACGGTCTTCGCGTACCTGATGAACAGGTTCTGGACCTACCGGCACCGCCCGAGCGGCTCGCTCCGCCGGGAGTACGCGCTGTTCTTCTTCTTCAACGCGGTCGGCATGGGCATCACGGCCCTGGTCACCTGGATCACGAAGTACCCGCTGGGCCTCGACGGCGTCGCCGCGTTCAACGCCGCGCAGGTCGTCGGCCTGGTGCTGAGCACCATGTTCCGGTTCTGGGCCTACCGGACGTTCGTGTTCCGGCAGGCCCCGGTCGTGCCCGAGCCCGAGCTGGCCTCGCGCTAGAGCCGCTGACCCGGGGCCGACCCGCGGCCCCGGCGCTCAGATCCCGTCGTCGTCGGTCGTGCGCCGGTCGTGATCGTCCTCCACCAGCTGGTACAGCGTGCTCTGCACCTGCTCCACGCTGGGGATCTCCTTCAGGGTCACCTGGCCGTTCTCGCCGGCCGACTCCACCACGAGCGTCCCGCAGCCGAGGATGCGCTCCAGCACGTTGTGCGAGAACGACACGTCGTTGATCCGGCTGAGCGGCACATCGCGGCCGTGCCGGGACAGGATGCCGTCGCGCAGCAGCACCCGGTGGGTGGTGAACACGTAGTGCGTGGTCCGCCAGCGCAGGAACGGCACCAGCACCCAGACCAGCAGCGCGATCAGGCCGAAGGCCGCGAGCACCATCAGGATGACGTGCGCCCAGCTCTCGTCGGGCAACGCGACCGCGGCGAACGCGAGGGCACCCACGACCAGCAGGAACACCAACCCGGGCCGGACCATGGTCTTCCAGTGCGGGTGCAGGTGGACGACGACCTGCTCATCGTCGGCGAGAACCTCATCGGGGAACGCCACCGCCAGCCTCCTGAATGGTGATGTCGCGGCGTGGACGCGCTGAGTCTAGGTCCTGACGTGCACCACGTCACCCGCCGCGACGGGGATCCGTCCGCCGTCGTGCTCCAGTACCAGTCGGCCGTCTCTGTCGATCTCGGCGGCGGTGCCGGTGAGGGACCTCCCGCCGGGAAGCTCGGCCCGCACGGTCTGCCCCAGGGTCACACACTTTTCCGAGTACTCCGCGAGCAGCCGGCTGGCCACCGGATCCCCACCGGCGTCGTTCCAGGCCGTGTACCGGGTCTCGAAGGCCCGCAGCAGCGCCTTCACCAGCGGCCCCCGGTCGGTGAGCGGCGCGCCCGCCAGGACGAGCGAGGTGGCGTCGGGCCGGGGCAGCTCGTCGGCGCGGAGGGACACGTTGAGCCCGATACCGATCACGACGCCCCCGTCGACGACCTCGGCGAGGATGCCCGCGCACTTGCGGCCCTCGATCAGCAGGTCGTTGGGCCACTTCAGGCCGCCGACGCCGACCGCCTCGACCAGGGCGACGCCCGCGAGCAGGGGCAGCCAGCTGTAGCGGGCCATGGGGGCCGTCGGCCGGACCAGCAGGCTCAGCGCGATCCCGGCCCGGGCCGGGGACTCCCACTGCCGGTCGAGCCGGCCGCGACCCGCCGTCTGCCGCTCGGCGATCAGCACGGTGCCCTCGGGGGCCCCGGCGCGCGCCCGGTCGGCGAGGTCCGCGTTGGTGGAGCCCGTTTCGTGGAGTACCTCGATGTTCGTCCAGATCGATCCCGGGCGCAGGAGTGACCGAACTAACTCCGTTTGCCGCAAAGGCGGCCGGTCCAACTCCTTGTATTCACTCACAGGTAACAGCCTAGGATCAGCAGCGTGACCGATGCGCCCGACCGCCACACGACCGCCGGCAAGATCGCCGACCTGCTGCACAAGTACGACGAGGCCGTGCACTCCGGCTCCGCCCGTGCCGTGGAGAAGCAGCACGCCCGCGGCAAGAAGACCGCCCGCGAGCGCGTCGACGCCCTGCTGGACAAGGACTCCTTCACGGAGCTGGACGAGTTCGCCCGGCACCGGTCGACGAACTTCGGCCAGGAGAAGAACCGGCCCTACGGCGACGGCGTCGTCACCGGCTACGGCACGGTCGACGGCCGCCCGGTCTGCGTGTTCGCCCAGGACTTCACGGTCTTCGGTGGCTCCCTCGGCGAGGTGTTCGGCGAAAAGATCGTCAAGGTGATGGACCTGGCGATGAAGACCGGCTGCCCCGTGATCGGCATCAACGACTCCGGCGGCGCCCGGATCCAGGAGGGCGTCGCCTCCCTGGGCCTGTACGGCGAGATCTTCTTCCGCAACGTCCGCGCTTCGGGCGTCATCCCGCAGATCTCCCTGATCATGGGCCCGTGCGCGGGCGGCGCGGTGTACTCGCCCGCGATCACCGACTTCACGGTCATGGTCGACCAGACCTCGCACATGTTCATCACCGGCCCCGACGTGATCAAGACGGTCACCGGCGAGGACGTGGGCATGGAGGAACTGGGCGGGGCCCGCGCGCACAACACCAAGTCGGGCGTCGCGCACTACCTGGCCACCGACGAGGACGACGCCGTCGAGTACGTCAAGACGCTGCTGTCCTACCTCCCGTCGAACAACCTGGACCCGGCCCCGGTGTTCGACGCGCCGGCCGTCCTGGACGTCACGGACGAGGACCGCGCGCTCGACACGCTGATCCCGGACTCGGCCAACCAGCCGTACGACATGCACAAGGTCATCGAGGCCGTGCTGGACGACGGCGAGTTCTGCGAGGTCCAGCCGCTGTTCGCGCCGAACATCCTGATCGGCTTCGGCCGGATCGAGGGCGCCCCCGTCGGCGTCGTCGCCAACCAGCCGATGCACTTCGCCGGCTGCCTGGACATCGACGCCTCCGAGAAGGCCGCGCGCTTCGTGCGCACGTGCGACGCGTTCAACATCCCGGTACTCACCTTTGTGGACGTTCCGGGTTTCCTGCCCGGCACCGGCCAGGAGTGGGACGGCATCATCCGGCGCGGCGCGAAGCTCATCTACGCGTACGGCGAGGCCACGGTCCCGAAGCTCACGGTCATCACCCGCAAGGCCTACGGCGGCGCGTACGACGTCATGGGCTCCAAGCACCTCGGCGCCGACCTGAACTTCGCCTGGCCCACCGCCCAGATCGCGGTCATGGGCGCCCAGGGCGCGGTCAACATCCTCTACCGGCGCGAGCTGGCGGCGGCCGAGGACCCGGAGGCGGCGCGCGCCCAGTTCATCGCGGACTACGAGGAGACGCTGGCGAACCCGTACGTGGCGGCCGAGCGCGGCTACATCGACTCGGTGATCCCGCCGTCGTCGACCCGGGTGCAGCTGGTGAAGGCGCTGCGGACCCTGCGCGGTAAGCGGGAGACGCTGCCGCCGAAGAAGCACGGGAACATCCCGCTGTGACCGGGACCGGAGCCACTCCCGGGGTCGGCGCCCCGGCCATCACCGTGTCGGGGAATCCGTCCCCGGAGGAGCTGGCCGCCCTGGTCGCGGTGCTGTCCGCCCGCCCGGCCGCCACGGCGGAGCCGGCCCCGACCGGGTTCACCCCGTGGCGGGCGAGCGCCCTGCCCGCGCCGCAGAAGGGTTGGCGCTCCAGCGCCCTGCCGCGCTGACCTCTAGCCGAGCGCCGTCTCGTAGCCCAGGTGCCGGCCGTGCGCCGGCATCGTCATGACACTGACCTCGACGGGTACGTCCCCGGCGGCGGACAACAACCGGCACAGCACGAGCACGGGCTCCCCTTCGCCCAACGCGAGCGCGGCCCGTTCCGCCGGGGTGGGCATCCTCGCGGTGACGTCCTCGCGCGCCCGCGCCGGGACGTGGCCGAGCGCGGCGAGCAGCGTGACCGCCCCGCCGGGGATCTTCCGGCGCTCGGCGAGGCCGGTACCAGCGGCGATGTGCACCGGGTAGTAGGAATCGGTCAGCTCGACGGCACGGTCCCCGACCCGCATCACCCGCCGCCGCACCACCACCCGCCCGCCGGCCGGCAGCCCCAGCGCCGCCGCGACATCGGCCGGTGCCTCGACCTCCGCCACCTCGGTGAGCTGCTGCGATCCGGTCAGCCCGGAGCCGGCGAGTTCCGCCGTCCACGCGTCGGGCTGCCCGGCCGCGCGCGGCAGCAGGTAGGGCAGTGAGGAAGCGGACCATCGAGGGGTACCGGACACCTGCCGCTCCTCAGCTGCCGTCGCCGGCCTGCGGCCCCGCCGAGCGGGGTACGACGCCCGGCGGGTAGCGCACCTCGACCTCGTCCATCTTCTCGTGCGCGACCTCGTACAGGTCGATGTCCAGCCGCATCGCCAACTGGGACAGGTACGTGAAGACGTCGGCCATCTCGGAGCGGACCCGCGCCGCGTGCTCCGGGTCCGCCATCACCGCGTCGGACTCCTCGGGGGTCAGCCACTGGAACTCGGCGAGCAGCTCGCCCACCTCGCCGGCCAGGGCCATGACCAGGTTCTTCGGCCGGTGGAACTGTCCCCAGTCCCGGTCCGCCGTGAACTTCGCCAACCGGGCGCGCAATTCGTCACTCTGGGTCACCCGGCGAGTCTAGTGCCGGCCGGTCGGCGGCGGGACAACCGTCGGCGCTCCAGCGGAGTACCCGTCGAAGGGGTCGGGGTGTTCCGGAACGCGCGGAAGCGGCGCCACCCGGAGGTGACGCCGCTCCCGGTCGGAGCCGCCCCGAGAGTTATCCCAGGACCGTGCGGAGCCGCTCCACCGCCATGTCGATCTCGTCGCCCGTGACGACCAGCGGCGGGGCGAGCCGGATGGTGGAGCCGTGGGTGTCCTTGACCAGGACGCCCAGGTCCATCAGCTTCTCGCAGGCCTGCCGGCCCGTCATGAGCGCCGGGTCGATGTCGATCCCGGCCCACAGGCCCTGGCCGCGGACGGCGACGATGCCGTGCCCGACCAGGTCCTCCAGCCCGGCGTGCAGCTGCTTGCCCAGGTCGACCGCCCGGGCCTGGTACTCGCCGGTGCGGAGCAGGCCGACGACCGCCCGGCCGACCGCGCAGGCGAGCGGGTTGCCGCCGAACGTGGAGCCGTGCTGGCCGGGCTTGAGGACGCCGAGGACGTCCCGGTTGGCCGCGACGGCGGAGACGGGTACGACGCCGCCGCCGAGGGCCTTGCCCAGCAGGTACATGTCCGGGACGACGCCGGTGTGCTCGATGGCGAAGTTGCGCCCCGTCCGGCCGAGGCCCGACTGGATCTCGTCGCACAGGAAGAGCACGTTGTTGGCGCTGGTCACGGCGCGGACGCCGGCAAGGTAGCCGGGCGGGGGCACGAGGACCCCCGACTCGCCCTGGATGGGTTCGAGCAGGACCGCGACGGTGTTCTCGTCGATCGCCGCCGTCAACGCCGCCAGGTCGCCGTAGGGCACGATCTCGAAGCCGGGGGTGTACGGCCCGAAGTCGGCCCGCGCGTCCTCGTCGGTCGAGAAGCTGATGATCGTCGTGGTACGCCCGTGGAAGTTGTTCTCCGCGACGATGATCTTCGCCTTGTTCTGCGGCACGCCCTTGACCTGGTAGCCCCACTTGCGGGCGACCTTGATCGCGGTCTCCACGGCCTCGGCCCCGGTGTTCATCGGGAGCACGAGCTCCTTGCCGCACAGCTCGGCCAGCTCCTCGCAGAACGGGCCGAACTGGTCGTGGATGAACGCGCGCGACGTCAGCGTGACCCGGTCGAGCTGGGCCTTGGCCGCCTCGATCAGCACCGGGTGCCGGTGGCCGAAGTTGAGGGCGGAGTAGCCGGCGAGGCAGTCCAGGTACCGCTTGCCGTCGATGTCGGTGACCCATGCGCCCTCGCCGTCGGCGATCACCACCGGCAGCGGGTGGTAGTTGTGCGCGGTGTGCCGCTCGGCGTACTCGACGGCGTCGGTGGTCATCACGGCCGGATCTCCAGGGTGCAGCACTTGGGGCCGCCGCCACCCTTGAGCAGCTCGGACAGGTCGACCGTGATCGGGTTGTAGCCCCGGGCCGTCAGGTCCGCGATCAGCTGGGTGGCCTGCGGCGGGACGATCACATTGTGGCCGTCGGAGACCGAGTTCAGGCCGAACACGCCCGCGTCCTCGGCGCTGACCAGCAGGGCCTCCGGGAACAGCCGGGCCAGGACCTGCTGGCTGCCGGGGCTGAACGCGCCCGGGAAGTACGCCACCTGGTCGGCCTCCAGCACGAACAGCGCCGTGTCCAGGTGGTAGTAGCGCGGGTCGACCAGCTGGAGCGAGATGACCGGGCGGCCGAACCACTCCTGCGCCTCCGAGTGCCCGCCCGGGTCGGTGCGGAAGCCGGTGCCGGCGAGCACGAAGTTCTCGGTGACGAGGAAGTCGCCCTCGCCCTCGTTGACGTGCTTGGGGGCCTTGACGTCGTAGCCGGCGGCCTCGAACCAGGCGGAGTAGGCCGGGCCCTCGTCGGCGCGCTGCACGTTGCGGAACTGGGCGCCGAGCACCCGGCCGTCGACGACGGTCGCGCCGTTGGCCGCGAAGACCATGTCCGGCAGGCCCGGGATCGGGTCGATGAAGTCCACCTTGTGGCCCAGCTGCCCGTAGATCTCGACCAACTTCTCCCACTGGGAGACGGCGAGGGCGGTGTCGGTCGGCACCTCGGGGTCCATCCACGGGTTGATCACGTACTCCACGGTGAAGTACGTCGGGCGGCACATGAGATAGTGCCTGGGCTGGAGCTTCATTGATCCTCCGGGGCGAGATCGTCTTATCGTGATGACCCAAACGGTAGGCAACGCGCAGACCGAAAACCATTGCGCTTCGTTGCTCGATTACGGCGACTCGTTGCGTCTTTCCCGGCCTCAACGGCGATTCGTTGCGCGGGTTACGATCCCCCGATGCCCCGTCTGATCCTGGCGTCCGCCAGTCCCGCCCGGTTGGCCCTGCTCCGATCGGCGGGCCTGGATCCCGCGGTCGTGGTGAGCGGCGTGGACGAGTCCGTCGTGACCGGGGCGGCGGCGTTCGTGGCCGGGCAGTTGGCGCGGTTGAAGTGCCGGGCGGTGGCCGCGGGGCAGGGCACGACCACCTCCGACGCCCCAAGCGCCGGCACCCTCGTCCTCGGCTGCGACTCCGTCCTGGAGTTCGACGGCGAGGTCTACGGCAAGCCCGACGACGCCGCCGACGCCCGGGACCGCTGGCTGCGGATGCGCGGCAGGTCGGGGATCCTGCACACCGGCCACCACCTGGTCCTCGGCGACCGCGAGGTCAACGCCGTCGCCGGCACGGTGATCCGGTTCGGGAACCCGTCCGACGCGGAGATCGACGCCTATGTGGCCACCGGCGAGCCGTTGTGGGTCGCGGGCGCTTTCACCCTCGACGGGTACGGCGGCTGGTTCGTGGACGGCATCGAGGGCGACCACGGCAACGTACTGGGCCTGTCGTTGCCGCTGTTCCGCCGGATGCTCGCCGAGCTGGGCGTCGCGGTGACCGACCTCTGGGCCCCGCCGGCCCCCTAGGCGCGGGCCCACCCGATCCGGGAGCCCGGGTCCCGCTCAGCCCGTGGCGACCGGCACCCGCGCCGACAGCCGCCGGCTCGCCTGCCACACGCACACCGCCCCCACCGCCAGCAGGATCGGCAGCAGCAGGAACGCCCGGTGGGTGCCGATCCGGTCCGCGACCGGGGCCAGGACGAACGTGGTCACCGCGAAGGACATCCCCATCGCGTACGAGGACAGGGCCGTCGCCCGGTCCGGGTGCCCGCCGGACGCGTCGATGCACAGCGCGATGCCCATCGGGTAGTGCACGGCCATCCCGAGCCCGGCGAGGACCAGCCCCGCAATGGCCAGGGCGGGCACGGTGCTCGTCCAGAACAGCGCGAACCCGGCGAGCGCGAACGCCAGCGACCCGAGCAGCAGGGTCGCCGGCCGGTACCGCAGCCCGAGCCGGCCGCCGACGAGCCGGCCGAGGAACATGCCGCCGATGACGGCCGAGATGCTGCCGGCCGCCGCGCCGTCGGACATGCCCGCGTGGTCGCGCAGCACGGTGCTCCCCCACTGGGTGAGGCACACCTCGACCGCGCCGAACAGGGCCATGACGGCCCACGCGAACCAGTACGCGAGGGGCAGCCGGCCGGGGCGGTCGCCGTGCACGACCGCGTACCCGCCGGTCACGGTGCTCGTGTGGGTGACCTTGGCGTAGACGGCCAGGGCGGCGATGAGCAGGACGGTCACGGCGATGGCGGGCCGCCAGCCGTAGCCGAGGGCGACCGCGCCGCCGACCACGGCCGGGGCGACGACGCCGAGCCCGGAGGCCATCGCGTTGGCCTCGCTGATCGCGGCGGGGGCGCTGGGTCCGTGCGCGTCGGTGAGGGTGGGCGAGATGTAGCTGACCACGACGATGCCGAAGATCGAGGTGAGCAGGGTCGCGCCGAGGGTGAGCGGCAGCGGCTCGGACAGCACGAGGGCGGTGACGCCGACGGCCACCCCGGCGAGGCCGATCCACACGACCCGGCCGCGGCCGAACCGGCGGAGCAGCAGCGGGTACACCAGGCCCCCGCCGATCATCGAGCCGACCGCCAGGGCGCTGCCGTGCAGGCTGGCCACGAACTTGCTCGTGCCCTGTTCGTCCTGGAGCAACGGGACGACGGGGGCGAACGCGTAGAGGAAGTAGCCCCAGATGCCGAGCTGGGCGTAGCTCAGCCAGGTGAGTCGGTCGCGCAGGAGACGGGGCACGCCCCTGACGCTAGCGCCAGGGGCGTGCAGATTCGCAACCGTGTAGCGAAACTAACGGACGGACTTGGCGAACTTCCGGCTCGCCCAGACCACGCACAGCAGGGTCGGGATCGCCACGAACAGCAGGCCCTTCCACACCACCGGGTCGCCCGGGTTGCCGGCGAACAGCTGCCGGGCGGCGTCGGCGGCCCACTTGAACGGGATGAACTTGGAGATCGTCGACAGCCAGCCCGGGGCGAACGTCATCGGCAGCAGGATGCCCGAGAGCAGCCAGATCGGCATGCTGATCGTGTTGAGCAGCGGGGCGAGGGCGTCCTCGCTGCGCAGGATGAGCGCGATCGCGTACGAGAACGAGGACATCAGCAGCCCGATGAGGGCGAGCAGCGCCAACGCCAACGCCAGGTTGCCGATCTCGACCTTGAGCCCGAGCGGCAGGGCGAGCAGCACGATCACCAGCGACTGGAAGATCAGCATCACGATGTCGCGGCCCGACCGGCCGAGCAGCAGGGCGAGCCGGCTGACCGGGGTGACCCGCATCCGCTCGATGACGCCCTGCCGGAGCTCGGCGACGAGCGCGAAGCCGACGAACATCGAGCCGAACATGGCGAGCTGGATCAGCAGGCCGGGGATGAAGAACTGGTACGCCGCCGACTCGGGCGCGCCCGGCGGGAGCTGGGCCTGCAACGCCTTGGTGAGCAGCGGGCCGAAGAGGTAGAGGAAGTACAGCGGCTGCATGATGCCGACGATGACCCAGACCGGGTTGCGCAGGAGCAGCGCCATCTGCCGGGCGAAGACGAGCCAGGTGTCACGGAGGAGTTTCACGCGTTCTCTCCCTCACGGAGCGAGCGGCCGGTCTGGCGCAGGAACACGTCGTCGAGGCTGGGCCGGTGCAGCTCGATGGAGCTGAGCGGGATGGCCTTGCTGTCGAGGAGGCGCAGCAGGTGCGGGAGTGCGGCGGAGCCGTCCTCCACGTACAGCCGGAGGCCGGACGCGGTGGTCTCGGCCTCGCGGACGTAGCTCTCCTGCTTGACCAGGGCCTCGGCGGCCGCGAGGTCGTGGGCGAGGACCCCGATGTTCACGACGTCCCCGGAGACCTGGCGCTTGAGCTCGTCGGTGCCGCCGGTGACGACGATCTGACCGTGGTCGATGATCGCGATCCGGTCGCAGAGCGCGTCGGCCTCGTCCAGGTAGTGGGTGGTGATGAAGACGGTCATGCCCTCGTCCCGGAGCCGGCGGACCTCGCCCCACATGTGGGCGCGGCTCTGCGGGTCCAGGCCGGTGGTGGGCTCGTCGAGGAAGACGAGCTGCGGCTTGTGCATCAGGCTGAGCGCGATGTCGAGCCTGCGGCGCTGGCCGCCGGAGTAGGTCTTGGTCTTGCGGTCGGCGAACTCCTCGAGCTGGAACGCCTTGATGGCGTGCTCGGCGCGCGCCTTGCACTCGGTGCGGTTGATGCCGTGCAGCCGGCCCTGGTAGACGAGCTCCTCGCGGGCGCTGACCTCGTCCCACGTGCCGCCGCCCTGGGCGACGTAGCCGATCCGGGCGCGGACGTCCCCGGGCTGCTTGCGCAGGTCGGCGCCTGCGATGGTCGCGGTGCCGCCGGAGGGCTCCAGCAGGGTGGCGAGCATTCGGAGGGTCGTGGTCTTGCCGGCGCCGTTGGGGCCGAGGAAGCCGAAGATCTCGCCCTCCTCCACGGCGAGGTCGACGCCGCGGACGGCTTCGACATCTCCCTTACGGGAGCTGAAGGTCTTTTTCAGCCCCACTGTCTCAATGATCACTACATGCTCCAGACGTCAATTCTCGGCATCATGGTGACATCACTATGACGTCACGTCAACTCACGAAACCGCACCCGCATTGTGCTGGTCACCACCGACAGTTTCCGACAGGATGTACCCGCCAGTAGCTATAACGGTCATAGCGCGAAGGAGCTCCGTGTCCCCGCCCCCGCGTCGCTCCGCGTCCGCGTCCGGACTCGGCTGGGCCTTCATCCTGCCGTCGATTGTCGGTTTTGGCCTCTTCATTTTCTGGCCGCTGGGCCAGTCGGTCTCGCTGTCACTGCACGGCAACGACCTGTTCGGCAGGCCGAGCGCGTATGTCGGGCTGCTGAACTTCACGGAGATGTTCGCGGATCCGGAGTTCGGCCAGGTGCTGCTCGTGACCCTCGGGTTCACCGTGCTGTCCGTGGTGCCGGCCGTCGTGGGCGCCCTGTTCGTGGTGCTGCTGCTGGAGGCGCGGATCCGGGGCGTCCGCTTCCTGCGGACCGTGTTCGCGCTGCCCTTCGCGTTCAGCGTCGCCACCGCGAGCGTCGTGTTCGCCGTGATCTACAACCCGGCGGTCGGGATCGCCAACGCTGCCCTCGGCAGCCTCGGCGCGGACCGGGTCGACTGGCTCACCGATCCCTCGATGGCGCTGGTCTCGGTGGCGGCGACGACGGTCTGGATGAACCTCGGGTACAACGTGCTGGTGCTGTCCGCCGGGGTGGGCTCGATCCCGTCCGAGGTGGTGGAGGCGGCCCGGCTGGACGGGGCGACCGGCTGGAAACTCGCCCGGGGCGTACTCATCCCGTTGTTGTCCCCGCAGTTGTTCTTCCTGGTGGTGGTCTCGACGATCCACGCGTTGCAGAGCTTCGGCCAGATCCACATCCTCACCAGGGGCGGGCCGAACGGGCAGACCACCACCCTGGTGTACTCGATCTACGAGAAGGCCTTCGCGTACGGCTCCTCGGACTTCGGCGGGGCCAGCGCGCGGGCGATCGTCCTCCTGCTGATCGTGCTGGCGTGCACGGCGGTGCAGTTCGGCGTGCTGGAGCGGCGGGTGCACTACACATGAGAAAACTGCCCGTCTACCTGGTACTCGTCCTCGCCGCGATCCCCGTGCTCTTCCCGGTGTACTACGCGTTCGCCGGCTCGGTCATGGTGCCCGGCGACCTGAGCCCGCCGGCGCTGTTCCCGCGCACCGGGGTGCGGCCGGAGAACTTCGGCGACGTGCTGGCGGCCGTGCCGCTGGCCAGGCAGTACGCCAACTCGGCGGTCCAGGCCGGGGTGATCACGGTCAGCCAGCTGCTCACCAGCATTCTCGCGGCCTACGCCTTCGTCTACCTGCGCCTGCCGAAGTTCGTGTTCTGGGGCTTCCTGGCCACCCTGATGGTGCCCGTCGAGTCGATCATCATCCCGAACTATCTGCGGATCTCGGACTGGGGCCTGGCGCGCGGCCCCGGCACGTACCTCGGACTGGTCCTGCCCTTTCTCGCCAGCGCCTTCGGGACCTTCCTGCTCCGGCAGAGCTTCCGGCAGTTCCCCGCCGAGCTGCGCGACGCGGCGGCGATGGACGGCGCGGGGCACCTGAGGTTCCTGTTCCGGATCCTGGTGCCGCTGTCCAAGCCGGCGATCGCGGCCGTCGGCGTGTACGTGTTCCTGTCCGCGTGGAACCAGTTCCTCTGGCCGTTGCTGCTGGTCCGGGACCCGTCGTACCAGACGTTGCAGATCGGCGTGTCCCAGCTCAACGACGCCGAGGCCGCCTCGCCCGGCCTGATCCTCGCCGGGGTCGTGCTCTCCCTGCTGCCCACCCTCGCCATCGTGATCTTCGGGCAGCGGCACATCGTCCGTGGTCTGACCGCCGGTGCGGTCAAGTAGAAAGGCTCGCCCATGAAACGAAGGCTGCTCCCCCTGCTGCTGGTCCTCGGCCTGGCCGCCGCGTGCACCAGCTCCCCGAAGGCGCAGGCCCCGACCGACGCGCCGGGCGCCGACGCGCTCGCCAACGCGAAGGGTGAGACGAACGTCGAGTTCTGGCACTCGATGAAGGGCGCCAACGCGACCGCCCTGGAGGCGCTGACCTCGACGTTCAACAAGGAGCACGCCGGGAAGATCAAGATCAGTCCGGTGTACCAGGGCAGCTACGACGAGACCGTCACCAAGTACAAGGCGGCGGTGCAGCAGAAGAACACGCCGACCCTGGTGATGATCTACGACATCGGCACCCGGTTCATGGTCGACTCGAAGCAGACGGTGCCGATGCAGAGCTTCGTGGACGCCGACAAGTTCGCCCTCGACGACCTCGAACCCAACATCGCCAGCTACTACAAGGTCGGCGGCAAGCTCCAGTCCATGCCGTTCAACTCCTCCACTCCCCTGCTCTACCTGAACAAGGAGGCGTTCGACCGGGCCGGGCTGGACGTGACGAAGCCGCCGCGCACGCTCGACGAGCTCTCCGAGTACGCGCGCAAGCTCACCGTCCGCGACTCCTCCGGCAAGGTCACCCAGTACGGCTTCAACGCCGCCATCTACGGCTGGTTCGTCGAACAGCTGCTGGCCACCAACGCCGAGGAGTACTGCGACCAGGGCAACGGCCGCAATGGTCTCGCCACGAAGGTCAACTTCGCGTCCCCGACCGGGATCAAGGTCGCCCAGTGGTGGGCGGACCTGGTGAAGTCCGGCAACGCCACGAACACCGGCCGCAAGACCGACGACGCGCAGGCCGCGTTCAAGTCGGGCACGGTCGCCATGCACCTGGAGTCGACCTCGACGCTCCGCGGCTACCTGGACGCGGCGAAGGGCAAGTTCACCGTGGCCACCGCGCCGTTCCCGAAGGTCTCGAAGACCTCGACCGGCGGTCCGATCATCGGCGGCGCGTCACTGTGGATCAACGGGATCGGGCACTCGGCCGCCGAGCAGAGGGCCGCGTGGGAGTTCACGAAGTGGGCGGTCGGGGCGACCCAGCAGGCCCAGTGGCACACGGGCACGGGCTACGTACCCGTCAACCGCAAGGCCGTGATCGACGCGGCCCCGCAGTTCGGCACGGCGGTGACCCAGCTGCACGACCTGCCGCCGTCGGTCGCCTCGGCCGGGTGCGCGCTCGGCGTGATGCCGCAGGCCCGCAAGGCCGCCGAGGACGGGCTGGAGGCCGCGATCACGGACACGAAGAACGCGGACGAGGCGATGACCGATGCGGCGGGGACGCTGAAGTCGCCGATCGACGCGTACAACAGGGCGGTCAAGTAGGTCCCGGGCGGGCTCGCCGGGCCGGCCACGACCGAGCCCCGGGAGCCCGCCCCGCCCGGTCCCGGGATGTGCCCCGGCCTGGTCTCGGGCCTGATCCGGCCCTGCCGCGGGATGTGCCCCGGCCTGGTCTCGGGCCTGATCCGGCCCTGCCGCGGGACGTGGCCCGGCCTGGTCCCGGGGCCTGATCCGGCCCGGTCACCGGAGCCGCGCGCAAGACCCTCCGGAGTGACATTTCCCGGGGGCCCGTTCGGGGCCCCCGGGAAACGGGGACCGCTAGACTCCGGACCGTGCGCAAGGTATTGATCGCCAATCGTGGCGAAATCGCGGTTCGTGTCATCCGGGCCTGTCGGGACGCCGGCCTCGCCAGCGTCGCCGTGTACGCCGATTCGGACAGGGACGCCCCCCACGCCCGAATGGCCGACGAGGCGTTCGCGCTCGGCGGTGACACCCCCGGCGACACCTACCTGGTGATCGACAAGCTGATCGACGTCGCCCGGAAGTCCGGCGCCGACGCGGTGCACCCCGGCTACGGCTTCCTCTCCGAGAACGCCGAGTTCGCCGAGGCCGTGACCAGCGCGGGGCTGACCTGGATCGGCCCGTCCCCGCAGGCCATCCGGGACCTCGGCGACAAGGTGACCGCCCGGCACATCGCGGCCCGGGCCGGCGCGCCCCTCGTCGCGGGCACCGCCGACCCGGTGTCCGACGCCGACGAGATCGTGGCGTTCGCCAAGGAGCACGGCCTGCCGATCGCGATCAAGGCGGCGTTCGGCGGCGGCGGGCGCGGGCTGAAGGTCGCCCGCGACCTGGAGGAGATCCCCGAGCTGTTCGCGTCCGCGACCCGGGAGGCCGTCGCGGCGTTCGGTCGGGGCGAGTGCTTCGTCGAGCGGTACCTGGACAAGCCCCGGCACGTCGAGGCGCAGGTCCTGGCCGACCAGCACGGCAACGTGATCGTCGTCGGCACCCGGGACTGCTCGTTGCAGCGCCGGCACCAGAAGCTGGTCGAGGAGGCCCCGGCGCCGTTCCTCAGCGACGCCCAGCGGGCCCAGATCCACACGTCCGCGAAGGCCATCTGCCGCGAGGCGGGGTACTACGGCGCCGGTACCGTCGAGTATCTCGTCGGGGTCGACGGCACCATCTCCTTCCTGGAGGTCAACACCCGGCTCCAGGTCGAGCACCCGGTCTCGGAGGAGACCACGGGCCTGGACCTGGTCCGCGAACAGTTCCGGATCGCCGACGGGCTCGCGCTGGAGATCACCGAGGACCCGACGCCGCGCGGCCACTCCTTCGAGTTCCGGATCAACGGCGAGGACCCGGGCCGGGGCTTCCTGCCCGCGCCGGGCGTCGTGACCCGCTTCGTGGCCCCGTCCGGGCCGGGCGTGCGGGTCGACGCGGGCATCGAGTCAGGCTCCGTGATCGGCGGCAACTTCGACTCGCTGCTCGCCAAGGTGATCGTGACCGGGGCGACCCGCGAGGAGGCCCTGGAGCGCTCCCGCCGGGTCCTGGACGAGCTGGTCGTCGAGGGCATGGCCACCGCGCTGCCGTTCCACCGGGCGATCGTCCGGGACGAGGCGTTCACGGCCGACCCGTTCACCGTGCACACCCGGTGGATCGAGACGGAATGGGTCAATTCGGTGACCCCGTTCGCCGATCCGGCCCTGTCCGAGGAGTCCGAGCCGCGCGAGACGATCGTGGTCGAGGTCGGCGGCAAGCGGCTGTCGGTCACGCTGCCCGCCGGGCTGGGCGCCGGTTCCGCCCCCGCCGCCAAGAAGGCGGCCCCGAAGCGGGGCGGCGGCGGTGGCGCGAAGAAGGCCGCGAGCGGTTCGTCGCTGGCCAGCCCCATGCAGGGCACGATCGTGAAGATCGCCGTCGAGGAGGGCCAGCAGGTGGCCGAGGGCGACCTGATCGTGGTCCTGGAGGCCATGAAGATGGAGCAGCCGCTGAACGCGCACAAGGCGGGCACGGTCACGGGCCTGGCCGCGGTCGTGGGCGAGGTCGTCTCGGCGGGCGCGGTGCTCTGCGAGATCAAGGACTAGTTTTCGGGTACGAGGTGGGCCGGTCCGTTCGCGGGCCGGCCCTCTATCGTTCGCCGGCCACCCACCCTTTCGCCGACCACCCGCCTTGTCGCGGGGACCGAAGCCACCTTGTCGCTCGGCCTGTTCGTCAGGCATCGAGAAGGTCGGTGAGGGCCGAGGAATGCTCGACGTGCGCCTGGTGCATCCGCACCTGGAGGACCAGGTTGGCCATCGTCAACGCCGCGTAGGAGATGTCGACCTCCATGCCCATCCGCTCGCGCAGCCAGGGGGCGACCTCGCTCCACCGGTAGAACGTGGTGCCCTCACGACCGGGGTTGACCGGCACAGGGAACTCCCCACCGCCCCTCTCACCCAGCGCGTACCGCCGGATCGACTCGCGGCTGCGGCCGACCCGGGTGGCGATGTCTGCCAGGGTGAGCAGGTCGTCATCGGCCACGCGAACCGCCTTGAGGCCCGACACCTTCTCGACATCGCGGACAGCGGAGGCGATGGCGTCGGCCAGCGTCTCGGCGTTCCGGTCGAACTCGGCGATCCCGATCGTGCCGCCGCCCTCGGTGCCGAACGACGCGTCTTCGCAGCCCGCTTCGTAGAGCTCGTCCAACTCCTCGTCGGACGGCACCCGGTTGAGCACAAGGGTGAACGCGTAAGTCGCCACCGTCGGCCTCCCTCGACTCGCAGCCATCGTCGCCTCAAGCATGATCATGCCCCCTTACGAATCCGTCGAGGCGCTTGGCGTGCGCGCCGGGGTCCTTCGGCGTGCTGAAAACGGCGAACGTGTCCCGACAGCTGTCACAGGTGACCTGTCCCCAACGGTGGCCTCGGTGGATTTCATCGACTCTCAGGCCCGCGTCCCGCGCCCGCTTGAGCGCCTCGGCGATGTCCTTCTTGGGGTGTCGACCCGCGCTGACCACAGAGCTCTCCTAAGAAACATGCGTCCTACCTCCTGGGAGTGCCGTTGTCCGCCAGCACGGTGCAAGAGTACACCCCCAGGGTGCAGGAATGCACCCCCCTATTTCGCGAAGAGGAGTCTGATCACCGGGCGGGGGTCGGCGACCACCTCGGGGGGCAGGTTGCCGGCCAGGGCCAGGGTGGCGAAGCCGTGCACGATGGACCAGGCCGCGTAGCCGGTGAGCTGCGGGTCCGGGCCGAGTTCCCGGGCGGGGCGGTTGGCCAGTCCGGCCTGGAGCGCGGCGGCGCTGGCGTCGCGGGCGGGCCCGATCTCGTCCTCCCGGTACAGCGTCGGGTGGAACATCACCTCGAAGTGCGCCGGGTGCGCCATGGCGAACCGGATGTAGGCCACCCCCGCGTCGAGGATGTCGCCGCCGGCCGCCGTGAGGGCCTCGGCCAGCAGCTCGTACCCCTCGATGGCCAGTGCCGTGAGCAGCCCGAGCTTGTCGCCGAAGTGGTGGGCGGGCGCCGCGTGCGAGACGCCGGCCCGGCGGGCGAGGTCGCGGAGGCTGAGCGCGGCGGGGCCGGTCTCGGCGATCGCCTCGGCGGCGGTGGCGAGCAGCGTGCGGCGGAGATCTCCGTGGTGGTAGCCCATGCCCACATCTTGCCATTGACAAGTTCAGGACGCCAGCCCTAGTCTTGACACTGACAAGATTGGAGTACGGACATGGCACCCCTCATCGCACTCGTGGTCGGTTCGCTGCTGTTCCGGGGCACCGGCTGGCTCGGCGTGGACCTCTTCGACACCTGGCCGGAGGCCCTGCGCGGCGGGCTGGCCCTGATGTTCCTGGTCACCGGGATCGCACACTTCCACCCCAAGCTGCGCGGCGACATGATCGCGATGGTGCCGCCGGCCCTGCCCGCCCCCGCCCTGCTGGTCACCGCCACCGGCGTCCTCGAACTGGCCGGCGCCGCCGGTCTGCTGTTCCCCCCGACGGCCCGGCTCGCCGCGATCTGCCTGGGCCTGCTGCTCCTGGCCATGTTCCCGGCGAACGTGTACGCGGCCCGCGCGAAGCTGATGTTCGGCGGCCGGCCCGCGACGGCGCTCCTGCCCCGCACCGTCGAGCAGGTCGTGTTCCTGGCGGCGTGCGTGGTGGCGGCGCTGTAGCCCGAGCCCCGGGCCGGTGGTCGCGACGGCGGGTCGCGGCCACCGGCCCGGGTTCGGCGTCCGGTCAGCTCTCCTTCGGAGCAGCCGGGGCGGGAGCGACCGGAACGGCCCCGGTCTGAGCCGACGTGACCGGAACCGACCCGGTCGGAGCCGACGTCACCAGCGCGGACGCGGTCGGCGCCACCCGCGCGACCCCCCGGCTCCGCCGCCGCCACACCAACAGCCCCACCAGCGGAATCGCCAGCACCACCAGGAACGGCAGCAGCGCCCCGAACACCGTCAGCGCCGCGTCGACCAGCCCGGTGAACCCCTTCCACCCGGATTTCAGCCCCGCGAGGAACCCGGTCTCGGGCTTCTTCGGCTCGACCACCTTGACCGGCGCGTCCGGCCCGATCAGCTTCACGGTGATCGTGGACAGCGTCACCTGGTCGTCGAGGCTGCGCTTGCGGGCCTCCAGCGAGGCCAGTTCGCCCTCCCGCTTGGCGAGCTCGGCCTCGATCGTGGTGATCTCGGACAGGCCGGTGGCCTTGTCGAGCAGGCCCCGGATCCGCTGCACGCTGGCCCGCTGGGCGATGATCCGGGCGTCGACGTCGACCACGGCGGAGGTGACGTCCTCGGTCTTGATCTCGCGGGCCTGCTCCTTGCCGAGCTTCGCGATCTCGGTGACCGTGGCGTAGAACGCGGCGGAGGGTACCCGCAGGGTCAGGGTCGCGGTCGGCGCGCCCCGCCCGGTGCCGCGCTGCTCCCCGCCCACGAAGCCCCGGGCCCGCTCCGCGATGGCGGCGGCGTCCCCGGCCGCGGTCTCCATGTTGTCCACCTTCACCGTGGTCGTTCCGGTGTAGATGATCGAGCGGGTGCTCACGTCGACCTGGGCCGGGGCGCCCTTGAGCGGCGGGGCGGCGTCCTTGGCGGGCGGCGGTGCCCCGTTGGGCGCCTGCGCCGCCGGGCCCGCGGCGCTCTTCTCGGAACGGTCGTCGGAGGCGGACGAACAGCCGGTCAGGGCGACCGCCAACAGGGGGATGACTATCCACTTGGTACGCATGTCGATCCGATGTGCGTCCTGGGCACCCGGTTCCGTCCGGTCGGTTGCGAGTCGGCATAGGCTAGGTCACATGGAGCTCACGAAGCACGCCCGGCCCGGCCGCGCGCGTCCCGGCCGCCCGGCCTGACCCGATGACCCCGGCGGAGACGGCGGCGGCCCTGAAGGCGGCCGTGCACACCCTGGGCGCGGCGTACGGCGAGTGCCCGCAGACCCTGCGCCGGGCCCGCGCGATGGGCCTGACCGGCTGGGGCTTCTACGTGGCCGGCCGGGGCGGCGTGCTCGGCGACGTCCGCCCGGAGGTGGTGGCGAGCGCCATGGGCTTCATCGCGCTGGACGCGGTGCGCGACGGCTGGCACGCGGCGCGCCGGACGGCCCGGCCGACGGACATCGCGGAGGCGAGCCTGGCGGAGTGCTGCCGGTGGGGCAGGGAGCGGCTGGACGGCTTCGCGGGGGTGGCCCGGCTGGCGGACCTGGCGGGCCGGGTCGCGGCGGCGGCGGACGCGGCGGGGCTGCCCCTGTTCGGGGCGTGGCGGTCGACGCCGGCCCCGGAGGACGGTCCCGGGGCCCGGGCGGCGGTGGCGTTGCACCTGTTGCGGGAGTTCCGGGGCGGGGTGCACCTGTTGGCGGTCCGGGCGGTGGGGCTCACCCCGATCGAGGCGATCGTGGCGGGGCCGGAGGGTCCGGCGGGGGCGATGGCGTTCGGCTGGCAGCCGCCGTACCCGGAGATCGCTCCGCTCTTCCGCCGGCGGGCGAACGCGGAGGTCCTGACGGACCGGCTCGCGGGTGACGCGTTCCGGGCGCTGGCCCCCGCGGAGCGCTCCGAACTGGTGAGCCTGGTCTCCGCCGCGCGGGAAGTCGTGTCCCGCAAGCCCTGATTTATGAAATCTGGTGGACGACGTGGGGTGGCCGGACTTCACTGGGAACATGAGCACTTTTCCCACGGGGTTCACGACCGCGCGACCGCACCTGGACGACGTCCCGGAGATCCTGACGATGCTGCACGCGAGCGACATCGCCACGATCGGCTTCCCCGACTTCGACGAGTCGCAGGTCACGGAGGTGCTCACCGCCAGCGGCTTCGACCCGGGGGCCGACTCGTGGCTGGTCCGCGATCCGGACGGCCGCCTGGTCTGCTGGGGGTATCTGGAGGACGGTGACCAGGAGATCTTCTGCGAGGCCTACCAGCATCCGGACGAACCGGCCGAGCTGCAACGCACCATGATCGCCCTCCTGATGGCCCGGGCGGTGGAGCGGGCCGCCGCGAAGGGGGCGACCGAGCTGGGTCTCGCCGCGGGGGCGGTGCCCGGCACCGAGGAGCGCTACATCGGCTTCCTCGCCGAGGCGGGCTTCGAGTTCGCCACCCAGCACGCCCGGATGAGCAGGCCGCTCGACGGCGACGAGAAGGCCCCGGTGCCGCCGGAGGACGTGGTGATCAGGGTCATGCGCCCCGAGGAGCTGCGCCGGTTCGACGAGATCGCGGTCGCGACGTTCGCGGACACCGCGCACCCGCTGCACCGGTCGTTCGAGGAGTTCCAGGCCACCCTGACCGGCGAGGTGCCGTGGGACGAGTGGCTGGTCTGCGAGGTCGACGGGGACATGGTGGGGGTGCTGCGGTCCTCCAACCAGGCGCTGGACCGCAACGAGGGCTGGGTGCGCACCCTGGGCGTGCTGGCGGCGCACCGGGGGCGCGGCCTGGCCCGGATGCTGCTGGAGACGGCCTTCGCGTTGTACGCGGAGAAGGGCCGCACGGCCGTGGGGCTGGGCGTGGACACGACGAACCCGACCGGGGCGTACCGGCTGTACGAGTCGCTGGGCATGACGCCGGCCTACGTGGCGAACATCTACAAGCAGACCGTTCCGGTCTAGACCCTGCAGCGGCGTACCGGGGGCGCCCGGTGCTCCAGCTCGGGCCGGACGGCGCCGCCCAGACCTGGGCCTCTCCTGGCCCCGGTGGCCCCGCCCAGAAAGTTTTCCCGTGTACCCGCGCCCGGGCGTGTCGCCCCGTTACGCCGCAGGTCGGGCCCGCAACGCGGCCACGTAGTCGTCGGGCGCGCCGGCCTTCTCCGCCGCGTTGGCGATCTCGGAGAGGTACCACGCCGAGGGCAGGCCGCCCTCGTAGCCGGTGAAGACGTACAGCCACGCCGTGTACTCGCCCTCCAGCGTGGCGACCCGGACATGCAGCTTCCGGTACGTGTCGGAGGCCACCCCCTCCAGGTCGTCGAGCGCCTGGGCGTCGAAGGAGTGGATGTCGTAGAGCGCGACGAACACCTGGTCGCCCGGGGACTCCACCAGGGTGGCCACCGAGCCCTCCGGCCCGATCTCCTTCTCCCCGGCGAAGGTCAGACGCCAGCCTTCCAGCCAGCCGGTCCCCACCATCGGGGAGTGCGGGCAGTAGGCCCGCATGCGGCCGGGATCGAGATTTGAGCCATACGCTGCGTACATCGGCACCAGCCGACGATAGCTTGAATTGCCGTGGTGGAGAATAAGCCTGGCCGGCAGTCGAGTTGTTTGGAGAGTTGGCTTGTGTCTCGCATCGTGATCATTGGTGGTGGCCCGGCCGGGTACGAGGCCGCGCTCGTCGCCGCCCAACTCGACGCCGACGTCACCGTGGTGGAGGCGGACGGGGCCGGTGGGGCGTGCGTCCTGTCCGACTGCGTGCCGTCGAAGACCTTCATCGCGTCCTCGGACGTCGTGACCGCCATGTCGGCGGCGTCGGCCCTCGGGGTCAGCGCCGGTCCGGCGGTGGTGGACGCCCAGGCCGTGTACAGCCGGGTGAAACACCTCGCCATCGCCCAGTCCGAGGATATCCGGGCAAAGCTCTGCAAGGTGGGCGTGGACTTCGTGCACGGCCGGGCCCGGCTGGGCTCCGACGCGCTCGGGCACACCCACCGGGTGGTGATACAGCCAACGAACGGCACCGAGTACGTGGTCGAGGCCGACATCGTGCTGCTGGCCACCGGGGCCACCCCCCGGGTGCTGCCGGACGCCGTGCCGGACGGGGAGCGCATCCTCACCTGGCGCCAGGTGTACGACCTGCCGGACCTGCCCGAGAAGCTGATCGTGATCGGTTCCGGGGTGACGGGCGCGGAGTTCGCCAGCGCGTACAACGCGATCGGGGTGGACACGACGCTGGTCTCCAGCCGGGAGCGGGTCATGCCGCACGAGGACGCCGACGCGGCCGCCGCCATCGAGCGGGTGTTCCGGGCCCGGGGCATGACGATCCTGGGCCGGTCGCGCGCCGACAAGGTTACCCGGACCGCGAACGGGGTGCTGGTGGAGCTGGCCGACGGCCGCAAGGTCGAGGGCAGCCACGCGCTGATGGCCGTGGGCTCGGTGCCGAACACGGAGGGCCTGGGGCTCGACGAGTACGGCGTGAAGACCGACCGGGGCTACATCACCACCGACCGGGTGTCGCGGACCAACGTGCCGGGCATCTACGCGGCCGGCGACGTCACGGGCGTCCTGCCCCTGGCCAGCGTCGCGGCCATGCAGGGCCGGATCGCGATGTGGCACGCCCTGGGCGAGGCGGTCTCCCCGCTGCGCCTGCAGACCGTCGCCGCGAACGTGTTCACCGACCCGGAGCTGGCCACGGTCGGCGTGTCGCAGAACGACGTGGACACCGGCAAGGTCCCGGCCCGGGCCGTGATGCTGCCGCTGGACGGCAACGCCCGGGCGAAGATGGCGAACATCACCGACGGCTTCGTGAAGATCTTCTGCCGGCCGGCGTCGGGGCTGGTCATCGGTGGCGTGGTCGTGGCCCCGAAGGCGAGCGAGCTGATCCTGCCGATCTCGCTGGCCATCGAGCACCACCTGACGGTGTCGCAGCTGGCCCAGACGATCACGATCTACCCGTCGCTGGCGGGGTCGCTGGCCGAGGCCGCCCGGCAGCTGATGCAGCACGAGTTCGTCTAGGACCGTTCCGGTCGCCGGGGCCCCACCAGCCCCGGCGTCCCGCCGGGTTCCCGCTGGGCCGGCACGGGGGCGGCATCGGACTCCGGTGGTTCGTGTGCCGCCACGTCCCAGATCGCCGCCGAGTAGGCCGGGTCAGCCCGGTACCCCCCGTGTCCTCTGATCGGGCCCGTGAACTCGACCGGGTCGCGCAGCCGGCGGTTGTCGGCGGCCGTCACGGGGCCGGCCAGCGGGTCGGTGTCCCGCCACAGGTTCACCCACGGCACGTGCACCTCGCCGAGCACGCCGGGGTTGATCCACGCGGGGAAGTACGTCGCGTACACCCTGGTCAGCGGGGAACCGTGCGAGACGTAGCCGACGGACCAGCCGGGTTCGACGTCGCGCAGGTGCAGCAGCGCGGCGGCGGAGAGCACCGAGCCCTGGCTGTCGCCGACGAGGACCACGGAGCGGAGTTCGCGGATCCGGCCGGCCAGTTCCGGTACCGCGCGCTCGGCGTAGCACGGCGGGGCCAGCGGGTGGGCCAGCCGCGGCCAGAAGGTGCCGATGTCCCACAGCGCGCCGACGGTCCGGCGCATCGTCTGGGAGCTGTAGGCCCACAGCCCGAGCGCCATGGTGGCCAGCACGCACGCCCCGATCAGCCAGGTCCCGAGGTTGACCGCCCAGACCAGGGCGGTGGGCACCCGCGCGTCGGCGATGGCGAGCCCGGTCGCGGCGAGCGCGCCGAGCAGCAGCGGCACGTAGGCCCCGAGGAGCAGGGGCCTGGCCGCCTCGGTGAGCCGCGACCCGCTGATCGCCGCGTCGATCCTCCCGGCCCGCGTGGGGTCGGCGGCCCGGCCGCCGGGGAAGTCCCGGTCGGTGACGGCGCGCGCGGCGGCCCTGCCCCGGCGGAGCACCCGCCACGCGAGCAGCACGACGACCACGCCGACGACGAGCGCGAAGTCGAAACCGAGAGCCGTCCACTTGTACGCCGCCGGCAGCACCCAGTCGTCCCACGGCCGCTCGACCAGCCGGGCCACCCGGTGCGTGAGCCCCGCGTTGAACAGGGCGGTGATCCACAGCGCGTAGGAGCCGACGAGCGCCGGGGTGCGGCCGGCGCGCGCGGCGAGGACCAGCAGGAGCAGGGACTGGCCGGCGAACAGCCAGACGACCGTGGCCGCGTACCCGGGCAGCGGCTCGTAGCGCGCGTACGGGACGTCGGCGTTCATGGCGTGCGTGACGGTGACCGCCGCGACCAGCAGGCCGGCGGTGCGCACCGCCCCGGTGCCGAGCGTCCACCCGGGTCGCCGGCCCCCGCTGTCGTGCACGGCGGGCACCAGGACGAGGACGGCCGCGCTGGCCAGCACGAGCACGGCGGCGACGGTGAACCCGCGCGGCCCGGGTACGAGCGCGGCGAGGGTCGCGAACGCCGCCCCGACGTGCAGCGCGCGGCCCCGGACGACGGGCAGTTCGCCGTTCCACAGGCTGGCGGTGCCGGGCGGGGTGGCGGTGCCGCGGTAGGACTCGTACCGCTTCCAGGTCTGCCGGCCGAGGAACCAGAGCACGCCGATCACGGCGGCCGTGCCGAGCGCGCCGGGTCCGACCCAGTCGCCGCGCCCGCGCTGCCAGCCGAGCACGTCCATCGTGACCCCGCTGATCCCGACCACGAAGGAGCTGGTCAGCGACAGCGCGAACAGGCGGCTCAGGCCCGCGCCCCGGGGGCCGGCGGGCCGCAGCCAGAACGTCAGGTTGGCCAGCGTGAACGGCAGGAGCAGCAGCCACAGTGCCCTCGACGCGGCCCCGGAGGTGAGGCTCCCCCACCGGTACGCCTCCAGGTCCAGGCCCGCCGGGCCCTGCGGGTCCTCGGGCGGCGTCGGCCGGTAGAAGCCCGCGTCGGCGTCGCCCGCGACCCGGGTGGTGTGCTGGCGGCCGAGGATGTGTTCGGCGGAATGGCCGGCGACTCCGTGCACCCGGAGTTCGGTGTGAGGCATACCCAGAGTGTCACCGATATCGACGCAAAGAGATAGATCACCTATGCTGTCCGAACCAATCCCTGTCGGGAGGGGGAAAACGGGTGGTGGAACCGAACTGGATCATCACGTCCGTCGTAGGTGCCGTGATCGGCGTGCTGGTCGTTCCCTTCTACCGCGTCATCCTCTATCCCTTTCGGAGACTGCGCCGACATCCGCTCGGCGGCCTCTGGTATTCGTACAGCTACAGTTTCATCGACGGCCGGCTGCACCTGCGGCACGGTACGTTCCACGTGCGTTCCGGGGTGCTCCAGCGCTATGTGGTCAGCCGGGAGAACTTCGGTCGCTATCCACCGCCGACTTTCGGTGCCACGCCGCCACCGTTGCGCTATCGCGGCAGCGTGTACGAGGAACACGACCACTACGTGATGGTCTTCCAGGGCCGTACGCACACCGAAACTCTGGTCTACCGCTTCGTGAATCGGATCCCCTCGAACGCGGGCATCATCCCGGGCATCTGGCTGGCGTACGACCACGATCTCAATCCCGCCGCCGGTACCGCGATCATCAGTCGCGAACCGCTGGCCCCCGAGACCGTGACCAGCCTCTTGCGCTCCTGGGTAGTATTCGAGAAGGGCGCATTCCACATCCGCAAGACGCCCGCCCGGCACGCCCCCAAGCAGCCCGCAGAGAGCGCGCAGAGGGAAGCCGAGAATCATGAGGACTATTAACGCGGACGTCGTCGTCGTCGGACTCGGCGCGATGGGCAGCCAGACCCTGTGGCGCCTCGCGCACCGCGGCGTGGACGTCGTCGGCGTCGAGCAGTTCGACATCGGACACTCGCGCGGGGCGAGCCACGGCGAGTCGCGCATCATCCGCACCGCGTACGCGGAGGGCGCCGCCTATGTGCCGCTGCTCCTCGATTCCTGGCGGCTGTGGGCGGAACTCGAAAAGGAGTCCGCCACGACTCTGCTCGACCGCACGGGTGGCCTGATGCTCGGGCGGGAGGACTCGCCCGCGATCACCGGTTCGATCGCGTCGGCCGAGGAGCACGGCCTGAAGTACAACGTGCTCAACGCGCGCGAGTTGCACCGGCTCTATCCGCAGCACCGGGTGTCCGAGGACATGATGGCCGTCTTCGAGTACGACGCGGGCGTCATCTATCCCGAGAAGGCCGTCCACGCGGCCGTGGACGCCGCCGTGGCCCTCGGGGCACAGGTGGTCCGGGGCGAGGCCGTCGAGGTCGAACCGGGCCGCGTGAGGCTGGCGGACGGCACGACGGTGTCCGCCCGGCACGTCGTCGTCGCGGGCGGCGGCTGGACGCCCCGGCTGGTGCCCGGGCTCGCCCCGCACGTGCGGGTGGTCCGCCGGGTGGTCGGCTGGTTCGCGGCCACCGCCGCGTACGCGGCCGACCGGTTCCCGGTGTTCATCCGGATGGACGAGAGCTGGGAGCACAACTGGTACGGCTTCCCGGCCATCGGCGGGGCCGTCAAGCTCGGGCTGCACGCCTGGCCCGGCATCGACGAGCCGGTGGACCCGCGCGCCGGGGTCCGGCCGGCCGACGCGCTCGACGCGGCCCGGCTCGGCGACATCGTGGCCGGCACCCTGCCCGGGGTCGACCCGCGGCCGCTGCGCATGGCCACCTGCATGTACTCGCTGACCCCCGACCGGCACTTCCTCGTCGGCGCGCGCGACGGGCTCACCGTCCTCGGCGGCTTCTCCGGTCACGGGTTCAAACTCGCCCCCGCCATCGGGGAGGCCGCCGCCGGGCTGGCCGTCGACGGGGGCTCCGACCTCGCGATCGACCTCTTCGACCCCCGGCGGTTCGATGACCCGGGACGTTAACTACGACGACGGGCTCTACGTCGGGTACGACGACGGCCAGTCGCTCCCGCCCGGCACCACCGAACAGCTCCTCGCCGAGTTCACGTCCCGCGCGCCCGCGCACCGCCCCCTGACCGCGCTGGATCTCGGCGCCGGCACAGGCCGGTTCAGCCCCGGCCTCGCCGACCGGTTCGGCGGCACCGTGTACGCCGTCGAGCCCTCCGCGCAGATGCGCGCCCTCGCCCTGGCCCGCCGCCCGCACCCCCGGGTGCTCTACCTGGACGGCAGCGCAGAGTGCCTCCCGCTGCCGGCGAACGCGTGCGACGTGGTGCTGCTGTTCCTCGTGTACCACCACGTGGCCGACCGGGCCGGCGCGTTCGCCGAGATCGCCCGGGTGCTCCGGCCCGGCGGCAGGGTCCTGCTGTGCGGCAACTTCGCGGGCCGCCCGTCCCCCCGCGCCTGGTCGCCGTACTTCCCCCGGGCGCACGAGGTCGAGGAGTCGGGGCTGCCGACCGTGGAGGAGACCGAGAAGGCGGCACTGCGGGCCGGGCTGGGCCTGGTGAGCCTGTCGACGCTCACCCTGGAGATCGCGCCGAACCTGACGGCCTACCTGGAACGGATCCGGCACCGGGCGGTGTCGGCGTTCCGGCACCTGACCGAGGTGGAGCTGGCCAACGGGCTCAACCAGTTGGCGGCCGCCGCCGCGTCGGAGCCGCCCGCGCCGGTGACCAGCGCGGTCGACCTGGTGGTACTCGCACGAAGGGAGTGACCGAGGAGACCCGGTCACTCCCGCATTCGTCACTAGATGAAGCTGTTGATCTTCTATGCGGTCGCCACGGCCGCGAGGGCCGTGTGGGTCAGGACGCGGATGCCGTAGCCGATCGCGCGCTCGTCCACGTCGAAGCCGCTCTGGTGCAGGTCGACGACCTTGCCCGAGCCGGGCACGCCGACGCCGAGCCGGGCCAGCGCGCCGGGCACCTGGTCGAGGTAGAACGCGAAGTCCTCGCCGCCCAGGCTGATCTCGGTCTCGACCACCTGGTCCGCGCCGAGCGCGGCGCTGGCGGCCCCGGCCAGGACGGCGTTGGCCATCCGGTCGTTGATCGCCGGCGGCACCCCCCGGGTGTACGTCACGTTGGCCTTCGCCCCGGTGCCGGCCAGCGCGTCGTGCACCAGCTCGGTGACCAGGTCGGGCAGCGTGCGCCACACATCGCGGTTGAGGACCCGCACCGTCGCCCGGGCGAACCCGGTGTTCGGGATCGCGTTGGCCGCCTCGCCCGCCCCGATCGCGCCGAACACCATCACGAGCCCGGCCCGGGGGTCCACCCGGCGGCTGAGCAGGGCGGGCACGTCGGTGACCATCTTCGACAGGGCGTTGACCAGGTCGACGGTGAGGTGCGGCCGGGAGGTGTGCCCGCCCGGGCCGGTCAGCTCGACCTCGAGGATGTCGGCGGCGGCCGTGATCGGGCCGGGCCGCACCCCGAGCAGGCCGACGGGCAGCCGCGGGTCGCAGTGCAGGGCGTAGATGGCGCTGACGTCCTGGAGCGCGCCGAAGCCGATCATCTCGGGGGCGCCCTGCGGGGTCTTCTCCTCCGACGGCTGGAACACGAGCCGGACCCGGCCGTCGAGCTGGCCGTCCCGGGCGAGCTGGGCGAGCGCCAGCCCGGTGCCGAGCACGATCGTGGTGTGCACGTCGTGGCCGCAGGCGTGCGCGATGCCGTCGCGGGTCGACCGGTACGGCACGTCCTTGACGTCCGGGAGGGGAAGGGCGTCGAGATCGGCTCTGAGTGCCACGACCCGGTCGCCCTCGCCGATGTCACACAACAGCCCGTTGCCCCGGGGTAGCAGTCGCGGCGAGAGGCCGGCCGCGCGCAGTTTCTCGGCGACGAGCTCGGCGGTGCCGAACTCCTGGCCGGACAGCTCCGGGTGGGCGTGGATGTGTCGTCGGGTAGCCACGAGCTCGGCGCCGTGCGCCGCGAGCCAGCGGTCGAGTTGACCGGGCAGCGGGTCGGAGCCGGTGAGGCTGTCGGAGTCAGAGGGCCAGGGCGACGTCAGCGTGCTCAGTGCGCTCGTCACTGTCTTTTCTCGATTTCCAGTCGGGACTAAGGAATATGTTCTTTATAACGTCCGACCCCCGTCCCGGTCACGCTCCGCAGGTGAAGTATCCATAACATGGGAAGAAAAAGGTCATGATCTAACTACGGTGAGTAGTTTCGGTGGGGGTCGCGCTCAACACTAACCGTTACCCATAGGGCGACAAGCGGACACTTTGTGCGCCACTTTCCATGTCGGAAGGCCGATAATTCTGGCTACGATCGTCGCGCGCCCGGCATCGACCCGCATCACGCGGTCACGCCGCCGGGCCAAGCGGCGAGATACCACCCTGTGTGCCAGTCACATAGACGCATCGTCAAGGAGTACGACGATTTCGTCTCCCGATTTCGCATCCGGGCGGTCTTCTAGGACACTAGGCGCGTCGGGTTCGGGAGGAACGACCACGTGACGACTGAGGCACCTAGCACCCCCGGAGTGGCTGGCTCCACGGTCGGCGGACGGTACATGCTCCGCGCCGCCGTCGGCAGTGGAGGCATGGGCACCGTCTGGCGCGCCTACGACCAGCTACTTCGTCGCGATGTGGCCATCAAAGAGGTCCTGATCCCGGTCAACATGGCCAAGACGGACCGCGATGTCCTCATCGAACGGACCCTGCGCGAGGCCAGGGCCGCAGCCGGCCTGAACCACCCCGCCGTGGTCCGGATGTACGACGTCGTGACCGACGGCGGCCGGCCCTGGCTCGTCATGGAGCTGCTGGCCGCCCGCAGCGTCGCCGAGATCGTCACCGAGGACGGGCCGCTCACCGCCCGGGCCACGGCGAAGATCGGGCTGGCGATGCTCGGCGCCCTGGAGGCCGCGCACGCCGCCGGCATCCTGCACCGCGACGTGAAGCCGGCCAACGTGCTGATCAGCGGCGACGGCCGGTGCGTACTCACCGACTTCGGGGTCGCCCGGCTCACCATGGAGAGCGACCTCACCACCCCGGGCATGGTGCTGGGCTCCCCGCACTACATCGCGCCGGAGCGGGCCATGGGGCAGGCGTTCGGGCCGCCCAGCGACCTGTTCTCGCTCGGGGTCACGCTGTACACCGCCGTCGAGGGCGGGCCGCCGTTCGACCGGGGCGACCCGATCGAGACGATGCACGCCGTCGTGCAGGCCCAGCCGGAGCCGCCGCGCAACGCCGGCCCGCTGACCGCCATCCTGCACGGGCTCCTGGAGAAGGACCCGCGCCGCCGCTGGGACGTCGCCCGGACCCGCGCCGCGCTCCGCGAACTGATCGACGGCCCGCTGTCGCACCGCCAGCCGCCGCCCGAGGAGACCGACCCGCACGCCGTGCTCCGGATGGCCCCGCCGCCGAAGCCCGTCTACCAGCAGCCCGACAGCGTGATCGGCGGCCGCGCCATGCTCGCCCCCGGCGAGACCCCCGCGCAGCGGCACGCCCGGATGAACGCCGCCCGCCCCGCGCCCGAAGCGGTCGAGGTCGCCACCGGCGCCGCGCCGACCGTCGAGCCGCCCGAGGACCAGCAGACCATCAACCTGGCCGACCGCCCGCCGCCGCCCGCCTGGCAGCAACAGCAGCAGCACCACGGGGTGCCCCCGCAGGGCCATGGCGGATACCCGCCGCCGCCCGGTGGCGGGTATCCCCCGGCCAACCTCCCTCCGGGGCTCGCTCTGCGCCCGGCCGCCGGCCGCAGGTTCCCGGGCTGGGTCATCCCCGCCGGGGCCGCCGCCCTCGTCCTCGTGCTGCTCGTCGTGGGTGCGATCGCGCTGTTCTCCGGCGACGAACCCGACAAGGGCAAGAAGCCCGTCGCCAGTCCGAGCGGGCCGGCGTTCGCCACGACGGCGTACCAGGACCCGCGCGGGTTCTCGCTCAACGTGCCCACCGGGTGGGACAAGACCGGCCCCGCCACCGCGAACCCGTACTACGACTTCACCGAGCCGGGCAAGACCGGCCGGCGGATCCGGGTCAACGTGGAGAACGCGACCAGCTCCCGCCGCTGGGCCGAGGTCGCCGCGCACGGCCTGCAGACCCGCACCGACGTCTGCCCGAGCTTCATCCAGCTCGGACTGAAGGACACCACCCTGTCCGGGCTGGCCGCCGCCGAGCTCGACTACACCTGCGGCACGGGCGACACCCTGCGGCGCGGGCTGTGGCGGGGCGTGGTCAAGGACGGCAAGGTCTACCACTTCTACCTGACCGTGCCGGCCACCCGTTTCACCGAGAGCCTGCCGATCCACGAGGAACTGGTCCGGTCGTTCAAGCTGGGAACCTGAACCGATCTTCGCAAATATGCCAGCATGGCTCCATGAACCTCGACGTGGAGCGACTGCGCGCCCAGGCTGAAGAGTGGCTGGCCGACGACCCCGATCTGATCACGAGCTCCGAGCTGTCCCGGCTGCTCGCCGGTCTGCCCGGTACCGCCGCCGACCTCGCCGACCGGTTCTCCGGCCCGCTGACCTTCGGCACCGCCGGCCTGCGCGGCCCCCTGCGCGCCGGCCCGAACGGCATGAACCTCGCCGTGGTGCGCGCCGCCGCCACCGGGCTCGTCCGCTGGCTCGCCGAACAGGGCGCCACCGGCCCGCTGGTGATCGGCTACGACGCCCGGCACGGTTCGAAGCTCTTCGCCGAGGAGACCGCCCGGGTGAGCACCGGGGCCGGCCGCCGAGCGCTGCTGCTGCCCGGCCCGCTGCCCACCCCGGTGCTCGCCTACGCCGTCCGCAAGCTCGACGCGGCGGCGGGCGTGATGGTCACCGCGAGCCACAACCCGCCCCAGGACAACGGCTACAAGGTGTACCTGGGGGCCCAGCTCGGCGGGGTCCTCGGCGCGGGCGCCCAGCTCGTGGCGCCGGCGGACGCCGAGATCGAGGCCGCGATCCGCGCCGTGGGGCCGCTCGCCGACGTGCCGCTCGGCCAGTCCGGGGAGGTGCTCGGACCGGAACTGCTCGACGGGTACCTGGCGGCCGCCGCCGGGGTCGTGGACGCCGACTCGCCCCGGGGGCTGGCCGTGGCGTACACGCCGATGCACGGGGTCGGCGGGGCCGTCCTGCCGGCGGCGTTCACCCGGGCCGGCTTCGCCGCCCCGGCCGTCGTGCCGTTGCAGGCCGAGCCCGACCCGGACTTCCCGACCGTGGCCTTCCCCAACCCGGAGGAGCCGGGGGCGATGGACCTGGTGACCGCGCTGGCCCGCGAGGTGGGCGCGGACATCGCGATCGCCACCGACCCCGACGCCGACCGGTGCGCCGTCGCGATCCCCACCCCCACCGGCTGGCGGACGCTGCGCGGGGACGAGGTCGGCATCCTGCTCGCCGACCACCTGATCCGCCGGGGCGTGCGCGGCCGGTACGCGACGACGATCGTGTCCTCCTCCATGCTCCGCGCGCTGTGCGCGAAGCGCGGCGTGCCCTACGGCGAGACGCTGACCGGGTTCAAGTGGATCGTGCGGGCCGGCGAGGACCTGGCCTTCGGCTACGAGGAGGCCCTCGGCTACTGCGTCGCCCCCGCCATCGCCCGGGACAAGGACGGGATCACGGCCGCGCTGACCGTCGCGGAGCTCGCCGCCGGGCTGCGGTCCGAACTGCGCGGGCTGGGCGACCGGCTGGACGAGTTGGCGAGCGAGTTCGGCTGTTACGTCACCGACCAGCTCGCGGTCCGGGTGGACGACCTGTCCGAGATCACCAGCGCGATGGCCCGGCTGCGGGCGAAGCCGCCGACCACGCTCCTGGACGAGTCCGTCCGGGTCGAGGACCTGCTGCCCGACGCGGACGTGGTGATCCTGCGCGGCGACGGGCTGCGGGTGGTGGTGCGGCCGTCGGGGACGGAGCCGAAGCTGAAGGCGTACCTGGAGGTCGTGGAGCCGGTGCACGACGGGGACGTGGCGGCGGCCCGGCAGTTGGGGTCCGCTGCCATCTCGGCGTTGCGCACGGAGATGGCAGCGGCACTGGGGATCTGGTGAGTCGGGCGGGCGCCGGCCGCGCGGGACGCGGGCGGCGCCGGCTCCGGTATGCCTAGAACCGAGGCATGCCTTGGGGCACGGTATGCCTAGAAGCGGGGCATGCCTTGGGGCACGGTATGCCTAGAACCGAGGCATGCCGCCGAACTGGCGGTCCCCCGCGTCGCCGAGGCCCGGGACGATGAACCGGTGCTCGTTGAGGCCCTCGTCGATGCTCGCCGTGACGATCCGCATCGGCAGCCCGCTCTCGTCGAGCCGGCGCAGCGCCTCCGGGGCGGCCAGGCAGCACAGCACCGTGATGTCCGTGGCGCCCCGGTCGTGCAGCAGCCGGACGCAGTGCTCCAGCGAGCCGCCGGTCGCGACCATCGGGTCGAGCACGATCACGGGCTTGCCGGTCAGGTCGGCGGGCAGCGACTCCAGGTACGCGCGGGGCTCGTAGGTGGCCTCGTCGCGGGCCAGGCCGACGAAGCCCATCGAGGACTCCGGGAGCAGGCCCAGGGCGGCGTCGGCCATCCCGAGGCCGGCGCGCAGCACGGGTACGAGCAGCGGCGGGTTGGCCAGCGCGATGCCGTACGTGTCGGTCACCGGCGTCCGGATCGCCGGCCGGTCGACGGCGAGATCACGGGTCGCCTCGTACGCGAGCATCGTGGTCAGTTCGTGCAGGGCCGCCCGGAAGGTGGCCGAGTCGCTGCGCTCGTCGCGCATGACGGTGAGCCGGGCCTGGGCAAGGGGGTGTTCGACAACGAGGACATCCACGGACTCAGGCTAGCGGGTGTCCGGCGTCACGGTATCTTGTCCGCCATGTCCTTCCTGCGAATCGGCGTGCTGTGCGCCGCGGTGGCCGTGACCGGGGCGTGTGGCGGCCGGGAGCCGACCCGCGAGCACACGGTGGTGTACGAGGTGTCGGGACAGGAGACGGCCGAGGTCGCGTACGTCAACGGCGACGCCCAGCTGATCAAGGGTCAGGTGGTGGCCCTGCCGTGGACGCTGACCGTGAAATCGCGCACCGGCGCCTACATGTCGGTGCTGACGAACGGGGCCGGCGACGGCGCGCTGGTCTGCGTCCTGAAGGTCGACGGGCAGGTGGTCAGCACGAAGACCAGCACGGACGTACCCGTCGTGAAGTGTGACACCACTCTGGGCTGAGACGGGTCCGCCCGTTATGCCCCCGCACTAGACTCCGGGGCATGACGGCGTTGTTAACCAGTCCCTCGAATGCGACTTTACGCGCATTTCTCCACGGTCTCCCGGGAGTTGACGCGGTCGGGCTGGAGCAGAGGGCCGCTGGCCTGAGCACCCGCTCGATCAAGACCACGGCGAAGGCGTACGCGCTGGACCTCGCCCTGCGGATGGTCGACCTGACCACCCTGGAGGGCGCGGACACCCCGGGCAAGGTGCGCGCGCTGTGCGCCAAGGCGATGCGGCCCGACCCGAGCGACCCGGACTGCCCCTCGACGGCGGCGGTCTGCGTGTACCCGAGCATGGTCGCGGTCGCCCACGAGGAGCTTCGCGGGTCGAAGGTCCACCTCGCCAGCGTCGCCACCGCGTTCCCCGCCGGGCAGGCCCCGCTGAACGTGAAGCTCGACGACACCCGGGCGGCGGTCGCGGCCGGCGCCGACGAGATCGACATGGTGATCAGCCGGGGCGCTTTCCTGGCCGGGGACTACCTGCACGTCTACGAGGAGATCAAGGCGGTCCGGGAGGCCTGTGGCGACGCCCACCTCAAGGTGATCCTCGAGACGGGCGAGCTCGCCACCTACGACAACATCCGCCGGGCCTCCTGGCTCGCGATGATGGCCGGCGCGCACTTCATCAAGACCTCCACCGGCAAGGTGTCCCCCGCCGCCACCCTGCCGACGACGCTGCTGATGCTGGAGGCCGTCCGCGACTACCGCGACGCCACCGGCACCAAGATCGGCGTGAAGCCGGCCGGCGGGATCCGGACGAGCAAGGACGCGATCAAGTACCTGGTGACGGTCAACGAGATCGCCGGCCCCGACTGGCTGGACCCGGACTGGTTCCGGTTCGGCGCGTCCACCCTGCTCAACGACCTGCTCATGCAGCGGCACAAGCTGCGGACCGGCCACTACTCCGGCCCCGACTACATGACGGTGGACTGATGTTTACGTACGCTCCCGCCCCCGAGTCCACGGCGATCGTCGACCTCAAGCCCAGCTACGGGCTGTTCGTCGACGGGAAGTTCACCGACGGCTCCGGCGCGTTCAAGACGATCAACCCGGCCACCGAGGAGGTCCTCGCCGAGGTCGCGCTCGCCGACGAGGCGGACGTGGACCGGGCGGTGGCCGCCGCGCGCAAGGCGTTCAAGAAGTGGTCGAAGATGCCGGGCAAGGAGCGGGGCAAGTACCTGTTCCGGATCGCCCGGATCCTCCAGGAGCGCGCCCGCGAGCTCGCGGTGCTGGAGTCCCTGGACAACGGCAAGCCGATCAAGGAGTCCCGCGACGTCGACGTGCCGCTGGTCGCCGCGCACTTCTTCTACTACGCCGGCTGGGCCGACAAGCTGTCGTACGCGGGCTTCGGCCCGAACCCGCAGCCGCTGGGCGTGGCCGGCCAGGTCATCCCGTGGAACTTCCCGCTGCTGATGCTCGCGTGGAAGATCGCCCCGGCCCTGGCCACCGGCAACACCGTGGTGCTCAAGCCGGCGGAGACCACCCCGCTGACCGCGCTGCTGTTCGCCGAGATCTGCCAGCAGGCCGACCTGCCGCCGGGCGTGGTCAACATCGTGACCGGCGCGGGCGCGACCGGGGCCGCGATCGTCAACCACCCGGGCGTGGACAAGGTCGCCTTCACCGGTTCGACCGAGGTGGGCCGGCTGATCGCGCGCAGCGTCGCCGGTACCCGGAAGAAGGTGACCTTGGAACTGGGCGGCAAGGCCGCCAACATCGTCTTCGAGGACGCGGCGCTCGACCAGGCCGTCGAGGGCATCGTCAACGGGATCTTCTTCAACCAGGGCCACGTGTGCTGCGCCGGCTCCCGGCTGCTCGTGCAGGAATCGGTCGCCGACCAGGTGCTCGAGGCCCTCAAGCGCCGGATGGCGACCCTGCGCGTCGGCGACCCGCTGGACAAGAACACCGACATCGGCGCGATCAACTCCGCCGAGCAGCTGGCCCGGATCACCGCCCTCGCGGAGATCGGTTCCGCGGAGGCCGAGCGCTGGTCGCCGCCGTGCGAGCTGCCGAGCAAGGGCTTCTGGTTCGCGCCGACCATCTTCACCGGCGTGACCCAGGCGCACCGGATCGCCCAGGAGGAGGTGTTCGGGCCGGTGCTGTCCGTGCTGACCTTCCGCACCCCAGCCGAGGCGGTGGAGAAGGCCAACAACACCCCCTACGGTCTGTCGGCCGGGATCTGGACCGAGAAGGGCTCCCGAATCCTGTCGATGGCGGACAAGCTGCGCGCCGGTGTTGTCTGGGCCAACACGTTCAACAAGTTCGACCCCACGTCGCCGTTCGGCGGCTACAAGGAGTCCGGCTACGGCCGGGAGGGCGGCCGGCACGGCCTGGAGGGGTACCTCGATGTCTGACCGGCTGGCGGTTCTCAAGACCTACAAGTTGTACGTGGGGGGCAAGTTCCCGCGTAGCGAGTCAGGACGGACGTACCGGGTGCAGGACTCCAACGTCGCCAAGGCGTCGCGCAAGGACGCCCGGGACGCGGTGCTCGCCGCCCGGGCGGCCGTGAAGGGCTGGTCGGGGGCGACCGCCTACAACCGGGGCCAGGTGCTCTACCGGATCGCCGAGATGCTGGAGGGCCGCCGGGACGAGTTCGTCGCGCTCGGTTCGAAGCCGGCCGAGGTGGACGCGGCGGTCGATCGCTGGGTCTGGTACGCGGGCTGGACCGACAAGATCGCCCAGGTCGTCGGCGGCGCGAACCCGGTCGCCGGCCCGTACTTCAACCTGTCCGCCCCCGAGCCCACCGGTGTCGTGGCGGTCGTCGCGCCCGCCTCGCCGCTGCTCGGCCTGGTCAGCGTGATCGCGCCGGTGATCGCCACCGGCAACACCGTCGTCGTGCTCGCGTCCGAGGAGTCCCCGCTCGCGGCGGTCACCCTCGGCGAGGTCATGGCGACCTCGGACCTGCCCGGCGGGGTGGTCAACATCCTGACCGGCTCGACCGCCGAGGTGGCCCCGTGGCTGGCCTCGCACCTCGACGTCAACGCCCTCGACCTGACCGGCGTCTCCGACCCCGCGCTCGGCGTGGACCTGGAGATCGCCGCGGCCCAGAACCTCAAGCGGGTCCTGCGGCCGTCGACCCCGGACTGGGCCGCCGAGCCGGGCCTGAAGCGGCTGACGTCCTTCCTGGAGACCAAGACCGTCTGGCACCCCAAGGGCTCCTGACCGCGTAACGCACGACGGGCACACAGCGTTAGTACTGTGTGCCCGTTGGCGCGTTCGTGACCGAACTGAACCAGTTCGATACAGTGCATGATGCAGACTGTGCCAAAGTGGAGTTGTTCTCTTGTCCCTTTCGCGTAGTCATCCGTACGCTCTGTATTCGTGCGCATACTCCTCCTGGTTTCCGCGTTCAATGGCCTGACCCAGCGCGTCTGGGACGAACTCAGAACAAAGGGCCATCACGTCACCGTCGAGCTGTGTCTCGACTCCGAGCAGGTCACCGACGCCGTGCACGCAGCGCAACCGGACCTGGTCCTGTGCCCGTACCTGAAGGAGAGGGTTCCCGCCGAGGTCTGGCGGAAGTGGCCGACGGTCATCATCCATCCCGGACCCGTCGGCGATCAGGGTCCGTCCTCACTGGACCGCGCGATCATGGAAGCGGCCCCCGTGTGGGGGGTCACCGCCATCCAGGCCGTCGAGGAGTTCGACGCCGGCCCGATCTGGGCCCACCGGACGTTCCCCATGCCGACCGAGCCGGTCCGCAAGTCCGCCCTCTACGGCGGCCCCGTCACCGAGGCGGCCGTCGAGATCGCCCTGGAGGTCGCCGAGAAGGCCGCCGACCCGGGCTTCCACCCCGTCCCGCTCGCCGAGGCCGAACGCCCCGTCCCCGGCACCCGGTCCCAGCCGGTCCTCAAGCAGGCCGCCCGCGGCTTCGACTGGGCCGACGACGCCGCCGACATCGTCCGGCGGATCCGGGCGGCCGACGGCTACCCCGGCGTCCGGACCGTGCTGCACGGCACCGAGGTCAGCGCCTTCGACGCCCGGCTCGCCCCACCCGGCACCGCCCCCGGCGAACCGGGCCAGATCGTCGGCCGGCGCAACGGGCACCTGCTCGTCGCCGCCGGGAAGGGCGCCGTCTGGATCGGCCAGCTCAAGCTGCCCGGCGGGATCAAGCTGCCCGCGACGACCGTGCTGCCCGTGCACGCGCCCCGGGTCGCCGACGGCCCCCGCGAGATCCGGTACCGGCGGCGTGGCCCCGTCGGCGAGCTCACCTTCACCTTCTACAACGGCGCGGCCGGCGTCGAACAGTGCATGCGGCTGGAGGCGGCCCTGCGACACGCCGCCGGCCAGGACACCCGGGTGCTCGTCCTGCGGGCCGGGCACGACGTGTTCTGCAACGGCATCCACCTCGGCGAGATCGAGGCCGCCACCGACCCGGCCGCCGCGGCCTGGGCCAACATCCGGGCCATCAACAACGTGTGCCGGGCCCTGATCGAGTCCACCGGCCAGCTGACCATCACCGCCTTCACCGGCAACGCCGGCGCGGGCGGGGTCATGATGGCCCTCGGCGCCGACGTGGTCACCGCCCGTTCGGGCGTCGTCCTCAACCCCTACTACGACATCGGGTTGTACGGCTCGGAGCTGCACTCCCTGACGTTGCCCCGCCGGGTGGGCCAGGAGACCGCGCTGGAGCTCCTCGGCGCCAAGTTGCCCGTCGGCACCGAACGCGCCATGAAGCTCGGCCTCGTGGACCTCGTCGGGCCGGGCGCGCCCGCCGAGTTCGACAGCTGGCTGGCGTCGCTCGCCGACCGGTACGCCGAGCCGGGCGCGTGGCGCAACATCGTCGACGCCCGGCACACCGGCGACCGGCCGCTCGACTACTACGAGGCCAGGGAGCTGGCGGAGATGGCCGTGGACATGTACGACGACCGGAGCGGGTTCGCCGCCGCCCGGGACACCTTCGTCCACAAACGGCGTCCGAGCGAGACCCCGGCGAAGCTCACCTGCCGACCCTGACATCGGTGTCAGGGGCCCGCCTCACCCGATGATCCGGGTTTGGCGGGCCCCTCGTCCGTGTGTTTGTGGTCGGCAAGGACTAAGGTGCGAAGTCGCGAGCCTCGGTTGGCGAGCGCCTGAGCGCCCAGACGGTAGGGTGGCGGGGACCACGTGGCATCGGGTAGCGGAGTTGTGGACAACGCTGTGGATAACGAGTTTGAGCGGACCGACGAGGTAGACGAGTTCTGGACCGATGTCCGGATTCAGCCGGTGTGCGTGGCACTGCCCGCCGGCGTGGGCTACACACTCCGCGCCTATCGGATGTCCGACGAACTCCCCGAGGCCGTCGAGGAGGACACCTCCGACGACGAGGCGTCCGAGACCGACGAGCTGGTCACCCGGGTCGCCGACGACGACGAGCCCGTGGCCCGCCGCCGGGTCGTCCGTGGCGAGGAGAAGGCCGAGGTCGACCACGACGGGGACGACGACGTCGACCCCGAGGACGCCGACTACGACGAGCCCGACCCCAAGGATTTCGAGGACGAGCCCGAGGACGACGAGGACGCCGAGCCGGCGGAACCCGTGGTCGAGGAGGTTCCGCTCTTCCTGTCGCGCCGGGGCAAGCTGCTGCTCTTCCGTACCGTGGAAGGGCTCGCCGCTTTTGTCTCCTCCGAAGCGCCGCACGACCTCGCCGCGCTCGACGGGTGGGACAAGGTCGCCGGCAAACTGTCCGTCGAGCAGCTGGTCCCGGCCGAGGACGACACCTACGAGCTGGACCTGGTCGTGGAGAACCTCCGCGGCGGCCACGACGCCTGGGACGCTGACCTGCTGATCTCCGCAGGCGAACTGACCCGCGATCTGGCCTACGCGCTCAAGCTCGAGTCGGTCCGGACCTCGATCTCCCCCGGTTCCCCGCTCGACGATCTCGACGAGTCGCTCCGCAAGAGTGTCGAGGGTGGATTCGGCGGCTTCCTCGCGAAGCGGCGTACCAAGAAAATCGGGGCAGAACAGGCAGCTCTCGCCTGGCGCACGATCATCGGCAAGATCTCTGCCGCTACGGACTGGCGCGACTGACCCTGACCAGGGAGCATCGGTGTAGTCCTTGGAGGTGGCATCGTTGGGCGTGTACTGCGGACTGGCACAAGCCGGTGAACGACTCGGCGTCGCGGTTGTCGACGACGCCGGGCGCGTTCTCGCCGTTGTCGAGGTGACGGACGACCCGGCCGGGTACGGCACCGTCGTCGGGCTGCTCGCTGAGCAGACGGCGACGCCCGCGGCCGTGCCGATCGCCGCCGACGCCGAGACCCGGGTCATCGCCCGGCTCTTCGCGGCGGCCGGTCGGCTGATCGCGTTCGCCGACCCGTCCAGTGTCGGCGACCCCGACACCGACGGCCGCGACGAGGCGGGGCACGCGGGCATGCTCGCCCGGGCCCTGCAGCGCGGCGCGTTGCTGCCCACGCCACACCCTGCCCCCCGCGACCTGGCCGCACTGCGTCCGGTGCTCGCCGCGCACTCCGCCCTGATCACGGGCCGGCAGGCCAGCGCGGTCGCCCTGCGCGAGGTGCTCCGCGAGCTGTACCCGGCCGCGCTCCGGGCGTACCGGGACCCGGCCGAGCTGATCCCGCTCGCCGTCCTCGACTCGCTGCCCGAGCCGGGCCTGCCCGTCCGGGTCAAGCCCGCCCAGCTCGCCGAGAACCTGGTCAACGACGGGCTCGCCGCCGACGTGGGCGAGGTCGCGGCCTCCATCGAGGCGCTGCGCACCGCCGTGACCGGCTCCCCCCGCAAGGCCGGCCTGGGCCGCTCCACGACGGCCGCCGTGGCCGCCGCGGTGCGTCAGGCCGTCGCCGCCGTCCGGGCCGGGGAGTCCGGGGCCGCCGCGCTCGTCGAGGCGCTCAACGACCGGCTGGAGCCCCCGGGCCTGCCCGGCCGGCCGGCCGCCGCCATCACCGCCGCCAACCGGGCCACGACCCCGCCGCCGGCCGCCCCGGCCGCGCCGTCGACCCGCCGCCGGGCCCGTCCCGAGCCGGAGCCGACCCCCGCGCCGCAGGCCTTCCCGCCCGCCGCGCCCGAGTCCTTCCCCCCGGCCGCCGCCGCGGCCCCGCAGCCGCCGGTGGAGAAACTGCCCACCCGCACGGGGGGTACGCTGCCGCCGCCGCCCCCGGGCATCGTGCCGGTCTTCCCCGGTACGCCGGCCCCGTTGGCCCCCGCCGCCTCGGCCACCCCGCCCACCTCCCAGGACTGGCCGCAGCCCAAGCTGACCCTGACGAGCGTCCCGACCCCGTCGTCGACCACGGCCGCGATGCCCGTCGTACCGGCGGCCTCCGAGGAGCAGACCACCGGTCGCGGCCGGCGCAACCTGTCGGGCGCGTTCTCGACCATGCCCGGCCAGGTCTCCGGCCGCCGCCGGGGCCCCGAGCCCACGCCCCCGCCCGCGCCGCCGGCCCAGCCCCCGGCGCCGACCGAGCAGTCCGCGCCGTTCACGCCCCGGGTCATGCCTGTGCCGCCGCCCGTCGCGCCGACGATCGTGAACACCCAGCCGACGCTGCTGCCGGCCCCGCCGAACCAGCCCCAGCAGACCCGGATCGCCCCGCCGTGGCAGTCCGACGACCTGCCGGAGGAGCCGCCGGCGCTCCGCCTGGTCGAGCCGGCCCCGCTGGCCGACCCGGCACTGCGCCAGCCGCCGCCCCCGCCGCCGCAGGCCGCGCCCCCGCGCAAGCCCAGCTTCGCCGAGGGTTCGCTGATGCCGGGCCCCGAGCCCACGCTCAATCTCGACGGCCCGGACTCCCTGGCCCCCGCCCCGCACGCCCCCGAGGAGCGCCCGTTGCGGCTCGTCGGCGAGCGGGACGGCGGTCGTGCCGGGTCCCGGCGCCGGCCCGCCGCGCGTGCCACCGTCGAGCCCCGGACCGCCCCGATCCCCGAAGAGGGCGGCGACGGCGAACTTCTGATCTTCTCCGCGGCCCGGTCCGCGTGGTTCACCGACCCGAACCCGGAGTCCGAGTTCGAATGGGGTGGCACCGCCGACGCCGGATGGCGTGCGGCGGACAAGGCCAGCCGGCCGGCCGTCGGCGGCACCACGGGCGGAGGGCTGCCCCGTCGGGTGCCCCAGGCCAACCTGGTGCCCGGCAGCGCGGCCCCGCTCACCGTGGAGAGGCCGATGCCCGCCCGACGGGACGCGGCCGAGATCGCGGCACACACCAGTGGATACTTCCGCGGCTGGCAGCGCGGACGCGGCGTCGAAGCATAGGCGGAAGTGGATTTTTACGCGAGCAGCATGGGCTCATTGCTGGGCACGCTCGTCACCGACACCCCAGGGCTCACCCATGCCGTCCTGGCCTCCGTTGAGGGCATTCCCGTCGCCGTGTCGCCGGGCCTGCCGACCGACCGCGCCGAGCAGCTCGCCGGCATCGGCGCCGGGCTGCTGAGCATCGCCAGCGGCGCCGGTCAGGTGATGGGCTTCGGCGCCCCGCACCAGGTGATCGTCGAGATGCAGATGGGGCTGGTGCTGGCCGCGCCGGTGGCGGCCCGGGTCGGCCTGACCATGCTGGCGAACAGCGACGCGGACCGCGAACGACTGGGGTACGAGGTCGGGCTGTTCGTGGACCGGGTCCGGCCGCTGCTGGTGACCCTGCTCTAGGCGGTTCGGCGGGGCTACGCGGGACCGGGGCCGGCAGCGTGCCGGGCCAGCGCGTCCGGCAGGTCGAACACCGTGGACAGCCTGCGGTCGTCCGGGATCGGAGCCTCGCCCCGCGGGTCGATGAGGTAGGACCGGATGCCGGCCCGTTCGGGGCCGAGGAAGTCAGCGAGATGCGTGTCGCCCACGAACACCGCGTCGGCCGGCTCCGCGCCCAGCTCGGCCAGGGCCGCCGCGTAGATCCTCGGGTGCGGCTTGCGCCAGCCGACATCCACCGACAGCACCACCACGTCGAAGAGGTCGGCCACCCCCAGGTTCCGCAGACACCGGGGGACCAGGGTCGAGCTGTGCGTGTTGGACACCACGGCGAGCCGGTGGTCGGCGCGCAGCGTACGGAGCAGCTGCGCGAGCCCGTCGAACCAGACCAGGTCGGAGGCCCACTCGTCGAGAAGGCAGTCGGCGAACGCCTCGGCCTCGGCGCGCGTCGACCGCAGGCCCAACCGGTTCGTCAGGTACTCGGCGGCGGCGTCCACCGTGGCGTACTCGCTGTCATCGACGTCGCATCGCGCCTTGAACTCGGCCCGGACAGCCGACCATCCGGCGGTGAACTCCCCGAGTCCCACCTCCGCCCCGAACTCGCGGGCCAGCGCGTGGGTCCGGTGCGGTACGGGGCGGGCCGGCCGACCGGAGTAACCGACGAGGGTGCCGAAGAAGTCGAACAGGACATGGCTGGTCGGCACGGCGCACTCCCGAGCGGAACGGATCGGCTACCCGCCGAACTCTAGCCGCCGGCCACCTCGCCCGTAGCCCCGAAAAACACGGCCCCCGGACTCCACTGTGGAATCCGGGGGCCGCGTCCAGTTCGGATCAGACGGGTGCTCCCGCGCGCGGCTTGCGCATCGACAGCACGTACTCCACGAGGGTGATGAGAGTCTGCTTGGTCGACTCCCGGCTCCGCGCGTCCGTGGAGATCACCGGAATGTCGTCCGGGATCGCCAGGGCCTCGCGGACGTCCTGCAGCTCGTGGAAGTTCTGGCCGTCGAAACAGTTCACCGCGATCAGGTACGGCAGCCGGCGGTGCTCGAAGAAGTCGATGGCCGCGAAGCAGTCCGCGAGCCGTCGGGTGTCCACGAGCACCACGGCACCGATCGCACCGCGTACCAGCTCGTCCCACATGAACCAGAACCGCGTCTGGCCGGGGGTGCCGAACAGGTACAGGATGAGATCCCGGTCGATGGTGATCCGACCGAAGTCCATGGCCACCGTCGTGGTCGTCTTGCCGGGCACGTCCTTGTTGTCGTCGACGCCCACGCTGGCCGAGGTCATGATCGCCTCGGTGGTCAGCGGGGTGATCTCCGAAACCGAGCCCACCAGCGTGGTCTTGCCGACGCCGAAACCGCCCGCGATCACGATCTTCGCGGAGGTCACTCTCTGGGCGGCCGAAGCGTCGTACGCCGCATTCTCGTACGTCACGTCACAGCCTCCGAAGTCCACTCAAAACTCGCTCCAGCAAATCTGTGCCTACGCCACCGTTGGCATCTATTCCGGAGGGCGCGTGCACCGCTACCAATCCATCCGTCGCCATGTCCGCGACCAGGACCCGCGTGACGCCGAGGGGCAGCGCCATTCTGGCGGAGATCTCCGCGAGGGACTGGAGTCGTCCGGTGCACAGCCCGGCGATGTGCTGCTGCTCGCTCCCGAACACCAGCCCTTCGCGCCGACCACGATCCGTGGTCTCGACCAGTGCCTCCAGTGCTATATCCAGCCGGGGCCTGGTGCGGCCACGGGTGACAGCGTACGGCCGGACCAGTGCCCCGGTCGGCTCATCACGCTCAGCCATGTTGCCTCACTCCCCCGACTCGTCGGACATTAGTTCAGTGCTGACGCGGTCGGACGCGGCGGAGGCGTGAGAGCCTCGCCGACCCGGTCCACGAGCAGCGCCATCTCGTACCCGACCTGACCGACGTCGCAGGAACGCGCCGCGAGGACCGCGAACGACGAACCGTCCGAGATCGACATCAGGAACAGGAACCCGTTATCCATCTCCACCACCGTCTGCAGCACGGCACCGCCCTCGAAGCAGCGGGCCGCGCCCTGGGTCAGGCTGACCAGACCCGAGGCGATTGCCGCGAGCTGGTCGGCGCGGTCCCGGGGCAGGTCCCGCGAGGCCGCGAGGAGCAACCCGTCCGCGGACACCGCCACCGCGTGTGCCACTCCGGGCACACGGTCGGCGAAGCTCGCGAGGAGCCAACTGAGATCCTGGATTCCCATCTGGGATGTCATGCCTTCTGCTCCTTGCTTGGGCCGTTCTGGGTGTGCTGAGGGGTGGTCGTCTTGGGCTGGCCGGACTCGTCACCGGGTGCGGGCGCGTCGCCCTCGCCGTTGGGACGCTGTCGGCCGCGCTGCACGCCGCGGTGGTACGCGGAGAGCAGGCCCCGGACCGCTTCCGGGTTCCGCTTGTCCGTGACGTTGCTCCCGGCGGCCACGCCACCGGGAACGAGCTGCGCCATCGGCACCCGGCGCGGCAGGCCGGTACCCGTCGTGCCGCCCACGGCCGGCGCGGACGCGGCGGACGCTGCCTGCCAGCCACGGTCGGCGGCGGTCTGCCACCTCTCGTCGGCGGACGGCGGCGGGGCGGGGCTGACCCGGCGCGGGGCCGGGGCGGGCGCCTCCACGGGGACGCGGGCCGGGGTCGGCGGTGGGTTGTGCTCCGCGACCACGGGCGCCTCCTGTACTGGTACCGGTGCGACCACCGTAGCCGGATCCGGCGCCGAGGTCACCGCCCCAGCGTCGGACGGCTTGGCCCCGGCGTCGGCCGGCGTCGCCTCGGCCACGGGGGCGTCGGCGCCGAACGACCAGGGCTCGGGCTCGCTGTGCAGCTCAGGGACGTCGTGGCCGGTGGTGAACCATGCCGACTCCATCTCCCGGAAGATCAGGAGTTCCTCGCCGTCGTCCTCGGCGGGCAGCGCGGCGCTCAGGGCGTCGGGTGCCGGGGCCGGGGTGGCGGGGGCGGCCGGGGCGGCCGGGGTCGGCTCGGCGGCGGGGGGCGGCGTCGTCTGGCCGGGCGTCGGAGCCGAGGTCGACACCGGACCCGGTCCGGACGTCGGGCCGGTGGCCGGGGTGGCGGGTTCGGTCGGCGTGGCCGAACCGGCGGTCGGGTCGGAGGCCGTGGCCGCACCCGCCGTCGGACCGCCGGCTGCCGAACCGTTCACGTCCTGACCGGACGGGGTCTGGGCGGACGGAGCCTGGCCGGAAACAGCCTGCTCGGACACTGGCTGGCCGGGCGCACCCGGGCCGGTGGCCGTCGAGCCGGAAGCATCCTGGCCGGCCGTCGGCTGAGTTGCCGGCTGACCGGAAGCGTCCTTCCCGGCTGCCGGGCCCTGCGACGACCCGTCCGGCCCCACCGGGGTGCCGACCGCCGGGAACGCACCCGTGTTGGTCCGCACCGACGGGAACGCGCCCGAGTTGGTGGGCACCACGGTCGGGAAGGCCCCGGAGTGCCGGCCCGTGGACTCGGCACCGGAGGCACCGGACCCGGCGGGGGTCGGGGAGGTGGTCGGGAAGGAACCCGTACCCGTCGAGGTCTTGTCCCCCGACACCGTCGGGAAGGCTCCCGAGGACCGGCCCACGGTCGGCAGCGCGCCGGTCGCCGAGGACTCAGTGTTCCCCGAGACCTGCCGGGGCGGGTCGGCGGACTCGCCCTGGGCGGGCCGGGGCTCGAAACCGGAGAAGGTCTGCGGCGCGGCGGCCTCGGCCGGGTCCACGGTCGGCATCTCGAACGTGACGTCCGGCCGGTTCTGCCCGGGAGGGGCGGACGGCGCGTACGGGGAGACGGTCGGCGGGACCGGCGGGGCGACGAGACCGAGCAGCCCGGTCGGGTGGTCGGCCGGCGGCGGGACCTCGGGCGAGGACGGCAGCTGGCGCGGGATGCCCTTGGCGGCCGGCTCGTCCTCGACGATCTCGGCCTCGACGATGTCGTCGCCGGGCACCCCGGGCCGGTTGACCGGCACCAGGGAGCCGACGGCCGGGCTCACGGTGGGCAGCGCGGTGGTGGGCGAACCGACGGCGGGGAACTCCCCCGACGCGTCCACGGTCGCGCCGGGCCGGCGGACGGGGAGCCCGCCTCTGGCCTGGTCGGCGTCCGGGGCCGCGGGCGGCGGGGTCGGCCGGTCCTCGGTGGCGGGGCCCGCGCCGGTCAGGTCGTGCCAGGCCGGGACGGGACGGGTGGCCCCGCCCTGCGGCCCGCTCGGCGGCGGGGTGGTCGCGAAGCCGCCGGTGTCGCGCGGCGGCAGCTCGGTACGCCCGCCGGCCAGGGCCGCGGCGATGGTCGCACCGTTGACCGGGGTGCCGTTGGCTCCGGGCGCGGGCGCGGGGGCCGGGTTGGTGGCGAACATGGAGCCGGTGTTCGTCCGGGCCGGCGCGCTGTCCAGGGCCAGCGGCGAGGCCGGCTGGGGCAGGGCGTTCGGCGCGTTGCGGGCGGGGCCCCGGGCGCCGGCGAGCACCTCGGCGGGCAGCAGGACCTGGGCGATGATGCCCCGTTCCCTGGCCGGCTGGAGCTCGACGCGGACGGCGTGCCGGTTACCCAGCCGGGCGACCACGACGAGGCCCATCATCCGGGAGACGGCGACGTCGACCATGGGCGGGTTGGCCAGCCGGTCGTTGAGGGACGCGAGCTGCTCGGCGGAGATGCCGATGCCCCGGTCCTCGACCTGGAGGATGGCCCGTTCGCCGACCCGCCGGGCGTCCACGACGACGGCCGTGTCCGGGGGCGAGAAGGCGGTGGCGTTGTCGAACAGCTCGGCGACCAGGTGCACGAGGTCGTTGACCGCGTGCGGCGCGATCTCGATGTCGCGCTCGATGACGCCGAACTCGATCCGGGTGTAGTGCTCGACCTCGGACTGGGCGGCGCGCAGCACGTCACCCAGCGGGGCCGGGTCGCGTTGGATACGCGTGGAGTCGGCACCGGCGAGGACGAGGAGGTTCTCGTCGTTGCGGCGCATCCGGGTGGCCAGGTGGTCGAGCTGGAAGAGCGCGGCCAGCCGGTCCGGGTCCTCCTCGCCCTTCTCCAGGCGGTCGAGGTGGCCGATCAGCCGGTCGACCAGGATCTGGGACCGACGGGCCAGGTTGACGAACATCGTGGAGACGTTGGCGCGGAGTACGGCCTGCTCGGCCGCGATCCGGACCGCCTCGCGGTGCACGACGTTGAAGGCCTGGGCGACCTGGCCGAACTCGTCGCGCCCGCGCACGGGCAGTGGATCGTCGAGTTGCGCGGCGATCGTCTCCGGGTTGGCCTCGCCGGCCACCTCCGGGTCACGGAGCCGGGCGACGGCCTTGGGCAGGCCCTCGTAGGCCACGCCGATCGCGGCCTCCCGGAGCTGGCGCAGCGAGCGGACCATGGACCGGGCCACGACGAGGGTGAGCACGACGGCCAGCAGCAGGGTCGCGAGGACCAGCGCGGACTCGGTGATCACCTGGCGGCGCACGGTGTTGAGGGCGCTGGTGGCGCTGCCGGAGGCGAGCTGGTCGAGCTGCTGCTCGGCGGCGCGCATCTGTTCGAGCTTGCCGACGGTGGCGCGGACCCAGTCACCGGGGGCGACGGGGACGTTGCTGTTGGACATCGCCTCGTTGATCTGCGATTCCATCTTCTCGACGTCCTGCACCGCCGGGCCCTTGACCAGGGACTCGACGACCATGCGCTGGCTGGGCGTCGCCGCGTTGTAGAACTCGCGGAGCGCTTCCTGCTGGCCGGCGGTCGCGATCTGGTACGCGCGGAACTGGGCCGGGGAGGCCTTGCCGCCGAAGCCGAGGACGATGGTCTGCTCCTGGGCCGCGTACTCCTTCGCGCGGGAGAACGCGGAGGCGGCCCGGACCTCGTCGGTGACGTTGGCGTCGTCGCTGCTCTGCCACACCGTGTCCCGGTAGGCGAGGAGGTTGTCGACCAGCACGTCGTACCGGAACACGGCGGCACCGAGGGACAGTCGGTCGACGCCGCGTTCCTTGGTGACCTCGCCGCGGAGGTCCTTGAGCTTGGCGAGGCTGTCGTCGATCGGCTTGAGCTTGTCGGTGACGGCCGGGCTGAGGTCGGTGAGGCCGTTGCGGCTGCTCTTGTAGGCGTCGACGGCGACGTCGGTGCCGTTGTGCTGCGCGGTGTAGGAAGGCACGTCGCTGAGCCCGGCGAGCAGGTTCACGGCGGCGGTGCGTTCGCTCTGCAGGTGGTGGACGAGTTCGGAGGCGTCCGCGCTCAGCTTGGCGAGGGAGTTGACGTTGTCGGCGACAACCGCCCGCTGCCCGGCGTCGATGAGGCTGATCGCCGACAGGGTGACGATTGCCGTAATGGGGACGGCAAGGATCAACCCCAGCTTGGAACGCACCCGAAAGTCGCGAAGCCGAGGAAAACGGCCACGGCGGGGCGCGGAGACCGTCGCCTTGGTGGTCGGCGTGCTCACAACTGACGTCCTCCCGACGCGGTGCTCGACGTACTCGATGCTGTCTTGACGATATCGAGCCCCCGAGATTCCATCACGGTCTGTGGCAAAGAGAAAGAGCCCCTCGGTCCACTTTGCCGGCCTGTGCGTCTATTCCCCGCCATCATTGGCCCGATCGATCGCACAACGTGTCCGTTCACGGACTGTCGGTAAGCGTAGAACGGTCGAGGAAGACACTATTTGGGCGTTCCCTTGACTGGCGGGGAGGAGTGCCGACAGGATGGCCGGTGGCTTGGTGATCTTTCTCCCGGTGGGACAAATGGCACAATTTCTTAATTACGCCCTTATTGGACTCGCAACCGGGACCACCTACGCGATGGTAGGTCTCGGCATCGCTCTCGTCTACCAGGTCACCGGAGTCATCAATTTCGCACAGGGCGATTTCGTGATGCTCGGCGGCGTTCTCTTCGCGATTCTCACCGAGCACATGGGCACGATCGAGGCGGCACTGATCGCCCTCGGCGTCACCACGGCCGTCGGAGCTCTGATAAATCTCCTGGTCATCGCGCCGGCCCGCAAGGCCACCCACGACCGATTGATCATCTTGACGATCGGGGCCTCGATCACGTTACAGGGTGCGGCGCTCCTGGCGTTCGGGCCCGACCCGCACGTCACCCCACGGTTCAGCTCCAACCGGTCGGTGGAGATCCTCGGGGTACTCATCGACTCGCAGTACGTCTGGTGCGCCGGGACCATGGCCGTGGCCGTCGTGGCCATGTGGCTCTTCCTGACCCGCACCACGATGGGTACCGCGATGCGCGCCACCTCGATGGACCGCGAGACCGTCCAGCTGATGGGCGTCTCCCCGGCCCGGATGGCACTGCTCGCGTTCGCGCTGGCCGCCGCGCTCGGTTCGCTCGGCGGGATCGTGCTGACCCCGTTGCAGCAGTTCGACGCGATGGTCGGGGTGCCGCTCGGGCTCAAGGGCTTCGCGGCGGCCGTCCTCGGCGGGCTGAACTCGCCCTCGGGCGCGGTGGCCGGCGGGCTGATGTTCGGGGTGGCCGAGGCGATGATCGCCGGGTACATCGGGAGCACGTACAAGGACACGATCGGGTTCGGGCTGCTCCTGGCGGTGCTGCTGTTCCGGCCGACCGGTCTGCTGCGCCGGGCCTCGGTGGTCAAGGTATGAGGAACAGGGTCCTCGGGTTCGCGGTCTTCGCCGCGGTCCTGCTGGCGGTGCCCGCGGTGTTCACCCGGGTGCCGTTCTACACGATGAGCGTGGCCATCTTCATCGCGCTGTTCGGGCTCGCCGCGCTCGGCCTCGTGCCGCTGACCGGGCGGGCCGGGCAGGTCTCCATGGGCCAGGCCGCGTTCTACGGGATCGGCGCGTACACGACGGCGCTGCTCACCACCAAGTACCACATGGGCGTGCTCTTCTCGGTTCTCGCCGGGGTCGCGCTCGGCGCGCTGGTGGCCTGGCTGGTCGGGCTGTTCATCTTCCGCACCCAGGGGCACTACCTGGCGCTGGCCACCCTGGCGTTCGGCCTGGCGCTGGGCTTCCTGTTCAACCAGCTGGAGTTCACCGGGGCGAACAACGGGCTCAGCGGTCTGCCGCCGTTGCGCCCGTTCGGGCTGGACCTGTCCGACAACGTCACCATGTGGTACTTCATCGCCGCGGTGCTCTTCCTCGCGGTGCTGGCCGTCGACGCGCTGCTGCGTTCCGACATCGGCCGGGCCCTGACCGCGCTGGGCGACAGCCCGATCGCCACCGCCGCGAGCGGGATCTCGATCTCGGCCCTGCGGCGGTGGGCGTTCACGCTGGCCGGCGGCCTGGCCGGGCTGGCCGGGGCGCTGCACGCGCACTGGCAGATGACGGTCGACCCGGGCATGCTGCACATCCTCAACTCCGTGTACCTGCTGATCTTCGCGACGGTCGGCGGCCTGCGCACGGTGTGGGGCCCGCTGCTCGGCGCGTTCGCGGTGACCACGCTGTCGGAGATGTCGAAGCTGTACATCCCGCTGGTGCTGCCCAACGCGCGCGGCAGCTACGAGATCGTGGTCTACGGCCTGGCCCTGATCCTGGTGCTCGTCTTCCTGCCCAACGGCGTCGCCGGCGGGCTGACCTCCCTGTGGCGACGGCTGAGGACGGCGCGGACATGACGACGGCGACCCTGGAACTCGACGACCTGACCGTCCGGTTCGGCGGGGTGACCGCCGTCGACCGGGTCACCCTGCGGCACGACTCCGGCGGGGTGGTCGGGCTGATCGGCCCGAACGGCGCGGGCAAGACCACCCTGCTCAACGTGCTCTCCGGCGTCGGGCGGGCCACGTCCGGGACCCTGCGGCTCAACGGGAGGAGCATCGGCCGGTACCCGGCGGACCGGGTCGCCCGGCTCGGCGTGGCCCGGACGTTCCAGAACCTGCAGCTCTTCGGCTCGCTGACCGTGACGGAGAACGTGCTCGTCCCCCAGCTCGTCGGGCACTGGGCCACCGCGGTCGCCGGGCTGGTCGGGCTGCCGGCCGCACGCCGGTCCCGCCGGGCCCAGGCCGCGTTCGCCGCCGGCCTGCTCGACCGGGTCGGGATCTCGGCGTACGCGGACACGAACGCCGCGAGCCTGCCGTACGGCCTGCAACGCCGGGTGGAGATCGCCCGCGCCCTGGCCGCCCGGCCCCAGCTCCTGCTGCTCGACGAGCCGCTCGCGGGCCTGTCCCGCTCCGAGAGCGCCGACCTGACCGCACTGTGCGGCAAACTCGCCGCCGACGGCGTGACCGTGATCCTGGTCGAGCACGACGTGGCGAGCGTGATGAGCGTCAGCCACCGGGTGCTGGTCCTGGACCGGGGCGCGCTGCTCGCGGACGGCACCCCGGCCCAGGTGGCGGCCGATCCGCTCGTCCGGGCCGCCTACCTGGGAGAAGAAGAGTGACCGCCGTTCTGGAGGTGAGCGGGCTCGTCGCCGGGTACGACCGGATCGAGGCCCTGCACGGCGTGGACCTGACCGTGGCCCGGGGCGAGGCGGTCACCCTGATCGGCTCGAACGGCGCGGGCAAGACGACGCTGCTCAAGAGTGTCGCCGGCCTGATCCGGCCCTGGCGGGGCACCGTCTCCTGGCAGGGCCGCGACGTCACCGGCCGGGCGGCGGAGAAGCGGTCCCGGGACGGCCTGGTGCTGGTCCCCGAGGGCCGCAGGGTGTTCGCCGGCCTCAGCGTCGCCGACAACCTCAAACTCGGCGGGTACCACCGCAGCCGGGCCGAAAGGGCCGAGACCAGCGCCGACGTGTACGAACTCTTCCCCCGGCTGGCCGAGCGCCGGCACCAGCAGGCCGGCACCCTGTCGGGTGGCGAGCAGCAGCTGCTGGCCATCGGTCGGGCGCTGATGGCCCGCCCGAGTGTCGTACTCCTCGACGAGCCGTCACTGGGCCTCGCGCCCAAGGCTGTCGGTGAGGTCACAGAAGTCCTCTGTGAACTGGTCCGTCGCGGGTCCACGCTGGTCCTGGTCGAACAGAACGCGCACGTCGCGTTCAAGGTCGCGCAGCGCGGCTACCTGCTGGATCGCGGCCGGGTCGTCCTCTCAGGACCCGTGGATGAACTCCGGACGGACCCCCGGGTCCGCGCGGCGTATCTGGGCGAGACTGTGTGAACTCTCCGTGACGAGGTCTTGACCGCGCTCGAATATCGCCCATAGCATCCCGAGCGAACCTGACTTGGGGAGATAACGGAGAGGACCACCCGTGAGGAAACCCCGCATTCTCGTCGCACTGCTGTCCTTAAGTGTCGCTGCCGGCATGGCTGGCTGTGCCGCTGAGGACAAGAAGGCGCCGGCGGGCGAGATCAAGATCGGCGCGAGCCTGGAGCTGTCGGGCGCGACCGCCTCGATCGGTACCACGTTCGAGAAGGCACTGAAGCTCAAGGTCAAGCAGATCAACGATGCCGGCGGGGTGAACGGCAGGAAGATCAACCTGATCATTCGCGACAACCGCACGGATCCGGCGGAGGGCGTCAAGAACGTCAACCACTTCATCGACAACGAGAAGGTCTCCGCGATCATCACGGGTGGCTGCAGCGGCTGCGTCGTGCCGGCCAAGGCCGTCGCCAACACCAAGAAGGTGCCGATCATCGCGCTGGGCGCCGCGAGCGCCATCACCAGCCCGATCGCCGAGAGCAAGTTCGTCTTCAAGATCGCGCCGAACCCGGCCGAGGACGCCGACGTGATCGTCAACGAGCTGGCCCGCAAGAACATCACGAAGATCGGCCTGATCAGCGTCAAGAACGTCTACGGCCAGGACGGCAAGGCCCAGGTCACCGCCAAGGCGCAGGCCAAGGGCATCCAGGTCGTCGCGGCTGAGGAGTTCAACCAGGACGACAAGGACATGACCGTCCAGGTCAGCAAGCTCGTCGAGAAGAACCCGCAGGCGATCGTGGCGTGGGCCGTCATGCCCGCCGCCGGCCTGATCGCCCAGTCGCTGAGCACCGCCAAGTTCACCGGCGCGGTGTACCTCGACGCCGGTGCCGGGGCCGAGCTCTTCGTGAAGGGCGCGCAGGACGCGGCCGAGAACACGTACATGGTGTTCCCGGGCATCCTCGCGATCAACGACGCGGTCGCGACGACGCCGCAGGTCACCGCCCAGAAGGCGTGGTTCAAGGACTACTCCACGGCCTACGGCAACTACTCCGGCTTCGCCTCGTTCGGGGCCGACGCGGTGTCGCTGATCACCGAGGCGGTCAAGAAGACGGGCAACACCGACCCGGAGAAGCTGCGGGACGCGTTCGAGACGATCCAGCTCGACGGGATGACCGGCCCGATCAAGATGACGGCCGAGAACCACTCGGGGCTCCAGCCCGACGCGTTGAAGATCGTCGTCGTGAAGAACGGCGAGTGGCGCCTGGCCTCCTAGGCGTGACCCCGTGAAAGGCCCCCTCCGCGGAGGGGGCCTTTTTCGTGCCGCATCTGATCACAACCCTTGTTGAGAGAGCGCTCTCGCGATACACATATCGACACTGATCTTCTCCATCCCCTCAGGAGGAACCGTGTTCAGAATAATGCGTCTGATGGGTACGGCCGGGGTGCTGCTCGCCGCCGTGCTGGCCGCGCCGGCAACCGGGAACGCGGGGACCGTCGCGGGACCCGGTTCCGCACCGGGGACGGCCGCCGGTTCCGCTTCGGGCTCCCACCCGCTCGCCGCCACCGGTTCCGCGCCGCACGCCGCGCCCGGGACGGCCACCGGTTCCGCACCGGGCTCCGGCCCGCTCGCCGCCGCCGGTTCCGCGGCCCTCGCGCCCGGCGCCGGTCCCGCCGTGGCCCTCGCCGCCTCCTGGGGGGACGAGTTCGACCGGCCCGCCGGCACCGCGCCCGACTCCACGAAATGGCGGTACGACCTCGGCGGCGGCGGTTGGGGCAACCACGAGCTGCAGACGTACACGAACAGCACCGCCAACTCCGCCCACGACGGCCAGGGCCACCTGGTGATCACGGCCCGGAAGGAGGCCAACGGCTCCTACACCTCCGCGCGGCTGCTGACCGCGGCCACGTTCACCCAGACGTACGGCACCTTCGAGGCCAACATCAAGATCCCGCGCGGGCAGGGCATCTGGCCCGCGTTCTGGATGCTCGGCGAGGGCTCCACGTGGCCCGACCGCGGCGAGATCGACATCATGGAGAACATCGGCCGCGAACCCTCCACGGTGTACGGCACCATCCACGGCCCCGGCTACTCCGGCGCGGGCGGCAAGGGCGGCTCGCGGACCCTGCCGAACGGGGAGAAGCTCGCTGACAACTTCCACCGGTACGGCGTCGAGTGGAGCCCCGACCTGATCGTCTGGAAGCTCGACGGCCAGGAGTACTTCCGGGTCACCCCGGCCGCGATCCCCGGCAAGACCTGGGTGTTCAACCACCCCTTCTTCATGATCATGAACGTGGCCGTCGGCGGGGACTGGCCGGGCTACCCCGACGCGAGCACCGCGTTCCCCCAGCAGATGGTCGTCGACTACGTCCGGGTGCAGACGTACGGCGGCACCCCGACCGGTACCCGTCTGATCGGTTTCGGGGGTAAGTGCATCGACATCCCCGGCGGCTCGCCCTCCGACGGCGAGCGGCTGCACCTGTGGGGCTGTCACGACGGCGCGAACCAGAAGTGGTCCTTCGAGGCCGACGGCACGGTCCGCTCGATGGGCGTGTGCATGGACGCGGCCGGCGCGGGCACGGCCAACGGCACGGCCATCCAGGTGGTGGGCTGCAACGGGAACGCGGCGCAGAAGTTCACCCTGAACGGGGCCGGGCAGCTGGTCAACCCGGTGTCGGGGCGGTGCGTGGACGTGGCGGACTGGAACTCCGCGGACGGGGCGCTGCTCCAACTGTGGGACTGCAACCCGAACGGGCAGGACAACCAGCGCTGGCGCCGGGGCTGAGACCGGCACGCGGCCAGGCCGGCCGTGGGCTCCGGCCGGCCGGCTGCGGCTCCGGGCGGGCGGCGCCGGTCGGAGCCTGCGGCCGCGCGCCGCTCCCGGACGAGCCGCGCCGGTCAGAGCCTGCGGCCGCGCGCCGCTCCCGGACGGACCGCGTCGGTCAGGCCTTGGTCGCCTCGGCCAGGGCGGCCCGCCACGGAAACGCGGTGGAGCCGCCCTTCCCGTGCGGATGCTCGGCCACCAGCACCGTCACGCCCTCCGCCCGCAGACTCGTCACGGCGTTCCGGAACGGCAGCCGGCCGGCGAGCACGGTGCTCAGGAACGGCACCACCACGGTGGGCACCCCGAGACCGACACATTCGGCGAGTACGCCCAGCGCGTAGGTGTCGGTGATCCCGGCCGCCAGCTTGTTGACCGAGTTGAACGTGGCGGGCGCGACGATCGCGACATCCGGGATGACGGTGGTCTTCGGTTCGTCCGGGGCCCGGTAGGCGTGCCGGACCGGCTCCCCGGTGGCGGCCTCGATGGCGGCCACGTCGAGGAACCGCAGCGCACTGGGGGTGGCGAGCACCCGGCAGGTCCACCCGTCGTCCTGGGCGGCCCTGATCAACTCGCCGACGCCCCCAGCGGGGGAGGCGGCGCACACGACGATCAGCAACTCCACGCGCCGGACACTACCCCGACGGAAAGCGGGAGGTCGCCGATGACCGGCGACCTTCCCACACCCGCGCGACGTCGCAGGCGGCCGGCGTGGCCGCCACCCGGGCGCGAACTCAGGACACCCGGCGCGGGATCCCCAGCGGGTTCGCCTCGCGCAGCGGCTCGGGCAGCAGCGCGTCCGGCACGTTCTGGTACGCGACCGGGCGGAGGAACCGCCGGACCGCCGTCTCCCCCACGGACGTGTACATCGACGAGGTCGCCGCCGGCCACGGCCCGCCGTGCTGCATCGCGGCGGTCACCGCGACCCCGGTCGGCCAGCCGTCGACGATCACCCGGCCGGCGACCCCCGCGAGCAGCGGCAGCAGTTCGGCGGCCAGGTCGTCGGAGGCGGCCAGGTGCGCGGTCGCGGTCAGGCTGCCGGGCAGGTCGCGGACCGTGGCGGCCAGCTCGGCCGTCGAGGAGTACTCCACGACCAGCGCCGCCGGGCCGAAGCACTCGTCGAGCAGCTCCCCGCGCAGGTCACCGGCCGCGACGGCGAACAGGGCCGGCGCCGGACCGGCTAGCGCCCGCACGCCGGGGGCGGCCGCGAACCGGGCGAGCCCCTGCTCGTACCCCTTCTGGATGTTCTCGGTGAGGAGCTGCCCGGTGCTGGCGGCGGCGGCCGCGTCGGTCAGGGCCGCGTCCAGTCCGTGGCCGGCGGGCAGGAACAGCAGGCCGGGCTTGGTGCAGAACTGCCCGGACCCCATCGTGTACGAGGCCACGAACCCCGCCACGATCTCGGCGCTCCGCTCGGCGAGCGCGCCCGGGGTGACGACGGTCGGGTTGAGCGCACCGAGTTCGCCGTAGAACGGGATCGGGTTCGGGCGGGCGTTGACGAGGTCGAGGAGGGCCTGACCGCCGCCGAGGGAGCCGGTGAAGCCGACGGCCGTGATCGCCGGGTGCCCGACGAGCGCCTGGCCGGCCGCGAAGCCCTCGACCAGCGCGAACACGCCCTCGGGCAGCACCTCGGTGAGGATCGCCGCGACGAGCCCGGACGTGTCGGGGTGGCCCGGGTGGGCCTTGACGACGACGGGGCAGCCGGCGGCGAGCGCGGAGGCGGTGTCGCCGCCCGCGACGGAGAACGCGAGCGGGAAGTTGCTGGCCGCGAACACGGCGACGGGGCCGAGCGGGACGAGCATCCGGCGCAGGTCGGGGCGCGGGGCGGGCTTGGCGGCGGGGTCCGCGTGGTCGATGATCACTTCGAGGAAGGCGCCGGCGTCGACGGCGTCGGCGAACAGTTCGAGCTGCACGCAGGTGCGCTCCAGTTCGCCGGTGAGCCGCGGCACACCCAGGTGGCTCTCCGCGTCGGCCCGCTCGATGATCGCGGCACCGTTCTCGCGTAGTTTCGCGGCTACTTTGCGTAGCAGGTCGGCCCGCTGGGCGAGCGGGAGCGCGGCGAACCCGGCCGCGGCGCCGGCCGCCGCGCGGCAGATCCGGTCGAGCTCGGCCGGTGTAGTGTCGTGCACCACAATCACTCCTCTAAACCGAACAATCTTTCTACTAGACCGAACGATAACTGGTATCCCGCCGTAATGGAGCAGCGGCTACCGTCTTGTTCATGCCTGGACTCAACCTCTCCCGCGACGAGGCCCGCGAACGGGGCGACCTGCTCCACGTGGACACCTACGACGTGCAGCTCGACCTGACCCAGGGACCGGAGACCTTCACCTCCACCACGGTGATCCGCTTCTCCGCCCGGGAAGCCGGCGCCTCGTCGTTCGCGGACCTCGAGGCCCCCCGGGTGCACGAGATCGTCCTCAATGGCCGGTCCCTCGACGTCGCCACCCACTACGCCGACGGCCGCGTGCTGCTGCCCGACCTGGCCACCACGAACGAGCTGCGGGTCGTCGCCGACTGCGGGTACTCGAACACCGGCCAGGGCCTGCACCGCACCGTCGACCCCGTGGACGGCAACGTCTACGTCTACACCCACTTCGAGGTCCCCGACGCGCGCCGGGTGTTCACCACCTTCGAGCAGCCCGACCTCAAGGGCGCCTTCACGTTCACGGTCACCGCGCCCGCCGACTGGGAGGTGTTCTCCAACTCCACCACCCCCGAGCCGGTCGACGGGGTGTGGACGTTCGGGCCGACGCCCCGGATCTCGACGTACATCACGGCGGTCGTGGCCGGGAAGTACCACGTGGTGCGCGACAGCCACACCCTCGCGTCCGGCCAGGTCGTGCCGCTGGCCGTGGCCTGCCGCGCCTCGATGGGCGCCCACCTCGACGCCGACGAGATCATCGAGGTCACCAAGCAGGGCTTCGACTACTTCACCCGGACGTTCGACCAGCCGTACCCGTTCGAGAAGTACGACCAGATCTTCGTGCCCGAGTACAACATCGGGGCCATGGAGAACGTCGGCTGCGTGACCCTGAACGAGAACTACGTGTTCCGCTCCAAGGTCACCGACACCCGCCGCCAGCAGCGCGCCGAGACCGTCCTGCACGAGCTCGCGCACATGTGGTTCGGCGACCTGGTGACGATGCGCTGGTGGGACGACCTGTGGCTGAAGGAGTCCTTCGCCACCTACGTCTCCGTCCGGGCCCTGACCGAGGTCACCAAGTGGCCCGGCGCCTGGACGAACTTCGCCAACGACGACAAGTCCTGGGCCCTCATGCAGGACCAGCTCCCGTCGACCCACCCGATCGTGGCCGACATCCGCGACCTGATGGACCTGCTGACCAACTTCGACGGCATCACCTACGCCAAGGGCGCCGCCGTCCTCAAGCAGCTCGCCGCGTGGGTCGGCAGCGAGCAGTTCTTCGCCGGCATCCGGCACTACTTCGACCGGCACGCCTGGGGCAACACCACCCTCACGGACCTGCTCCAGGCCCTGGAGAAGACATCCGGCCGGGACCTGTCGACCTGGTCGGCCGAGTGGCTGCAGACCTCCGGCCCGAACACGCTGCGGCCCCGGTTCACCACCGGCCCGTCCGGGCTGTTCGAGAGCTTCGTCGTCGAGCAGGAGGCGTCCGAGGAGCACCCGACCCTGCGGTCGCACCGGATCGCCATCGGCCTGTACGAGCGCGGCCCGCTCGGCCTCAGCCGCACCCACCGGATCGAGCTCGACGTCACCGGCCCGGTCACCGAGGTCCCGGCCCTCGTCGGCCAGCCGCAGCCCGACCTGGTGCTGCTGAACGACGACGACCTGACGTACGCGAAGATCCGGTTCGACGAGCGCTCGCTGGACACCCTGATCACCGGGATCGGCGAGTTCGCGGAGTCCCTGCCGCGCGCCCTGTGCTGGACGGCCACCTGGGACATGGTCCGCAGCGGCGAACTGGCCGCCCGCGACTACATCCGGCTCGTACTGAACGGCATCGGGCGCGAGACGGACATCGGCGTCGTCGAACTGCTGCTCCGCTCCCTGGTCACGTCCCTGGAGCGGTACGTGACCACCGACGCCCCCGCCGGGCTCGTCGCCGACGCCGCCCGCGGCCACCTCGACACCGCCGCGCCGGGCAGCGACCACCAGCTCGCCTGGGCCCGGCTGTTCGCCCGGGTCGCCGGCCGCGACGCGGACCTCGACCACGTGGCCGCCCTGCTCGACGGCTCGGTGGTCGTCGCGGGGCTCGCGGTCGACACGGACCTGCGCTGGGCGCTGCTGTCCGCGCTCGCCCGCAACGGCCGGGTCGGCCGGGCCGAGATCGAGGCCGAGCTGGCGTCGGACGAGACCACGGCGGGCCGGCAGAACGCGGCCGGCGCGCTGGCGGCCCTGCCCGACGCGGGCGCCAAGGCCGAGGCGTGGGCCTCGGTGATCGACCGCTCCGACCTGCCCAACGGGACCCAGGAGGCCGTGATCGGCTTCCGGGGCTCGGCCGGCGGCGGGTTCATGCAGGCCGGACAGCGGGACCTGCTCAGCGGCTACGTCGACAAGTACTTCGCGGCGCTGCCGGCCGTGTGGGCCGGTCGGGCCGGGGAGATCTCCCGGCTGCTCGTGAACGGGCTGTACCCGCGGCTGTGGATCGAGCAGTCGACCATCGACAAGACGGACGCGTTCCTCGCCGAGCATGACCCGGCGCCGGCTCTGCGGCGGATCCTCATCGAGGGCCGGGATGATGTGGTGCGGGCGTTGCGGGCGCAGGAGCGGGACAGGGTGTGAGTGGGGCTTCGGGCCGGCGCCGCCAGGCGCCGGCCCGAAGCCACCCCCGAGGAGAGGGCCGTCCGAAGAGGGCCCGGCCCGGAGCCGCGGCCGGTCAGCCCGCCCGGCCCGGAGCGAGCCCCGGATCAGCCCGAGATCAGCTTGGCGTACGCCGGCTTGATGACCTCGTTGATCAGCACCAGCCGCTCGTCGAACGGGATGAACGAACTCTTCATCGCGTTGACCGTGAACCACTGCAGGTCAGCCCAGCCGTAGCCGAACGCGTCGACGAGCAGGCTCATCTCCCGCGACATGCTCGTACCACTCATCAGGCGGTTGTCGGTGTTGACCGTGACCCGGAACCGCAGGTCGTGCAGCATCCCGATCGGGTGCTCGGAGATCGTGTCGGCGATGCCGGTCTGCAGGTTCGAGGACGGGCACAGCTCCAGCGGGATCCGCTTGTCCCGGACGTAGGACGCCAGCCGGCCCAGCTGCCCGTCGACGATGTCGTCCACGATCCGCACGCCGTGCCCGAGCCGGTCGGCCCCGCACCACTGGATGGCCTCCCAGATGCTCGGCAGGCCGAACGCCTCGCCGGCGTGGATGGTGAAGTGCGAGTTCTCCCGCTGGAGGTACTCGAACGCGTCCAGGTGCCGGGTGGGCGGGAACCCGGCCTCGGCGCCCGCGATGTCGAACCCGACGACCCCGGAGTCGCGGTACTGCACGGCCAGCTCCGCGATCTCCATCGACCGGGCCGCGTGCCGCATGGCCGTGAGCAGGGTGCCGACCCGGATCTGCCGGCCCCGGGCGGCCGCGTTGGCGGTGCCCTCCCGGAAGCCCTCCAGCACGGCCTCGACGACCTGGTTCAGGGTCAGGCCCTGCGAGACGTGCTGTTCGGGGGCGTAGCGGACCTCGGCGTACACGACGCCGTCGTCGGCCAGGTCCTCGGCGCATTCCCGGGCCACCCGGCGCAGCGCGTCGGCGGTCTGCATGACGGCCACGGTGTGGTCGAAGGTCTCCAGGTAGCGGACCAGCGAACCGGAGTTCGCCGCGTCCACGAACCAGCGGCCCAGCGCCTCGGGCTCGGTGGCCGGCAGCTGGTGCCCGATCGCGCCGGCCAGCTCGATGATCGTCGCGGGACGCAGGCCGCCATCGAGGTGGTCGTGGAGCAGGGCCTTGGGAGCGGAACGAATGTCCTCATACGTCGGTGCCATGGTCAGACTTTAGTGCTCGGGCCGTGCCCGCACCTGCGATAGCGAGACAACTCACGCACGCGGTGTGAGCACGGCCCTACAGTCGGCCCGGCCCCGGCCGGGGTCGCTCCTAGACCTGGCCGGCCTTCTCCAGCGCGGCGCAGCAGGTGCTCACCACGAGCCGGGTCACGGTGTACGGGTCGGCGTTCGCGTTCGGCCGCCGGTCCTCCAGGTAGCCCTTCTGCTCGACCTCGACCTGCCACGGGATCCGCACGGAGGCGCCCCGGTCGGACACGCCGTAGCTGAACACGTTCCACGGGGCGGTCTCGTGCTGCCCGGTGAGCCGGCCCTCGATGCCCGCGCCGTAGTTGTGCACGTGCTCCAGGACGTTCTCGCCGAGCGCCTCGCAGGCGGTGATGATCGGGTCGTACCCCTCGCGCATGGCCTTGGTGGAGAAGTTGGTGTGCGCGCCCGCGCCGTTCCAGTCGCCCCGGACGGGCTTCGGGTCCAGGGTCGCGGCGACGCCGAAGTCCTCCGCCGTGCGGTACAGCAGCCAGCGCGCGACCCACAGGTGGTCGGACGCCGTCACCGGGTCGACGGGGCCGATCTGGAACTCCCACTGGCCGGGCATGACCTCGGCGTTGATGCCGCAGATCGCCAGGCCGGCCGCGATGCAGTGGTCGAGGTGCTTCTCGACGATGGCCCGGCCGAAGATCTCGTCGGAGCCGACGCCGCAGTAGTAGCCGCCCTGCGGGGCCGGGAAGCCGCCGACCGGGAAGCCCAGCGGGCGGTTGTCCGCGAAGAACGTGTACTCCTGCTCGATCCCGAAGATCGGCTCCTGGTCGGCGAACTGCTCGGCGACCTGGGTGAGCCGGGCCCGGGTGTTGGTCGGGTGCGGGGCCATCGCGGTGTCGAGCACCTCGCACAGCACCAGCAGGTTGTCGCCGCCCCGGATCGGGTCCGGACAGCTGAACACGGGCTTGAGCACGCAGTCGGAGGCCGAACCGAGGGCCTGGTTGGTGCTGGAGCCGTCGAAGCCCCACAGCGGGAGTTCCGCCCCGTCGGCCAGGACCCGCGTCTTCGAGCGGAGCTTGGCGGTCGGCTCGGTGCCGTCGATCCAGATGTACTCGGCCTTGAACACCATGTGCGAAGTCCTATCCCTGCGTGGGTGGCGGCTACTCCATCGAGGGTGTCCGGACGCGGTTTCCCGACCATTTCCCGATTGTTAAATCCATGAGTCGTACCCGGACGGCAGGGACGGGTGCGGGCCGCCCCTGCCGGTGCCTGTGCGTTTATCGACCAGTTCGGCGCAGGGGCTGTCGGCGGGAAGTACCGGCCTACCCAACCGGAAGGGGCGGCCCGCACAGGAAACGATAGAGAAGAACCAGAATCAAACGCTATAGATGTGTACCGAGTCCATCGGGCGCATTTCCGCGTTCCGGCCGCCTCGGGCGCGGCCGGCGCCGGGGCCCGAGGATGATGGTCCGCATGCTGATCGGTGCGATGCGGTGTCCCGTGTGCGGGGAAGAGTTCGTCCGGCAGGCCCGGGCCGCGGAGCGGGCCGGGGGGTTGACCTGCGAGAACGGGCACGCGTTCGACCGGGCCCGGCAGGGGTACGTGAACCTGCTGGCCGGGAGGGACCCCGGTACCGGGGACACCGCCGAGATGATCGCGCACCGGGCCGCCTTCCTCGGGGCGGGCCACTACGAGCCGGTCGCCGACCTGTTGCCGGCGGCCCCGGGTGGCGTGGTCGTGGAGGTCGGCGCGGGCACCGGGTACTACCTGGCCCGGGTGCTCGACCGCTCACCCCGGGCGGAGGGCCTGGCCCTGGACCTGTCGCGGTACGCGGCCCGCAGGGCCGCCAGGGTGCACGAGCGGGCCATGGCGGCGGTGGCCGACTGCTGGGGGAAGCTCCCGCTGGCCGACGGCAGCGTCGACCTGGTGCTGGACGTGTTCGCGCCCCGGAATGTGGCCGAGTTCCGCCGGGTGCTGCGCCCGGGTGGCCGGTTGGCCGTGGTGACCCCGTTGCCGGAGCACCTGGCCGAGATCCGGGAACCCCTGGGCATGTTGGCCGTGGATCCTACGAAGGCCGAGCGCATGGCATCCGTAACCGACAAGGATTTTGAGGTTGTCGGGTCTTCGGAGTTGCGGAAGGTGCTGGACCTGGACCACGCGGCGGTCGCCGACCTGGTTGGGATGGGGCCGAGCGCGTACCACACGGAGGCGGCCGGGCTGGCGGACCTGCCGGAGCGGGTCAGCGTGACGCTGGCTGTGCGGTGCTCCCTCTACGCACCACTTCCTCGGTGACGAAGACGGCCACGAACACCACGATCAGGGCGAGGAGCTGGGCCAACGGGTTCAGCGCCGTGCCGACGGGGACGGTGGCCATCGCCGCCGCCGCGCCGACCAGCCGCCAGACGGGCAGCCCGATCCGCAGTACGCCGCGGAACAGCGCCTCGCCGACCAGGAACAGCGCGACCCCGCCGGCCAGGACGAGCGCGGCGTCGAGGTGCGAGTGCTCGGTCGGGTGCGCCAGGGCCTTCTTCACCCCGGCGGACATCGCGACGATGCCGAGCAGCATCGGCAGGTACGCGTAGCCGAAGGCGTTCAGGGCCAGTCGGGCCCGCCGCGCCGGGTCCGCGATGGCCTCCAGGGCGTGCTCGGCCCGGTTCTCGTCGCCCGCGAAGTAGGCCCACCACAGGTGGTAGGCCAGGGTCAGGGCCAGGGCCGCCGCCCCGACGGCCGCCCAGGTCAGGTCCTCGTTGCTCGCGGCGCCGACGCCGATCGCGACGACCGACTCGCCCAGCGCGATGATCAGGACCAGGCTGTGCCGTTCGGCGAAGTGCCCGGCCCGCACGTCGAAGCCGCTGACCGGGTGCAGGTACGGCGTGCAGAACTGGAGTGCCGCCGCCGCGACCCACAGCCAGGGCAGGTGCAGCCAGCCGCCGACGAGCACCAGGGTGGCCGAGGCCAGGTTCAGCGGGCCGATCCAGGCCATGGTGCGGGCCACGTTCCGGCCGCCGCCGAGGAACAGCAGTCCGGAGTGGACGGCGTTGATGACGAAGTAGGCGAGGCCGAAGTACAGGCCGGTGTCGGCGTAGGACTCGGGCAGCGCGAGCGCCAGCACCAGGAACGCGGTCATGGCCGTCATCAGCAGCACCCGGCGGGGCATCGAGTGCACCCGGACCGAGTTCGTGACCCAGGCGTAGCCGCTGTACATCCACCAGATCATGAACAGCAGCAGCGTCACCCGGCCGAAGCCGAGCCAGGTCAGGTCGGCCGCGAGTCTCGTGGTCAGCTGCGTGATCGTGAAGACGAACACCAGGTCGAAGAACAGCTCCAGGTTGGAGACCCGGTCGGCCGGCGGTTCGAGGTGGTAGGGCGAGGTCACGTGCTCATTATGCGGCCCGATCAACCCCGTCCGACGGGTACTAGTCGAACGTGACCGCCCATTCCAGCGCCCCCAGCCGCCGCGCCACCAGCACCGGGTCGAGCCCCGGGGTCCGCGCCTCGTGGCAGGACCAGTCCAGGCACGAGTAGAGGTCCAGCAGCGCCGCCGCCTCCGCCGGTTCCCGCACGGCGGTCAGGGTGCGGGACCGCCAGTCCGCGTACCGTTCCCCGCCGCGCAGGTCCGGCAGCCCCCGGCCGTCCGCGCGGGCCAGCGGGTCGAGGTCGTCGCGCAGGCCGAGGACCCAGCACAGCGCGGCGGCGGCCTCGATCCCGGCCGCGTGCTCGCGGCTGTCCCCGTCGCCGTGCACGATGAACCGCCACTCGCCCTGGTCGACGAACCGCAGGATGTGCGCGTCGAGCAGCCAGTCCATGGCGCGTTCGGTGGGCATGCCCAGCGTGCGGGCGTACGCGATGTGCAGGACGGCCACCCGGGCCTCCAGCTCGGCCACGGGGCGCACGCCGATCGACGCGCCCGGCCGGTAGGTCAGCGGGTACCGGCGGCCGGGGGCGGGTGCCCCGAGCCGGCGGAGTTCGAGCACGGATTCGGACCGGAGGGCGGCTGGGTCCACGGGTACTACTCGTCCCGGTGTGCCGCGTCCGGGCTGAACGCCGGCAGGCAGACCGCCAGGTACTCGGCCCCGTCGGGCGCCGTGTACCGCACCTTCTCGCCGCCCTTCGTGAGCACCGCCTGCCCGGCCGCAACGTCGAGCACCCCGCCGTCGTGCTCCACGCGCACGGTGCCCTTCAGCACGACCGTGATCTCGTCGAACTCGGGCGTCTGCGCGGGCTCGTCCCAGCCGGCCGGCGCGATCATGTGCGCGACGGACACGGCCTCGTGACCGGTGTTCACCCGCCCCACGTACTCGTCGATGACCTTGCCGCCCGGTACCGGGATGCGGGTCGGGCTCTTGATCAGCTCAGGCATGGATCTTCTCCAGGATCAGGGACGGGGACTGTCCGGTGGCGCCGATGGTCCAGGCGCCCTTGAGGGCATCGTGCGCCCCGGCGAGCCGGCTCTCGTCGTCGGCGCGCAGTTCGAGCAGCACGTCGCCGGCCTCGACCCGGTCGCCGGGCTTGCGGTGGAGGACGATGCCCGCGCCCGCCGACACCGGGTCCTCCTTGCGCGCCCGGCCCGCGCCGAGCCGCCACGCGGCGACCCCGACCTGGTACGCGTCGAGGCTCGCCAGCACGCCCGACTCGGTCGCCTTCACGGTCTCCGTGACCGGGGCCTGGGCCAGCGGCGCGTCCGGGTCGCCGCCCTGCGCCTCGATCATCGCGCGCCAGGCGTCCATCGCCCGGCCGTCCTTCAGCGCCTTCTCGGGGTCGGCGTCGATGCCGGCCAGCGCGAGCATCTCGCGGGCCAGGGCCAGGGTCAGCTCGACGACGTCCGCCGGGCCGCCGCCCTGGAGGACCTCCAGGGACTCCTCGACCTCCAGCGCGTTGCCGATCTTCAGCCCGAGCGGGACGGACATGTCGGTGAGCAGCGCGACCGTGTCGACGCCGTGCGCGGTGCCCAGCTCCACCATGGTGCGGGCGAGCTCGCGGGCCCGGTCGAGGTCCTTCATGAACGCGCCCGAGCCGACCTTCACGTCCAGGACCAGGCCCGACGTACCCTCCGCGATCTTCTTGCTCATGATCGAGGAGGCGATCAGCGGGATGGCCTCGACCGTGCCGGTGACGTCGCGGAGCGCGTAGAGCTTGCGGTCGGCGGGGGCCAGCTCGTCGCCGGCCGCGCAGATCACCGCGCCGGAGTCGCCGAGCTGGCGGAGGAACTCGGCGTTGGAGATCTTCGCCCGCCAGCCGGGGATGGTCTCCAGCTTGTCCAGGGTGCCGCCGGTGTGCCCGAGACCCCGGCCGGACAGCTGCGGCACGGCCGCGCCGCACGCGGCGACCAGCGGGGTCAGCGGCAGCGTGATCTTGTCGCCGACGCCGCCGGTGGAGTGCTTGTCCACGGTCGGGCGGGACACGCTGGACAGGTCCAGCCGCTCGCCCGAGGCGATCATCGCGGCGGTCCACCGGGCGATCTCGCGGGGCGTCATGCCGTTGAGCAGGATCGCCATCGCCAGGGCCGACATCTGCTCGTCGGCCACGACGCCCGAGGTGTAGGCGTCGATCACCCAGTCGATCTGCTCGTCGGTCAGGGCCTGCCGGTCCCGCTTGGTCCGGATCACGTCCACAGCGTTCATCACGGTGAGTAGCCTATCCACGCGTGGGGGCGGCCCTGTGGGGATCACGGGGTTATCGGCACCCGCTTACCTGTGCATTACGGACAAAATTCGCGCGCCTTCGTCCCAGATGGGCGGAAAATCACAAGGTGAACGCGTGCGGCAACAGGTCGCGCATCGGAATCGGGCCGTCCCGGTGGTCGATCAGACAGTCCGGGCCGCCGTGCTCGAACAGCAGCTGCCGGCACCGGCCGCACGGCATCAGCGCCTCCCCCGCGCCGTCCACGCACGACATCGCCACCAGCCGGCCGCCGCCCGTCGCGTGCAACGCGCCCACCAGGCCGCACTCCGCGCACAGCGTGAGGCCGTAGGACGCGTTCTCCACGTTGCAGCCGGCCACGATCCGGCCGTCGTCGACCAGCGCGGCGGCCCCCACCGGGAACTTCGAGTACGGCGCGTACGCCCTGGTCATCACGTCCCGGGCCGCCGTCCGCAGCGCGTCCCAGTCGATCTCAGCCCTTGACATACGGCTTCCCGTCCGCCGCCGGGGCGCGCACCTTGCCGACCAGGCCGGCCACGGCGAACAACGTCGCGATGTACGGCGCCATCCGGAGGAAGTCCGACGGGATCGGGCTCTGCGTCGAGCTGAGCACCGTCTGGAGCTTGTCGGCGAACCCGAACAGCAGCGCCGCACCCAGCGCGCCCGTCGGGCTCCACCGGCCGAAGATGACGGCCGCCAGGGCGATGAAGCCCTTCCCGGCGGTCATGTTCTTGTTGAACGCCAGACCGGAGCCCAGGGTGAGCGCCGCGCCGCCGAGTCCGGCGACGAGACCACCGAGGATCACGTTGCGGTACCGCACGGCGCGCACCTTGATCCCCACCGTGTCCGCGGCCGTCGGGTGCTCGCCGACCGCCCGGGTCCGCAGGCCCCACCGGGTGCGGAACAGGGCGAAGGTGACCACGCCGACGAGGATCAGCGCCAGGTACACGAAGATGTTGTTCCGGAACAGCGCCGGGCCGAGGAACGGGATGTCCGACAGCAGCGGGATGTTCCAGTTGTCGAGCTTGGGCGGCTGGTTGTACGTGACGGCCTCGGGCTGCATCAGGCGCTCGTAGATCACGCCGGTGATGCCGATCGCGAGCACGTTCAGGATGACGCCGAGCACGACCTGGTCCACCAGGTACTTGATCGCGAACACCGCGAGCAGCGCCGCCATCAGCGCGCCGAACACGGCTCCGGCGACGATCCCGGCCCACACGTTCTGGGTCAGCGTGCCGACCAGCGCCCCGCCGAACGCCCCGATCAGCAGCTGGCCCTCGATGTTGATGTTCACGACCCCGGACCGCTCGCACAGCACCCCGCCGAGCGAACCGAAGATCAGCGGCAGCGCGGCGATCAGGGTGCCGTTCACCAGGTCCACGGCGTAGATCGTGTGCCCGACCTTGGCCAGCGACACGGCCCACAGCATGAACGCGCCCACGAAGCCGAGCAGCGCGACCGCCGTGGCCGTCGGGAACCAGTCGCGGCCGGCCAGCAGCGCCGCGCCCGCCGCGACGGTGAGCAGGCCCAGGACCAGGATCACCGCCCGGGGACCGAACGTCAGCGACGTGTCGTCGGTGAACTTGAGTACGACCTGCTCGGTCGCCGGCTTGATCAGCCCGAAGAACGCGAACGCGAACAGTCCGAGTACTACGTAGACGGCCCCGGCCTTCCGGGAGCGGTTCCAGAAGCCCATGGTCACCACCCCTTCGCCAGGGTCGTCGTGGTCCCGCTCGTGGTGACCGCGCGGAGTCGGAAGATGGCCTTGATCAGGGCCGGCGCGGCGATGAACACCACGATCAGGGCCTGGAGCACGTTGACCATGTCGATCGGGATGTTGGCCGCCGCCTGCATCTTCACGGCCCCGGCCTGCAACCCGCCGATCAGGAGCGCCGCGCCGACGACGCCCCACGGTTTCGCCCGTCCCAGCAGGGCCACGGTGATGCCGTCGATGCCGATCCCGGCGCTCACGGACGGGGTCAGCGCGTGCGCGGTCCCCAGCAGGACGCTGCCGCCGCCCAGGCCGGCCAGTGCACCCGCGACCACCATCACCAGGATGTACGCCTTGGAGATGCTCATGCCCGCCGTCCGCGCCGCGTCCGGGTTCGCACCCACCGCGCGGAACTCGAAGCCCAGCGTCGACCGGTTCAGCAGCCAGGACACCCCGAACGCCGCCGCGATGGCCAGGATGATGGCCAGGTTGAGCCGGTAGGCGTCCCCGAAGATGTGCGGCAGCTTCGCGGTCTCGTCGACCTTCTTGCTGATCGCGTCCGTCCGCGACGGGTCCTGGACGCCCTTCTGGGTGACCAGCCAGACCAGGAAGATCGCGGCCACGTTGTTCAGCATGATGGTCGTGATGACCTCGTGCGCGCCGGTCTTGGCCTTCAGGAAGCCGGGGATCAGGCCCCAGAGCGCGCCGAACACGGCCGCCGAGAGCAGCGCGAAGATCAGGTGCAGCCCGTACGGCAGCGGCACCGCGAAGCCGGCGACCGCCCCGCCGATGCAGCCGAAGATCACCTGGCCCTCTGCGCCGATGTTGAACAGGCCGGCCCGGAACGCCAGCGCCACGGCCAGACCGGTGAAGGTCAGCGGCGCGGCGTACGTGAGCGTCTCGGTGATCGGGTAGAAGATCTGCGACGCGCTGCCGCCCGACAGGGTCGACGGGTCGAACACGGCACCCTGGAAGAGGGCCACGTAGGCGTCACGGACCGCGTACCAGCTGAAACTGATCGCGTCGCCCGGGGCGGAGAAGAAGTAGCCCCAGGCCTCGCGGGCGTCGGCGTCCACGATGACGATCAGGAGCCCGCCGACGACCATGGCGAGCACGATGGCCAGGAACGTGACCATGAACGAGTTCGCGGTGGTCAGCTCCTCGATGAACAACCGGCCGAGAGACCGCTTCACCGGCGGTTCGTCCTTGGTCGCGGCGGCGGCCGGGACAGCGTCCGCTGCCGAGCCGTCAGCCTTCGACGGATCCGGGCCGGCCTTCGAGGCCGCGTCCGACCCCGCGCCGTCCGCCGCCGCCGGGCGCTCGGCCCGCGCCTCGGCCGGCGTCGCCTCCCCCTCGCGGGGCGGCTGCGGCTCGTCCTTGGTCGGGTCAGTCACCTGTCACTCCAGCCATGAGCAGTCCCAGCTTCTCCGCCGTCGCCTCGGCGGCCGGCAGGGTCGCGATGACCTTGCCCCGGTACATCACGGAGATCCGGTCGGCGAGGGCCAGGATCTCGTCCAGTTCGGTGGACACGAGCAGTACGGCACCGCCCTGGTCGCGCTCGCGGACGATCCGGTTGTGGATGAACTCGATCGAGCCGACGTCCACGCCCCGGGCGGGCTGCGAGGCGACCAGCAGCTTCAGCGGCCGGGACATCTCCCGGGCCACGATGACCTTCTGCTGGTTGCCGCCGGACAGCGAGCCGACCGCCTCGTCCGGGGACTGGGTCCGGATGTCGAACTCGGCGATCCGCTCGGCCGCGTTGCGCTGCACCTCGGCCGGCCGGAACACCAGCCCCTTGGCGAACGGCTCGCGGTCGTACAGGTCGAGCACGAGGTTCTCGGCGACCGAGAAGTCCTTGACGATCCCGTCGGTGCTGCGGTCCTCGGGGACATAACCGACCCCGGCCTCCAACACCTCTTTCGGGGTACGACCGTGCAGGTCCCGGTCCTGGAGCGTGATCGTGCCCTCCAGTACCGCGCGCAGGCCCATCACGGCCTCGACCAGCTCGGTCTGCCCGTTGCCCTGCACCCCGGCGATGCCGAGCACCTCGCCGGCCCGCACGGTCAGGTCGACGCCGTCCACGGCGCGGTGGCCGCGCTCGTCCACGACGGTCAGGTTCGCGATCGAAAGGACCGGCTCGCCGGGCTGCGCCGGGGCCTTGTCCACGGTGAGCTTCACGTGCCGGCCGACCATCATCGCGGCGAGTTCGTCCTGGCTGGCGCCCGGGTCGGCGGTGCCGACGACCTTGCCCCGCCGGATCACGGTGATCTTGTCCGCGATGGCCTTGACCTCGCGCAGCTTGTGGGTGATCAGGACGATCGACTTGCCGGCGGCCTTGAGCCCGCGCATGACCTCGAGCAGCTCGTCGGTCTCCTGCGGGGTGAGCACGGCGGTCGGCTCGTCCAGGATCAGCAGGTCCACGTCGCGGGTGAGCGCCTTGACGATCTCGACCCGCTGCTGGATGCCGACCGGCAGCTCCTCGACGATCGCGTCGGGGTCGACCGGCAGGCCGTAGCGCTTCGACACCTCGACGACGTGCTTACTGGCCTTGGCCCGGTCGAGCATGCCGAGCCGGGTGTCCTCGGCGCCGAGCATGATGTTCTCGGCGACCGTGAAGACGGGGATGAGCATGAAGTGCTGGTGCACCATGCCGATGCCGGCCGCGATGGCGTCGCCGGGCGTCTTCAGGGTGAGGGGCTTGTCGTCCACGAGGATCTCGCCCGAGTCGGGCTTGAGCAGTCCGTACAGGACGTTCATCAGGGTGGACTTGCCGGCGCCGTTCTCTCCGAGCAGCGCGTGTATCTCGCCGGGCTCGACGGTGAGGTCGATGTGATCGTTGGCGACCAGCTCACCGAACGTCTTGGTGATGCCGCGCAGTTCGAGTTTCATCGTCCTCCTCACCGGATACAGGGGGTGCCGGGTTGTCCCGGCACCCCCTGCTCACATTCTGGTACTACTTCGGCTGTGCCGGGGACTCAATCTTGATCTTGCCCGAGCCGATGTCCGTCTTCAGCTGGTCCAGCTCCTTCTTCAGCTCGGCCGAGACCTTGCTGTCGAACTCGTGGAACGGGGCCAGCGAGACGCCGTTGTTGGACAGCGTGCCGGCGAAGCCGCCGGTCAGGCCCTCGCCCTTGGCGCCCTTGAGCGCGGCGTCCTTGACGGCGTCGGAGATGTTCTTGACGACGGTCGACAGGAACACCGAGCAGTACTGCTTGACCGACTCGCAGCCGTCCTGGTCCACCCAGATGACGCTGACCTTGCCGCCGGAGGCCTGCGCGGCCGCGGCGGTGCCCAGCCCGGCGCCACCGGCGACCGGCATCACGACGTCGGCGCCCTGGGCGACGAAACCGTCCGTGATCTGCTTGCCCTTGTTCTGGTCGGTGAAGCTACCCGCGAAGGTGCCTTCCTGGGTCTTGTTGTTCCAGCCCAGGACGGTGACGGTCTTGCCCTTGACCTTGTTGTACTCGGCGACACCCTCGGCGAAGCCGTCCATGAAGATGGTCACCGGCGGGATCTTCAGACCGCCCCAGGTGGCGACCTTGCCCGAAGTGCTGGTGCCCGCGGCCAGGTAACCGGCGAGGAAGCCGGCCTGCGCGGTGTTGAACTGCATCGAGTAGACGTTCGGCAGGTCGATCTTCGAGTCGATGATCGCGAACTTCTGGTTCGGGTTCTTCCCCGCCGCAGCCTTGGTCGCGTCGCCCATCAGACCGCCGACGGCGACCACGAGGTCACACTTCTCGGCGACCAACGCGTTCAGGTTCGGCTCGTAGTTGGTCTCGGCGGCCGAGGTCACGTACTTGGTCTCGATCGCCGAGTTGTCCTTCTCGGCGGCCTTGAGACCGGCCCACGCGGAGGTGTTGAACGACTTGTCGTCGATGCCCCCGGTGTCGGTGACCATGCAGGCCTTGTACTTCTTGCCGCTCGACGAGCCGTTGTTGCTCTCCGGCTTGCTGCCGCAGGCAGCAGCGGACAGAGCGAGGCCACCGATCGCCAGTACGGCGACGACCCTCATCCCACGCACTCGGCGCAAGGCGGTCTCCTTCCACACAGGTTCCACCGCAGGAATCCGCGGTGATCTCAACGGACGGAGACTAGCGGGTTCTACCGCCCAGTAGCGCACGCACGCGGCCGTACGACGTTCCCGCTGTTATCGATCCGTTATTTGACTGTGACTTTACTGTGCGATCATGACGGGTTTAGGCGATTTGGATGCATTGCGCTGTGAGAAAACCCGCGCCCGACAGGATCTAGTGCCAGAACGTCGCGACGCCGGCATTAATCAAGGTCATACCGCCGATGGCGAGAAAATGGCCGGTCGCGACCGACTCCTTCTTCCGGACCACCCACACCATGATGAAGATCAGCAGGGCGAGTACGCCCTTGACGGCCAGTTTGGCCGGATCCGGCTGCACCGCGCGGCCGAGCGGGGCGGCCAGCGCGATCCCGGTCAGCAGCTGCACCGCCGAGCCGGCGAGCATCGCGGTGTTGATCCGGATCCTCCCCGACAGGTACTGCACCACGACGCCGCCGAACAGCAGCGCGAAGCCGATCAGGTGGACGTACCTCAGAGTCAGCCGCAGGGCTTCCACAGGCTCAAACCTTTCTGGTCCGGCTGGCCGCGCGCCAGCCCCGGATGCCGAGTACCCCGACCGTCGTCCCGATGGCCAGCGACGCCGCGATCAGCAGCGCGTGCACCCAGAGGAACGACGTGGGCGTGTCACCTGTCCAGGCACGCGGGTCCCGCCAGATCGCGACCGCGAACCGCGGCCAGATGATCCAGCTCCACACACCGACGCCGACGAGAAAGGCCGACCAGGCCCGGGACAACACCACGGGCGAGATTCTACGCACGGTCGAAGATGGGTTCCCGACGCCCTGTCGGTTCATGGCGCGCGGGGCGCGTCGCCGCAGGTGGGCCGGCGCGGGCCGGCGGTCCCGGGCGGGCACCCGCCGCGGCCAGCCGTCTCCGGACACGGAGATGCCCGCGCCCCGGAGGGCGCGGGCATCGGAGGACTAGGCGGACAGCCGGGCGGCGATCGCGGTGAAGCCGGCCTTCAGCTCGGCGGCCGTCGGCAGCGCCGAGGGCTCCGGCAGCGCGAGGTGGTCGTCGTCGTGGTCGTGGTCGTGACCGTCCGGGCCGTGGTCGTGGCCCTCGTGGTCGTCCTCGGCGAAGTCCTCGTCGTCGTAGGACGCCGCGAGCTCCTTCGCCTTGGCGATCTCGGCCTTGATCGCGTCGATCTCGGTGTGCGGCTGCAGCGGCTCCACGACCGCCAGCAGCTCCTCGTCGGTCACCACGGCGTTGGCGACGGCGAGGGCGTGCTCGCGGGAGTACGGCCCGCAGACGACCGGCTCCCACACCTCGTCCTCGTCGTCCGACGCCGGGCCGAAGGTGATGATCCAGGGCAGGTCATATGCCGGCGAGTCGTCCGGCAGGTCAAGCGTCACGATGGCTCCCATACCGGCCATCATCCCTCGTCCCCGGCGGGCGCCTGCTCGGGCCCCGCCGCGAGGTCGCGGACCTCACCACGGTCCGAGGTCGCCGCCAGGGCCGAGCCCCACAGCAGCAGCTGGCTGAAGAAGTTCAGGAAGACGAGCAGACCCACGGCGCCGGCCACGACGGTGTACGCCGGGTTCTGGTTCACCCGCATGATGTAGAACTGCGCGACCGTCTTGAGCAGCTCCAACCCGACCGCGACGAGCAGCCCCGCCGGGAGCCAGCGGCCGAGCGGCATCTTCAGGCGGGGCAGGCCGGTGAGCATGGCGGCCGCGAGTACCCAGTTGATGAAGACCGCGACCCCGACGCCCAGCACGCCGAGCAGGTCGTCGAACGCCGGACCGATGTCGATGTGGCCCTTGAGCCACCCGATCCCGGCCTGCGCGCCGACCGAGAACCCGATCGACAGCGCCAGCAGCAGGCCCAGGCCGATCAGGACGAGGATGTCCACGCCCCGGCGGATGAAGTAGTTGCCCGGCTCCTGGTCCAGCAGCCAGACGGCGCGGATCGAGGCCCGCATCGCCTCCACCCAGCCGATGCCGGTGAGCAGGAAGCCGGCCAGCGCGAAGGTACCCACCGCGCCCTTCGCGTCGGTGATCCTGGCGACCTCCAGGAACGGCAGGTTGGCGCGCAGCCAGTTCTCCACGGCCGTGACGACGTCCTTGTTGTTGTCCAGGATGAAGCCGAGCACGGAGAACGCCAGCAGGGCGAGCGCGAAACAGGCGAAGAAGCCGTAGTAGGAGATCGCGGCGGCCATCCGGCCGGCGTGCACGTCGGCGTACCGCTCCTTGGTCCGCCAGAAGTGGTCGAACTTCGGGGACCACCGGCGCAGGGCAGCGATCGAGCGGTCCCACCACCCCATGACGACGGTGATCGGATTCACGGGCCGACCAGCGGGAAGTCCCGCTGTGGCCGCCACATCCCGTCGTCGCCGTGCTCGTAGAGCGTGAACGCGGCCGCCTCGAAGGCCGCGTCGAAACCCGCCAGGTCGTCGAACGCGCGGTCGAGGGCCGGCGCCGGCACGTCGTGGGCGACGGTCACATGCGGGTGGTACGGAAACCGCAGGTCCCGGGCCAGCGGGCCGCTGCGCAACGACTCCTCCAGCCGCTCGCACTCGCTGATCCCCTGGGCGACCATCACGAACACCACGTCCGTCAGCGGCCGGAACGTCCCCGTCCCGCGCAGGTGCAGCGTGAACGGGGAGCCGGTGGCCGCGACCCGGCGCAGGTGGTCCTCGACGCCCGACCGCTCCCCGGCGGGGACCTCGGTCGGGCCGATCAGGGTCAGGTGCGGCGGGACGAACCGGGCCAGCGGGTCACCCGCCGCCTCCCGGGCCCGGGCCAGCTCGGCGGCCCAGGGTTCCGGAATCGGGAAGGCGACCCCGATGGTCTGACTCACCGCGCCTCCCGTCGACGTCCCTACCGTGCCGTCCTAGCTGGCGGTGGACGCCAGGAAACCGATCCGGTCGTAGACCGTCCGGAGGGTCTCCGACGCGACGGCCCGGGCCTTGCGGGCCCCGACTGCCAGGATCTCATCGAGCTCGCCTGGACTGTCCAGGTATTTCTTGGTCTGTTCCTGGATCGGCCGGGCGAACTCCGCCACCACCTCACCGAGTTCCTTCTTCAGGTCACCGTACCCGCGGCCGGCGTAGCGCGTCTCGAGTGCCGCAATCGTCTCACCTGTGAGCGCCGAATAGATCGTCAGCAGGTTGGAGACTCCGGGCTTGTTCTCCGCGTCGAACACGACCTCGCGGCCCGCGTCCGTGACCGCGCTGCGGATCTTCTTGGCCGACTTGTTCGGCTCGTCCAGCAGCTCGATGATGCCGTTCGGGCTCGACGCGGACTTGCTCATCTTCGCGGTCGGGTCCTGCAGGTCCGTGATCTTCGCCGTCTCCTTGAGGATGTGCGGCTTGGGCACGGTGAACGTCTGGCCGAAGGTCGTGTTGAACCGCTGCGCGAGGTCGCGGGTCAGCTCGATGTGCTGGCGTTGGTCCTCACCGACGGGCACCTCGTCGGCCTGGTAGAGCAGGATGTCCGCGACCTGCAGGATCGGGTACGTGAACAGGCCGACGCTCGCCCGGTCGGTACCCTGCTTGGCCGACTTGTCCTTGAACTGGGTCATCCGCGACGCCTCGCCGAACCCGGTGATGCAGCCCATCACCCAGCCGAGCTGGGCGTGCTCCGGCACGTGCGACTGCACGAACAGGGTCGAGCGCTCCGGGTCGATCCCGATCGCGAGCAGCTGGGCCGCCGACACCCGGGTGCGCTGCCGGAGCAGAGCCGGGTCGTGGCCGCTGGTGATCGCATGCAGGTCCACGACGCAGTAGAAGGCGTCATGCGTCTCCTGGAGGGCCACCCAGTTACGCACGGCACCCAGGTAGTTACCCAGGTGGAAGGAGTCTGCGGTCGGCTGGATTCCGGACAGGACACGAGGCATGCCGTCGATTCTGTCAGCTCCGATCCGGAACCCGCCGGCCCGGTGGCGACTCTGTACTCTCGAGTCACCGCGCAGGGGTCCTGACCGCCCCGGGCTCGGTGAACAGTCGGCATGGAGGTGTCCTGGTGGGCAGCAACAACGGCGAAGTGGCGATCGCGAATCTGTACGACGACTGCTACCGGCGGCTCGTCACGCAGCTCTACGCGTTCACCGGCGACCTCGCCGAGGCGCAGGACGCCGTCCAGGAGGCGTTCGCCCGCGCGCTGGCCCGCCCGAAGCACATCTCCGACATCGAGAACCCGGAAGCCTGGCTGCGCACCGTCGCCGTCAACCTGGTCCGCCGCCGCTGGCGCCGCCGCCGGCTGTTCGACACGATCATGATGCGCACCCGCCCGGTCACCAGCACCGTCGAGCCCGGCCCCGAACCCGACCGGACCGACCTGCTCGCGGCGCTCGCCCAGCTCCCCCAGGCGTACCGGGAGGTGATCGTCCTGCACCACCTGGCCGACCTCCCCGTCGACGAGGTCGCCACGACCCTCGACCTCCCCGTCGGCACCGTGAAGTCCCGACTGTCGCGCGGGCGCACCGCACTGGCCACCAGACTCCGGCCGGCCGAGGCGGAGACGTTCCGCCATGCCTGAGTTACTCGACCCGTTTGAGCCCGATGACCGGATCGAACGGGCCCTCGCAGAATCGCGCTCCCACCTGCTGGGCAACATCCCCCAGCCGGGTCTCGGCTCCGTGTCCGCGCGCGCCGACGCCGTCCGTCGCCGTCGCCGCCTGTTCACCGCCGCCGGGGGCACGGCACTCGCGGTCCTGACCATCACGGGGGTCCGGCTGGCGTCCACCCCCGGCGAGCCGACGCCCGGCCCCGCCGCGCCGAACCAGTACGCGATCAACACCTCCGTCACCAGCCACACCTCCACCTGGTCCGGCGAGGGCATCGAGGTGCTCGCCCCCGACCGGTCGACCCTCAACGTGCCCGGCCTGCTCTACGACGTGGAGTTCGCCGACGACCGCCACGGGTACGCGCTGGCGGCCGACTGCCACGCCCTGCCCACCTGCACGCTGACCCTCGCGCGCAGCGACGACGGCGGCGACGAGTGGCAGCGGCTCCAGACCCCGGTCCCGGCCGCCACCCCCGAGACCCTGCCCGACCTGATGGTCCTCAACGGCACCGAGCTCGTGCTCGGCGGCGCGTGGCACAGCCCCGACAGCGGCCGCACCTGGGCGGCCACCCCGGTCGACGACTCGCCCCTGACCTCGATCCCCGCCAACAGCCGGCTGTTCCTCGCCTCCGACGGCCTCCGGGTCCGGCAGGCCGCCGCCGGTGGCCGGGCCGCGAAGCTGGGCACCGTCCCGTCCGGCCTCACCGTCACCTGGGCGGCGCCCGGCCCCGCCCGGGACGGCGCCTGGTGGGTCACCGGTTTCAGCGGCGGCAAGCCGCAGATCGCGGTCAGCCGGGACGCGGGCCGGACCTGGCAGCTCACGCCCGTGTCCGTCCTGAGCGGCGTGGTCGGCGGCATCCGGATCGCGATCGGCAAGGACCAGATCTACGCGGTCGTCACCGGCCGGGCCACGATCGACGGCACCCGGCAGGCCGCCAGCCCCATCCTCGGGCTGTTCCGGTCGACCGACAACGGCCAGACCTTCTCCCTGTTCGAGGGCTTCCCGCCCGCCTCGGCCGGCGACCTGGTGCCGCTGCCCGACGGCCGGGTGCTCACCGCCGTGGACACCGACCCGGGGACGTGGTGGGTTGCCGCGTCCGGGCAGCAGGGCGGCACGAAGGTGACCGCGTTGCCCCAGGTCAGCAGGGTGCACCGGACGGGCGCCGGGTATGTGGCGTTCGGGGTGTGGGGGATGGACTGGGCGGCGTTCAGCCCGGACGGGATGTCCTGGCGCCGCCTCGGCGTCCACTGACCCTGGCACCTGCGCGCCGAGCGCTGCGGTCGCCGGGGCCGGACCGGAAGTCCGCCTGCCGGGTGCGTTGTCGGCCACAGCTCCGGCGGCGCGGGCCCACCGCTCCTGGTCGCGGCCTCAGTCCTCGACGGTCGCCGTCGGGTCCTTCGCTCGGACCGCCCGCCCCGGCCGCCAGCCCCGGCGCGCGCCCCGGGGGAACGCGAACGCCAGCACCGCCAGCAGCGCCGTGGCCCCGAGGCACCCGCCCGCGAGCGCCGGCCCGTACGTCTTGGCCGCGTGCAGGGGATCCTCCCGGTCGGCGGGCCGGGCGATGCCACCCTCGACCGGTTTGGCCTGCTCGGCGGCCGGGTCGAGGATCGCGGTCATCGCCCGGTACGGGTTGACGATGCCGTAGCCGACCATGTTGTCCCTGCCGAGCGCCGGGCGGTCCGCCGTCTTGACCAGCCGGTTCACGATCTCGGTGGCGGGCATGTCCTTGTAGTAGCCCCGGAGCAGGGCGGCGACGCCGGACACGTACGCGGCGGCGTAGCTGGTGCCCTTGCTCTCGGTGACGTAACCGCCGCCGTGCAGGGTGGGGCCGTCCACGTTGACGCCGGGCGCGGCGATGTCCACGTACTTGCCCGGGGTGGAGGACGGGGCGTGCTTGTCGGCCTCGTCGACGCCGCCGACCGCGAGCACCCCGTCGTACGCCGCCGGGAACAGGTCCTTGCCGGCCGCCTCGGGCGTGTCCCCCGTGTTGCCGGCCGCCGCGACGACCACGATGTTCGCCTTGAGCGCCCGGTCGATGGCGGCGGCGAGCGCCGGGGTGTGGTCCAGGACCAGGGACATGTTGATGACCTGGACCTTCTTCTGCACGGCGAAGTCCACGGCCCCGGCGACCAGGTCGGCGCGCCTGCGGCCCTCCTCGACGCTGAGGTGCTCCTCGCCCTTCATGACCTTGATCGGCAGGATCCGCGCGTCGGGGGCGATCCCGGTGTACGGGCTGTCGCTGTCGTTCCGGCTCTCCCAGCCCGCGATGATGCCCGCGACGAAGGTGCCGTGCCCGTGGTCGTCGCAGTCCCCGCCGGGGCCGGGTTCGATGAAGTCCTGGCCCTGCAGCACCTTGCCGTTGTTCAGCTTCGGGTGGTCCGGGGACACGCCCGAGTCGATCACGGCGACCGTGACGCCCTGGCCCCGGCTGAAGCCCCACACGTTGGCGGGCGCGAGCCGCCGCAGCGGCCACGGCTTCTGGGCCAGCGGGCGGGCGTTGGGGTTGGCCGCGCCGCAGTCCTTGTTGGGCCGGGGCGCGGCCTGGGCCGGTGCGGGCACCGCGAGGACGGCGGCGAACGCACCCGCCGCGAGACAGAACGCGAGCCGGCGCATGTCAGGTCTTCTTCGGGGTCGGCGTGGGGCTGCGGGTCGGGGTCGCCGAGGGCTTGGCGCTCGGCGTGGGGGTCGGTTCGGGGACCGGGACCGGGGCGGGGGTGGCCGAGGTCGGGGCGCCCGGGGCCGGGGTCGCGCCCCCGACGGCGGTCAGCGCGACCGTCGGGTCGAGGCCGGGGCCGGTGGGCACCAGGGCCAACAGGGCGGCGGGGACGCCGATCACCTTGACGACGGCGTACCCGAGGGCCTCCTGGGCGTTGCCCGCCAGGCCGTACTTGATGCCCTGGTCGGTCACCAGGAACACCGTGCCGGACGCGGGCACCCCGGGCGCGGGCTGCACCTGGACGAGCGCGCCGCGGCCGCCGGGCATGACGACCCGGTCGGCGGTGCGCACGGAGTCGCGGCCCGTGCTGACGGCCGGCTCCTGGGGCTTGGAGAACTGCTCGGGGGCCTTCGCGTACACCTCGATGGTGACGGGTTTGTCCGGGTCGCCCCGGTAGCCGGCGCACACGGCCGGCTGGGTGCCGCCGTCCATCGTGCGGAGCTTCGGCGCGGTGTGCGGCAGCCCGTCGGGCTCGATCTTCGTGGCGGAGCTCGCGGAGGCGGCCTCGGCGGGCGAGATCTGGATGAACGTGCGCGCCTCGGAGTTGAGCAGGTTGGCGGTCACCTCGTGCACGGGGGCGAGGCCGTCGGCGAGCATCACGTAGTACTGGCTGCCGCTCTGGTACACCGCGCCGATCTTCGAGGTCTGGGTGCCGAGCTTGCGGCCCTCGCCGCCGACGCCGGGGATGCCGGGCGCGGCGAGGTCGGGGCCGGCGGTGATGCCGTCGACGAGCGCCTGGCCGACCGGCATCGGGGTCGTCGTCATGCCGAGGGCCGCGAGGGCAGTCCTGTCGGGCACCTTCAGCCGGCGGTCGCCCCACAGCAGGTAGGTCGCGGAGCCGCTGGACACCAGCAGGCCGTCCGTGCCGAGCGGGGAACCGCCGGTCAGGGACGAACCGATCACCAGGTGGGTGGCCAGGTCGGCGGTGTCGGCGACCTTCGGGGCGCTGCACACCGACCAGGGCAGGCCGAGCAGGGCCTTCGGGTCGGGCAGCGCGTCGGGCGCGCCCTCGATGCCGACCGGCCGGGCGCGCGGGGTGTCGGCGAGGGAGTTGCGCGACGCCAGCTCCTGGACGGGCTTGGCGGTGCCGATGATCAGGCGGGCCGAGGCGTAGTTGAGGACCGGGAACAGCTTGCCGTTGAGATAGACGAACCGGGCGCCGCTCTCCCGCTCGATGACGAGCGTCATGTCCTTCTTCCAGGACTCCTTGCCGCCCGGGTTGAACAGGCCGTATGCCCCGACCCCGGCGAACACGACGACCGCGACCATGACGCTGCCGATCGCGGCCAGCAGGAGCCTGCGGAGGGGAAGGTTGGTCGTCTCCGGTTCGCCCGACAGCATGGCCGAGACGAGCCGGCGGGTCACGAACCGGTACGCCTGCACCTGGTCGCGTCGGGTCCGCATCGGCAACTCTCTTCAGGGGTGATCGATTCCGGACCCACCTTACGTGAGCGGGGCAAGCTGCACTCTGGGGCAACCGTCGGCGCCCGAACGGCTGCCCAGCACGATCCTGACCTGCCGAGGGGTTCGGGAGACCGTGGGGGAACCTACGGGCGGGGAGAAGATTCGTGCGCGCAACCAGGCTGACCGTCGTCGTACTGGCTCTGGGGCTCCTGACCGTCGCCCCGGGCCCGGATCCCGCCGTGTCGGCGGCCGACCCGGCCCCGCCGAGCGGTTCCCGGATCGGGTACACCGGCACGGAGGAGTCGGCGATCGTACCCGGCGAGCCCTACGTCGACGACGTGGTCGCGCCCGCCAACGACTACGACGCGGCCTGGAACGACCCGACCGGCACCCTGACCTGGATCAGCACCCGTGGTGACGTCAGGGAGACGGACGGTGAGATCTGGTACCGGGGCTCGGACTCCGCCCCCCGCCGGGTCACCGACGACGCAGCCGTCCAGCGCCACCCGACCCTGTCCCCCGACGGCCGCTGGATCGCCTACGAGCAGGACGGCGAGATCCGCCTGATCCGGCCGAACGGCACGGACGGCCAGACCGTCACCCGGGGCACCGACCCGTCCTGGTCCCCGGACGGCACCCGGCTGCTGTTCGGCCTCGACGGCGCGGTGCACTCGGCGAAGCGGGACGGCACCGACGACCGCCGGCTCGGCGCGGGCGGCCAGCCGGCCCAGTCGCCGGACGGTACCCGGATCGCGTTCGTGAATGGTCCCGACGTGTTCGTGATGCCGGCGGCCGGCGGCACGGCCACCCGGTTGCTGCCGGCCAACTGGGGCGACTCGGCCGACCCCGCCTGGTCCCCGGACGGCGCCCGGATCGCGTTCGTGACCCGCAAGGACGACAACCCGAAGGACATCGCGAAAGGCCAGGCGGGCGACGTGTACGCGGTCCCGGTCGCGGGCGGCACCGCCCAGAAGGTCGGCACCCGGCGCGGCGTCGCCGAGACCCGGCCGAGCTGGTACAGCTACGACTGGGACGGCGAGACGGAGACCACGGTCGTCTACAGTCGACGGTCCTGGGGGCCGGGCACAGACGTGTGGAGCGCCGACCAGCGCGGCGAGCACCCGGTCGACCTGACCGCGCGCCAGGACGGCCGCGAACAGGACTCCGCGTACTCCCCCGACGGCGCCCGGCTGGCCTACACCGAGTGGCGCACCGCCCCCGACGGCTCCCCGCAGAGCCGGATCCTGGTGGCCGACGCGTCCGGCGCGAACGCCCGCGAACTCACCGCGTACCGTGCCGGCGTCACCGCCACCGAGCCCGCCTGGTCCCCGGACGGCACGATGATCGCCTATGTGGAGTCCCGGGTGCCCGACACCGTCCCCGGCCCGCAGAACGTCACGGACAGCGGCGCGGTGTACGGGTTCAGCAACATCGCCCACGGCGGCGGCCTGTCCGTCAGCGGCAACGAGAACAGCGTGCTCAACCGCCCCTCCGAGTACGGCGCCACCGGCGTGTACGGCAGCTACAACGTCGTCGTCGGCGGCGCGAACACGATCTACGGCGGCGAGAACGCGATCACCGGCGACGAGAACCGGATCGGCAGCTACTACGACTACTTCCATGCCAACCAGCTCACCGGCTCCCACAACAACGTGTTCGGGCACGGCAACACGGTCACCGGTGACAGCAACACGGTGCGCGGCGAGAACAACATCGTGGTCGGGAAGAACAACCAGGTGTCCGGCAACGGCAACCGGGTGGTCGGCGACAACCTCGTCGTCACCGGCGACGGGGAGCTCGACCCGGCCGGCCAGGTCCGGATCGCCCGGGTCGCCGACCGCGCCGTGGTGGGCGCGATCCCGATGCCCCGGCACTTCATCGGCTCCGACCGGTCCCCCGCGTGGTCGCCGGACGGTACCCGGATCGCGATCTCCCGGACCGCCAAGCCGCACGACGCGAACCCCCCGCCGCCGCCCCCGATCATCGTCGGCCTGGCCCCGGACGGCGGCGGCCCGTTCGAACCGCTCCCGCCGGCCCCGGTCTACCCGGCGGGCGTCTTCCCGAACCGGGTCGACCAGCAGGTCAGGCCGGGGGTCGCGATCAGTTTCCGGACCGGGGTCCGGGGCCGGACCCAGACGGCGAGCACGCTCAACCCGACCCTGGTGCGCTGCGACCCGGGCATCACCCTGACCCCGCCCCTGGGCGGCGGCGTCATCGCACCCGCCTACCACGCCCACGTCTACACCAAGCTCACCGCGACCGCCTCCGGCACCTGCGTGCTCGACTACGTGCTCGCGGCCGACCCGGTGAACAACATCGGCGCGGAGCACTACCTCCAGGTGATCCGGGTGACGGTCGTCGACTCGGCGCCGGTCGTGGTCGTCGACGACGAGTTCGCCACGGGCACCAAGGACGGCGCGAAGGTGCCGTACTCCGCCACGGCCACCGACTCCGCCGGGCGCACGTTGCCCGTGACCTGCGACCACGCGTCCGGGGCGACCTACCCGGTCGGGCTGACCCGGGTCCGGTGCACGGCGACCGACAGCGCCGGCCTGACGGGCGCCGACACCGCCGAGATCACGGTGGCCGACGGCGCGCAGGGCAGCTACACCGACACCCGGATCTGGGTGGTCAGCCTCGACGTGACCCCCGGCCGGGTCGGGGTCACCGACCAGATCGACCTGATCTCCAAGATCGGGATCAGCGACTGCGAGGCGTACGGCAGCCACCGGCACCCCGCCTGGTCGCCCGACGGCCAGTCCCTGGCGTTCGACTCGGAGGGCGAGGGCTACGGGATCTGCGTCATGCCCGCGGCCGGCGGCCGGTCCCGGGAGGTCATCGGCGACAACCACCCGGACCGGGTGCACGACCCGGCCTGGTCCCCGGACGGCGGCACGATCGCGTTCACCAGCGTGGAGGAGTACTCGTGCGAGTGCCTGGCCACCGAGACGTACCCGTCGGTCATCCAGACCGTCCCGGCCGGCGGCGGCACCCCCACCGACCTCGTCACGTCACCCGGCGACGTGGCCCAGCCCGTCTACCAGCGGGTACCTGACCTGCGCGTCACCCTCGCCGCCACCCCCGCCACCATCCCGTTCCTGGGCGCCACCACCCTGGAGTTCACCGTCACCAACCTGGGCCCCGTCCCCGCGCCCGCCACCGGGGCGGTGTTCACCCTGCCCGGCCTGAAGGCGACCGCCCTGCGACCGGCCCGGGGCACCTGCGACGTACCGACCGCCCGCTGCGACCTCGGCGCCCTCGCCCCCGGCGAGACCGTCGCCGTCGCCGTGACCGCACTGGGCACCGCCCAGGGCCCGCACGACGCCGTGGGCACCGCCAGCAGTTCCATCCCCGACGGCCAGCCCGCCGACGACTCGGCCACCGCGAAGGTGACCGTCGGCGAACCCTTCAAGGACCTGGCCGTCGTGGCCTCGGCGACCCCCACTCCCGGGTACGTCGGCGGCGACCCCCTCGTCGTCGAGTTCACCGTGGTCAACGGTTCGCAGATCCCGCTCACGGACGTCCGCCTGACCATCACCCTGCCGGCCGCCCTCCTGCCGGCCACCGCCGTCACCCCGGCCAACTGCCAGCCGACCGGCTGCGCGCTCGGCGACCTGCCCGCGGGCGCAACGGCGACGGTGCGGGTGACCGTACCCCCCAGAACTGCTCTGAGCAGCACGGGAACCGGCACGGTGACCAGCTCGACCACCGACCCGAACCCGGCCAACAACGTGGCCACCACCCCGATCGTCGTGAAGCAGCCGGTGCTCGTCGTCAACCTCGGCGACCGCCCCGGCCGGGTCGCGTCCGCCCGGGGCACGGACTTCCCGCCCGGCACGCAGGTCCGGCTGCCGTGGACGACCGGAATCAACCGCACGCCGGGTACCGCGACCGTGGACGCCAACGGCACCTTCACCGCCCAGGTGCTCGTCTTCGACCACGACCCGCTCGGGGTACGGAGCCTGCGGGCCGAGTCCGTGGCGGGGGCACGGTTCGGGCCGGTGACGGCACCGTTCCTGGTACAGCAGCGAGCGGAGCAGCCACCTCTGCGGTAGGGGCGCCCCCTGCCGGTCAGCCGGCCGGCTGGTGGGGCCACGAGTTGGGCAGGCAACCCTGGAGCCCGAGCGTCTGCTGCTGCATGACCGGCGCCAGTTTGCCCGCCCCCGGGCACAGCTCGTGGTCGAAGCCCAGCCGGTGCCCGACCTCATGATTGACCATGTACTCCCGGTACTGCCAGACCGGCGCCCCGTACCCCGGCACGCCCTCCGCCCAGCGGGCCACGTTGAGCACGACGCGGTCACCGTTCCGGCAGGAGGTGTAGCCGTCCGGCCCCATCCCGCAGAGGTCGTCGCGGGTCTCGGGCGTGGCCACGTACACGATGAAGTCCGGGGTCTGGTTCGGCCCGACCCGCTGGAAGGTCCACCTGCCGTCGGCGGTCCAGCCCCGGCGGTCACCGAGCGTCGCCTCGACCGTGACCGCGGCGGTGGCCGGGTCGAGGTTGCCGATGCCGTTCTCCACGACGACCTGGAAACGGAGCAGGGTGCCCGCGTGGCCGAGTGGGGGGCCGTCACCCTGGGCGACGGCGAAGGTGCCCGCGCCGCGGGGTGGGTAGGTGACGGGTGGGGCGGAGTCGGATCCTCCGCCGCTCGTGGCTCCGGTCTCGGTTCCGGCTCCGTCCTTGGCTCCGGTTCCGCCCTTGGCCCCGGTTTCCGTTCCGGGCGGGCCGGCTTCGGCTCCGGGCCGCGCGACGGCGGTCGGCTGGCGGGACCCGGTTGGCGGCAGCGCCTGGCTGGCCACGGCCAGGCCCATGACGGCGAGGACGACCGCGAGGGCGATGAGGCGTGCCCTGCGGGGGCTCCTGCGGTACGACGGGGCCATCACGGACCCAAGGCTGCCAGGTTGAGTCGACTTCACCCAACGTCGGTACCCCGACGCGCCGGGGTTTAAGGCCCGGAAGCGCACCTTTACGAAAATTGTCGCCAAAATCCGGCTGCTTCCTCCGACCCGCCATTCCCCCGTTCGGCCAGCCACGACGCCCCTGCGGGCGTCCGGACCGCGTTCAGGCTCGCGGGTCGGCCGCGTTCCGGGCCGCGCGGACGGCCGCCCCGAGGTCGGTGACCTCCAGGTCCAGGACGAGGTCGTCGCCGTCCGGCACGCCCCGGGTCGTGATCGCGAGGCCGATCAGCGCGAGGGTCGCGGCCTGCTCCCGGAGCTCCGCCTGCGCGGGGGTCTCGTCGTCCAGGTCCTCCAGCTCGTCACGGTTCCAGGCGGCCACGGCTTCATCGGCCACGGTCCGGGGAATCCGCACGGTGATCGGACCGACCTGCTCGACGACGTGCGCCCCGATCAGCGCGAGCACCTCGGCGTCGCCCCGGTACCTCGCGTACTGCGCGCCCTCGCCCACCCGCCGAGCCTAACCCGCACAAGCTTCGCGGCATCTGGCAACGGCCCCTGACCTGGGCGTTCAGTGCCGCCGTTCATAGCCGACCGACCCCAGGTGCGCCCTAGCTACACAGGCCGCGAAGCTGGTGCCCGAAAGACCGCCGTTCACGACGCGCGTCGGACTTACGCCTCAACACGTGGAAGGGGCGGTTCCCGTTAACGGGAACCGCCCCTGACCTGAAGTGGAGCTGAGGAGATTCGAACTCCTGACCTCCTCGATGCGAACGAGGCGCGCTACCAACTACGCCACAGCCCCTCGGGTCGAAAAAAATCCTAGCACGCACCTCAGAAGTTCACCGCACGGGCCTCATAAGCCTCACCCCGCACGGGCGAGAGCCGCCGGGGCTCCTGGGTGACGACCCGGCGCCGGTACGACCGGTACGCCGCGGCGCCCCGGCGGGCCGCCGCCGCTGCCTGCTCGGCGGCCGCCAGCAGCTCCGCGCGTTCGAAGGCGAGCCGCTCGGCCTCGCGGCGGGCGGACTCGCGGGCGCGGACGATGGCCAGGCGGCGCTTGCGGCGTTCGGCGACTACCTGGTTGCGGAGTCTGATCGTGTACGCGACGAGGAGCACCGAGGAGACGGCGAACCCGATCCAGAGTCCCGGGTCGAAGACCGCGACCCCGACGAGCTCCACGGCGTTGAGCAGGAGGAGGGCGGACAGTACCCGGCGACGGCGGCGGTACCGCCACAGGCGCGCGCGTTCCGCCCGGGCCGCCGCGAGGGCCGTCGGGGAGAGGGCGGAGGGCTGGCGGGGGGCGGGGACGAGGCTGGCCGGGTCGGGGTAGCCGCGCCGGGTCGGGACAGTACGACGGCGGCGCTGGCGACTGATCACCCGCGCCGTCGACAGTGCCCTCTCGGCGACGAGTCGCTCGGTGGCGTCGTACCGGCGGACGAGAGCCGGTGCGAGCGCGAGCAACCCGGCCGCGGCGAGGACAGCGAGGAGCACCGAAGTCGGCACCCTCACCCCTCCCGTTCACAGTCGTCGCACTTAGTTACCCAAGGTTATGTTGCCGTCGGGTAATAACGGGGAAGCCACACCGTGCCGTCGGATACGCGACGTCAAATGGGCGTGTCCTGCGCCACCGGCCCCAGGGACAGGCCATGACCGGGTGCGCCGGCCCGCGCCCCGAGGCGGGCAACCACGGGCGCGCGCCAGGTCGTACCCGTCAGGTGGTTCGGGTCCTGCGCCAGCGCGCCAGCAACCCGCCCTCGGCGGACACATCCTCGATGGTCAACGCGTACCCGATGTGGTCCTGCCAGGCACCCCCACTGTGCAGGTACCGGGGATGGAAGGCCTCCTCCCGGAAGCCCAGCTTCTCCACCACCCTGCGGGACGGCAGATTGTCCGGCCGGATGTTGACCTCGATCCGGTGCAGGCCACCCGGCCCGAAGGCGTGGTCCACGGCCAGCGCCAGCGCCGTGGGCGTGATCCCCAGCCCGGCGACCCGGGCGTCGACCCAGTACCCGGCGTAGGCGGAGCAGAACGCGCCCCGGACGATGTTGCCGATGGTCAGCTGGCCGACGTAGACGCCCTGGTGGCAGATCGCGAACGGCATCGCGCTGCCCGCGTCACCGGCGCGCTTGAGCGCCTTGTGCAGGCCCCGGAACGCGGCCGGCGAGTGCACGTCCTGCCAGGGGCCCAGCGGGGTGGGTTCCCAGGGGGTCAGCCATTCCTCGTTGCGGCGGCGGGACTCGCTCCACGCCTTCGCGTCGCCCCGTTTGTAGGGGCGCATCGTGACGTCGCCCTCGCGCAGGACAGCTGGCCAACCCGGTGGCATCCGACGGGTCACCGTCGCCGGTCGACGAGCAGGACGTCGACGGTCGAGCCGGCCGCGGCGGTGGTGACGCGTTCGCCGAGGACGAGGACGCCGTTGGCCTCGGCGAGACCCGACAGGGTGTACGGGCCGCCGGCGAGCGGCTGCACGGTGTAGCCCCCGCCGCGCCGCTCGGCCACGTGCGCGGGGCGGAACTCGCGGACCCCGACCGGGGAGGCCACGGTCTCCAGCAGGTGGGCCTTGATACTGGGCCGGAACACGGGCTCGGCGCCGGCGAGCAGCCGGATCACGGGGCGGGCGAGCATCTCGAAACTCATCAGGGCGGTGCCCGGGTCGCCGGGGAGGCACACGATGGGTACCTCCTCGGGGCCGATCGTGCCGAAGCCGAGCGAGCCGGCCGGGTACACCGAGAGGTCGGTGAACTGCACGCCGTCGCGGCCGAGGATGCGGCGCACCATGTCGCCGGGGCCGGTGCCGGTACCCCCGGTGGTGATGATCAGGTCGGCGCGCAGGGTCTGGTCGTCCACGAGGGCCCGCAACGCCTCGGGGTCGTCGTCGCAGATCCCCACCCGGTAGGCGTGCGCGCCGGCCTCGGCGGCGGCCGAGGTGAGCGCGTGGGAATTGGCGTCCACGATCTGACCGGCCTGACTGGACCGGCCGGCCTCGACCAGCTCGTCACCGGTGGCGAGGACCACGACGCGCGGGCAGGGCCGGACGACGACGTGGCCGATGCCGCAGGCCGCCAGCAGGGCCACCATCGGCGGGGTGATCTGCACGCCGGCGCGCGCGATCACGGAACCGGCCGTGATCTCCTCACCGGCGCGGCGCAGGCCGTGGCCGCGCTTGGCCGCGTCGTACACCTCGACGACGGCCATGCCCTGGTCCGTCCAGTCCAGGGGGACGACCGCGTCGGCCGCGGCCGGCAACGGGGCGCCGGCCGCGACCGAGAAGCAGGCGTGCGCCGTCAACCGGACCGGCCGCCAACTGGACGCCGACAGGTCGCCGACGACGTTGAGCCGGACCGGTCTGGTCGCGGTCGCACCGAGCAGGTCCTCCGCCCGGACCGCGTAACCGTCGATCGCCGCGTGGTCGAACGCGGGCAGCGGTCCGGGGGACGTGACTTCCTCGGCGAGCACGTTGCCGTACGCCTGGGTCAGGTCGACCTCCAGCGGCGGCAGCGGGCGGAGCCGGGCCATCACGCCGTACAGGTAGTCGGCGAGTGGCACCAGCTCGGTGGTACGGGTCATGAGAGCTCCGTGTTCACAAAATTCTTCAGCCAGCCCCGTAGTTCCGGGCCGATGTCCTCCCGCTGGCAGGCGAGGCGGACGAGTGCCTGCAGGTAGCCGACCGGTTGGCCGGTGTCGTGCCGGATCCGCCGGAACACGATGCCGTGCACGGGCGTGCCCTCGTCGAGCAGCCGCACCATGGCGTCCGTCAACTGGATCTCGCCGCCCGCGCCGGGCTCGGTCTTGCGGATCGCCTCGAAGATGGTCGACGGCAGCACGTACCGGCCGACGACGATGAGGTTGCTGGGGGCGTCCTCCCTGGAGGGCTTCTCCACCAGGCCGGTCACCTTGACGACGTCGGGGGTGTCGGTCGGCTCGACGGAGGCCACGCCGTACCGGCTGACCTCCTCCCAGGGGACCTCGATGAAGGCGAGGACGATGCCGCCCTTCTCCGCCTGGAGTTCGATCATGTCGGAGAGCAGCGGGTCGCCCTCGTCGGTGAACTCGTCGGCGAGCAGCACCGCGAACGGCTGGTCGCCGACGTGGGACTCGGCGCAGCCGACGGCGTGGCCGAGCCCGAGGGGTTCGGGCTGGCGGCAGGTGTAGATGTCGGCGAGCTCCTCGGGGCGGCGCACGGCCGCCAGCCGGACGAGGTCACCCTTCGCGAGGAGTCGTTCCTCGGCGTCGGCGCGGCGGTCGAAGTGATCGACCATCGCCGTCTTGCCCTTGCCGGTCACGAGGAGCACGTCGCGGATGCCGGCGGACGCCGCCTCACCCACGATGTACTCGAGCACCGGACGGTCGACAACGGGGAAGAGTTCTTTGGGGACGGCCTTAGTCGCTGGTAGGAAGCGGGTGGCCATACCTGCGGCGGGGATGACCGCCTTGACGGCGCGCCGGTGCGCCACGGGGGCACTGGGGGTGTTCGGCTGCTCGGACATGTGCCGAGACTATCGGCCGGAAGGTCAGCTGAGCGCACCGCCACGCGCGATTCGGTACGTGTCCCGCCCGGCGGCCTTGGCCGCGTACAGTGCGTCATCGGCGGCGGCGAGGACCTTCGGACCCGTGTCGCCGTGCTCCGGGTACACCGCGACGCCGATCGACACCGTCACCTTGATCGCGTGCCCGTGCGGCTCCACGATCACCGCCGAGTCGCGCAGTGCGGAGCCGAGCCGTTCGGCGACGCTGACGGCCCCGGTCAGGTCGGTCTCGGGCAGCAGGAGCACGAACTCCTCGCCGCCCTGGCGGAACGCGCGGTCCAGGTCGCGGATCTCGCCCTCCAGGCGGCGGGACACCTCGACGAGTACGGCGTCGCCGGCCGGGTGGCCGTAGGTGTCGTTGACCTCCTTGAAGAGGTCCAGGTCCAGCGCGATCACGGAGAGTGGCTTCGCGTACCGGGTGGTCTTCTCCACCTCCCAGCGCAGCGACTCCTCCAGGTGCCGGTAGTTGGCGAGCCCGGTCAGCGGGTCGGTGCGCGACAGCCGCATGGCCTCCCGGAGCTGGTCGCGGCTGGCGGTGAGGGCCGCGACGTAGCCCTGGGTCTCCCGGGTCATCCGGTTGAACGCGGTGGCCAGCCGGCCCAGTTCGTCGTCGCCGCGGACGGGCACCCGGGCGTCCAGGTCGCCGTCGGCCACCCGGTCGGCGGCGCGGGCGAGTTCCACGAGGGGCCGGGTGGTACTCCGGGCCAGGAGCCACGCGACCACCACGGACAGCAGGCCGGCGACGGCGACGATGCCGAACAGGGCCGCGTACAGGCCCTGGGGGTCGGAGTGCTCCACGAACAGGGCGAGCGGGAGCTGCCGGGAGCCGGCGAGGAGGTGCACGTACAGCCCGCCGGCGGTCTCCACCGTGCCCCCGGGCCGGTGCACGGCCCGGATCTCGGCGCGCTGCTGTTCCCGGGCGGTGCTCAGCGCCCGGTCGTCGAGCAGGGTGACCCCGACCCCGGTGGCGGCGGCGAGCCGGTTGACGAAGGCCTGGTCGAGGGGTTCGGCGGCGATCGCGGTGCCCAGCGCCTTGCCGGTGGAGTCCCGGATCGGCACCCAGGCGACCAGGGCGTTGAGGGAGCCGGTGAGCTGGGGTTCGACCGCCCCGCACACCGACCACGGTTCGGGCAGCGCGCCGGCGCTGTCCAGGGTCGCGCCCTCGGAGTCGAGGATCCGCACCCCGGCGGCCCGGCCGGTCTCCACGAGCTGGGCGGCGGCGCCGGGGGTCCGGCCGCCGTGGGACTGCACGGCGGCGCTCTCGGCGGCGGACCGGAGCTTCACGCACAGGGCCTCGATGGTGGTCCGCGCGGTGGAGTCGGCGAGTTCGAGGCGTTCGGCGGACCGGCTGCGGCCGACGGCGGCGACGGCCCCGCCGACGAACACGGCGCCGAGCAGGACGGGGCCGAGCACGACAGCCAGGAAGGCCGCGGTCAACCGCGCCCGTAGCGTCACCGGTCCTCCCCCTGTGCCGTCTGGGCTCTCCGCCGTGGGCCCTTGCCGCGTCCCGGGCCTGCCATGCTTGGCACCATGTTGGCGGAAAAGACGGCGCTGCGCACCACCTTGCTCTCCGTGCGGAGAACCACACCGGCCACTGCCAGGTCTTTCGCCGCGGAACGGATTCTGGCCGCGGTGGCTGAGCTGTTGGTGACGGTACGTCCGGGAACGGTCGCCGGCTACGTCCCCGTCGGCAGCGAGCCCGGTGGACCCGAGTTGCCTAACGCTCTGGGTACCCGAGTGTTACTGCCTGTGTTGTTAGATGACATGGATCTCGACTGGGCGGGCGGCGAACTGGTGCCCAGCCCGCGCGGCCTGCTCGAACCGTCGGGCCCCCGGCTCGGGGTGGACGCGATCGGAACGGCCGACCTGGTGATCGTGCCGGCGCTGGCCGTGGACCGCGCCGGGGGCCGGCTCGGCAAGGGCGGCGGCTCGTACGACCGGGCGCTGGCGCGGGTCCGGCCGGGGGTGCCCGTGGTGGCGATCGTCTATGACAACGAGCTGCTTCCCCGGGTGCCGGCCGAGCCGCACGACCGCCCGGTGACCGGAGTTATCACCCCCGGTGGGGGATTTGAGTGTCTTCTGCCTCACGTCGACTAGACGAAGTCGGGTACGCTGACGCAATATTGGCACTCGCAGTGTCGGAGTGCCAGACGGAGGCGGACGTGCCCACTTACCAGTACGCGTGCACCGAGTGTGGTCACCAGCTCGAGGCCGTGCAGTCGTTCAGCGACGACGCCCTGACCACCTGCCCGGAGTGCACCGGCAAGCTGCGCAAACTCTTCTCGGCCGTCGGCGTCGTGTTCAAGGGCTCCGGCTTCTACCGGACCGACTCGCGCGGCAGCTCCTCCGCGTCGACCCCGGCCACCCCGTCGACCGGCTCCACGCCGAAGCAGGGCGGCGAGTCCAAACCGTCGACCCCCGCGCCGGCCGCGGCCCCAGCCGCTTCGAGCTAGCGACGATGGGTACGGGGACCCCGTACCCATCGAATTGATCTAGCGGCGGCGCAGCTCGTCGCGGATCTCCTGGAGCAGGGTCACCTCGGCGGACAGCTTCTCCACGACCTCCTCGTCGTTGCGCTTGCGGTACTCGTTGTACTTGTTCATCGGCAGCACGATGACGAAGTACACGACCGCGGCGGTCAGCAGGAACGTGATGATCGCGTTGACGAACGAGCCGTAGTCGAAGACGACGTCGTTGATCGTGAACGTCCCGCCGGTCGTCCCGCCCCCGGTGACCAGCTTGATCAACGGGTTGACGAACGCGTCGGTGAACGCCTTGACGACCGCGGCGAACGCGGCGCCGATCACGACACCGACAGCCAGGTCGACGACGTTTCCGCGGGTGATGAAGTCCTTGAAACCCTTGAGCATCCGCCCAGGGTACAGAAAAGGGTAAATCAGTCCCAGTGCGGCGGGCGGTCCTGGATCAACCGGTCGTCGTTGCTGTCCCGCTCCGAACGCTCGCCCCAGCCCGCGGCGGTGTCGTCGCTCGTCTGCTCCGGCAACAGCGGAGCGTCATCGTCGGTGAGGTCGACCTCACGCTCTTCATCACGGATCCCCATGCGTGCAAGGCTAGCCTGATGCGCACAGTAGTGATTAGTGGCGGCGGGACGGGGATCGGACTGGCCACGGCCCGCCGGTTCGCCCGCGCCGGAGAGCACGTCATCCTGCTCGGCCGCCGGGCCGAGGTGCTCCACCGCGCCGTCGAGGACATCGGCTCGGGGGCGTGGTACCAGATCGACCTGACCGACCCGGACGCCGTGCAGGGCTTCGCCGACCGGCTGGACCGGGTGGACGTCCTGGTCAACAACGCCGGGGGCCTGGACCGGCGCGAACTGTCCCCGGGGATCGCGGGCGTGGCCGAGAACTGGCAGCGCACCTTCGCCGCGAACGCCATGACCGCGATCCTGCTCACCGAGGCGCTGCTGCCGAAGATGTCCGCCGGGGGCCGGGTCGTGCACCTCAGTTCGATCGCGGCGCACCGGGGCAACGGGGCCTACGGGGCGGCCAAGGCGGCCCTGACCTCGTGGAGCGCGCACGTGGCCCGCGAGCACGGCCCCCGGGGGATCACGTCCAACGTGGTGTCCCCCGGCTATGTGGCCGACACGGAGTTCTTCGCCGGGCCGGTCAACGATCTGGAACGGAAGATCAACGAAACCATGGTCAAGAGGTCGGGTACGCCGGACGAGATCGCCGCCGCGATCGAGTACCTGGCGAGCCCCGCGGCCGGGTACACGACCGGAACGGTGCTACACGCCAACGGCGGGGCTTACGTGTCCTGGTAGAACTCCGTTATGAAAACGGGGTACGAGGTACTGGTCGCGCTCGCCCGCCGCTTCGCCTTCGGGGACGTCGCCGCGCTCGTCGACGACCCCCGGGTCGAACGCATCTGCGAGTTCGGCCAGGGGTTGCTGGAACTCGACGCGGAGGACTTCGGCGCGTACGACGTCGTCGACTCGCTCAAGTCGCGCGCCCTGGCGTCGCGGATGCCGCAGTCGCCCCGGGAGCAGCCCCGGGGCGCGCTCGGCTCGCTGCGCCCCGCCTACCGGCTGCTGCTGGAGGTGATCGAGGCGCGCTGGATGCGCCGCGAGATGGCCGCGCTGGTGGCGGCGGTGCACATCGCGAGCGAGTACCTGCCGATGCTCGTCTGGGAACCGGTCCTCGGGCACGCGGCCGACCCGGCCCGGCTCCAGCACTTCCAGGACAGCCGGTTCGGCCAGATGGAGGACCGGACCTGCCCGCACACCCGGACCGAGAAGTCGGCGTGCGCGCGGGCGCTGCGGGTCGCCGCGGAGCCGCCGGCCGGCTGGCGCGCGTACCTGGACCGGCAGCACAGCAATGTCGCACACGCCCTGGGCGTGTGCGCCGCCGAGTGCCGCACGGAGTGCCCCGTCACGGAGCGGCTGGCGCCCGGCCAGCACGACATGCTCGCCCACCACGCGGCGGCGGCCCTGAAGTTCGGCGACTCGGCGATCGTCCGGTTGCGGCACGCCGCCCCGGTCGGCCACGGATTCGGGGTACCGTCGCCGGAGGAGGTCGGCGAGGCCTGGGCCCGGACCCGCGAGTCGCTGTCGCTCAGCGCCAACGGCAACGGGGCGGGCCGCGCGGTGCTCACCGAGGACGGTTTCCCCCTTCCCGGACTTCCGAGTCTGTTCACGGCGCTGGCGGGCGTACCCATCGTTCCGGACACTTTGTTGACCGATGTGGCCGCCGAGTTGGAACGCTGTTTGACTTTGTTGGAAAGTGAGGGAAAATGGGGGGCATGAGAACGGTAGGGAACTAGATGCTCGCCCCCCAGCGGCAGGCCGCCATCCTCGACCTCGTCCGCCGGCACGGTGGCGTCCGGGTCAGCGAACTCGTCCGCGAGTTCGGCGTCTCCGACATGACGATCCGCCGCGACCTCGAGACCCTGGCCGAACGCGGCCTGCTCGCCAAGGTGCACGGCGGGGCCACGATCATCGGCCCCGGCTCCACCGACGAACCCGGCTTCGCGGCCAAGTCCGTCCGGCAGCAGGCCGAGAAGGCGGCGATCGTCGCCCGCGCGGCCGAACTGGTCCGCCCCGGGTCGGCGATCGCGCTGTCCGCGGGCACCACCACGGCGGCCCTCGCCGAGCGCCTGGTCGACGTGCCCGGGCTGACCGTGGTGACCAACTCCGTCCCGGTCGCCGACGCGCTCTACCGTTCCGGGCGCACCGACCAGACGGTGGTGCTCACCGGCGGCATCCGGACCCCGTCCGACGCGCTGGCCGGGCCGTTCGCGGACAGCGCGATCCGCTCGCTCAACGTCGACCTGCTGTTCCTCGGCGTGCACGGCATGAGCCCGCGCGCCGGCCTGACCACGCCGAACCTCATGGAGGCGGAGACCAACCGCCTGCTGGTCAACTCCGCGCGCCGGTTGATCGTGATCGCCGACCACACCAAGTGGGAGATGGTCGGCATCGCGACGATCGCGCCGCTGGCCGACGCGGACGTGGTGATCACCGACTCCGGCCTGCCGGCCGAGGCCCAGACCCAGCTGGCCGAGGAAGTCGGCGAGCTGATCGTGGTGACGGCACAGTGAAGCGGACGGTCACCCACCTGGCCGACGGTCGCGAGCTGCTCTACTTCGACGAGTCGGACGCCAGCACCCGCGACGTCACCGACCGGCGCCGGTTGCCCACCCCGCCCGACGCGTCCGAGCTGCGGTACGACCCGCTGCTCGACGAGTGGGTCGCGATCGCCACCCACCGGCAGTCCCGGATCTTCCTGCCGCCGGCCGACGAGTGCCCGCTGTGCCCGTCGACCGCCGACCGGCTCTCGGAGATCCCGGCCCCGTCCTACGACGTGGTCGTCTTCGAGAACCGGTTCCCGAGCTTCAGCCACCGGGTCTCCCCCGGGGTGGAGAACCCGGGCGTGGGCCGGTGCGAGGTGGTCTGCTTCACCGACGAGCACGGGACGGCGTTCGCGCAGCTGCGCCCCGAGCGGGTCCGAACCGTCATGGAGGCGTGGGCGGACCGGACGTCCGAGCTGTCCGCGCTGCCCGGGGTCGAGCAGGTGTTCTGCTTCGAGAACCGGGGCGAGCAGATCGGCGTGACCCTGCACCACCCGCACGGCCAGATCTACGCGTACCCGTTCGTGACGCCGAAGACGCGGACCATGCTCGCGGCGGCGCGCCGGCACCCGAACCTGTTCGAGGACGAGATCGCGAACGCGGGCGACCGGATCGTCGGCGAGAACGCGCACTGGATCGCGTTCGTGCCCTACGCCAGCCGCTGGCCGTACGAGGTGCGGCTGTTCCCCCGCCGCCGGGTGCCGGACATCCCGGCCCTCAACGACGCCGAGCGCGACGCCTTCGGGCCGCTGTACCTCGACGTGCTGCGCCGGCTCGACGGCCTGTTCGACCAGCCCATGCCCTACATCTCCGCCTGGCACCAGGCCCCGGTGCGGCTCGACCGCGACGTGTCGTACCTGCACCTGCAGCTGTTCAGCATCCAACGGGCGCCGGGCAAGTTGAAGTACCTGGCGGGCTCCGAGTCCGCGATGGGCGCGTTCGTCAACGACGTGCGACCTGAGGAGGCCGCACGGCTACTACGGGGAGTCTCGCTATGAAGCTGCTGGTCACGGGCGGCGCCGGCTATATCGGGGGCGTGGTCGTCCACCAGTTGGTCGCGGCCGGCCACCAGGTGACGGTGATCGACGACCTGTCCAGCGGGTACGCGGACGTGATCCCCGCGGGCGTCGAGTTCCACCAGATGGACATCCACGACGTCGCCAAGGTGCTCACCCCCGACGCCGGCTTCGAGGGCGTCCTGCACTTCGCCGCCAGGATCGAGGTCGGCGAGTCGGTGAAGTACCCCGAGCGGTTCTGGGACACCAACGTGCGCGGCACGCTCACCCTGCTCGACGCGGTGCGCGCGGCCGGCGTCCCCCGGTTCATCTTCTCCTCCACCGGCTCGATGTACCGGGCCACGGCCGAGCCGTCCACCGAGGAGACGGAGGTCGCGCCGCAGAACCCGTACGCGGCCACGAAGCTCATGGTGGACCTGATGCTGTCCGGCGAGGCCGCCGGGCACGGGCTGGGCGCGGTGACCCTGCGGTACTTCAACGCGGCCGGCGCGGTCGGCCACCTCGGCGAACGGCACGACCCCGAGAGCCACCTGATCCCGATCGTGCTCCAGGTCGCGGCCGGCAAGCGGGACACCCTCGCCCTGTACGGCGACGACTACGACACCGCCGACGGCACCTGCGTCCGGGACTACATCCACGTCGAGGACCTGGCCAGCGCGCACCTGCTCGCCCTGGAGTCCATCCGCCCCGGCCGGCACGAGATCTACAACCTGGGCAACGGCAACGGGTTCAGCAACCGCGAGGTGATCGAGGCGGTCCGGGCGGTCACGGGGCACCCCGTACCCGTCGAGCTGCAGGCCCGTCGCCCCGGGGACGTCGTGGTCGGCATCTCCTCCAGCGCGAAGGCACGGCGCGAGCTCGGCTGGGAGCCCAAGCGCACCGACCTGCACGACATCATCCGCAGCGCGTGGGAGTTCTACAGTGCGCGTAACAGCTAGCGCCCCCGGCCGGGTCAACCTGATCGGCGAGCACACCGACTACAACGCCGGCTTCGTGCTGCCCTTCGCCCTGCCGTTCCGCACCACCGTCACCGGGGTCCGCAGCCGCCGCCAGCAGTGGACGGTCACCTCGGCCTGGGCACCCGGCCAGTCGACCAGCTTCGGCCGGCCCGAGTCGGCCCCCGGCGCGGCCACCTGGGTCGACTACGTGCGCGGCGTCGTCTGGGCACTGCTCGACGAGGGCCACGAGGTGCCGGGCGCGGACCTGCACATCACCTCCGACGTACCCGTCGGCTCGGGGTTGTCCTCCTCCGCCGCCCTCGAATGCGCCGTCCTCACCGCGCTCATCGAACTCGGCGACCTCGACATCCCCGTCGCCGACCGCCCGGCCATCGCCCAGCGCGCCGAGAACGCGTTCGTCGGCGTGCCCTGCGGCATCATGGACCAGTCGGCGTCGATCCTGTCCGAGGCCGGCCACGCGCTGCTCCTGGACTGCCGCACCCTGGAGACCGAGCACATCCCGTTCGACGCCACGATCCTCGTGATCGACACGAAGGCGCCGCACCGGCTCGTGGACGGCGAGTACGCCCAGCGCCGCGCCACCTGCGAGGCCGCCGCCCGCGAACTGCTGGTCCCGGCCCTGCGCGACGCCGACCTGTCCGACGTGGACCGGCTCGCCGACCCGGTCACCCGCCGCCGCGCCCGGCACGTCGTCACCGAGAACGCCCGGGTCCTGGAGACGGTCGCCCTGCTCGCCGCCGGCAAGGTCACCGACATCGGCCCCCTGATGACCGACTCGCACACCTCCCTGAAGAACGACTTCGAGGTGACGGTGCCGGAGCTGGACATCGCGGTCGCGGCGGCGCTGGAGGCCGGCGCGCACGGGGCCCGGATGACCGGCGGCGGGTTCGGCGGGTGCGTGATCGCGCTGGTCGAGCCCCGGGACGTGGCCTTCGTGACGGAGTCGGTCGAGTCGGCCTTCGCGCGCGGCCGGTTCACGCCGCCGTCGTGCTTCGTGGCGGCGCCCTCGGCGGGCGCGCACCTGGAATGACCCCTCAGCTCAGGTACTGCCGCATCGCCCGCAGCACCCGCGCCACCTTGTCCCGGACCGGGGCCACCCGGATCACCCCGTCCGGGTCGACGTCGGCCTGGGTCACCGGCACGTGCGCGCACGCGGCCGCCACGATGTCCGCCCCCGTGTAGCCGAGCACGGTCCGCAACTCCGCGTGCGCGCCGGCCGCGCCCCGGTGCGCGGCGTTGATCCAGCCGCACGGCTTGTCGTTGATCTCGATGCCGCCGACGGTCCAGTCCAGCAGGTTCTTGAACGCACCGGGCAGGGCGCCGGCGTACTCCGGGGTGCAGAACAGCACGGCCTCCGACACGTTGATCGCGGTCCGGAGCTCGTACACTGGCCGGGGCAGCGGGTGGCGGTCGTCGTCCGGGTTGAAGTGCGGCAGCGCCCCGAGCGCGGGGTAGACCACCGTGTACGGGTCGAGGTCGCGCGCGGTGGCGAGCACGGCGGCGTTGGTGGAACCGGCGCGCAGGCTGCCACTGATCAACAGGATCGTCACGCGTCGAAGGGTAGCGCCGCGCCGACTGTCGGCCCCGTGACACAGCACCCCCATGGGTGGTGGCCCCGGAGGACGATGTCTGCACCGTGCCCGACGGACGCCCGTGACCGTCCCGACCGTGCTGAGGAGGACGCCCGATGGGCCGCCGCGTGGCGCTGGTCATCGCCAACCACCACTACCGCGACCCCGACCTGCGCCAACTCGCAGCCCCGGCGAACGACGCGGAGGCCCTCGCCGCCGTCCTCGGCGACCCGGAGATCGCCGGCTTCGAGGTGACCACGCTCGTCAACGAGCCGCACCACCGGGTCGGCGCCACCATCGGGGACTTCTACCGCGACCGGCGGCACGACGACCTGGCGCTGTTGTACTTCAGCGGACACGGCCTGAAGGACGACGCCGGCCGGCTGTACCTCGCGATGACCGACACCCGCCGCGACAGCCTGCTGTTCACGGCGCTGTCCGCGCAGCAGCTCGACCAGGCGATGGAGGGCTGCGTGTCCCGGCGCCTGGTCCTGATCCTCGACTGCTGCTACAGCGGGGCGTTCCCGGCGGGGCGGCTCGCCAAGAGCGACCCCCAGGTGCACGCGCTGGAACGGTTCGGGGGCCGGGGACGCACCGTCCTGACCGCCTCCGACGCCACCCAGTACTCCTTCGAGGGCGACCAGCTCACCGGGTCCGCCGTCCAGTCCGTGTTCACCCGGCACCTGGTGGCGGGCCTGCGCGACGGCACCGCCGACCTCGACCGGGACGGGGACATCACCCTCGACGAGCTCTACAGCTACGTGTACGACCGGGTGACCGAGGAACTGCCGCAGCAGCGCCCCAAGAAGCAGGACGACGTCGAGGGCCGGATCGTGATCGCCCGCAACGTGCACTGGACGCTGCCGGTGTACGTGCACAACGCCCTGGCCAGCCCGATCGCCACCGACCGGCTCGGCGCCCTCGACGCCCTGGCTCACCTGCACCGGATCGGCAACGGGATGGTGCGCGAGCGGGTGGCGGACGCGATCGGCTCGCTCGTCGGGGACGACAGCCGGGCGGTGTCGGCGGCGGCGGAAGCCCGACTGCGGGCGCTGTCACTGACCCCCGCCGTCGACACGGACCGCCCCGAGCCGGAAACGGAGGCGGGGACCGAGCCCGAGCCGGAAACCACGACGGGGCCGGAGCCTGAGACGGAGTGGGCCGAGCCCGAGGACCTTCAGCCCGCGCCGGAGGCCGTCCAGCCGATCCCGGAGGCCATCCAACCGATCGCGGAAACCGTCCAGCCGGCACCAGGTCCGCCGGAGAAGACGAAACAACCGAAACCCATCAGCCGGGTACCGGCAGCGCCCGCCTCCGCGGAGCCCGACACGGCAGCGGCCCCCGCCGGGGAGAGCATCTCGGTCCGGGCGACCAGGGAAGCCCTCCGAAGAAGCTTCGAGGCCCTGGAGCAGCAGAAACAGCACACTGCGGCGGACCAGCCGATCCCCGACCCGTCACCCCGGCCGGTCACCGCCTCCCCCTGGCTGAACCTGGCCCTCGTGTTGCAGCTCATCGCGTTCATCGCCGCGACCGTCGCCGCGATCACCGACGGCTCCACCTCGGACAACGCGCACAAGTTCTTCGTACTCGCCTGGGGTCTGGTCCTGATCTCCCTGGCCAGGGCGTTGGCCGGGTGGGCCCCCGCCCTGGCCGGGAGCACCTCCTGGCAACGGTTCCGCTATCTCGCCGGCGCGGCCGGGTGCGCCGCCAGCGGCTTCGTGCTCGCCCTGGGCTCGTTCACCAGCGTGCCGACGCGGGGACTCACCGGGCTGCTGCTGATCACATACTCCCTGGCCACGATCGGGGTCCCCATGGCCGCCATCCAGGGGCGGATCTGCGGCGTGCTGAGCCCCCGCGCGGCGGCGGCACTCTGTGGCCTGGTCGTGGCGTGGTGGGCCGAGGGCATCGCGGAACACCGGCTCTACGGCGTGCCCGAGTTGCTCCTCCTGGGAGTCCTGACGAGCCTCCAGCCGGCCGGCACGGGACGGCGCGCGGGCGGCGTACCCCGCTGATGGTTGTCAGTCCTCGATCTCGGGGCCGGCCGGCAGGCCACGGAACTCCGTGCCCGTGACCGTGGCCACCCGCAGGTCCAGGGGGGTCGTGAACGTCGCCCGCTCGAAGTGCACGACCCCGGACCGGAACTCCGCACCGTGGAACCCCACCGCGCACCCGCCGCCGAACTTCGCCGCGTTGAAATTGACGTCCGCCCCACCGAACACCGCGCGGGCGAAGCTGACCGTGCCCCCACCGAACTCCGCCGTCATGAACGCCACCCGCCCCAACCCGAACACGGCCTCGTCCAGCACCACCTTTCCTCCGCTGAACACGGCCCCGGTGAAGTCCACGGTCGCCCCGAGGAAGCTGGTCCCCACGAACGACGTCCGGCCGGCCACGAACCGGGCGCCCCTCATGGTCAGCCGCCCGCCGGTCAGGGTCAGGTGGTGCAGCTCTCCGCCGTCGAACACGGCCTCGGTGAAGTCGAAGTCGTGGCCGTCCCAGGACACCGGCGCGCCCTCGCGGAGGTGCGCGCCGATCACCCGGATCACGGTCTGCCGGACCTGCCGTTCGCCGCGCGCCCAGTGCTGCTGCTTCACCCACGCCACCCGGTCCGCCGCCCCGTCCGGGTGGTCGTCGTCGAGGGCCGTGGCATAGGGCATCCGGACGTAGGCGCACAGGACGTCGATGCAGGTCTGCCGGCCGGTGGGCCAGTCGTCGGCGAGGCCGGCCATCGCGTACACGCCGGAGAGGCGGACGGCGGCCTTGTCCGAGCCCAGCTGCTCCGACGCGCCCGCGAACCTCTCGTTGAACAGCCGGATCCCGTCGCGGCCCGAGGCGAGCGCGTCCCGCTGGTCGGCGGCCTCGGCGACCCGCTGCTTCCGGTACGCCATCACGAGCGCCACGACCCCGCCCACGCCCGCCACCACCCCGAACACGAGTTTCAGCAGCTCGAAGATCGTCCCGGCGGTGACCTCGGGGTCCCGGCGCAGCGTCGGGTAGCCCGCGACCGCCCAGGAGGCAAGAGCGAGAACCCCGACGAGGAGTACGCCGATCGCGAGCCCCAGACCGACCGCCGCCCGGATGCCGGGCATCCGCAACTCGCCGGGCTCGACCGGCCGCACAGTTCTCATGCCACAGTCCTACCAGGACCACCGAGCACGGCGCACCCGGCGAGGGGCCGGGCTACTTGTCGAGCGGTTCGAGGCAGAGCGTGAAGTGGCTGTTGCGCCCGGAGGCCTCCGCCGCCGGGAAGTCCTTACAGGCCACCTCGGACGCGGTGCGCTGATCGACATCGCGACCCCGTCCCGCGAGGCCCGGCGGAACGTCATGGGGCCGGCCCGCTGGTGTGCGGGCCGGCCCTTGACGTGCGGGAGGGTTAGGCGAGCTTCTTCGCCAGGTTGGTGGCGAGCGCCTCCAGGAACTCGTCCGTGGTCAGCCACGGCGCGTCCTTCGAGATGAGCAGCGCCAGGTCCTTCGTCATCTGGCCGCCCTCGACGGTCTCGACGCAGACCTCCTCGAGCGTCTTCGCGAACTCGGTCACGGCCGGGGTGCCGTCGAGCTTGCCGCGGTGCGCCAGGCCCTGGGTCCAGGCGTAGATCGAGGCGATCGGGTTGGTCGAGGTCTTCTCGCCGCGCTGGTAGGCGCGGTAGTGCCGGGTGACGGTGCCGTGGGCGGCCTCGGCCTCGACGGTCTTGCCGTCGGGCGAGAGCAGGACGGAGGTCATCAGGCCGAGGGAGCCGAAGCCCTGGGCGACGGTGTCGGACTGGACGTCGCCGTCGTAGTTCTTGCAGGCCCAGACGTAGCCACCCTCCCACTTGAGGGCGGCGGCGACCATGTCGTCGATGAGGCGGTGCTCGTAGGTGATGCCGGCGGCGTCGAAGTCGGCCTTGAACTCGGCGTCGAAGATCTCCTGGAACAGGTCCTTGAAGCGGCCGTCGTAGGCCTTCAGGATCGTGTTCTTGGTGGAGAGGTAGACCGGGAAGTTGCGGTCCAGGCCGTAGCGGAACGAGGCGCGGGCGAAGTCGCGGATCGACTCGTCGTAGTTGTACATGCCCATGGCGATGCCGCCGGCGGGGAACTCGGTGACGACGTGCTCGACCGGGGCGGAACCGTCGGCCGGCGTGTAGGTCAGGGTGAGCGTGCCCGGGCCGGGGACCACGAAGTCGGTGGCCTTGTACTGGTCGCCGTGCGCGTGCCGGCCGATGACGATCGGCTTGGTCCAGCCGGGGACGAGGCGCGGCACGTTGCTCATGATGATGGGCTCGCGGAAGACGACGCCGCCGAGGATGTTGCGGATCGTCCCGTTCGGGGAGCGCCACATCTTCTTCAGGCCGAACTCCTCGACGCGGGCCTCGTCGGGGGTGATGGTGGCGCACTTGACGCCGACGCCGTGCCGGAGGATCGCGTTGGCGGCGTCGACCGTGACCTGGTCGTCGGTGGCGTCGCGGTGCTCGATGCCCAGGTCGTAGTACTCGAGGTCCACGTCGAGGTACGGCAGGATCAGGGTTTCCTTGATCTGCTTCCAGATGATGCGGGTCATCTCGTCGCCGTCGAGCTCGACGACCGGGTTCGTTACCTTGATCTTCGCCACGTCGGCGCACTCCTTCGATGAATGAGGCTTAACAGTACGAGCGTACTGCCCAGCCCCGGGCTCCGGCAGGCGGGGTGACCGACGGCACTCCGGTCACCCTCCGCCCAACCCGGCCACGGCGCCGCCTAGATCACCGTCGTCTCGTCCGGTACGAACAGCGGACCGTGTCCCGGGACCAGCCGCCCGGCGACCTTCAGTACCCGCTCCCGGTTCTCCCGGAGCAGGTCCCGGTCCGGCGCGACCGGGTCGTCGGCGGGCCCGTTCGGCCGCCACCACAGGTCGCCGACGAACGCGACCACCCCGTCGGGCGTCCCGACCAGCACCGTGATGTCCTCGGGGCTGTGCCCGGGGGTGGCGATCAGCTTGACGGACGGGGTCAGCTCGTAGCCCTCGGCGGGGCGGTCCTCCCACTGGTCGCCCTGGTAGATGGCGTGGTGGTCGTGCATCCGGGCATTGCCGAACAGGCCGGCGTTGATGGTGTTGTCGGGGTGGTGGTGGCTCAGGACGACGTCGGTGATGTCGCCCGGCGCGACGCCGAGGGCCGCCAGGGGGTCGAGGATCCGGGACTGGTGGGCGACCATGCCCGGGTCGATGATGATCCGACGGTCGCCGTCCGCCACGTAGGACACGGTGGCGGCCACTCCGGGGCCGGTCGACAGGGTGTAGCCGGTGGTCAGGATCTGGAAGAACGCGGTGGTGCCGCGCGGTGCGTCGGTCATACCCAAGATCTTTCCTTCTCCGGGTACGCCCAGCCAGTGGCACGATTGCCATTCATCGCGGTTATCATGCCAGGCATGCGCACCGTGGCCGCGTACGCTCCCGCCGGCACCATCTCCTTCGGCATCTCCCTGGTCGCGGAGGTGTTCCAGCCCCGGGCGGGCGTCCCCGACTTCGTGTTCGAGCTGTGCACCGACGTGCCCGGCCCGGTCGCCGTCGACCCGGGCCTGACACTGCTCGTCGAGCACGGGCTGGACCGGCTGGCCACCGCCGACCTGGTGCTGGCCCTGCCCGGCGTGGGCTACGACGCGTGGTCGGCCGCCTCCGTCGCCGCCTTCCGGGCCGCCGCCGACCGGGGCGCGCTGGTCGCCGGGCACTGCGTGGGGGCGTTCCTGCTGGCCACCGCCGGGCTGCTGGACGGCCGCCGGGCCACCACGCACTGGCGGTTCGCGGACCGCCTCGCCAGCCGCTTCCCGGAGGTCGAGGTGCGGGCCGACGAGTTGTACGTGGACGAGGGCCGGGTGCTGACCGGGGCCGGGGCCGCCGCCGGGCTGGACATGTGCCTGCACCTGATCCGGCGGGAGCACGGCGCGGCGGTGGCGACGGCGATCGCCCGGGAGCTCGTCGTGCCGCCGCACCGGGAGGGCGGGCAGGCGCAGTACGCGACGGCACCCATGCCGGTGTCCGGGGGCGACCGGCTGGCCGAGGTGCTGGACTGGGCGTGCGGGCAGCTGCACCGGCCGCTCGCCGTGGACGAGTTGGCGCGCCGCGCGCTGCTCAGCCGGCGGACGTTCATCCGGAGGTTCCGGGCCGCGACCGGGGTGTCGCCCGGGGCGTGGCTGATCGGTCAGCGGCTGCGGCGGGCCGAGGAGCTGCTGGAGACCACGGACCTGCCGTTGGACGAGGTGGCCCGCCAGGTGGGGTACGCGAGCGCTGCCGTGCTCCGGGAGCAGTTCGTGCGCCGCCGGGGCGTGCCCCCGAGCGAGTACCGGCGCACGTTCGGCACCCGCGACTAGCCGGGCATGGCGAGGGCCCGCAGCCACCGGCTACGGGCCCTCTCAGACTGGAACTACAGGGCGGCGACGTCCGCCTGCTTGGCGCGGACCGCCTCGGCGGCCTCCTTGAGCCCGGCGAGCTCGGTGTCCGTCAGCACGGTCTCGACGACCTTGCGGACCCCGTTCGCGCCCAGCTCGGCCTCGACGCCCAGGTAGACGCCCTCGATGCCGTACTCGCCGTCGACCCACGCGCAGACCGGCATGACCTCGCCGGAGTCCTCCGCGACGGCCTTGGCCATCCGGGCGGCGGCGGCGGACGGCGCGTAGTACGCCGAGCCGGTCTTGAGCAGGGCCACGACCTCGGCGCCGCCGTTGCGGGTGCGCACGACGAGCTCCTCGATCTTCTCGGCCGGGAGCAGGTCGGCGAGCGGCTTGCCGTTGACGGTGCAGCGCGACGGCACCGGCACCATCGTGTCGCCGTGCGAGCCCAGGGTGAGGGTCTTCACGGACGCGACCGGGACCGCGAGGGTCTCGGCGACGAAGTGGGTGAACCGGGCGGTGTCGAGCATGCCGGCCTGGCCGAGGACCCGGTTCTTCGGGAACTGGCTGGCGAGCTGCGTCAGCGCGGTCATCTCGTCGAGCGGGTTGGAGACGACGATGATGACGGCCTCGGGGGCGTGCTTGGCGACGTTCTCCGCCACGCTCCGGACGATCTTGGCGTTGACCTCGATCAGGTCCATCCGGCTCATGCCCGGCTTGCGGGGCAGGCCGGCGGTGATCACGACGACGTCGGAGCCCGCGATGGCCTCGTAGCCCGAGCCGTCGAGGCCGGTGGTCTGGCCGACGACCTTGGTCTCGAAGCCCTCGATCGACCGGGACTGGTTGAGGTCGAGGGCGAGACCCTCGGGCTTGCCCTCGACGATGTCCGTGAGGACGACGGTGTCGAAGATGTTGTACTCAGCGAGCCGCTGCGCGGTCGTGGATCCGTAGAAACCGGCGCCGACGACGGTGACCTTTTTTCCCATAGCATCGGACGTTATCAGCAGGTCCCGGCGACCGGTTCTCCCGTGCCCGTCCAGACGTACACGTCACTCACCCAGGTGCCGTCCGTGAGTTTGTCCCACAGCGTGCTGCGGTACCCGCCGCGGCCGGCGTGTTCGGTGCCGGTGGCCGAGCAGGCGATCGTGACGGTCTCCCCGTCGGCCACGGTGCCCACGACCGGCTGGGTGGTGCCCGGGCCGGCCCGGCGGTTGAGCGCCGTGCCGCCGTCGGTGTCGACGAGGCCCTGGTTGAGGGCGAGCGCGCCGAAGTTGTTCAGCCGGTTGCCGACGTTCGCCCTGGTGGAGCCGTGCATGGCGTACCCGTCGTAGTCGGAGCCCTGTGCCCTGATCACCCACTTGCCGAACACGTAGTGGTCGATGGGCGTGTAGGCACCGTCCCGGCGCAGGGAGAAGTGCACGTGCGCCCCGGACGAGGAGCCGCCGCAGGAGACGTCCATGCCGATGTCGCCCAGGTAGTCGCCCTCGGCCAGCTGGGACCCGTTGGCCGGGAGGTCGCCGGCGAGGTGGTAGTAGTCGGTGGCCAGGCCCCGGTCGTGCACGACCCGCAGCCAGCCGCGCTGGGAGTCGCACATCCGGTAGGCGAGCCCGCCGCCCGCGGCCAGCACCCGGCCGTCGCCGCCCGCGAGGTCGATCGAGCTGCGGGCACTCCCCGACATGGGGTGCGGCCCGCCGGTGTACGACCAGCTCTGGCCGACCGCGTAGGGCAGCCGGAGCGCGGTGCGGTAGTCGGAGCCGGACTTCGCCGGGAACCGCGCCGGCGGCGCTACGCCGGTCGGGGTGGGCCTGGCCTGCCCGAACACCCGGCGCTCGACGGCGCTGAGGATGGTCATGTCCCGGGCGAGGTCGGCGAATCCGGGGTCGCCCTCGAAGACGGTCCTCCCGTCCCGGAGCAGGAAGAGCCAGCCTTCCGGGTACCCGGTGCCGCCGGGCAGGACGGCCGACCCGAGCGCGCCGGTGCCGGCGGTGCCGCGCAGGACCGAGACCCGGATCTCCCGGTCGCTCTCCAGGGTGAGTTTCGCGCGCAGAGCGGCCGCGACGGTGTCTTCGAGTGGGTCGGCGGCCCGGGCCGGGGCAGCCGGCATGACCAGTAGCGTTAATACTGCAAAAAGCGCAATCTTCCGCATCGTCAGATCATGGACAAATACGGCGTGTTGGTGGGGGAATTGGATCGGCGTGTCGCGTTCGGTGATTGAAGTTGCTTGAACTTGTTGACTTGTGAGCTAGAACACGCTAGAAATCGACTAAGTTCATCAGGCTCGGACACAGGAGTCTCCATGCGTGGCCATCCCCCTCTGGTTCTCGCCGCCGCCCTCACCGGCGCGACGCTCTCGATTCCGTTACTCGCTGCCCCCGCCCAGGCCGGCACGCCCGTGACGATCCAGTCCCCCACTCTGTCCGTCCGGGTCGACAACGCCTTCCCTCGGGTGATCGACTACACGGACAAGGCGAGCGGCTTCCTCCTCAACGGCAACGAGGACACGCTCACCCAGATCACGGTCAACGGCACCGCGAAGACCCCGACCGTGACCGGCACCGTCGCCGCCGACCGGGTCGACTACTCCATGGACCTCGGCGCGGGCGTGGTGGTCGCGGCGCGGATCTCGGTGACCGGCTCCACGGTCGAGTTCCGGGTGACCGGGATCACCGACCCGAGCGCCACGATCAAGACGCTGGCGATCCCGAACCACAACCTGGTGTCGGTCCGCAGCGACCAGGCCGGCGCGGCCGTCACCGCCACCCGGATGTGCACCGCGACCCCGGCGTGGATCACGGCGAACACCGCCCCCGCCAACTGCAACAAGGCCACGACGAAGTCCGGTGACACGTTCACCGCGCTGACCAGCTCCACGGCGGCGGACTCCACCCCGCAGGGCCAGATGTACGCGATCGTCAACACCGGCCAGCTCGCCGCCTCGATCGCCACGAACTCCTACTACGACGAGCCGTCCGGGGCCACCTCCAACGAGAACGCCCGGGTCTACAAGCAGGTCGTGGACAAGGGAACCTACCGCCGCGCCGGCCTGTGGAGCGGCGACTGGCTGTACCGGCCGAAGGGCGCGCCCGCCACCGAGCCGCTGCCGTTCGCGAAGGTCGTCATCGCCCGGGACCGCAACGCCGACTCGACCGTGGACTGGCAGGACGGCGCGATCGCGTACCGCGACATCATGACCAACCCGCAGGGCTGGCAGGACACCCCCGACCGGGTCGTCCAGCGCATCCCGATGAACTTCGCCTCCCAGGCCACCCACCCGTTCCTGCAGACCCTGGACGAGACCAAGCGGGTGGCGCTGGCCACCGACGGGCTGGGCCAGTTCGTGCTGCTCAAGGGGTACGCGTCCGAGGGGCACGACTCCGCGCACCCCGACTACGGGCTGATCGGCGCGCGGCAGGGCGGCGCGGCCGACCTGAACACGCTGACCACGCTGGGTTCGGCGTACAACGCGGACTTCGGGGTGCACATCAACGCCCAGGAGGCGTACCCGGTCGCGCAGTCCTTCACCGACGCCATGGTCACCTCCGACTCGGGCACCAAGTCCGGCGGCTGGAACTGGCTCGACCAGTCCTACGTGATCAACCACCGCAACGACGCCAACACCGGCAACCGGGCCGCCCGGCTCCAGGAGCTCAAGACGGCCGCCCCGGACCTGAAGTTCATGTACGTCGACGTCTGGTACCGCGACGGCTGGGAGTCCCGCAAGCTCGCCCGGGAGATCAACGACCTCGGCTGGCAGGTGGCCACCGAGTTCCCGGACAAGTTCGAGGAGAACTCGCTGTGGAACCACTGGGCCAACGACGTCAACTACGGCGGCGGTGACCTCAAGGGCGTCAACTCCCAGGTCGCGCGGTTCATCCGCAACCACCAGCGCGACGACTGGCTGGCCCGCGACCCGATGCTGGGCGGCGCGGAGAACGAGGCGTACGAGGGCTGGCAGGGCAAGAACGACTTCACGGCGTTCATGAACACCACCTTCGGGACGAACCTGCCGACGAAGTACCTCCAGGGGTTCCAGGTCCAGAAGTGGGCCGCGAACCGGATCGACCTGACCTCCGGGGTCAACGTCACGCTGTCGGGGAGCACGCGCACGATCAGCAAGGACGGGCACCCGGTTCTCGTCGGCAAGAACTACCTGCTGCCGTGGGACCAGAGCACCGAGTCGAAGCTGTACCACTGGAACGACGCGGGCGGCTCCAGCACCTGGTCGCTGCCGACCTCGTGGGCGGGCAACTCGACCGTCAAGCTGTACAAGCTCACCGACACCGGGCGGCAGTTCGTCCAGGACCTCACCGTCACGTCCGGGCAGGTCAGCATCACCGCCACCGCCAGGACCGCCTACGTGGTGTACCCGACCAGCGCGCCCGTGCAGGGTGACGTGAAGTGGGGCGAGGCCCAGGCGCTCAAGGACCCGCGGTTCTACTCCGGCAACCTGTCCGCGTGGACGACCACCGGGGCCGCCTCCGTGGTGCGCAGCACCAAGGGCCAGAACGAGCTCGTGTTCGGCTCCGGAGTCTCCAGCGTCGCGCAGACCCTCACCGGGCTCGCGGCCGGCACCTACGCGGCCAGCGTCAACGTGAAGACCTCGGGCGGGCGGAAGGCCACCCTCGACGTCGGCGGGGTGTCCAACTACACCACCTCCTCGACGTTCACCAACAACATCGGAGCGGATGACAAGTACGGCACCACGGCGCAGAAGATGCAGGTCCTCTTCGACGTGGCCGCCGGCGGCACCCCGACCCTGACCCTGTCCGCGGCGGCCGGCACCTCTGCCGTGACCTTCGACGACGTGCGGATCTTCAGGACCGCCCGCACCGCGCAGGGCACGCACCACTTCGTCGAGGACTTCGAGAACACCAACGGCGGGTGGGGCCCGTTCGTCGGCGGACCCGGGCACGACAAGGACCCGCAGACCCACGTCGCCCAGAAGCACGCGCCGTACACCCAGGCCGGGTGGAACGGGAAGCTCGTGGACGACGTGCTCGGCGGCAACAACTCGCTGAAGACGCACGTGGAGTCCTCCGGGCTGCTGTACCGCACCCTGCCGCAGACGCTGCGGTTCACACCGGGGCGCAGGTACACCGTGAGCCTGAAGTTCGAGAACGGCTTCGCGGGCGACCACGCCTTCGTGGTCGGCGACGGGGCCACCACCCTGACGACGGACAACTTCGCCCAGGCCCGCACCGCCACCGCCTTCACCAAGACCTTCGACGCGTCGGCCACCGGCGAGACGTGGATCGGCGTGACCAAGGTGAGCGGCAACCAGGACCCCGACCACGACTTCATCCTCGACGACGTGGTGGTGGACGACATCGGCCCCGGCACGGGCGGCGGCTCCAACCGGGTCGACCAGTCGACCATGACCGTCACCTCGTGCGACAGCGCGGAGACCACCAACGAGCAGGCCCCCTGCTCCAACGTGCTCGACGGCAACTCCGGCACCATCTGGCACACCAAGTGGTCCGGCACCGCCGCGCCGATGCCGCACGAGATCGTCCTCGACCTCGGCAGCGCCAAGTCCGTCACGGACCTGTACTACCTCCCGAGGCAGTCCCAGGCCAACGGCCGGATCGCCAACTACGAGGTGTACGTCTCCACCGACGGCACCACCTGGGGCACGGCGGTGAAGACCGGCACGTTCGCCAACAACACCACCGAGCAGACGGCGAACTTCCCGGCCAAGACCGGCCGCTACGTCAGACTCCGGGCCCTGTCCGAGGTCGGCGGCAACGCCTGGACCGCCGTCGCCGAACTCAACATCGGCGTCGCGACCACCGCGCCGGCCCGGATCAACCAGGCCAGCATGTCCGTGCACTCCTACGACAGCCAGGAGACCTCGGGCGAGAACGGCGCGGCGACCAACGTGCTCGACGGGAACTCCGCGACGATCTGGCACACCCAGTGGTCGGGCGGCGCCCCGACCCCGCCGCACGAGATCGTGCTCAACCTGGGCGCCAACTACGCCGTGACCTGCCTGCACCAGCTGCCCCGGCAGACCAACGTCAACGGCAGAATCGCGGGCTACGAGGTGTACGTGTCCACCGACGGCGTGACCTGGGGGTCCGCGGTCGCCACCGGCACCTGGACGAACGTGGCCACCGAGCAGTCCGCGTGCTTCACGGCCAAGACCGGCCGGTACGTGAGGCTGCGGGCCACCAGTGAGGTGAACGGAGCTGCCTGGACGTCAGTGGCGGAACTGAACGTCACAGGAGTGCCGGCCTAGCCGGTAGGAAGAAGAACGGGCCCACCCTGGCGGGGGTGGGCCCGTTCTCGTATGCGGTCGAAGTCGGCGGTCGCTACGCCACCACGTGCTTCAACTCCGCGAAGTGACACGCACTCGGATGCGGATCCGGCGCACGGCCGATGAGCAGCGGCTCCTCCGAAGCGCAGATGTCCTGCGCCTTCCAGCACCGGGTCCGGAACCGGCACCCCGACGGCGGGTTGGCCGGCGACGGCACGTCACCCTCCAGCCGGATGATGTCCCGGTTGCGCCGCGCCGCCGGGTCCGCCACCGGCACCGCCGACAGCAGCGCCTGGGTGTACGGGTGCGTCGGGCGCTCGTAGATCTCGTCCTCGGTGCCGATCTCGACCATCTTGCCGAGGTACATGACCCCGACCCGGTCGGAGATGTGCCGGACCACGGACAGGTCGTGCGCGATGAAGATGTAGGACAGCCCCATCTCGCGCTGCAACTTGCCGAGCAGGTTGATCACCTGGGCCTGGATGGACACGTCCAGGGCCGACACCGGCTCGTCGCACACGATCACCTCGGGCCGCAGGGCCAGGGCCCGGGCGATCCCGATCCGCTGGCGCTGGCCGCCGGAGAACTGGTGCGGGTACCGGTTGATGTGCTCCGGGCTGAGCCCGACCAGTTCCAGCAGCTCCTTGACCCGGCGCTCCCGGTCGCCCTTCGGCGCCACCTCGGGGTGGATCTCGTACGGCTCCCCGATGATGTCGCCGACGGTCATCCGCGGGTTCAGCGAGGTGTACGGGTCCTGCATCACCATCTGGATGTTCCGCCGCACCTTGCGCAGCCGTTCACCCTTCAGGCCGAAGATCTTCTCGCCCTTGAAGGTGACGGTGCCCGCGGTCGGGTGCTCCAGCTGCATGATCAGCTTGGCGAGGGTCGACTTGCCGCAGCCGGACTCGCCGACGATGCCGAGCGTCTCGCCCTTGTTCAGCTCGAACGACACCCCGTCGACGGCCTTGACCGCCCCGACCTGGGTCTGGAACAGGATGCCCTGCTTGATCGGGAAGTGCTTCACCAGGTTGTCGACCTGGAGGATCGGCTCAGCCATGAAGGACCTCCTCGGCGAAGTGGCAGGCGCTCGTCCGGCCGTTGTCCAGGACCAGCAGCGGCGGGACGACGTCCCGGCAGACCTGCTGGACCATCGGGCAGCGCGGGTGGAAGGCGCAGCCCGTCGGCGGGCGCATCAGGTTCGGCGGCAGGCCCTTGATGGTGGCCAGTTCCTGGCCCTTGGAGTCCAGCCGGGGAATCGACTCCAACAGCCCCCGGGTGTACGGGTGCGCCGGCTTCGCGTAGATGTCGTGCACGTCGGCGTGCTCGACGATCCGGCCCGCGTACATGACGGCGATCCGGTCGGCCACGTCCGCGACGACACCCAGGTCGTGGGTGATCAGGATCAGGCCCATGTTCAGGTCACGGCGCAGCTCCGCGAGCAGGTCCATGATCTGGGCCTGCACGGTCACGTCGAGGGCCGTGGTCGGCTCGTCGGCGATCAGCACCTTCGGGTCCTGGGCCAGCGACATCGCGATCATGACCCGCTGGCGCATGCCGCCGGAGAACTCGTGCGGGTAGTTGTGCAGCCGCTCCTTGGCCGCCGGGATCTTGACGAGTTCCATCAGCTCGACGGCCCGCTTGTACGCGTCCTTCTTGCTGAGCCCGTCGTTCTTCCGGAGCGCCTCGGAGATCTGGAACCCGACCGTGAACACCGGGTTGAGGGCGGAGAGCGCGTCCTGGAAGACCATGGCGATCTCCTTGCCGCGCAGCTTGCGCCGCTCCTCCTCAGGGCTCGTGAGCAGGTTCCGGCCGTTGTACCGGATCTCGCCCTTCGTGATGAACCCGGGCGGCATGTCGAGGATGCCCATGATCGCCTGCGCGGTCACCGACTTGCCGGAGCCCGACTCACCGAGCACGGCGAGGGTCTCCCCCGCGTCCAGGTGGTACGAGACGCCGTTGATGACCCGCGCGACCCCGTCCCTGGTCCGGAACTCGATGTGCAGGTCGTCGACTTCGAGAAGATGGTTACTCATGGTCACCGGAGCCTCGGGTCGAAGGCCTCACGCACGGCGTCGCCGAGCATGATGAACGCCAGCACGGTCAGGGACAGGAACACCGACGGGGCGACGAGCGGAATCGCGCTCTCCCGGACCCGCTGGGTGGACTCGGAGATGTCCTTGCCCCAGGAGATGATCGGGTCCTTGAGACCGACGCCGAGGAAGGACAGCGTGGCCTCGGCGGTGATGAACGCGCCCAGGGCGATGGTCATCACCACGATCACGGGGGCCATGGCGTTCGGCAGGATGTGCTTGAGCATGATCCGGCCGTTGCTCGCGCCGAGCATCCGCGCCGCGTGCACGTAGTCCTGGTTCTTCGCCGAGATCACCGAGGACCGCACGATCCGGGCCGCCGTCGTCCAACCGAAGATGCTGAGTACGACGACGACGAGGAGCAGTTGCCCCCAGTACCCGTCCTCGGAGCTGGACCGGGCCTTCAGGGCCACGATCGCGGCGAGCAGCAGCGGGATGCCGAGCACGATGTCGATGATCCGGGCGAGGATCGCGTCGAGCAGGCCGCCGTAGAAGCCGGCGAGCATGCCGACCACGACCGCGATCAGCCCGGCGAGCAGCGCCGAGTAGAAACCGACCTGCATCGAGGTACTGGCGCCGTGCACCGTCCGGGCGTACACGTCGCAGCCCTGCAGGTTGTAGCCGAAGATCGCGTCGCCGCTCGGCCCCTGCATCGAGCGGGACAGCTCGCAGGAGTGCGGGTCGGCGGAGCTGAACAGGCCCGGGAACGCCGCCATCACGACCATGACCAGGATGACCAGGGACGAGATGATGAAGACCGGACTGCGCCGCAGGTCGCGCCAGGCGTCGCCCGCCAGGCTGCGGACCTTGCTCGTGTTGTCGGGCTGGTTCGGCGCGCCGGTGCTGCCGGCCGGGCCGGGTACGGCCGCGTGGTTCTCCGACGCGGCGATGGTTTCGAAATCACTCACCCGGCACCTCGCTACACTCGGTACCGCGTTCGCGGCACTCTGAGTCAATGATTCGTTCGCTTCGCTCACTCATGCCGGCCCCCTCTACGAGTAACGGATTCGCGGATCGAGGACGGCGTACAGGATGTCCACGAGCAGGTTGGCCAGCAGGTAGACGACGACCAGCACGCTGACGATCGTGACCACGACGGGGCCGTCGGACAGGTTGATGCCCTTGAAGAGCTGGAAGCCGACGCCCGGGATGTTGAAGATCCGCTCGGTGACGATCGCGCCGCCCATCAGGTTGCCGATCTCGACACCCAGGAAGGTCACGACGGGGATCAGCGAGTTGCGCAACACGTGTACCCCGATGATCCGGGTCTTCTTCAGGCCCTTGGCCTTGGCCGTGCGCACGTAGTCGGAGCGCAGGTTCTCCGCGACCGAGGTCCGGGTGAGCCGGACGGCGGTGGCCAGGGCGAGCGCGCCGAGCACGAAGCCGGGCACGATCAGGGTGGCGATGCCCTTGTCGGCGTCGTAGCCGGGCGTGAACCAGCCCCACTTGCCGCCCGGGAACGTGCTCAGCATCAGGCCGATCACGAAGCTCGGGATGCCGATCACGACCAGGGTCAGGAACAGCGTGACGTTGTCGAACACGCCGCCGCGCCGCATGCCGGCGATCACGCCGCCGACGACGCCGAGGATGACGACGAACACGAAGGCGATCGCGGCGAGCTGGATGGTGTAGCTCCAGGCCTCGCCGAGGATCTCGGCGATCGGGCGCTGGGACAGCGAGTCGCCGAGGTCGAAGGTCAGCAGACCCTTGATGTAGTACCAGTACCGGACCAGGAAGGGCTCATCCAGGTGGAAGTCCCGCGTGAGCTTGGCCTTCACCGCGTCGTTGAGCTCTTTGCCCTCGCCGGCCAGCGATGTCAGCGGGTCGCCGGTGGCGAACATCATCGAGTACACGATGAAGGTGGTGCAGAAGAACGCCAGCACCATCTGGAGCAGGCGTCGAACTATGTAACGGAGCATGGTTCCTCCGACGAGAGCCGGGTCCGGCCTGGGCAACGACAGACGACGCTGCCCGGCAGCGCGCGACGGGCGCGAGCTGACCGGGCAGCGTCGGTGATCACTTGGTGTCGAGCTTCAGCAGGTCGACGTGGCCGCGGGCGTCGACGAAGACGTCCTTGACCTTGGTCGAGTAGCCGTAGACGTTCTGACCGAAGAACAGCGGCGCGACCGGGACGTCCTTGGCGAGCAGCGCCTCGGCCTCCTGGTACTTGCGGATCGCACCGTCGGCCGTCGCCTCCTGGTTACCAGCGGCCACCAGGGCGTTGAACGCCTTGTTGTCGTAGCCGTAGTAGTTGGAGGAGCCGCCCGTGCCGTACAGCGGGTCGAGGTAGTTCTCCATCGAGGCGTAGTCCATGGACCAGCCCATCCGGAACGCGCCGATGTCCTGCTTGGCCTTGGCCTTGGTGCGCAGGTCGGCGAACTTCGGCTCGCCGGCGCCGACGCACTTGATGCCCAGGTTCTTGATGAGCTGGTTGCAGACCGCGTCGACCCATTCCTTGTGGTCGCCGTCGACGTTGTACGTGATCGTCACGGTGCCGCCCGGGAAGCCGCCCGCGCCGTCCAGCAGGGCCTTCGCCTTGGTCGGGTCGAACTTGACCGCGTCGCCACCCGCACCCGGCTTGTAGCCCGGGACGACCGGCGAGACGAACGAGTCGGCGGCCTTGCGCGAACCCTTGAAGATCGTCTTCACGATCTCCTCGCGGTCGATCGCCATCGAGATCGCCTTGCGGACGTCGGCGTTGGCGAACTTCGGGTTGTAGACCGGCAGAGCCATGAACGTGAAGCTCGAGCTCGGGCTGGTCTTGTACCGGTCCCCGAGGTCAGCGGTCGCGCTGCTCAGCGAGGAGGTCGGGATCGTGGTCATGATGTCGTTCGTGTTGGCGAGCAGCTCGGAGTACTGAGCGGTCGCCTGCTGGTAGATCTTGAACGCGATGCCCTTGACCTTGGGCTTGGTGCCCTTGTAGCCGTCGTACGCCTCGACCTCGACCTTCTGGTCGTGGGTCCAGGTGCCCTTCATCTTGAAGGGGCCGTTGCCGATCGGGGCCTCGTTGTACGCCTTGACGTCGGTGAAGGCGGCCTTCGGCATCGGGTAGAACGCGGTGTACCCGACGACCGACAGCCAGTCCGCGAACGGGGCGTCGAGCTCGACGGTGAAGTTGAGGTCGTCGACCTTCTTCAGCCCGGCGAGGGTCTTCGTGGTCGGGATGGCCTTGGTGTCGGCCGGGTTCAGGTCGGCGTAGCCCTTGATCTTGGCGAAGAAGTTGTTGCTCTCCTGGCCGTTCGGGCCGTACGCGCCGTAGTTCCACGCGTCGATGAAGCTGTCGGACGTCAACTTCTCGCCGTTGTGGAAGGTGTAGCCGTCCTTGATCTTGATCGACCAGGTCTTGCTGTCCTTGGTCTCGATCTTCTCGGCGACGTCCAGCTCGGCCTTGTTCGTGGTGGGGTTGATGTCCACCAGACCGACGAACAGCGCCTCCAGGACCTGGCTGCCCGAGGTGTCGTTCGTGTTGGTGGGCGTCAGGAACTTGGGCTCAGCGATGCCGATGCTGACCGTCCCGCCGCTCTTGCCGGACTCCGAGCCGCTGTTGCCACACGCCGTCAGCGCGATGGCAGCTGCGACGGGAACGGCAACCAGTGCGGCAATCTTGCGTACCTGCATTGATCCTCCTCGTTTCCATCACGCTGTGCCACCGTTGCCGCGTATGGACCGATGGACAGCCAAGCAAACGTAAAGTCCACTCCACTGCACCGGCAAACCAGAACGATTACGGGACCGTAACGATGATCAGCTCAACTATTTGCAGAACCTCCGTCGAGATGGTAATGGATTTCCGGCGCATTCATGGCATGTATGTACCGGATTGCGTGGTTTAACGCTATACCCCATGCTGTGGCAGAGGTCGCAAGATTGAGGATTATCTATCATAGGTAACTCATGGATAAGCGGATAAGAAGGGATACCGGGGAGTTAAGGTCCACTCTCGACTACGCAGAGTGATGAATGCCATGACATCGAAACCGGCCGTGGGCCCGGCGGTCAGCGCGACCGCCGGACCCCATGGACAGCCCTACTTGGTCTCGATCTTCAGCAGATCGACCCTGGTGAACGGGTTGACCTCCACGTTGGTGACCTTGGTGGAGTAGCCGAAGACGTTCTGGCCGTAGAACAGCGGGGCGACCGGGATGTCCCGGGCGAGCATGTCCTCCGCCGCCTGGTACTTCTTGATCGCGCCGTCCGCCGTCGGCTCCCGGTTGCCCGCCGCCACGGTGTCGTCGAACTCCTTGTTCGCGTAGCCGTAGTAGTTCGAGGAACCGGTCGTGGAGTACAGCGGCGTCAGGTAGTTCTCCATCGACGGGTAGTCCATCGCCCAGCCCAGCCGGAACGCCCCGATGTCCTGCTTCGCCTGCGCCTTGGTCCGCAGGTCCGCGAACTTCGGCTCACCCGCGCCGACGCACTGGATGCCCAGGTTCTTGATGATCTGGTTGCACACCGCGTCGACCCACTCCTTGTGGTCCCCGTCGACGTTGTAGGTGATCGTCAGCGTCCCGCCCGGGAAGCCGCCCGCCTTGGTCAGCAGCTCCTTGGCCTTCACCGGCTCGAACTTGCAGCCCTCGCCGCACGCGTCGGCCCGGTAGCCGGGCACCACCGGGGACACGAAGGCGTGCGCCGGGGTGCGCGAGTCCTTGAAGACGACCTTGGTGATCTCCTCGCGGTCGATCGCCATCGAGATCGCCCTACGGACGTCCACGTTCGTGAACTTCGCGTTGTACAGCGGCAGCGCGATGAAGGTGAACGACGAACTCGGGCTCGTCTTGTACCGGTCCCCCAGGTCGGCCTTCGCGCTGGACAGCACCGAGGTCGGCAGGGAGGTCATCACGTCGACCGTGTTGGCGAGCAGCTCGGAGTACTGCGCCGTGGGCTGCTGGTACACCTTGAAGTTGACGCCCTTGATCTTGGGCTTGGTGCCCTTGTACCCGTCGAACGCCTCGACCTCGATCTTCTGGTCGTGGACCCACGTCCCCTTCATCTTGAAGGGCCCCTGGCCGATCGGCGCCTCCTTGTACGTGTCCATGCTGGTGAAGGCCACCTTCGGCATGGGCACGAACGCGCTGTAGCCGAGCACCGAACGGAAGTCCGCGTACGGCTCCGTCAGCGTGACCGTGAACTCCGTGTCGCTGACCTTCTTCAGGCCGGACAGTTCCTTGGTCGGAGGGGTGGCGTTCTTGTCGGCGGGGTTGAGGGCCGCGTACCCGTCGATCGAGGCGAAGAACGTGTTGTTCTGCTGCGCGTTGGGGGCGTAGGCGCCGTAGTTCCACGCCGCGATGTAGTCGTCGGCGGTGACCTTGTCGCCGTTGTGGAACGTCCAGCCCTCCTTCAGCTTGACGGTCCACACCTTGCTGTCGGGGGTGCTGATCTTCTCGGCGGCGTCCTCGACGGCCTTGTTGCTCGCGTCGAACTTGACCAGGGGGGTGAACAGCGCGTCGACCACCTGGCCGCCGGCCGTGTCGTTCGTGTTCGTCGGGACGATGAACCTCGGCTCACCGATCCCGATGCTGACCGTCCCGCCACTGCTGCCGGAGTCCCCGCCGCCACAGGCCGCGAGGGCCACGCTGGCGATGACGGGAACGACAACCAGGGCGGCGACTCTGCGGACCCGCATGTTGCCTCGCTTCGTGATCGTGAAATTGGCGTCTACAGGTTAGGCGCAAACCATCACCTACCTGGGTAGAACACCAATTTTCGTCACGTGCGGGGGCGTGGAAGAATCAGCCCTGTGACCGCGACAATTCTGGACGGCAAGGCCACCGCCACCGCTATCAAGGAAGAGCTCCGCCAGCGGGTGGCGAAGCTCGCCGAACGGGGCGTCGTCCCCGGGCTCGGCACGATCCTGGTCGGTGACGACCCCGGCTCGCACGCGTACGTGGCCGGCAAGCACCGCGACTGCGCCGAGGTCGGCGTCGCGTCCATCGCCCGCCAACTGCCGGCGGACGCCACCCACGAGCAGGTCGCGGCCGTCGTCGCCGAACTCAACGCCGACCCGACCTGCCACGGCTACATCGTGCAGCTCCCCCTGCCGGCGCAGATCGACACCCAGCGGATCCTCGAGGCCATCGACCCCGACAAGGACGCCGACGGGCTGCACCCGGTCAACCTCGGCCGACTGGTACTCGGGTTCGACGGCCCCCTGCCCTGCACCCCGCGCGGCATCGTCGAGCTGCTCCGCCGCTACGACGTGCCGTTGAAGGGCGCCGAGGTCGTCGTCATCGGCCGGGGCAACACCGTCGGCCGGCCGCTCGGGCTCCTGCTCACCCGCAAGAGCGAGAACGCGACCGTCACCCTGTGCCACACCGGCACCCAGGACCTGGCCGCGCACACCGCGAAGGCCGACATCGTGATCGTCGCCGCCGGCAACCCCGGGCTGCTCACCGCCGACATGGTCCGGCCCGGGGCCGTGGTCGTGGACGTCGGCATCACCCGGGTCGTCGGGGCCGACGGCAAGGGCCGGTACACCGGGGACGTGGCACCCGAGGTGTCGGAGGTGGCCTCGTTCGTGGCCCCGATGCCCGGCGGGGTCGGGCCGATGACCCGGGCGCTGCTGGTCACGAACGTGGTGGAGCGCGCCGAACGCGGCTGACCAGTGTGAAAGGGCCCGCTACGGCGGGCCCTTTTCGCTATCCCAGCACCTCGTCCTTGTAGCACCAGCGCCAGGTCTCGCCCAGCTCCGCCGACCGCATCACCGGATGCCCCTCGCGCTCGTAGTGCCCCGTCGCGTGCCGGTACGGCGAGGAGTCGCAGCACGCGACGTGACCGCACTCCAGGCACTGGCGCAGATGCACCCAGTCGGTGTTGCCCACCGCCACGCACTCCTCACAGAAGTCCACCGCGAGCGGCGGCGGCTCGCCCAGGGCGGCCAGGTGCGGGCAGTTATTCATCGTGTCTCCGTTCGAGAAGGGACTCTTCGAGGTCCATGTCGCGCTGGGCGGCGCGGAGGACCGCCTCGGGCACCCGGCCCTGGTCCCGGGCGATCCGGAACACGTCGCGCTCGGCGTCGAGCATCTGGCGACGCAGCCGCGAGTACGCCTGGCTGGGGGTCTCGCCGTCCGAGTTGCCCAGCCGCTCCCAGGCCACGTTCGTCCGGTAGTCCACCACCCCGCGCAGCCGCTCGATGACGTGCACCGGGGCGGACTCCGCCAGCGCGTACAGCCGGTCGAGGGCCGCCTTGCCCGCCTCGTGCTGCACCCCGGCCTCGGCCAGGGCGTCGGCGCGCGGATCGTCCCGGGGCAGCTTCAGCCGCCTGGCCAGCGCGGGCAGGGTCAACCCCTGGAGCAGCAGCGTCACCACGATGACCGCGAACGCCAACCAGGTCAGCAGGGGGCTGTTGTCCACCCCGTCGGCGGACATCAGCGCGGGCAGGCTCAGCGCGGCCGCCAGGGTCACGACGCCGCGCATGCCGGCCCAGGACAGCACCGCCATCACGGCGACGCTGGGCCGGGGGCTGCGGTGCCGTACCCGGGGCAGCATCCGGCTGAGGTAGGTGCCGACGTACACCCAGACGAACCGGCCGAGGATCACGACCAGGACCACTCCGGCGGTGGCCTCGACCACGACCTCGATCGGGGTGTTGAGGTTCTCGATGATCAGGCGCAGCTGGAGCCCGACCAGCAGGAAGACCGCGCCCTCCAGCAGGAACCGGACCATCCGCCAGAACGCCTCCATCTGCAACCGGGAGGCCGCCGACATCAGCGTCGGCCAGCGGTGCCCCACCACCAGGCCGCACACCACGACCGCCACGACCCCGGAGGCGTGGATCTCCTCGGCGGGGATGAAGACCAGGAACGGCGTGAGCAGCGACAGCGAGTTGTCCAGCAGGGCGTTGGTGATCCGCCGGTGCAGGAAGCTGATCAGGACCGCCCCGACGAACCCCACCGCGAGGCCGCCCACCACCGCGATCGTGGCCGTGCGGGTGATGTCCCACCCCGACAGCGCCTGCCCGGTGGCCGCCGCGACCGCGACCCGGAGCGTGACCAGCGCCGTCGCGTCGTTGACCAGGCTCTCGCCCTCCAGGATCGTCACCGTCTGCCGGGGCAGGCCGATCCGGCTGGCCAGCGACGTCGCCGCCACCGCGTCGGGCGGGGCGACGATGGCCCCCAACGCGAACGCCGCCGCGAGGGGCACGTCCGGCACGATCCAGTGCAGGGTGAGCCCCACCGCGGCGGCGATGAACAGCGCGTGCCCGACCGCGAGCATCAGGATCGGGCGCAGGTTACGGAGGAAGTCCGGCACCGAGGTCTCGACGGCCGCCACGTACAGCAGGGGCGGCAGGATGCCGACCAGCACCATCTCCGGGGCGAGCTTGATGTCCAGCACGCCCGGCACGAACGAGATGACGATGCCGACCACGAGCAGCATGATCGGCGAGAGCACCCCGAGCCGGCGGGCCAGGGCGGTGGTCGCGACGACGGTCGCGACCAGCCCGACGATCAGGAGCAGCTCTTCCACATGATCGAGGTTAGTGGAAGAAGTGCCGGGTCCCCGTGAGATAGAGCGTGATCCCAGCCGCCTCGGCCGCCTCGATCACCGCCGGGTCGTTCCGCGAGCCGCCCGGCTGCACGACGGCGGTGATCCCCGCGTCGAGCAGGACCTGGAGGCCGTCCGGGAACGGGAAGAACGCGTCCGAGGCGGCGGCGGACCCGGCGGCCCGGTCACCGGCCCGGGTGACGGCCAGCTTCGCCGAGTCGACCCGGTTGACCTGGCCCATGCCCACACCCACGGTCGCGCCGCCCTTGGCGAGCAGGATCGCGTTGGACTTCACGGCCCGGATCGCCCGCCAGGCGAACTCCAGGTCCTCGAGGGTGGCGGCGTCGGCTGGGGCCCCGGTCGCCAGGGTCCAGTTGGCCGGGCTGTCGCCCTCGGCGTCGATCCGGTCCGCGGTCTGCAGCAGGACCCCGCCGGAGATCGGCCGGGACTCGACCGGTGCGGCCGGGGCGTCGCCGATCACCAGGATCCGGCACATCTTGCGGGCCTTGAGGATCTCCACGGCCGCGTCCTCGTACGCCGGGGCCACGATGACCTCGGTGAACACCTCCGCGACCTGTCGGGCCATCGCCTCGGTGACCGGGCGGTTCACCGCGATCACGCCGCCGAACGCGCTCTGCTCGTCACACGCGTTCGCGAGGGCGTGCGCCGTGGCCACGTCGTCGGCGACCGCGATGCCGCACGGGTTCTGGTGCTTGATGATCGCCACGCACGGACGGTCGTGGTCGTTCGCGGCCCGCCAGGCGGCGTCGGCGTCCAGGTAGTTGTTGTAGGACATCTCCTTGCCGGCGAGCTGCTCGGCGTTCGCGAGACCGCCCCGGCCGTGGCTGTAGAGCGCGGCCTGCTGGTGCGGGTTCTCGCCGTAGCGGAGCACCGCCGAGCGGTCCCAGGTCCCGCCGATCCAGGCCGGGAACGCGGTGTCGGCCGGCGGGGCGACGACGCTGCCCATCCAGGACGCGACGGCCACGTCGTAGGAGGCGGTGTGCCGGAACGCCTCGACGGCGAGCTGCTGGCGCTCGGCCAGCGTGAGGCCGCCCTCGGCGACGGCCGCGACGAGCTGCGGGTAGAACGCCGGGGAGGTCACCACGGCCACGTTCGCGTGGTTCTTCGCCGAGCTGCGGACCATGGCCGGGCCGCCGATGTCGATCTGCTCGATGCACTCGTCGACGGACGCGCCCGACGCGACGGTGGCCGCGAACGGGTACAGGTTGCTGACCAGCAGGTCGAACGGCTCGATCTTGAGGTCCTCAAGCTGCTGGACGTGCGTCTCCAGCCGGCGGTCGGCGAGCAGGCCCGCGTGCACCTTCGGGTGCAGGGTCTTCACCCGGCCGTCGAGGCACTCGGGGAAACCGGTCAGCTCCTCGACCCGGGTCACCGCGACCCCGGCGGCCTCGATGGTGTTGGCCGTCGAACCCGTCGACACGATCTCGACGCCCGCCGCGCCCAGCGCCTGCGCCAGCTCGGTGAGGCCGGTCTTGTCGTAGACGGAGATGAGTGCCCGTCGAATCGGCTGCCTCACGGGATGTACACCTTTCTGCCTGAGATCGTCCAGCCCTCGCGGACCAGCCTGCCTACGTACTCAACGAGCTGCGCCCGTTCGGCGACCTTGATCCGCTCGGTGAGGGTCTCCACGGTGTCGTCGAGCTCGACGGGTACGGCGACCTGGGCGATGATCTGCCCGGTGTCGACGCCGGAGTCGACGAAGAACAGAGTCGCGCCCGCCAACCGGACGCCGTACTCCAGCGCGTCGCGCGGGCCGTGGATGCCCGGGAAGGACGGCAGCAGCGCGTTGTGCGTGTTGATGTAGCGGTCGCCGAACCGGGCGAGGAACTCCTTGCCGACCAGCTTGAGGAAGCCGACGGAGACGACGAGGTCGGGCTCGTACCCGGCGACGTGCGCGGTCAGCGCCGCGTCCCAGTCCTCACGGGTCGGATGGTCCTTCACGACCTCGACGAAGGTGGGGATGCCCGCGGCGGCGGCGATCTCCAGGCCCTTGGCCCCGGGGCGGTCGGCCCCGACGGCGACGATCCGCGCGCCGTACGCCGGATCCGCGCACGCTTCGATCATGGCGGCCAGGTTGCTTCCGGTGCCGGACAGCAGGAGGACGAGACGGGCGGCCACAGCAGGACTCCTCGCAGGTGACACGTCGGTTCGCCTCAACCCTAGTCGGGTTGCCGACCGTGGCTGGACCCAGGGCCGGATCGGGATGTACCGGTTGGCGGCGTGCGGGTACGCTGCGCACGTCGCAACCCCTGTCATCAGCACGAGGAGTCCAACCCGATGGGTTACCCCAACCAGGACCCGAACCAGCCGCCGTACGGGCAGCAGCCGCAGCAGCCCCCGTACGGCCAGCAGCCGCAGTACGGTCAGCAGCCCGACCCGTACGCCGCGCAGCAGCCGCAGTACGGCCAGCCGTACGGCCAGCCCGCCTACGGCCAGCCCGCCCCCACCGGCGAGATCCAGAACTACATGGTGTGGTCGATCCTGACCATCTTCCTGTTCTGGCCGCTGGCGATCCCGGCGATCATCAACGCGTCGAAGGTCAACGGGCTCCTGGCCGCCGGCGACTACGCCGGTGCGCAGGAGGCTTCCGCCGGCGCGAAGAAGTGGGCCAAGATCGCGACGATCGTCGGCGGTAGCCTCTACGCCCTCTACGCGATCTGCTGCATCGGCAGCCTGATCATCAACGCCGGCAGCGCGAGCAGCGGCTACTAGGACGGACACCCGGACCCGACCTCGACAGAGGTCGGGTCCGTCCGTTTCTCCCCGATTTACACTCCTAAATGATTCATCGGTGCATACGATCAGCTCATGACGATGCCACCGCCGCCACCTCCGGGCGGGCCCGACTACCCGGAGACGCCCCGACCGCCGGACGATGTGCCGCAGATCGTCCCGCCGCCGACCGTGCCACCGCCCCTGGGCGCCGACCCTCCGAGCAGCCCGCCCCCACCGCCGTACGGCAGCGCGCCGCCGACTCCGCCGCCCGGCCACGAGCCCGGCCCGTACGGCACCCCGCCCAGCGGGCCCGGCACCTACGGGTCGCCGCCGACCAGCTCCCCGCCGTTCGAGACCGGCCCCGGGACGTACGGCGCGCCGCCGCCGAGCTCCGCGCCGCCCGGCACCTACGGCTCGCCGCAGCCGGGGACCTACGGTTCCCCGCAGCCGACCACCTACGGCTCCAGCCCGAGCGGGATGCCCCCGCCGTCCCACGACGACGTGCCGATTCCCCCGCCGCCCGGCGGGGTGCCCCAGGGCTACCAGTACCCGCCGGCCGGCAACCCCGGCGCGGGCATGCCGCCCACGATGCCGCCGTACGGTGCGGCCCCGATGGAGCAGCCCAAACCCAAGGGCAACATCTACGGCATCCTGGCGCTGAGCTTCGGCATCGCCGGCGTCGTCCTGTCCTGGTGCTGCGGGCTCGGCATCCTCGCGGGCATCCCGGCCGTCGTCATGGGCGTCCTCGGGATGCGCAAGGCCCAGTCCGGGGAGGCCAACAACCGCACGCTCTCGCTGATCGGCCTGATCCTCGGCGCGGTGGCCATCCTGATCGGGATCGGGGTGTGCGCGCTCACCGACTGGGGCTCCATCAACGACCGGATCAGCGACATGGACAACGGCTACTGAGCGGACCAGGGTGACGCCCGCGTCGGCACACGGCCGACCGGGCGTCCCGCGCGTCCGGCCCGGCGGGTCGGGCGGCACCACCTCCGCCGCTACCGACGCCGCAGGGTCCTCAGCAACCGGTACCCCACGGCGCCCAACGGCGCCCCGATCGCGACCGCCAACCCCCCGAACAACCCGAACTGCCACCAGCTCGGCCCGATCTCCGTCAACCGCTCCGCCCCCAACGACCCGCTGGCGGCCAGCGCGAGCAGCGCGCAGATCACCGCCGCCGGAATCCCGGCGAGCATCGCGGCCTTCGCCAGTCGAGGGGTACGCAGCTCCGACCGCCGCGCCAGCAGCGCCCCCGCCAGCGCCGTGGCCAGCAGCGGGATCAGGATCGCGAGCCCGCCGAGCCAGCTCACCGGCCGGTCGGGCAGCCCCGAGAGGATCGGGAAACCGGGCAGCGCGCCGAGCTCGACGCTCAGCGGGCTCACCACGGTGTCCACCCCGAACGCGAACCCGGGGCCGACCAGGTAGCTCATGGCCCAGATCGCGACCGTCGGCGTGTACACCAGGCAGAGGACGGTGAGCCCGGCCTGGCCGGCGACCCCGGTGGAGTAGGACCGGAACATGCCGCCCGCCGCGCCCCCGGTGACGGCCGTGGCCACCCCGGCGGCCGCCGCGCCCGCTCCGAAGAGGAGCAGCACCCCGACGACGGCGGTGCGCAGCGCGTGCTGGGACTGGCGTGGCACCCGCCGCCACACCCCGCCGAACAGCCCGGACTCGGCGAGCGCACCGCCGCCGGCCGTGACCGCGGCGAGCAGGCCCGTGGTGAGCGCGGCGCGCAACGGGGAGACGGTGAGGCCGTCGGTACTGGCGACGGCGGCGGCGAGGCCGCCGATCATCGCGTACACCGCGGCGACGGCGCCGATCACCGGGGCGAGCAGCTTGGCCACCTCGCGCGGGTCGGTCGGCGCGTCCGTGATCGAGGCGCCGAGCCCGATGCCCCGGGCGGTGTGCGCGCCGGCCCGGACGAGGCGGTGCAGGATGAGGGCGGTGAGGGCCAGCGGGGCGAGGCTGATGGTGATGTCGCCGGCCTGGAGGGGCACCCCGTGGCCGAGTAGCCAGGCGACGGCGCTGAACCGGACCGTCGCGGTCACGGACGCGGCGCTGCTGCCGTCGAGGAGCCAGCCGGCGGCGACGAGGACGATCACGGGCGCGAAGGAGATCAGCGCCGCCCAGCCGCTGGTCACGACGGCGGCGGTGAGCACGGAGACCGGCTTCTGCCGCTTCCGGGCCGGCGTCGTCGGGGCACCCGTGCGGACCAGCACCGTGTCGCGCTGCGCGGCGGTATAGGTCTCCTCGTCCATCGCTGTCCACTCTAGGCGAACATCCGCGCACCTTGACGGGCCAGGGACGACGCGGCGCACCCCTCGTACCCGGAAAAGAGCCCTCCCCCGCGCCAGGAGTGCCGACACGACGCTCCCCGGGCACGAAAAGGCCCGCCCCACCGCTCGACGCGGTGGCGCGGGCCTCGTCATTTCTTACAGAGCCTGCACAACCTCGCGCATCAGCCGCGCGGTCTCGGACGGCGTCTTGCCGACCTTCACGCCCACGGCCTCGAGCGCCAGCTTCTTCGCGTCGGCGGTCCCGGACGAGCCGGAGATGATCGCGCCCGCGTGGCCCATGGTCTTGCCCTCGGGGGCGGTGAAGCCCGCGATGTAGGCGACGACCGGCTTGGTCACGTGCTCCTTGATGTACGCGGCGGCACGCTCCTCGGCGTCGCCACCGATCTCGCCGATCATCACGATCGCCTCGGTCGCCGGGTCCTCCTGGAAGGCGGCGAGCGCGTCGATGTGCGTGGTGCCGATGATCGGGTCGCCGCCGATGCCGACGGCCGTGGTGAAGCCGATGTCGGACAGCTCGTACATCATCTGGTAGGTCAGCGTGCCCGACTTCGACACGAGACCGATCCGGCCGGAGCCGGAGATGCTCGCCGGGATGATGCCCGCGTTGGACGCGCCCGGGGAGGCGATGCCGGGGCAGTTCGGCCCGATGATCCGGGTCTTGTTGCCCGTGGCGACGGCGTGCGCCCAGAACGCGGCGGTGTCGTGCACCGGCACGCCCTCGGTGATCACGACGGCCAGCTCGATGCCCGCGTCGATCGCCTCGAGGACGGCGCTCTTGGTGTGCGCCGGCGGGACGAAGATGACCGTGGTGTCGGCCCCGGTCTGTCCCATGGCCTCGGCCACGGACGCGAACACCGGCAGCGAGACGCCGTCGACGTCGACCGTGGTGCCGGCCTTGCGCGGGTTCACGCCACCGACGATCTTGGTACCGGCGGCCAGCATCTTCCGGGTGTGCTTCATACCCTCGGAGCCGGTCATGCCCTGCACGATGACCTTGGAGTCCTCAGTCAGCCAGATAGCCATGTGTCAGACCCCCGCAGCCGCGAGCTCGGCGGCCTTGCGGGCCGCTCCGTCCATCGTGTCTACGCGCTGGACCAGCGCGTGGTTCGCCTCGTCGAGGATGCGGCGACCCTCTTCGGCGTTGTTGCCGTCCAGCCGGACGACGAGCGGCTTGGTGACGTCCTCGCCGCGCTCGTGCAGCAGCGCGAGGGCGGAGACGATGCCGTTGGCGACCGCGTCGCACGCGGTGATGCCGCCGAACACGTTGACGAAGATGCTCTTCACATCGGGGTCCGACATGACGATCTCCAGCGAGTCGGCCATGACCTCGGCCGAGGCGCCGCCACCGATGTCGAGGAAGTTGGCCGGCTTGACGCCACCGAACTCCTCACCGGCGTACGACACGACGTCCAGCGTCGACATGACCAGGCCCGCGCCGTTGCCGATGATGCCGACCTGGCCGTCGAGCTTGACGTAGTTGAGGCCCTTGGCCTTCGCCGCCTGCTCGAGCGGGTCGACGGCGTCCTTGTCCTCGTACGCCTCGTGCCCGGCCTGCCGGAAGTCGGCGTTGCCGTCGAAGGTGACCTTCGCGTCCAGCAGGAGGACCCGGCCGTCGCTGAGCTTGGCGAGCGGGTTCACCTCCACCAGGGTCGCGTCCTCGGCCACGAACGCCGCCCACAGCTTCACGGCGATGTCGGCGATCTGGTCGGCGACCTCGGCGGGGAACTGGGCCTGCGCCACGATCTCCTTGGCCTTCGCGAGGTCCACGCCCTTGCTGGCGTCGATGGCGACCTTGGCGACCTTCTCGGGTGCCGAGTGCGCCACCTCCTCGATCTCCATGCCGCCGGCGACGCTGGCGATGCAGAGGAAGGTGCGGTTGGCCCGGTCGAGCAGGTACGAGAAGTAGTACTCCTCGACGATGTCGGCCGTGGTCGTGACCATGACCTTCTCGACCGTGTGGCCCTTGATGTCCATGCCGAGGATCGCCCGGGCGTGGGTCTCGGCCTCTGCGGCGTCGTCGGCCAGCTTGATGCCGCCCGCCTTGCCTCGGCCGCCCACCTTGACCTGGGCTTTCACTACGACCCGGACGCCGAGCTTCTCGGCGATCTCGCGGGCTTCTTCAGGGGTGGTGGCTACGTCGCCGCTCAAGACCGGCAACGAGTGCCGCTCGAACAGCTCGCGCCCCTGGTACTCGTACAGGTCCACGTTTGCGCGTCCCGTTCCGTCGTCCTGACGCGCCCGCCGGATTGACGGGCCTAACGCCGCAGACTAGCCGTCCACGCGCACGCGGGTGAACACGCGGGTACGCGTTGTGCGCTAATCCACAGCCGGCCGTTCCCTCCCGAAGCGGGCGGGGCGGGCCTCCCCACAAAATACTGCGAAAACTCCCCGGTGAGGGCGTTACCCCCGGCTCGGGGCCTCGTTGAACTGGATGTCAGACCCGGGGGACGAAACACCAGGAAACGGACTCCACTGGGGACGACGAAAAACGGCCGATGCCTCGTCGGTCGAGGGGTGGCGGCGGGGCGTTGTGCACGAGGGACCAGACATGTGAGGGGTGTGTCTGGTCCCTCACCTTTTGTGGGTGGGGCCCGCTGAGCGCGACGATGCGCGCGTTGTCGGCACGCCCGAATACAACACCGGTATTCGGCCGCACCTCCGCCTTCGCCTCCCCGCGCTCAGCGGGCCAAGGCGTCAGATCAAGATCTAAGATCCTTTGATGGTTACGCCGCGCGCCTCGCTCGGCGCGCATCGGCACTTCTGTCGTTCTGTGGTGTCGGGGCCCACCGGTCGGTGAGGCCGACCCTCAGGCCGTGGTCGAGGCGAACCGCTCGCGGACCCAGTCGACGATCGACGTCGTGGTCGCGCCCGGGGTGAAGATCTTCGCGACGCCGAGCCGCTCGAGCTCCGGCAGGTCGTCGTCCGGCACGATGCCGCCGCCGAAGACGACGATGTCGTCCGCGCCGCGCTCGCGGAGCAGTTCGAGGACCTTCGCGAAGAGGGTCATGTGCGCGCCGGAGAGGACGGACAGCCCGACGACGTCGGCGTCCTCCTGTATGGCGGTCTCGACGATCTGCTCGGGGGTCTGGTGCAGGCCGGTGTAGATGACCTCCATGCCGGCGTCGCGCAGGGCGCGGGCCACCACCTTCGCACCGCGGTCGTGACCGTCGAGGCCAGGCTTGGCGACGACCACCCGAATCCGTGCACTCATCGAGACTCCCTTGTCACGCGTCCTGCCGCTGACGGTACCGCAGCGGTTCGGGGGTGACCCACACCGCATCCACAGTGAGCAGGGTCACTCGAATCTCACTTTCCGTAACGAGACTCACCTGATTTTTCATCCGGACGGTCAGCAAGCGCGAGCGAAAGGTCACGAAACCATGATCACGCTTGGCAGTCATCGATGTCAGGGGACAGCCTTAGCGACGGCCAACTCGCTAGCTACGGAGGTTGTCGCGTGCGACATACCAAGGACGCTGAAGAACAGTTCGAACCTGACGAACATGCACTTCAGCAGGATGCAGCAAGATCCAGCAAGGTCATTCGGCACCGGGTCTCGCTGACCGGCGCCCTGCGCAACCGCTACGTCGGAGCCTCTCTCGCGATCGCCGCCGTGACCCTCGCGGCCGTCGCCTCCCTCGTTTCCGTCAACAGCGACAAGCCCGCGACCGCCTCGACGGCCGTAACTGAGAGTGACCGCAACCTCTCTGCCCGGGCCGACCGCGCACAGCGCCAGGACCCCGCCCCCGCGCCGTCCACCGCCGCGGCGACCACCCCCTCGCCCGAGGCGACCCCCTCCCCGGCGGCCCCGCCGCCGCCTCCCCCGCCGCCGCCGAAGCCCGCCTGGGTCTCGCCCGTCGCGGACTACACCTTCACCAGCGAGTTCGGCGAGCGCTGGGGCGCCCTGCACGCCGGCGTCGACCTGGCCAACGGCGAGGGCACCCAGATCCGGGCCGCAGCAGCCGGCACCGTCGAGCTGGCCGCCACCTACGACTACGGCGGCTACGGCTTCGCCGTGATCATCAACCACGGCGGCGGCGTCCGCACCCTCTACGGCCACAACTCCGCCGTCCAGGTGCACGAGGGCCAGCGCGTCGAGGCGGGCCAGAACATCGCCCTGATGGGCAACACGGGCAACTCGATGGGCTCGCACTGCCACTTCGAGGTGCACGTGGGCGGCGACAGCGCGAACAACGGCAACGCCGTGGACCCGCAGGCGTTCATGGCCGCGCGCGGCGTCAAGCTGAACTGAGCGCGTAGCGTCAAGCTGAACTGAGCGCGCGCCGGTCGCATGTGTGCCACCGGCGGTCCGCACGACAGCCAGCTGCTCCGCGACGATGCCGGGCCGGCCTCCGTGAACACTCCGGAGACCGACCCGGCATCGTGCTGTCCGGGGCTCGCGGCCGCGTACCCGTCGAGCTGATCCGCTCTCGGGGTCAGGCTGTGGGTCGGGGTGTGCGGACGCCCTTGATCAGCAGCCAGAGCACCATCGAGATCTCCGCGACCGCGGCCGGCGCGACGAGGAACGGGCTCACGATGTCCCCCACGTCCGGGACCAGGAACCGCGCGAGCAGGTCCACGAGATACCCGACGCCGCCGACGTAGAGCAGGTAGGCCAGCGCCCGGGGCAGCATGCCGGACCTGTGCACCAGGTACCCCAGCGGCAGCAGCCACATGCCGAAGAAGATCTGCGCGACGAGGAAGCCGTACTGGTGCAGGTCGAGCAGCAGGAGCACCAGCGCGTCGGCCCCCGGCCTGCCCAGAGCGTCCGCGTAGGAGCTGTCGGTGGCGACGAGCAGCGCCCCGAACTGGTGCAGCATGTTGGCGCACATCAGGGCGACGGCGACCGCCACGAAGAGGACCATGGCGCGGGCCGCGTTGTGGTGCACGTGCTTGAGCAGCACATACAGCGCCATGGCCAGGAACAGGAAGAACGTGGCCTGCACCAGGTCCGCCACGAAGCCGTACCGGACCAGCCCGGCGTGCTCGGCGACGTTGCGCGCGGTGGTGGCGGCGTCGCCCGGGACGTGGACCTCCGCGCGGCCGTAGAAGGCGAAGCCGGCGAAGACGCCGACGATCAGATAGAACAGTCCGGCGAGCCTGGCGAGGCGCTGGGGACGCATGGCCTCTCCCCTCTCATGTAAAGCAAACTTGACATGGTGAAGGTAAAACAAACCCAACACCATGTCAAGAAAACTTAACCTCAGAGGGGTACGGGTCCCCCACCCCGACCATCGGGAGTCGTCGTCGGGGCTCGGCGGAGTCGTGCTGGTGGCGCTAGCCCGGGCCGCGCGTCCGGGCGCGGAGCAGCAGGTGCAGGGCGAGAAGTGCCAGCACGCCAACCGGGTACCAGGCGAGGTCCACCCAGTCGAACCGGGCATCCAGCACCAGCCGGGCCACCAGGCTGCGTTCCGAGAGGGCCGCCGGAACGGGCGTCAGCTGGGACAGCTCCACCAGCCAGCAGAACCCGACCGCGACGGCGCCGGCCGGCAGCGGCCGACCCATGTCCGATCGATCCGCCCCTGGTCAGGTCCGTCCGCTCCGGCCCGGCCGACCGCCCCTGCCACCGGTCAGAGCTTGGAGACCGGGGCGTGGCGGAGCATCAGCCACAGGGTCTGGTCGCCGAAGTCGATCTGCGCCCGGGCCTTGGCCCCGACCCCCTCGACCGCCAGCACCCGACCGAGCCCGTACTTGTCGTGGTTCACCCGGTCGCCCGGCTCCAGGTTCGGCACCTTCGCCAGTTCACTGGCGGAGCGGAGCATGCCCGAGTCGAGGCCGAGCCGGGCCGCGATGCCCCGCGCGCCGGTCGCCCCGGATCCGCCGCCGCGGCTCACGGTGACGCCCGCGCCGATCCCGATGCCGGTGGTGCCCGTGCCGTACTCCCAGCGCAGCAGTTCCGGCGGCAGCTCCTCCAGGAACCGCGACGCCGGGTTGTACTGCGGCTGCCCCCACGCGCTCCGGGTCACCGCCCGCGACAGGTACAGCCGCTGCCGGGCCCGGGTGATGCCGACGTACGCGAGCCGGCGCTCCTCCTCCAGCTCCTTGGGTTCGCCGAGCGCCCGCATGTGCGGGAACACGCCGTCCTCCAGGCCGGTGAGGAACACGACGGGGAACTCGAGCCCCTTGGCGGTGTGCAGGGTCATCAGCGTGACCACGCCCGCGTCGTCGGTGTCGGACGGGATCTGGTCGGCGTCGGCGACGAGCGCGACCTGCTCCAAAAACCCGGCGAGCGTCGCCCCGGCCCCGCCGACACCGGGCGCGACGGCGGCGGCGCCGCGCGCCCCGGAACCCGTGCCGCCCCCGGCCGGAGAGCCAGCCGGGAGCACGTCGGAGGCCCCGGCCGGAAGCCCGCCCGAGGGGGCCGCGGATGACCCGGGCGCCCCGGCCAGCGACCCGACCCCGTCCCCGGACCCCGCCGCGACGTCCCCGTCCAACCCCTCCAGGGCCTCGACCCGCTCCGTGTACTCCCGGGCCACGCTCACGAGCTCCTGCAGGTTCTCCACCCGCCCGGCGTCCTGGTGGTCCTCGCTGTTCTCCAGCTCCTCCAGGTACCCGGTGCGGGACAGCACCGCCTCCAGCACCTCCTCGGGGGGAGCCACCTCGGCGAGCGCCCGCAGCTCGTCCATCAGGTCGACGAAGCCGGCGATGGCGTTGGCGGACCGGGCGGCGATGCCCGGGGCCTCGGCGGCGCGGTGCAGGGCCGCGCCGAAGGAGATCCGGTCCCGGAAGGACAGTGCCTCGACGCACGCCTCGGCCCGGTCCCCGATGCCGCGCTTGGGGGTGTTCAGGATCCGCCGGACGCTGACCAGGTCGTCGGGGTTGGCGATGGCCCGCAGGTACGCGAGGGCGTCGCGGACCTCCTTGCGCTCGTAGAAGCGCACCCCGCCGACGACCTTGTACGGCAGGCCGACCCGGATGAACACCTCCTCGAACACCCGGGACTGCGCGTTGGTCCGGTAGAACAGCGCGATGTCGGCCGGGCGGACCTCCTTGGTGTCCACGAGCCGGTCGATCTCGCGGGAGACCCAGCTGGCCTCGTCGTGCTCGGTGTCGGCGACGAACCCGACGATCTGCTCGCCGTCGCCCGCGTCGCTCCACAGCCGCTTGGGCCGGCGGTCGGAGTTGCGGGAGATGACGGCGTTCGCGGCGGTGAGGATGGTCTGGGTGGAGCGGTAGTTCTGCTCCAGCAGGATCGTCTTGGCCTGCGGGTAGTCCCGCTCGAACTCGAGGATGTTGCGGATCGTGGCGCCCCGGAAGGCGTAGATGGACTGGTCGGCGTCACCGACGACGCACAGCTCCCCGGTGTCGCCGACGAGCTCACGGATCAGCGTGTACTGCGCGATGTTGGTGTCCTGGTACTCGTCCACCAGCACGTGCCGGAACCGCCGCCGGTAGTGCCCGGCCACGTCGGGGAACGCCTGGAGCAGGTGCACCGTCGTCATGATGATGTCGTCGAAGTCCAGCGCGTGCGCCTCGCGGAGCCGGCGCTGGTACAGCGCGTACACCTCGGCGAGGGTGCGCTGCGCCGGGCCCTCGGCCTTGGTGGAGAAGTCCTCGGGGTCGACCAGCTCGTTCTTCAGGTTGCTGATCTGGGCGGCCAGGCCCCGGGCCGGGTAGCGCTTCGGGTCGAGGTCCAGCTCGCGGGCGACGAGGGTCACCAGGCGGCGGGAGTCGTCCGCGTCGTAGATCGAGAAGGTGGACTTCAGGCCGGCGAGGGCGTGCTCGGCGCGCAGGATCCGCACGCAGGCCGAGTGGAACGTCGACACCCACATCATCCGCGCCCGGCCGCCGACCAGGTGCGCGACCCGCTCCTTGAGCTCCCCGGCCGCCTTGTTCGTGAAGGTGATGGCCAGGATCTCGCCGGGCTGCACCCCCCGGTGGGCCAGCAGGTAGGCGATCCGGTGGGTGAGGACCCGGGTCTTGCCGGATCCGGCCCCGGCCACGATCAGCAGCGGCGTGCCCGCGTGCTCCACCGCCGCGCGTTGCTGGTCGTTGAGTCCGTCGAGCAGGGGCGAGGTGTCAAACAGCGTGTCCATCGCGTCAAAGTCTAGGCCGCACCCCCGACAAATCCCGCTGAGCCTCACTCGACGGCTTCGAGCCCCTGCCGGTACACGTCGATGGCTTCCATCTCCCGGCCGGCCGCGCGGAGCAGATCCCCCAGCTCACGGGCGACGGTGCACGTCTCCAGCCCCACGGACACCCCCAGCGCCGCCCGGAGTTCGCGCTCGGCGGCCTCCAGCTCACCGGCGTCCCGGGCGATCAACCCCTTGATCCGGTACGCCACGGCCGGCTCGGCCTCCGCCGCCACCGCCAACGCGTCCCCGGTCCGCCCGACCCGCCAGAGCATCTCCGCGAGGTCCCCGGCGACGGCGGCGCCGAGCAGGTCCCGGGCGTGGGTGAGTTCGGCGACGGCGGCGGCGTGTTCCCCGGACCGGGCGAGCAGCCGGCCGCGCGCCCACTGGCCGACGGCGGCGGAGTGCCGTTGTTCGCGGCGGCGGCAGGCGGCCCGGGCCCGTTCGGCGGCGGCCTCGGCGTCGGCCCACCGGCCCTGGTCGCGCAGGGTGCGGGCGGTGCGCAGGTACCGCTCGACGACGGCGGCGGCCTCGGCGGTCGGCCCGACGAGGGCACCGGCGGCGTCGGCCTGTTCGACGGCGCGCTCGGTGAGGCCGAGGTCGGTGTAGGTGTGCACGAGGGCGTAGCGGAGTTCGGCCTCGGCGTCGGGGTCGGGCAGGCCGTCGGCGTGCAGCTGGGCGAGGGCGTTCTCCAGGAGGTACGCGGCCTCCGCCGGCCGGACCGCCCGCGCCCGCGCGGTGAGCAGCGGCACCCGCACGGTGATCGGCTCGGCGGCGAGCAGCTCGTCGGCCCCGTCGAGTTCGCCCATGCCGGTGAGCGCGAGGGCCTCGATCCGGGTCAGTCCGTGCTCGGCGGCCCGGGTCCGGATCCGGCCGTACGCGCCGGGCTTGCCGGCCAGGTCGGCCTCGGCGAGGGAGATGAGCAGGTCGACGGGCAGCTCGGTGGGGCGCCCGGTGCTCAGTTCGGCGGGTGAGACGCCCAGCCGGGACGCGAAGTACGCCAGCGCGTCGGTGGACGGGGTACGCCGCTCGGCCTCGACCGTGGAGATGTACGCGGCGGTGTACCTGTCGCCCGCGAGCTCCTTCTGCGTGAGCCCTTTTTGTGTACGAAGTCGGTATAACCGAGCGCCCAGGGACTCCCGACTGCTCACTGCACCCGCCATAACACACACCGTAACCCATCCGGTTTGATCACGGCCAAGGTGTTACAGGCCCCTTTACTCGAGTTACGCACACTGTTATACATGCGTTCGTGACAGCAGTCACATTCCCCTCAGTGAATGGGAGGCACCGGGTGAAACGGTCTCTAGCCGCGGCGGGAGCGGTAGCGCTCTTCGCCGGCATGGCGGTCGGGGTGGCCAGCATGGCCAGCGCGACCCCACAGATACCCACCCAGTCGCAGGCCGTGGCCCAGGCCAACTCGGTCCTGTCGGGCAACCGTGCCGCGATCCGGGGCACGGCGAACGACCAGTACAAGGTCTTCAGCTCGCGCGTCGACGCCGCGACCGGCGCCACGCACGTGCGCTACACCCGCCAGTACAACGGGCTGCGGGTCTACGGCGGCGACTTCGTCGTGCACAACGCGCCCGGCGGCGCCCTGTCCAGCGTGAGCAACGCGCTGAACTCACCGCTGGCGATCAGCACCACCCCCGGCATCACCGCCGACGCGGCCAAGTCGTCCGCCGAGCGCACCTTCGTGGGAACTGTCGCCCGCGTCGGCACGCCCGAGCTGATGGTCGACGCCGCCGACGGTAACGGCGTTCTCGCCTTCGAAACTGTCGTCGAAGGAATGAACGGCCAGACCCCGAGCAAGCTGCACGTCATCACCGACGCCCGCACGGGTGCGGTGCGCGGCTCGTTCGACGAGATCGAGTCGATCAACGGCACCGGCAACAGCCTGTACTCGGGCACGGTCACCGTCGACACGACGCAGTCGGGCAGCACGTACACGATGATCGACCCGTCGCACGGCAACGGCAACACGTGCGACATGAACAACGGCACGTCGACGTGTACCAACTTCACCGACGCGGACAACACCTGGGGCACCGGCACCAACGCCAACCGCCAGTCCGCCGCCGTGGACGCGCACTTCGGTGCCGCGATGACGTTCGACTACTTCAAGAACACCCACGGCCGCAACGGCATCTTCGGCAACGGCGCGGGCGTGCCGAGCCGGGTGCACTACGGCAGCAACTACGTGAACGCCTTCTGGGACGGTTCCCAGATGACCTACGGCGACGGCAACAACAAGCCGCTGGTCTCCCTCGACGTGGCCGGCCACGAGATGAGCCACGGCGTCACCGAGTCCGTGGTCTCCGGCGGCCTGACCTACTCCGGCGAGTCCGGTGGCCTGAACGAGGCGACCTCCGACATCTTCGGCAACATGGTCGAGTTCTACGCGAACACCTCCTCGGACCCGGGTGACTACCAGGTCGGCGAGAAGATCGACATCAACGGCAACGGCACGCCGCTGCGGTACATGTACAACCCGACCCTGGACGGTTCGTCGCACGGCTGCTGGTCGACCAGCACCAAGAACATCGACGTGCACTACTCGTCCGGTGTCGCGAACCACTTCTACTTCAACCTCGCCGAGGGCACCGGCTCCACCGCGTACGGCACCTCGCCGGTCTGCGGTTCGGCCCCCGCCGTCGTCGGTATCGGCCGCGCCAAGGCCGAGAAGATCTGGTGGAAGGCGCTCGACGCGTACTTCACGTCGAACACCTCCTACGTGAACACGGCCAACCCGGCCAACACGTCCCGTGCCTACACCCTCAAGGCCGCCACGGACCTGTACGGCAACTGCTCGGCCGAGTACCGCGCCGTCCAGGCCGCCTGGACCGCGGTGAACGTGGCCGGCAACGACGCGCCGTGCGGTGGCACCCCCACCGTCGGCCCGACGTCCTCGCCGACCGCCTCCCCGACCGGCTCGCCGACCACCTGCGCCGCCGTCACCAACGGCGCCGACGTGGCGATCCCGGACGCCGGCGCGGCCGTGACCAGCACCATCACCATCACCGGGTGCGCCCGGAACGCCTCGGCCACCACCAAGGTCGCCGTGGTCATCCCGCACACCTACCGCGGTGACGTCCGGATCGACCTGGTCGGACCGAACGGCGCCTCGTACCGCCTGAAGACCGAGAACATCAACGACAGCGCGGCGAACGTCAACACGACGTACACCGTCAACGTCTCGGCCCAGCAGGCGAACGGCACCTGGACCCTCAAGGTGCAGGACCTGTACTCGTACGACACCGGCAACATCGACAGCTGGACCCTGACGGTCTAGGTACGCCCAGCATCGGGGCCGGTCACCCTCGGGTGGCCGGCCCTCCCCTCATCCTGGGAAAGGCACGGACAGCATGAACCGCAAGCTTCCCCTCGCGGCGGCCGCAGCCGCCATCCTGGCCATCGGAGTCGCCCTGGCGGGTCCGACGGCCAACGCCGCCCCGTCCACCGCGCTCGCGGCACTGCCGAACGGCGCCCCCGACATCGCGGTCGCCGACGTGAAGGCGCAGCTCACCAACCTGCAGACCATCGCGAACAACAACAGCGGCAACCGGTACACCGGCCGCACCGGCTACCGGGCCTCCGTCGACCACGTCAAGTCCGAGATGACCGCCCTGGGCCTCACCGTCAAGGAGCAGTCGTTCTCCACCTCGGCCGGCACCAGCTACAACGTGACCGCCGAACTGGTCGGCACCGACACGTCCAAGGTGATCATGCTCGGCGGCCACCTGGACAGCGTCTCGTCCGGCCCCGGCATCAACGACAACGGCACCGGTAGCGCCTCGCTGCTCGCGGTCGCCAAGGCGTTCAAGAACGCCCGGCCCACCCCGGGGGTCACCGTCAGGTTCGCCTGGTGGGGTGCCGAGGAGCTGGGGCTGCTCGGCTCGAAGGCCTACGTGAACTCGCTGTCGAGCGCCGAGCGGACCCGGATCAAGGCGTACCTGAACTTCGACATGACCGGTTCGCCGAACCCCGGGTACTTCGTCTACAACGACGACACCAACGGGACCGCCCTGCGCGACCTCCTCGTGCGGGGCTTCACGTCGCTCAACGTGCAGACCGAGTACATCGACGTGGACGGCCGCAGCGACCACGGCTCCTTCTACAACGTGGGCATCCCGACCGGCGGCACGTTCTCCGGGGCCGAGGGCACCAAGACCTCCGCCCAGGCGACCAAGTGGGGCGGCACGGCCAACGCGGCCTACGACCCCTGCTACCACCGGTCCTGCGACACGATCAGCAACATCAACGACACGTCGCTCGACCGGCACGCCGACGTCATCTCCTACGCCCTGTGGGACCTGACCGGCACGACGTCCACCCCGTCGCCGACCCCGACCGTCCAGCCGACCGGCGGCAGCTGCGCACCGGTGACGAACGGGACGGACGTCGCGATCCCGGACAAGGGCGCGGCCGTGACCAGCAAGATCACGATCTCCGGCTGCAACCGCAACGCGTCGGCCAGCACGAAGGTCGCCGTCGTCATCCCGCACACCTACCGCGGTGACGTCCGGATCGACCTGGTCACCCCGAACGGCACCTCGTACCGCCTGAAGACCGAGAGCAACGACAGCGCGGCCAACATCAACACGACGTACACGGTCAACGTCTCCTCCCACGCCGCCAACGGCGTCTGGACCCTCAAGGTCCAGGACATGTACTCCGCCGACACCGGCAAGATCGACAGTTGGACACTGACTGTCTAGTCACACGGCACGCGGTGGCCCCGATCATTTTCGATCGGGGCCACTTCCATCTCCCGGTTCCTGTGGCATACTCGGACCCATGCAGCACTGTGCGCGATTTTTTTACTACGGCACCGGGGTCCCGGCAGCCGTAGGTCTCGCGTAACTGACCTACGAACGCCTCGGGCTCACAGCTCGGGGCGTTTTCTCGTTTCCGGGCAAAGGCCAGAACCTTTTCACCCCAGGAGAAACGACATGAGCGCCGCAGCGATCGCCCCCAGCAACACCACCGGAGCCACCGGCGAGTCCGCCGACCGCATCTCCGAGCTCCGCACCAGGATCAACAGTATCGACGAACAACTCATCAGGCTCTGGCGTGAACGCGCGAGCCTGTCCCAGGAGGTCGGCACCGTGCGGGTCGCGGCCGGGGGCACCAGGCTGATGCTGGCCCGCGAGCGGGAGATCCTGGAGCAGTTCAAGGCGGAGCTCGGCGAGGACGGCACCCAGTTGGCGCTGCTCATCCTCCGCGCAGGCCGGGGCAGGCTCTAGTTCTACCCCACCCCTTTTCCGGGTACGGGCTCCCCCGCCCCGATCCCCGCCAGTCGGCACCCGCGCGCATGTCCGCGCAGGGTGCCGCTGTCGTCTCGGGGCACGCGGCGCCTCGGGACACGCGCGCCATCTCGGGGTGCGCGCCGTCTCGGAGCACGCGGCGTGCCCGGTGGCCGGGCCCACTCGCCCCGACCGCCGCCCGCTCTTCCGACGAGCCAGCCCGGCCGGCTGTGCCGTGACCCCGCCGGCTAGACCTTGACGCCGCCGAAGCCTCCCGGGGCAGCAGCACCCGTTGGAGCAGCTTGCCCAGCTCCTCCTGCGGGATGCGCGGGCTCGGCTGCGGACTCGGGCTCTGTGCGGGGCAGAGAGCAAGCCCGCCCGAACAGTGCCTCGGACGGGCCCGGCCCTGTGCCGCCCACGCCGCCGGAACGCCAAAAGGGAGGCACCCGCAACGGGTACCCCCCTCTGTGGCTTGCTCTGGGTCGTTACGCCTGGAAGTTGATCCGGCGGCGGCGCATCAGCACCAGCCCGCCGCCCACTCCGAGCAGCAGCACCCCGGCGCCGGCGATGCCAGCGGCGGCGGCACCGGTGACCGGCAGGGTCGGGGTCGCGGTGAGGTTCGCGACGGCCTCGGCCTTGACGTCGACCTTCTTGTCACCGGGCAGGATGACCTTCTGGGTCAAGTCCGCGCCGCGGGAGTTCACGAAGACCCGGGCCAGCTCGATGACGCCGGAGCCGGTGGCGGTGGCCTTGACGGTGCCCTCGGCGTCGCCGGTCAGCCAGAACTTGCCGCCGTCGGCGAGCTTGGTGATGGCCTTGCCGTCGGTGTCGACGACCTTGCCGCCGGTCGCGGAGAGCGCGACGTCGCCGACGGTGCTGGTCACGGCGTAGGGGCCGACCTTGTCGCCGACCTTGCCGTCCGCGCTGGGCGGGGTGATGGAGATGCCGAGCTTGGCCGGGGCCTTGACGCCGACGCCGAGCAGGTAGTCGTAGATCTTCTTGACCTGCGCGTACTCGGCCTCGGTGAACTTCCGCTTGTCGTGGTCAGCGGCGTTGCCGAGCAGCTTGAAGTTGTCGCTGTAGTGCCAGATGGCGGCCTGGGTCGCCGCGTACACGATGTACTCGTCGGCAGGCACGGCCAGCGTCTTGTTCTCGGCGGCGGCCTTGGCGGCGTCGCGCACCGAGGCGGCGCTCTTGCTCGGGTAGCTGTTGTGCAAGATCCAGTTGATCTTGAGCAGGTTCGCCTCGGAGATGTGCTTCGCGACGGACCAGTCGGCCTCGTTGTAGATCGGCTTCTCGGAGGCGCCCAGGCTGGTCTTGATGTCGATGCAGTAGACGAGCTTCTGCTCGCCCCCCTGCACCGGGGTGGTCAGGCCGATCAGGCCCACCGGGTGGTCCGCGGCCTTACCGTCGCTGATCGACCCGTTCAGGTAGTTGTTCGTGTACTTGCCGTCGTGCGAGACGGTGCCGATCTGGCCCTGTACCGGGTCAGCGGCGAGCGCCGGTGACGCGAGGCCAACGGTCGCCACACCGATGGCGACCATTGCGACGGCCGTGCGGAGTCTGGTGATGAGCACTGCGGATGGGTCCTTCCCGAGATCGGGTGACGCGACGCCGCATTATTGGCCCCGAACCGAGATCAACACATCCCCCTGCGAGGTGCAAATCCCAGGCCCGCCCCAGAACCGCCCAATTTGTCTACAGTGACACGCTGATCAATTTACCTACACCAGACGTCGATCTGCCGCCCAACGTGATAGCTCATACCGATTTGACATCTGGAGCTTCCGCAACACATTGGACACATGGGTCTCAACGGTCTTGATGGAGATGTAGAGCTCCTTGGCGATTTCCTTGTACGCGTAACCGCGCGCCAGCAGCCGCAACACCTCGCGCTCGCGGTTCGTCAGCTGGTCGAGTTCCGGGTCGGCCACCGGCGCCTCGGAGCGCGACGCGAACGCGTCCAGGACGAACCCGGCCAGCCGGGGGCTGAACACCGCGTCCCCGTCGGCGACCCGGCGGACCGCGTCGGCCAGCTCGTCCGGGGAGATCGTCTTGGTCACGTAGCCGCGGGCACCGGCCCGGATCAGGCCGATCACGTCCTCGGCGGCGTCGGAGACCGACAGCGCCAGGAACTTCACGTCGGGGCTCGCGCGCCGGACGGCCTCCAGCACGGCCCGGCCGCCCCCGTCGGGCATGTGCACGTCGAGGAGCACGACGTCCGGCTTCTCGGCGTTGATGGCGGCCACGGCGGCGGCCACCGTACCGGCCTCGCCGATCACGTTGACCCGCTTGCCCAGCTCGGCCCGCACCCCCGCGCGGAACATCGCGTGGTCGTCCACCAGAAACACCCTCAGCGCGTCCATGCCCTCATTCTCCTTCTTTGCGGCGGGTCACGGTCAACCGCACCTCTGTGCCATCGCCCGGCGTGCTGCGGATCTCCGCCCGCCCGCCGTGCCGTTCCATCCGTCCGATGATCGAACCCTTGACGCCGTGCCGGTCCTCGCCGACCCCCGCCATGTCGAACCCGATCCCCCGGTCGCGCACGAAGACGCTGAGTTCGGTGGGCTCCGCCTCGGCGTACACGGAGATGGTTTCCACGCCCGCGTGTTTGCCCGCGTTGACCATCGCCTCGCGGGCCGCCTGGACCAGAGCCCTGACCTGGTCGTCCACGGCGCAGTCCCCGACGACGACCAGGTCGACGCCGAGCGTGAAGCTGTCCTCGACCTCGGCGGCGGCGGCCTCCAGCGCGGCGGCGAACCGCTCGTCGGGCGAGCCGGACGGCTTGTACAGCCAGTTGCGCAGGGTCCGCTCCTGGCCCCGGGCGAGCCGGAGCACCATCTTCGGGTCCTCCGCGTGCCGCTGGACCAGCGCCAGGGTGTGCAGCACCTGGTCGTGCACGATCGCGGCGAACTCGGCCCGTTCGGTCTCCCGGATCCGACCCTCGCGCTCGTCGCGGAGCTGGACCCACATCCGCCACAGCAGCGGGCCGGACGCCAGGGCGAGGCCGGCGAGCGCGATCAGGGCGAACAGCGCGCCGTTGATCAGGGCCAGGACGCTGCCGCCCGGGATGATGTTGGTCAGCGCGATGACGCCGATGATGCCGACGATGACCAGCATGCCGCCGCCGACGAGCCGCAGGAGCAGCATCCGGCGGTCGTTGTGGGTGAGGAACCGGGCCAGCCACGGCATCGCCTGGCCGCCGCTGCTCCACTGCTGCCAGCGCTCGGGCTCGGCCTGGTGCCAGATGATGCCCGCGCCGACCAGGACCAGCGCGACCACCCAGCCGAGCAGCATCCGGACCCCGGCGGTGCCGCCCGGGTTCGCGATCAGCAGGATGCCGAGCGCGAGGGCGGTGAACGCGACCAGCTGGGCGCTGTCGCGGCCCTTCCGTTTCTGGATGCCGGCGGCGGGCTGGGAGGTGGGCAGCACGATCCAGAACAGCGCGTACAGCACGGCGCCGAGCCCCGAGAAGGTGAGCAGCACCATGAACACCGCGCGGACGGCGAGCGGGGGCACCCGGAGGTGGTCCGCGATGCCCGCGGCGACCCCGGCGAGCACCCGGCCCTCGGACCGGCGGCGCAGCTTGTTGGTGGCTGTCTCCATGCCGTTGATCGTCACACGCCCCGTCACCCGACGACCACCGGATCTTTCGTCGGCCGCAACCCTGAGGAAGTTCAGGGTCGACTCAGGGTGGCATCCCCGACGCGGAAACGTCCGGCAGCCGACAGTATCGACACCATGACCACTCCGTCCCATGTTCCGCCCCCGCCGGCGGACTTCCGCTCGCGGTACAGCAGGCCCAAGGAGGGCCGCAAGCTGGCCGGCGTGTGTGCCGCCCTGGGCAGGGCCACCAACACGGACCCGGTGCTGTGGCGGGTCGTGTTCGCCGTGTTCGCGCTGTTCGGCGGGGCGGGGCTCGTGGCGTACGCCGCCGGGTGGCTGTTCCTGTCCGAGGACGGCGACACCGCCTCCCCGATCGAGGCCCTGCTCGGCCGGGGGCAGTCCAGTACCCCGGCGTTCGTGACGATCCTGGTCGCGATCGGCTCGGTGATCGGGGCGATCGTGGTCGCGGACACGAACTTCGAGTTCGCCGCGATGCTCGCGCTGATCGTCGTCGGGGTGGTGCTGCTGGTGAACAAGCGGCCGAGCGGGGCTCCGACCGGGGTCCCGGGCGGCCCGCCCGCGTTCGGACCGCCCGCGACGCCGGCCCCCGTGGCCTACTACATGCCCGCACAGGCCACCCAGAACCCCGCGGGCCCGCCGGTGGCCCCGCCGGCCGGAAGCGTGCCGTTCGCCCCGCACGGGCCGTACCAGCCGGCTGGGAACGTACCCTTCGCGCCGCACGGCCCCTACCAGCCGGCATGGATCCCGCCCCAGGTGCCGCCCCGGCTCCCGAAGCCCCCGAAGCGGCCGAAGGAGAAGTCCATCCTCAGCCGGCTGACGCTGTTCGCGGTGCTGATCGGCCTCGGCGTCCTCGGCATCCTCGACGCGACCGGCTGGGGCGTTTCGGTCGCCTCGTACTTCGGCGTCGCGCTCGGCATCGTCGGCGCCGGCCTGGTGGTCGGCACGTTCCTCGGCCGTGGCTACAAGCTGATCGCCCTGGGTCTCGTGCTCGCGTTCGGGCTGGCCGTCTCGGCCTCGGCCACGGAGGTCCGCAAGTCCGTCGTCCGGGACGGCGGCCAGCGCACCTGGATCCCGCAGAGCGTGGGCGTGATCGACCCCGAGTACTCGATCCGGGTCGGCCTCGGCACCCTGGACCTGCGGGCCGTCGACTTCACCGACAGGACCGTCACCGTCGCGGTGAGCACCGAGGCCGGCGAGATGCGGGTCCTGCTGCCCTCGAAGGTCGACGTCGAGGTGCGCCCGAACGTGAGCAACGGCGAGGCGACGATCCTCGGTACCCACGTGGCCCCCGAGGGCCAGCAGTCGACGATCACCGACCTGGGGATCGACGGAGCGGGAGGCGGCAAGTTGATCATCAACCTGAACGTGAAGTTCGGCACCGCGCGGGTGACCCGGTGAAGCCGCACCGGCTCGACGCCGTGTCCCTCGTCTTCGGCGTGCTGTTCCTCGCCGGGACCGGTTGGTGGGTCCTCGCCCAGGTCGTGGACGTCTCCGGAGCGACCCTGGCCTGGGCCGGAGCGGCCGCGCTGGTCGGGATCGGGGTACTCGGGATCACCACGTCGATCTTGGGCGGCCGGCCCCGCCCGGAGGAGCGTCCCGACGAACCCGTCGATATCTGAGCCAGGTCGGCACCCGGGCCTGTTCCGACCGCCGCATATGCTGGCTGTTGGAACAGGCCCAGCCCGTCGAGAAGAGCCTCACACCATGACCCAATCCATCGTCACCGAGCTCGCGCTCGCCCCGGCCAGGATCAACGACCGGACCGCCCGCGCGCTCGCCGCCGAGTTCACCCGCCACCCCGGCCCCAAGTCGGGCCTCCTGGTCGGCGCCGAGGTCGGTTCGCCCCTCCTGGTCGCGGTGCTCGACGCGCTCGGCCCCGACGACACCCTCACGGTGCTCAGCGAGGACGCGTTCAGCGCCCCGGGCGTCGAGGTGATCGAGAAGTTGTCCCAGGCCAAGCCCGCCGACGTGGTCATCGTGGCCGGCCAGATCGTCGGCAGCGCCGATGACGCCCACGACACCCTGGCGGCGCTGCGGGCCCTGCTCACCCCCGGCGGCGTGCTGTCCCTGGCCGTGCCGGTCCTGCCGGGTACGGGCAGCCAGGCCAACGACGAGATCGCGCGCCAGGTCACCGCGTACGGGGTCGGCAGCGACCTCGTCCTGCGGTCCACCCCGCCGGTCCGCGTGCACCGGCTGCGGTTCACCCCGGGCAGCGTGGAGTCGGCGGCCGACCTGGCCCCGGCGTTCCGGACGAGCAGCGTCCCCCTCGCCGGGGGCATGAACATCGACTCCAACGGCGTGGCCGCGTTCGGCATCTGCGTCGGGCTGGCCACGGCCGCCAAGGTCGTCGCGCCCCGGACCAAGCTCTGGCTGCTCCCGGCCGCGCTGGCCCTGCCGGTCGCCGCGTTCTTCCGCGACCCCGAGCGCGACGTCCCCGAGGACCCGTCGGCCGTGGTCGCCGCGTCCGATGGCAAGGTGCTCTCCGTCGAGCGGCTCACCGACGACCGGTTCGGCGAGCAGGTCGAGTGGCTGCGGATCGCCGTGTTCCTCTCGGTGCTCGACGTGCACGTCAACCGCGCGCCGGTCGCCGGCCGGGTGGTCGACTCGTTCGTCGAGGACGGCGGGTTCGCCGCGGCGATGAAGCCCGAGGCCGAGCACAACGTCGCGGCGTACACGGTGCTGGACAGCACGCACGGCCGGGTCGTGGTCGCCCAGCGCACCGGGCTGATCGCCCGCCGGATCGTGCGCCGCGCGCCGGTCGGTTCGATGCTGGCCAGGGGCGAGCGGTACGGGCTGATCCGGTTCGGCTCCCGCACCGACGTCTACCTGCCCGTGGACGCGGCCGAGCCCCTGGTGGCCCCGGGCGACCGCGTGGTCGGCGGCTCCACGGTCATCGCCCGCTGGCTCTAGAGACCCCAAGCAAAAGGCCCCGCACCCTTGATGGGTACGGGGCCTTTGCGCGCGTTCTACAGGGCGGCTTCGCGGTGCCGGAGCCAGAGGACGGGGCCGCTGACCAGGTAGGCGCCGATCAGCACCATGAAGGTGATCTGGTAGTCGGCGAGGCCGCCGAGCACCGGCACCACCAGGAGCCAGCGCGGCAGGCGCAGCACCCGGGCCAGCTTCGCGTACGGGAACGTGGTGACCATCAGCAGCGCGATGACCGCGACCGCCACGGCGAGCCCCATGGTGGGCTTGATCAGCAGCACGGACAGCGCCAGGATCGTCGCCGCCATCGTGGTCGGGACGCCGCAGAAGAACCGGCCGTCCTTGGGCGAGACGTTGAACCGGGCCAGCCGGATCGCCGAGCAGACCGCGATCAGGGCGCAGGCCGGGCCCAGCAGCCAGACCGGCGCGACCGGCTGCAGCCAGCTGAACAGCACGACCGGCACCGCGAGCCCGAACGACGACATGTCCGCCATCGAGTCCATCTGGGCGCCGAACGGGCTGGCGACCCCGAACTTGCGGGCCAGCGCGCCGTCGAGCCCGTCGAACGTGACGCACGCCAGGATGCAGGCGGCGGCCCACGGCACGTGCCCCTGCATGCTCAGGAACACCGCGAACATCCCCCACATGATGCTGGAGATGGTGCAGGCGTTGACCAGGCCGAACTTGATCCGCCGGTCGAGGGTGCGCTCGCCGGGGAGGAGCGGGATGGAGATCGGACCGGCCAGCGGCTCGTCCAGCGCGGGCGACTGCGCGGCCGGGTTGCGCGGGACCACGAGGTCCCGGCGGTCCAGGCTCGCGAGGTCGTCCGGGACGACGTCCGCGGATCCGGTGGTGGTCAGCAGGTCTCCGCCGTCGCGACGACGACGGCCAACCAGGGCCGTGCGGACGAGCACGCTGCGCGCAAGCGTGCCACTGCGGCGCATCGCGCCGGTCCAACGACGGCCAGCGGGTCGTGGTGTGTCACCACTGCGCCGCCAGGGTGCTCTCGGCACTCCAGTCCCTCCAAATGGCCGGATCGGGTGTCTCCGCCACCTCGGCGGCCGTCAAGCCAATGCGTTAAACGATGGCATATGGATGCCACCCTTGGCGACGCCCGCTCGCACAAACTTTCCCTCGATTACGGGCAAAACTACCAAATAGGGATGAAGCGACACTACTGTGAGTGTCGGCATATGGACGCTTCGCTATCAATATTACTAGCGGTAGTCGATGACCACGGCCGGTGAGAGGTAGATCAACTTAACAGTCGCGCGCGGGTGAGAGCCTCGAAAGTGGGCCTGTTCAGGCGAAGCGTCGCAGCCTCCGCCGGAGTGAACCAGCCAGCAGCAGCCGTCGATCCGCCGACCTCCCCCACGACCGGGTCGGTGGGGGTGTCAATAATCACCCGGTACGTGACGCGCACCCCATGCCAGTCCATTGCGCGCCCTTCTGGGCCCCATGCGGCTGGATTGTGCATGTTCGACACGGTAAGGAGCTGTGTGATCCGCCCTGTCTGGCCGGTCTCCTCCCGCAGCTCCCGGAGCACGCCGTCCGCCGAGTCCTCGCCGAAGTCGGTGCCCCCGCCCGGCAGGTGCCAGGTGCCCGCGCCCGGGTAGTTCTCGGCGATCAGGGTCAGCAGGATCCGGCCGGCCGGGTCGGTGACCACGCCGTACGCGCTGAAGCGCTGGCCGCGGTCCGGGTTCGGCTCCTCCGGCGTGCTGACCGGCGGGTTCGGGTGCCGCAGCTCCGGCAGGCCCGTCACGCCCAGGGCGGTCCGGACCCGCTCGAACAGGGGCAGGCCCTCGATCTGCGCCTCGGACAGCCACTCCACCCGGTGCGAACTGCCGTCCACCTCGGGGGTCAGCAGGCCGCCGACGACCCGGACGTCGTAGACGATCTGGTCCTGGTGCCGGCGGACCCCCAGGTGCGGGATGTCGTTCACCTCCACGGAGACCGAGTGCAGGCCGGTGACCTTCACGACGAGGCCGGTCTCCTCCAGGAACTCCCGGACCACCGCGACCGCCGGGTCCTCCCCGTGGTCGAGGCCGCCGCCGGGCAGATTCCAGCTGCCGGAGCTCGCGGAGGCCGGGGACGCCTGGACGAGCAGAACCCGTCCGGACTCGTCCCGGCACACCCCGTACGCTGCGATCCGACGTTCCTGGCTCAAGGTCATGTACTGACCTTAGCCAGCGCCTCCTCCGTCACCTCCGTCAGCGGGAGCCCGGCGAGTTCCGCCCGGGTGAACCAGCGCGCCTCACAGGTGGAGCCCACGGTGTCGTACACCCGTGGAGGTCGGGGGTTGTCGACGGCGACCCGGTAGAAGGCCCGCACGCCGTGCCAGTCGATCGGGTACCCCTCGGGGCCGACCTGGGCCGTGTCCCGGTGGCTCGCGACCCCCAGCAGGGCCAGCAGCCGGCCGCGCTGGCCCGTCTCCTCGGACAGCTCCCGCATCAGCGCCGCGTCGGGCTGCTCCCCGAAGTCGATCCCCCCGCCGGGCAGGTGCCAGCGCCCCGCTCCCGGGTAGCCCGCCGAGACCCGGGTCAGCAGGACCCGGTCGGCGGGGTCGGTCGCCACCGCGTACGCGGCGAAGCGCTGCGCCCGGGGGCGGCCGTCCGGCCCGGGGACCAGCAGGAACGACGGCAGCTCCGGCGGGTCGTCCGGGCGCAGGTCACCCGTGCCCGGCAGCCCGAGCGCCGTCGCCGTGAACGGGCGCAGGGCCAGCTGCTCGGCCTCGTGCGGCGGCACCCAGCGGGCCAGGTCCGTACTCCCCGACAGCACGTCGCGCAGGCCGCCGCCGGTGACCTTGACCGTGTAGAGCAGGCGGTCGGTGTGCAGGGCCAGGCCGCGGTGCGGGAGGGCGCGCAGGTCGGAGAGCACGTCGCGCAGCTCGGTGACCACGACGGCGAGGCCCGTCTCCTCGTCCGTCTCGCGGATCACGGCGGCCTCGGGGTGCTCGCCGTGGTCGACCCCTCCGCCCGGCAACGACCACGAGCCCGGGTTGGCGGCGGTGGCCGAGGCCCGGACCAGCAGGATGTTGCCGGCTGAATCGGAACATATGCCGTACGCGGCGATGCGGCGCAGCGGCTCTAGCGCGGGGGTCATGAATCACAAGTGTGACGAGGGTCCACGCTTCAAGGTCAAGAGTTTGCCGGACATATGACAGTGATTGCCCGGTTCTGTTTGGACGGTGTACGGGGCGCGTTCACGTCCGGTGGCCCCGGGTACGACCTTCGGGTGACCCCGGGCTCAGGGGCGGCTCAGGGGTACGGTCAGGGCGGTCACCGATGTCGACGGGGGTCTTTGTCGGTCACGCTGTAGACATGACTGAGCACACCGCCATCAAGCAGCTTCGCCGCTCCCGCTCCGACCGGAAGATCTCGGGCGTCTGCGGCGGTACCGCCAGGTACTTCGACTTCGACCCCACCCTCGTCCGGGTCCTCTTCATCGTCTCCGTGTTCTTCACCGGCGGCTGGTCGCTCCTCGCGTACGTCGCCGCGTGGCTGATCATGCCGGAGGAGGGGCACCCGGGGGCACCCGGTGGACCGGGGGCTCCCGGTTGGGCTCCGGCCGGGGCCACGTGGACGCCCAGTGCCGGGTACCCGGCGGCCGGCGGCTACACCCCGCCGACCTACGCGACGCAGCCCGCGCCGTTCACCGTGGTCCCGCCGCCCGCCGAGCCGTTCGTCGCACCGGTCGACCCGGTCGTACCGGCCGCCCCGGCCGCTGCGGCTCCGGCCGTCGCTCCGGTGGCGCCTTCGATCCCGGAGACGGTGATCGAGGAGCCCTACGAGGAGCCGGCGGACGAGGCCCCGGCCAAGCCGACCCCGGTCTCCTCGACGGAGCCGGTCCCGGCCGCCACCGACAGCGTCGGGGGCGACAGCGCTCCGGAGCCGACCGAGATCCTCCGGGCCCAGCCCGGGTCGACGACCGTGCTGCCCGGTGAGACAACCGTGCTGCCCGCCGACTCGACGGACACGTCCGTTACCGAGACGACGTTCGTGCCGGCGGACACCGAGACCACGGTCATCCCGGCCGCGACGACGGTGATCCCCGTCAGCTCCGACACCACGGCGCTGCCGGCCGACACGCGGGACGAGACCACGGTTCTGCCCGGTGACGCGGATCCGGCCACGACGGTTCTGCCCGCCGCCAAGGATGACGGTACGAAGAAGTTGCCGGCCGAGCCGGAGAAGTAGCAACCGCTCACGCTGATCGCCGTTCCGGATGTCCGGGGCGGCGATCAGCGTTCAGGTGGGGCGGTCCGTGGCGGTTCGTTGGAAGAGAGAAGAGCCTTTGACTCTCTTCCAACGAACCGCCACGGACCTGTACTGGTCGTTGTGGAGTGCCGTGCCGTGGGGCTGTCGGGTGGCGTACCCGGATGGGGGTTGGGTGGAAAGATGCGGGACCCGCCACGGCGTCCATGCAAGCGTGGCGGGTCCCGCAGACTTCTTAGTTTACTCCCGATTTCGGCTGGTAGCGCCGGTGCGCTACTCCCACTCGATGGTGCCCGGGGGCTTGCTCGTGACGTCGAGGGTGACCCGGTTGATCTCCGCGACCTCGTTGGTGATCCGGGTCGAGATCCTGGCGATCAGGTCGTAGGGCAGGCGGGACCAGTCGGCGGTCATCGCGTCCTCGGACGAGACGGGGCGCAGGACCACCGGGTGGCCGTAGGTGCGGCCGTCGCCCTGGACGCCCACGGAGCGGACGTCGGCGAGGAGGACCACCGGGAACTGCCAGACGTCGCGGTCGAGGCCGGAGGCGGTGAGCTCCTCGCGGGCGATCAGGTCGGCCTGGCGCAGGATGTCGATCCGCTCCCGGTCGACGGCGCCGATGATCCGGATCGCGAGACCGGGGCCCGGGAACGGGTGCCGCCAGATCATCTCCGGGGGCAGGCCCAGTTCGAGGCCGATCGTGCGGACCTCGTCCTTGAACAGGGTGCGCAGCGGCTCGACCAGGGAGAACTTCAGGTCCTCCGGCAGGCCGCCGACGTTGTGGTGGGACTTGATGTTGGCGGTACCGGTGCCGCCGCCCGACTCGACCACGTCCGGGTACAGCGTGCCCTGGACCAGGTACTCGACACCCTCGGCGGCGAGGTCGCGGGCCGCGGCCTCGAAGCACCGGATGAACTCCCGGCCGATGATCTTGCGCTTCTCCTCGGGGTCGGTGACCCCGGCGAGCGCGCCCAGGAACTGGTCCTGCGCGTTGAAGACCCGGAGCTTGATGCCGGTGGCGGCCACGTAGTCGGTCTCGACCTGGGCGGCCTCGCCGGCGCGCAGCAGGCCGTGGTCGACGAACACGCAGGTCAGCTGGTCGCCGACGGCCTTGTGTACCAGGGCGGCGGCCACGGCGGAGTCCACGCCGCCGGACAGGGCGCAGAGCACCTGCTTGTCGCCCACCTGGGCGCGGATCGCGGCGACCTGCTCCTCGATGACGTTCGCGGAGGTCCACTCGGGGGTGAGGCCGGCGATGTCGTACAGGAAGTGCTCCAGCACCGTCTGGCCGTGCGCGGAGTGCTTGACCTCCGGGTGGTACTGCACCCCGGCGAACCGGCGCGACACGTCCTCGAAGGCGGCCACGGGGGCGCCCTCCGAGGTGGCCGTGACCGTGAAGCCGGCGGGCGCCTCGGAGACGCTGTCCCCGTGGCTCATCCACACCGACAGGTCGGTCGGCAGGTCGGCGAGCAGGACACCGGGGGTCACGACGGACACCGGGGTGCCGCCGAACTCCCGGAGGCCGGTACGGGCCACCGTGCCGCCGAGCGCGCGGGCCATCGCCTGGAATCCGTAGCAGATGCCGAAGACCGGCACGCCGGCTTCGAACAACGCGTCGGAGACCTGCGGGGCGCCGGGCTCGTAGACGGACGAGGGGCCACCGGACAGGATGATCGCGGCCGGGTTCTTCGCGAGCATCTCGGCCACGGGCATCGAGGACGGGACGATCTCGGAGTACACCCGGGCCTCGCGGACGCGGCGGGCGATCAACTGGGCGTACTGCGCCCCAAAATCAACAACGAGGACGGGCTGCTGCATGTCAAGAGCCTAGTCATCCCCTTCCGGGGCCCCGGCGGCGATCCCCCGCAGTGTGAGCTGGACGAGCTGGTCGATCTCCGCCGGGTCCGGCATCGGCTGGTGCGCCAGGGCCCGGTTGACCGTGACCCCGTTGAACAGTTCCATGACGAGCTTGGCGTTGACCCCGGGCCGGACCTGGCCGCGCGCCCCGGCCCGGTCGAGCAGCGTCTGGGCCATCGAGATCCGGGCGTCCATCCCCGTGACGAGCAGGGCGGCGACCTTCGGGTTGCGGGCGGCCTCCATGGCCACGGTCCGGATCCAGGCGGCGCCCTGCTCGGTGGAGAACATGGTGACGGCGGAGGTGTAGACCGTGCGCAGGTCGGTGGCGATGTGCCCGGTGTCGGGCAGGGGTACCCGGTAGTCGATCAGGCTCGCGAACGCCTCCAGGACCAGCTCGTCCTTGCTGGCCCAGCGGCGGTACAGGGTCGCCTTGGCCACGCCGGCCCGTTTGGCGACCTCGTCGACGGTCGTGCCCTCGAAGCCGACCTCGAAGAGGAGTTCGGCGGCGGCGCGGCGGACGCGTTCGGCGACCTCGGGGTCGCGGGGGCGGCCGCGGGGAGCCGTGGCCGGGTCCCCCGCGTCGGGGGCCTCGCGCTTGCTCACTTGACCTCCACGAGCTCCGGTTCCTCAGCGACGGCCGCGTGCGCCGGCAGCCAGACGGCGGCCACGAGCGCACCGACCACGCACAGCGCCACCGAGACCCACGCGACCACGTGCAGCCCCTCGACGAAGGCCTGGAAGGCGGTACCCGTCAGCTGTCCGCCCGCCTGCGGGGGCATGCCCGGCGCGGCCGCGACCTGCATCGCGCCCTGCACATTGTCCTTCGCCGTGTCCTGGGCCTGCGCGGGCAGGCCGGCGACGGCGTCGACCATCCTATGCCGGTACACCGAGTTGATGATCGAGCCGAGCACCGCGACGCCGAGCGCGCCGCCGATCTGGCGCACCGCGTCGTTGACGGCCGAGCCCACGCCGGCCTTCTCGATCGGCAGCGAACCCATGACCGCCTCGGTGGCCGGGGCCATCGCGAACGACATCCCGAAGCCCATGATCAGGACGGCGGTGAGTACCCGGCCGTACCCGGAGTCGACCTGGGTGCCGGCGATCACCCAGAAGGACGCCGCGAGCAGGACCAGCCCGAACACGACCGGGATCTTCTCGCCGACCTTCTGGGCGATGGCCATCGCGAGCGGGGCCCCGAACACCAGGCCGGCGGCGATCGGCATGATCCGCAGGCCGGCCTCCAGGGCGTCGTACCCCATGACGGTCTGGAGGTGGATCGAGAGGAAGAACGCCGAGCCCATCAGGACGAAGAACACGAGCGTGACGGCGATGGCGGGTACGGAGAACCGCCGGTTCGCGAAGAACCGCATGTCGAGCATCGGGTACGGGTGCCGCAGCTCCCATACCGCGAACGCCACCAGCGTCACGGCCGCCACCCCGAAGCCGACCACGACCTTGGTGGCCCCCCAGCCGGCGCCCGGGGCCTCGATGATGGCCCACACGAGCGCGACGAGGCCGATGACGCTGAGCAGCCCGCCGACCAGGTCGAGCTTCGGGGCGTGCGCGTCGCGGGACTCCGGGACGATGAGCAGCGCGCCCACGATGCCGGCCACGACGACGAACACGTTGATGTAGAACACGCTGGACCAGTCGAAATGGTCGAGCAGGTACCCGCCGAGGGCCGGCCCGGCGGCGATCCCGATCCCGGAGACCCCGGCCCAGATCCCGATCGCGGACTTGCGCTCCTTCTGGTTGGTGAAGGAGTTCGTGAGGATCGACAGGGTGCTCGGCATGATCAGGGCCGCGCCGACGCCCATAACGGCGCGGGCGGCGATCAGCTGCTCGGGGCTCTCGCACAGCGCCGCCCACAGCGAGGACGCGCCGAAGATGACGAGGCCGATCAGCAACGCCTTCCGCCGCCCGTACTTGTCCCCCCACGCGCCCGCGAGCAGCAGCAGCCCGGCGAAGGCGAGGGTGTAGGAGTCCACGATCCACTGGAGCTGGCCGGCGGTGGCGTCGAGTTCGCGCTGGAGGGTGGCGAGCGCGACGTTCAGGACGGTGTTGTCCAGGCCGATGATGAGCAGCGAGACGCAGAGGACGCCGAGGGTGGCCCAGCGTCGGCGGTGGATGACGGCAGTGTCCATCGGAGCCTCTTTCCGATACCGAGGGGTCTAGTAATAGAAACTAGACCCGGCGGTATCGGAATGGGGAGGGGGTATGGCGGATGTCACCCGGGACTGCGGGTGGCCCCTGTGGGAGGCTGCCGCTCCGGGCCTGCGGCGTCGCCGCTCCGGGCCCGCGGGAGGCTCAGGGACGCACGGTCAGCCGCAGCACCGCCGGCGCGTGCTCCGGCACCACCGGACTCTCCGGCGACACCGGCCCGACCTGCTCGTACGCGCTGCCCAGTGCCGGGCGCGGGTCGGGCTCGCCGTAGTTCGGCCAGAAGGACAGGGCCCGTTCCGCCTGCGCCGTGATCGTCAGGGACGGGTTCACGCCCAGGTTCGCGCTCACCGCCGCGCCGTCGACGATGTGCAGCCCGGGGTAGCCGTACACCCGGTGGTAGGGGTCGATCACGCCCGTCTCCGGCGAGTCCCCGATCGCGCAGCCACCCAGGATGTGCGCGGTCAGCGGGATGTTGAACAGGTCGTTCCAGGTGCCGCCGGCCACGCCGCCCATCTTCTCGGCGAGCCGGCGGACCGCCTCGTTGCCGGCCGGGATCCACGACGGGTTGGGCTCGCCGTGCCCCTGCCGGGAGGTGAGCTTGCGGCGGCCGTACCAGGTGCGCTTCAGGCTCACGGTCAGCGAGTTGTCCCGGGTCTGCATGACGAGCGCGATGATCGTCCGCTCGGACCACTTGCGGATCGACAGCGCGCGCAGGGTCTTCGGCTCTCGGAACAGGGTGGCGATCCCGACCAGCCAGCGCGGCCAGCGCGAGCCGCCGTCGGTGAGCACGGTCTGGAGCAGGCCCATCGCGTTGGAGCCCTTGCCGTAGCGCACCGGCTCGATGTGGGTGTCGGCGTCCGGGTGGAACGAGCTGGTGATCGCCACCCCGTCGGTGTAGTCGGCGCCCTTGGCGAACGACCGCGCGCCGATGATGGACTCGGAATTCGTCCTGGTCAGGTAGCCGAGCCGGTCGGACAGCCGGGGCAGTTCGCGCGCCTTGAACCGGTGCAGCAGCCGCTGGGTGCCGAGCGCCCCGGCCGCGAAGACGACCTGGTCGGCGGTGAAGGCCTTCTTCCGGTACCCGCCGGTGCGTCGGGTCCGCACCTCGTAGCCGCCGTTGTGCGGGCGCACCGAGGTGACCGTCGTCAGCGCGTGCACCTGCGCACCGGCCTGCTCCGCGAGGAAGAGGTAGTTCTTGACCAGCGTGTTCTTCGCGTTGTACCGGCAGCCCGTCATGCACGCCCCGCACTCCCGGCACGGCTGGCGCTCGGGGCCGACCCCGCCGAAGAAGGGGTCCACGCCGGGCTCGCCGAAGTACACGCCGACCGGGGTCTGGTGGAACGTGTCCCCGACCCCCATGTCGTCGGCCACCGCCTTGATCATGAGGTCGGCGCTGGTCATCCGGTCGTACGTGACCACGCCCAGCATCCGCTTCGCCTGGTCGTAGTACGGGGCCAGCTCGGCCTTCCAGTCCGTGATGTGCGCCCACTGCCGGTCGGCGAAGAACGCGGGCAGCGGCTCGTACAGCGTGTTCGCGTACACCAGGCTGCCGCCGCCGACGCCCGCGCCGGACAGGATCAGCGCGTCGCGGAGCAGGTTGATCCGCTGGATGCCGAAGAAGCGCACCTTCGGGGCCCAGAGGAAGCTGCTCAGCCGCCAGGAGGTCTTGGGGAACTCGTCGTCGGCGAACCTTCGCCCGGCCTCCAGGACCGCGACGCGGTAGCCCTTCTCGACGAGCCGGAGCGCGGAGACGCTGCCCCCGAACCCGGAGCCGATCACGATGACATCGAAGTCCGCCATGCCTCGGGATGCTACTCGCGGGTAGCTTTCCGGGGAAGGGGGTGGCGCGCACGACCGGTGCGCGGAATCGCGGGGTCCGGCTCGGCGGCGCGGTAGGCCGACCAGACCGTGCCTCCGAGCGGGCGTCTCCGGACCGTGCCTCCGAGCCGGCGCCTCCGGGCCGTGCCTCCGAGCGGGCGTCTCCGGGCCGCACCAGGAACGCGAGAGGCCCGACCAGCAGCACGCCGGTCGGGCCCCACACGATCGCGAACTAGATGTCGAGGCTCAGCTCGACCTTCTGGAACTCCTTCAGGTCGCGGTAGCCGCACTTGGCCATCGCGCGCTTCAGGCCGCCGAACAGGTTCAGCGCACCGCTCGGGTCGTCCGACGGGCCGTAGAGCAGCTCCTCCAGCGAACCGAGCGGCTCGTCCCCGGGCACGTACATGCCCCGGGCCAGCTTCGGGTGGCTCGCCGAGGAGTGCCACCACGCGCCGCCGGCCGGCGAGTCCTCCGCGAGCGCGAGCGGCTGGCCGAGCATCACGGCGTCCGCGCCGCAGGCCAGGGCGCGCGCGATGTCACCCGAGGTGGAGATGTCGCCGTCGGCGATCAGGTGGACGTAGCGCCCGCCCGTCTCGTCGAGGTAGTCCCGCCGGGCGGCCGCCGCGTCCGCGATCGCCGAGGCCATCGGGACCCGGATGCCGAGCACCTGGTCGGTGGTGGAGAAGTCGTCCGCGCCGATCCCGATGATCACGCCGGCCGCGCCGGTACGCATCAGGTGCAGTGCGGTCTGGTAGTTGGTGCAGCCGCCGACGATCACCGGCAGGTCGAGGTCCGCGATGAACTCCTTGAGGTTCAGCGGCTCGTCCGTGGTCGACACGTGCTCGGCGGACACCAGGGTGCCCTGGATGACCAGCAGGTCCACGCCCGCGTCGAGGATGACCGGCGCGAGGGCCAGGGTGTGCTGCGGGGACACCCGGACGGCCACCGTGCCGCCGCCGAGCCGCATCTCGCGGACCCGCTCGGCGATCAGCTCGGGCTTGATCGGCTCGGCGTAGATCTCCTGGAGCCGCGCGGTCGCGGGCTGGTCGAGGTCGGCGAGCTCGGCCAGGAGCTTCGACGGGTCCTCGTACCGGCACCACAGGCCCTCGGCGTTCAGCACGCCCAGCCCGCCCAGCCGACCGAGGGCGACCGCCGAGGCGGGGCTCATCGTGGCATCGGTGGGGTGGGCCACGCAGGGGATCTCGAACCGGTAGGCGTCGAGCTGCCAGGCCGTGGAGACGTCGTCGACATCCCGGGTTCGGCGGCTCGGCACGATCGCGACATCCGACAGGTGATATCCCCGCCGGGCGACCTTGCCCAGCCCGATCTCGACGACGTCTCGCACGGCGCGCTCCTTAACGGGAGTGGTAGTTGGGTGCCTCGACGGTCATCTGGATGTCGTGCGGGTGGCTCTCCTTGAGGCCAGCCGACGTGATCCGGATGAGCTTGCCCCGCCGCTGTAGCTCACTGATGCTATCGGCACCGCAGTAGAACAGCGCCTGCCCCAGGCCACCCACCAACTGGTGGGCGACGGCGGAGAGCGGGCCGCGGTACGGAACCTGGCCCTCGATGCCCTCCGGGACCAGCCTGTCCTCGGAGACGTCCTGCTGGAAGTACCGGTCCTTGGAGTACGACCGGCGGTCGCCCCGGGACTGCATGGCCCCGAGGGAACCCATGCCCCGGTACGACTTGAACTGCTTGCCGTTGATGAAGATCAGCTCGCCCGGGGACTCCTCGCAGCCCGCCAGCAGCGAACCGAGCATCACGGTGTCCGCGCCCGCGACGATGGCCTTGGCGATGTCGCCCGAGTACTGCATCCCGCCGTCGCCGATCACCGGCACGCCGAGCGGGCGGCACGCGCGGGCCGCGTCCATGATGGCCGTGACCTGGGGGGCGCCGACGCCGGCGACCACCCGCGTCGTACAGATCGAGCCCGGGCCCACGCCGACCTTGACCGCGTCCGCGCCGGCCTCGGCGATGGCCAGGGCACCGGCGTAGGTGGCGATGTTGCCGCCGACGACGTCGACCGACGTCTCCTTCTTCAGCAGCTTGATCATGTCGAGGAGGTGCCGGCTGTGCCCGTGCGCCACGTCGACCATGATCACGTCCACGCCGGCGTCGACCAGGGCGCGCGCCCGCTTGTACCCGTCCTCGCCGACCCCGACGGCCGCCGCGACCCGCAGCCGGCCCGCGTCGTCCTTGGTGGCGTTCGGGAACTGCTCGCTCTTCGTGAAGTCCTTGACCGTGATCAGCCCGCGCAACTTGCCCGTGCCGTCGACCAACGGGAGCTTCTCGATCTTGTGCTGCCGCAGCAAGGCGAGCGCGTCGTCCTTGGAGACCCCGACCGGGGCCGTGACCAGGGGCATCTTCGTCATGATCTCGCGGACCGGGGTCGCGCCGTCGGTGACGAAGCGCATGTCACGGTTGGTCACGATGCCGACCAGCGTGCCGTCGGCGTCGATCACCGGGACGCCCGAGATCCGGAACTTCGCGCACAACGCGTCGACGTCGCGGAGGGTGTCGTTCGGCTGACAGGTCACCGGGTTCGTGATCATGCCGGACTCGGACCGCTTCACCAGGTCCACCTGGGTCGCCTGGTCCTCGACGGAGAGGTTGCGGTGCAGGACCCCGATGCCGCCGTTGCGCGCCATCGCGATGGCCATCCGGGCCTCGGTCACCGTGTCCATGGCACTGGAGACCAACGGGATCTCGAGAGTGATGTTCTTGGTGAGCCGGGTCGTGGTCCGCGTGGACCCCGGTTCGATGTCGGCTTCGGCGGGCAGGAGAAGCACGTCGTCGAAGGTCAGACCCAGTGGCAGGGTGTTCATGGCGGTGTCCGATTCCAGATGCTGCGGCATACGCAATCCTACCCAGCGGGAAACTCGCACCTCGGCGGCACCCTCTGTGATCTGGACCCCGGTCTCGCGGGCCGTGACCAGGGCCGGAACCTGCGGGCGTCACCCGAGCCCGACTCAGGCCGGCGACGGGCCCACCACCGCTCCCGGCACGGGGCGCCTACCGCGCTGGCAGGCGTCGGCCACCGCACCCGGCACGGGTCGACCCGCCGCGCTGGCGGGAGTTGGACGCCCGGGTCGGTCACCGGGCCCCCGGACGGCGACCGCGCCGGTGCCCGTCGAGCGACACAACGGCCCCCGGCCGGCGGAAACGACGCGGGGCCCGGGAGTTCGGCGCGCGCCGCGGGGCAGGCCGGGCGGGACGCGTACCCGTCGGAGGTTCTTGATCGTCGGGGTCGGCCCGAGCGCGCCAGGAAGCAGGTGGAGCGCGCAGGGGCCTCGGAGCGATACGGTAGGAGGCGTGCACGACGAGCCGATCGACCCTTTCGCCGGTGATCCGGGCGACCCCTCCGCGGGGCTCGACCCCGAGGAGCCGACCGATCCGCTGTCCGAGGACGAGAAGCAGGACGTCCTCGATGACCTGGAGGACCTGGAGCTCTACCAGACCCTTCTGGAGCCGTCCGGCGTGAAGGGCCTCGTCGTGGACTGCGAGGACTGCCGCGAGCCGCACTACTTCAACTGGGAGCTCCTGCGCGCCAACCTGCGCCACCTGCTGGACGACGGCCGGCCCCGGGTGCACGAGCCCGCGTTCAACCCGGACCCTGAGCACTACGTGACCTGGGACTACGCGCGCGGCTACACCGACGGCGTGCAGGACACCCTCGCGGCCGAGGACACCCCCTAACCCCACCATTGGGGTACTGGGGACCCGCCCGCCCCTCCCCGCCCACTGCGCGCCCGCGCCCCGGTTTCGGCCGGCCGGCCCGTGGTGCTGACGACTTTCCGCAGGCCCAGCCCGTGGCGCTGTCGACCCGACGCGGAATCCCCGGCTGTCAGGCGTTCTGCCTGGGTGGCTTCGGGGGGTTCCTCGGCGGCCGGTCGCCCTTGTGCCCGCCGCGGTCCTTGTCGTCCCCGCCCTTGTCGCCGTCGTCCTTCTTGCCGCCCTCGGCGCCCGGACCGCCGCCCGGTTTGTCCCCGGAATCACCGGTGCCGCCGGTCGGCCGGGACTTGTCCCCAGGGTTATCCACAGGCTTGCTGGCCCTCGGCGTGGGCGCGAACCTCGGATCGGCCCGCCCCGGCACCCCCTCCACTCCCCCGGCGACCCCCCTGAGATCCTCCGTGCGCTGCCGCAGCCGGCGGCCCGCCTGGTCCGAGGTGACCTTGTCCAGCCAGCGTTCGGCCTCGGCCAGGTACTTCTGCGCGTCCTCCGGCCGGCCCGTCTCCAGCGCCTGGGTCGCCAGGTTCAGGGATTCCTCCGCGCGGGTCTCGGCGAGGGTGGAGGCGGCGCGGTCGGCGTACACCACCCGGGTCACCGGCCACAGCGGGCTGCCCGGCCGGGCGTTCCCGGCGGCGGCCACCCCGCTACCCCCGGCGGCCAGCACCACCACGGCGGCAGCGGCCAACACGAGCCTCCGCCGCGACCGCCCACCCCTGACAACCGCGACTCCCGGAGAACCACCGATCCCACCAGGCCCAGCGGGCTTGCCTGGACCAGCGGGCCGACCGGCACCTCCGGACCTGCCGAGGTCACCGGACTCGACGCTGCCCCCGGTCCGGGCACGGTCCCCGGACTCGACCGCAACCAGGTCCAGACGGGCCGCGCCGTCCCGCACGGAATCATCCAGGCGAATCGCGGCGTCGGGATCGAGCGAGCTGTTCGCGGTCAGGCCGAATGAGCCGCCCGCCCGGAGCGACGGGTCCTCGTCGGCCGTCACGTCCGCGCGCCACGCCGCCAACGCGTCCACCAGCGGATCCCCCGCCGGCACGGGCCCGCCCCGGCCGAGGGCGTCGAGCAGCGCGTCCGTGCGCGCGAACTCCTCGAACGGCGTCACGCTGACACCTCCTCGTCCGCGAACGTCCGCAGCCGGGCCAGCGCCCGGTGCTGGGCGACCCGGATCGCCCCGGCGGTCATGCCGAGTACGGTGCCGGCCTCCTCGGCGGAGAGGCCGACGGCCACCCGGAGCAGGATGATCTCGCGCTGCACGGGGGTCAGGCGTTCCAGCAGGCCGGCGAGCTGGCGGGACAGGTCGGCGGCCACGGCCTGGGCCTCGGGGTCGGCGCCCGGGTCGGGGCGTTCGGGGACCTGCTCGACGGGCGCGACGGTGAGGGCCCGCTGGGCCGCGCGGTGCGCGTCGGTCACCTTGTGCCCGGCGATCCCGAACACGAACGCGGCGAAGGGGCGGCCCAGGTCCTGATATCGCGGCAGGGCGGCCAGCACAGCGAGGCACACCTCCTGGGCGACGTCGTCGGCGGTCAGGTAGCCACCACCGACCCGTCCGAGGCGCGCCCGGCAGTAGCGCAGGATCAGTGGCCTCAGCTTGACCAGCAGGTCGGACAGGGCCTGCTGATCGCCTGCCGCCGCCCGGACCGCGAGCCCCGTGAGCTCATCCTCTTCGACCATCGTTGAAGACAGACCCTCCGTTACGGTGCCCGTGTATTCGCACCGTAACGGACGCGTGCAAAAAGAACGAGCACCCAGCTTTCGCCGGGTGCCCGTCCACTGTGCACGGTTTTGCTAGTGCGCGTGCCCGTGACCGCCGTGAGAGTGGCCGTGACCTGCGTCACTGTCGTTCTCGGGCTTCTCGACGATCAGCGTCTCGGTCGTCAGGAGCAGCGCCGCGATGCTGGCCGCGTTGGCGACCGCGCTGCGGGTGACCTTGACCGGGTCGACGATGCCGGCGGCGAGCAGGTCGACGTACTCACCCGTCGCGGCGTTGAGGCCCTGGCCCCACGGGAGCGCCCGGACCTTGCCGACGACGACGTACCCGTCGTGGCCGGCGTTCTGGGCGATCCAGCGCAGCGGCTCGTCGAGCGCCTTGCGGACGAGCCGCACGCCGACGCCCTCGTCACCGGTGAGGCCGAGGTCCTTGTCGAGCACCTCGGTCGCCTGGACGAGCGCCGCGCCGCCTCCGGGCACGATGCCCTCCTCGACAGCGGCCTTGGTCGCGGCGATCGCGTCCTCGATCCGGTGCTTCTTCTCCTTCATCTCGACCTCGGTCGCGGCGCCCACCTTGATGACCGCCACGCCGTCGCCGAGCTTCGCGAGCCGCTCCTGGAGCTTCTCGCGGTCCCAGTCGGAGTCCGAAGCCTCGATCTCAGACTTGATCTTGTTCGCCTGGATCTTCACCTGCTCGGCGTCGCCGCCGCCCTCCACGACCGTGGTGTTGTCCTTGGTCACCACGACCCGCCGGGCGGTGCCCAGCATGTCGAGGGTCACGTCGGACAGCTTGTGGCCGAGGTCGGCGGTGATGACCTGACCGCCGGTCAGGACCGCGATGTCCTCGAGCATCGCCTTGCGCCGGTCGCCGAAGCCCGGGGCCTTGACGGCCACGGACTTGAACGTCTTGCGCACGGCGTTGACGACGAGGGTCGACAGCGCCTGGCCGTCCACGTCCTCGGCGATGATCAGCAGCTGCTTGTTCGCGCCGATGATCTTCTCGAGCAGCGGGAGGATCTCCTCGAGCGCGGAGACCTTCTGGCCGGTGATGAGGATGTAGGGGTCCTCCAGCACCGCCTCGCCGGCCTCGGCGTCGGTCACGAAGTGCGGGGACACGAAGCCCTTGTCGAACTGCAGGCCCTCGGTGACCTCGAGCTCCGTGGTCAGGGTCGAGCCCTCCTCGACGGTGATGACACCGTCGCGGCCGACCCGGTCCATGGCCTCGGCGAGGAGCTGGCCGATCGTGGCGTCCTGCGCGGAGACCGTCGCGACGTTGGCGATGGCTTCCTTGGTCGACACCTCGACGGCGCGGTCGAGCAGCACGCCCGAGACGGCCTCGACGGCCGCGTCGATGCCCCGCTTGATGCCGCTCGGGTTCGCGCCGGCGGCCACGTTGCGCAGGCCCTCGTGCACCATGGCCTGGGCGAGCACGGTCGCGGTGGTGGTCCCGTCGCCGGCGACGTCGTTGGTCTTCGTCGCCACCTCCTTGGCCAACTGCGCGCCGAGGTTCTCGTACGGGTTGGTGAGCTCGATCTCCTTGGCGATGGTGACACCGTCGTTGGTGATGAGCGGAGCGCCGAACTTCTTGTCCAGCACGACGTTGCGGCCCTTGGGGCCGAGCGTCACGCGGACGGCGTTGGCGAGCTGGTCGACGCCGGACTCGAGGTGCTTGCGGGCGTCGTCGGAGAAGCTGAGGATCTTCGACATGTGTGAATCCCTTTCGAAAAAAGTGATGGGCCACCCCACGAGGGGTGACCCATCACTTCACGACTACTTCTCGACGACCGCGAGAACGTCGCGGGCGGACAGGATCAGGTACTCCTCGCCGGCGTACTTGACCTCGGTGCCGCCGTACTTCGAGTAGATCACCACGTCACCGACCTGGACATCCACCGGCACGCGAGCGCCGTTGTCGTCGAAGCGGCCGGGCCCGACGGCCAGGACGGTGCCCTCCTGGGGCTTCTCCTTGGCGGTGTCGGGGATCACGAGGCCAGATGCGGTCGTGGTCTCAGCCTCGTTCGCCTGGACCACGATGCGGTCCTCGAGAGGCTTGATCGCAACCTTGGTCGCGGTGCTCATGGACATACCCTCCTGGGGTACTTGGTGTGTATGCCAACTCCACCGACGGAACCGTCGTCGCGGGTCCGGGACCGCCGAGTGCTGGCACCCTCGGGTGGAGAGTGCTAACCGAAGGTTATGTCGTGGCTGGCACTCCGTCAACCAGAGTGCCAGCCGTAAGCTGTCGTGGTGAGTCTCACCGAGCTGCGGAGCCCCGCCGGAAATGCCCTCCTGGCCCTCGCCGCCGACCTGGTGGACGGGGACCAACTGCGCGCCGTCGAGGCGCTCCGGGCCACCGGGGCCGGCCCCGAACTCGCAGGTGAGGCGCTCACCCAGGCCACCCTGCGGGCTCGCGCGGTCGGCAAGTTCGGGCCGGACGCGGCGGAGATGTTCTTCACCCGGGCCGGGCTGGAGCAGGCCACCCGGCTGACCGTGGCCGACCGGCGCGCCGCCCGGCTGGCCGCCGCCGGGGTGCGCACGATCGCGGACCTGGGCTGCGGGATCGGCGCCGACGCGCGGGCGTTCGCGAGGGCCGGCATCACGGTGTACGCGGTGGAGGCCGACCCCGGCACCGCCGAGATCGCCGCCGCGAACACCGCCGGGCTGCCCGTGACCGTCGAGCACCGCGACGCCCAGTCGGTGGACCTGTCCGGTTTCGACGCGGTGTTCTGCGACCCGGCGCGCCGGGCGGGCAACCGGCGGGTGTTCGACCCCCGGTCGTACTCGCCGCCGTGGGACTTCATCGAGAGCCTCACGAAGCGGGCGGCCGTGATCAAGCTCGGGCCCGGGATCGACCACGCGCTGCTGCCGGCCGGGGCCGAGGCCGAGTGGGTCAGCGTCGGCGGGGAGGTGGTCGAGGCAGCGCTGTGGTGCGACCGGCTCGCGGAGGTGCCCCGCCGGGCCACGGTGCTGCCCGCCGACCACCGGGGCGGGGATGTGGCCCAGTTGACCGGGGGCGGGGACCGCGAGGCCGACGTCGGGCCGACCCGGGGGTACGTCTACGACCCCGACGGGGCGGTCATCCGGGCGCACCTGGTCGCCGAGCTGGCCGACACCCTCGGGGCGAACATCGCCGACCCGACGATCGCGTACCTCTACGCGGACGAGGTGCGCGCGACGCCCTTCGCCAGGGCGTACCGGATAGAGCTGGTGTTGCCCTTCGGGTTGAAGCGGTTGCGGGCCACCCTGCGCGAGCGTGGGGTCGGGCGGCTGACCATCAAGAAGCGCGGCTCGGCCCTGGAGCCGGAGGCGCTCCGCAAGCAGCTCAGGCTCGACGGCCCGAACGAGGCGACGGTGATCCTGACCCGGGTGGCCGGGGCCCCGGTGACGCTGGTGTGCCAGCCGGCCGACGTTTCGTGAACCGCTGCCAGGTCCGGCAGCCTGCGTCGTCCACGGCGCGTTCCCGCCAGGTCTCCTCGGCGGAGAACCGGTGACCCTCGCACTCGGCGAGCTCCTGCTCGGCGAAGTGCGTGACCGGCACGGCCAGCACGCCGACGAACAGCACGACGGCAGCAGCGCTCAGTACCAACCGCCGCATGGTCCCCTCCCGTGTCCCGCCGACCGGAGCCGAGCGCGCCGGCGGGACACAGCGTAGCGGGGAACTAGTCGTTCTTTCCGCCGTGCCAGGAACTCCACAGCGCCGCGTACGCGCCGTTGGCGGCCACCAGTTCCTCGTGGCTGCCCAGCTCGGAGATCAGCCCGTCCTCGACCACCGCGACCCGGTCCGCGTCGTGCGCGGTGTGCAGCCGGTGCGCGATGGCGATCACGGTCCGGCCCTCCAGGACCGCGGCCAGCGAACGTTCCAGGTGCCGGGCGGCCCTCGGGTCGAGCAGCGAGGTCGCCTCGTCCAGGACCAGGGTGTGCGGGTCGGCCAGGACCAGGCGGGCCAGGGCGATCTGCTGGGCCTCCGCCGGGGACAGGGTGTGCTCCCCGGAGCCGACCTTCGTCTCCAGGCCCTCGGGCAGGGCCTGCACCCAGTCCAGGGCGTCGACGGCGGCCAGCGCCGTGCGGATCTGGTCGTCGTCGGCGTCGGGGCGGGCCAGGGCCACGTTCTCCGACAGGGTGCCGAGGAACACGTGGTGCTCCTGGGTGACCAGGGCCACCTGGCCGCGCAGGTCGTCCAGCGGCAGTTCGATCAGGGGCACCGCGCCGACGTCGACCGAGCCGGTCCGGGGCCCGTGGATGCCGGCCAGCAGCCGGCCGAGGGTCGACTTGCCGGCCCCGGACGGCCCGACCATGGCCAGGCGTTCGCCGGGGCGGATCTCCAGGTCGATGCCGTGCAGGACATCGCGGGTGCCGTAGGAGTACCGCACGTCGCGGGCCTCGATGTCCGAGCCGATCGGGACCTTGCCGGTGGCCTCGCGGTCGGCCGGCACCTGGGCCACGCCGAGCAGCCGGGCCAGGGACACGCCGCCAACCTGGAGCCGGTCCAGCCAGCTGAGCAGCTCGTCCAGCGGGTTGATCAGCTGCTGGATGTACAGCACGCCGGCCACCGCCTGCGGCAGGGTCACCCAGTCGTTGGTGTAGAAGATGCCCGCCCCGAGCGCGGTGGCCGCGACGGGGAGCACGTAGCCGAACTCGACGATCGGGAACCAGATGCTGCGCAGCCAGAGGGTGTAGCGCTCCGCCGCCCAGGACTCCTTCAGCGCGTCGTCGAGCCGGTCGCGGCGCCGGTCGGCGAGGCGCAGGGCCTCCACGGTGCGCGCGCCGTCGACGGTCTCGGCCAGGTTGTCGTTGATCGAGGCGTACGCGGCGTTCTCGCGCAGGTAGCCGGGGGTGGCGCGCTTGAGGTACCAGCGGGTGCCGAAGTACAGCAGCGGCACGGTGACCAGCCACGGCAGGGCCATGATCGGGCTGACCAGGGCCAGCGCGCCGATCGTGAGCACCACGGTGACGATGGCGACGAGGGTGGCGGGGACCGCGTACCGCACGGCCTCGGACATCTCGTCCACGTCCCGGGAGCTGCGGGTCAGCAGGTCGCCCGAGCCGGCCTTCTCGACCGTGGACAGCGGCAGGGCCAGGGTCTGCTCGATGAAGTCCTCGCGCAGCTCGGCGAGCATCTTCTCGCCGAACTTGGCGCTGGCCAGCCGCGCGTACCGGATCAGGAGGGCCTGGACCACGAGGAACGCCGCGATGGCGATCGCGATCTTGTCCACGGTGACCCTGCTGCCGTGCTTGGACACCTCGCCCACGAGGTCGCCGAGCAGGCGCGGCGCGAACAGGCCGGACACCGCCGCGGCCGCGTAGAGCCCGACGGTGAGGAGCAGGTCGCCGGGGTGCCGGCGCATCAGGACCAGGGCGTAGCGCCGGACCTCGGGGCCGTCCGCGATCGGCAGGAGCTGTTTCACGCCTCACCTCTCGTCACAGTCGCCAGGTACCTGGGCTCGGTCTTCAACAGCTCGCGGTGCGCGCCCTCCGCGACCACCTTGCCGTCCTCGACGTAGAGGACCCGGTCGGCGCGGTCGAGCATCAGCGGGCTGGTCGTGCACACCACGGTCGTGCGGCCCTCGCGGGCGCCCCGGAGCCGCTCGGCGATCCGGGCCTCGGTGTGCGCGTCGACGGCGCTGGTCGGCTCGACCAGGAGCAGGACGTCCGGGTCGATGAGCAGGGCCCGGACCAGCCGGAGCCGCTGCTGCTGGCCGCCGGAGAAGGACCGGCCGCGCTGGGCGACGTGCTCGGCGAGCCCGTCGGGCAGGGCCTCGACGATGTCGGCGGCGCTCGCCACGTGCAGGGCGTCGTCGAGGGTCGCGGCGTCGGCCGCGCCGGTCGGGTCGAGTTCGGCGCGCAGTTCGCCGGCGAAGATCAGCGACTCGTTGTCGGCGACCAGGATGCGTTCGCGCACGGCCGCCAGGGGCGCGTCGCGGAGCGGAACCCCACCCCAGGTCGCGACACTTTCGGTGTACCGGCCGAGCCGGTCGACGATCGCCGCCGCGTCCTCCGGGGTGGCCGCCGCGATCGCGGTCAGCCGGCCGGGGCCGATGATCGTGCCCGACTCGGGGTCGTGCAGTTCCCCGCTGGTGGGCAGGACCGCGTCCCCGGTCGAGACGACCTCGGGTTCGAGGGTGAGGATGCGGACGACCCGCTTGGCCGCCACGTTCGCCTTGATCATCTTGTCGGCGACCTCGGTGAGGGTGCGCATCGGCGTGACCATGAAGGCCGCGTACCCGTAGAAGGAGACCAGCTGGCCCGGGGTCACGTCACCGGCCAGGGCCAGGCGGGCCCCCACCCAGGTGACCAGGACCAGGAACACGCCCGGGATCAGGAACTGGGCGGCCTCCAGCAGCGACTGGACCCGGCCCACCCGGACCCCGGAGTGCCGGACCCGCTGGGACTCGGCCCGGTAGCGCTCGTTGAACGCCTGCTCGCCGCCGACCCCGCGCAGCACCCGCAGGCCGGCGACGATGTCGTTGGCCCGGGAGGTCAGGCCGCCGTACAGCTCGCGCTGGGCGCTCTGCCGGCGGTGCAGCGGGCGGAACAGCGGCCCGATCAGGGAGAGCAGCAGCGGCACGCCGACGAGCACCAGCAGGCCGAGCTTGACCGAGGTGCTGAGCATGATCGCGGCGATCACGAAGATGGCGATCACCGCGCCGCTGCCCCGGCCGAGCACGTCGATCGCGCTGCCGATCCGGGACACGTCGGAGTTGCCGACCGCGACGACCTCGCCGGCCGCGAGCCGCTTCGGCAGGGTCGCGCCGAGGCGGGTGGCCTGCCGGCCGGTGACCTGGATCGTGCGGTAGGCGGCGGCCAGCCAGTTCGTCACGGCGAACCGGTGCCGGGCCAGGCCGGAGAACACGATCACGAGGCCGAGGGCCAGGATCATGCCGGTCCAGGTCAGGAGCCCGGAGAGGTCCTTGGCCCCGATCTTGTCGATGGACTTGCCCACGGTGTAGGGCAACAGGGACTGGGCGACCATCCAGACGATGCCGAAACTGACCAGGCCGGCGACCGCGGAACCCTGCATGCGGATCACCCACAGCAGGTAGCGGGTCGCCGAACGGACATCGGGCTCGCCGGGATCGGCTTCGGGAAGTTTTCGCATGGCGCCCCCGACGCTACGCGGATCGGCCCCGGAACGCCTCCGGTTTTCGGTGTGATGTGTAAGGGGCGAACTGCCCGCTAGACCGCTACGAGTTCCCGGGTGTCGTACGCCGCCCGGGCCGCTTCCACCGCGTCCGTGTTCTCCTCGGCCCACGTCCGGAGCTGGGCCGTGAGCACCAGGACACTGCGGCCGAGGTCCGCGAGCGAGTACTCCACCTTGGGTGGGGTGGTCGGATACACCCGGCGGTGCAGGAGGCCGTCGCGTTCGAGGGTGCGCAGGGTCTGGGTGAGCACCTTCTGGCTGATCCCGTCGAGCCGGCGGCGCAGCTCCCCGAAGCGCATCGGGCCGTCGGTGAGCGCGCAGATCGCGAGCAGCGCCCACTTGTCGGCGAGCATGTCGAGCACCTGGCGGGACGGGCACGCCTTGAGGAAGCTGTCGTGCCAGGTCGCGCCGCAGTCGGTTTCCATCAGGTACCTATAGCACAAAAAGCTGCCTACTTCCCAACGGATACCGACTCGCAGAGGATGGAGCCCGACGGAGAGGAGCACGAGATGCGTGCGATGCAGGCCCAGAAGTACGGCGACCCGATCACCCTGGTCGAGCTGCCCGTCCCCGCCCCGGCGGCCGGCGAGGTGCTGGTCCGGGTGGCGGCGGCCGGCGTGAACCCGGTCGACTGGAAGGCGCACGCCGGCCACGTCGCCAGCTGGTTCGACGACGGGCCCTACGTGTGGGGCTGGGACGTGTCCGGCACGGTCGAGGCGGTCGGCGAGGGGGTCACCGCGTTCGCGGCCGGCGACGAGGTCTACGGCATGCCCCGGTTCCCGGACCTGGTCGGCGGCTACGCGGAGTACGTCACGGCCCCGGTCGACGCCATCGCCGCCAAGCCGGCCGGACTCGACCACGTGGGAGCCGCCGCGCTGCCCCTGGCCGGTCTCACCGCGCTCCAGTCCCTCGACGTGGCCGGGGTCACCGCCGGGCAGCGGGTGCTCGTGCACGCGGCGGCCGGCGGGGTGGGGCACCTGGCGGTGCAGCTGGCGAAGGCGCGCGGCGCGTACGTCGTCGGCACCGCCCGGGCCGCCAACCACGGGTTCCTCCGCTCGATCGGGGTGGACGAGCCGGTGGACTACACCGTGCCGGGCTGGCTGGAGGCCCTCGAAAAGGTCGACGCGGTACTCGACGGCATGAACGACCCGGCCCTGGTGGCCGCCCTGAAGCCCGGGGGCGTCGTGGTGACCCTGCCCGCCGGTCTGAGCCCCGAGATGACCGAGGCGGCCGAACGGGCCGGCGTGCGGGCCACCGGGCACCTGGTGTTCCCCGACGGCCCCGGGCTGCGCGCGCTCACCGCGCTGGTCGACGCGGGGACCCTGCGGGTCGAGGTCGCCGAGACCCTGGCGCTGGAGGAGGTGGCCAAGGCGCACGAGCTGGTGGCCACCGGTCGGACCCGGGGCAAGGTGGTGCTTACCATCTGAAGGATGCAACCCGAACTCGTCACCCTCGAACCGCTCCTCCGCGCGCACGTGCCGGCGGTCCTGGCCATCGAGAAGGAGTTGTTCGGCCGCGAGGCGTGGAGCCGGTGGATGGTGCAGAGCGAGCTGGACGAGGGGCACCACTACCGGGCGGCCATGTCCGGCGGCGAGCTCGTCGGGTACGCGGGCCTGGCCATCGTCGACGACACCGAGGCCTGGGTGCAGAACATCGCGGTCCGGGCGGAGAGCCAGGGTCACGGGATCGGCCGGCTGCTGCTGGAGGACCTCCTCGCGGCGGCCGGCGACCGGGCCGTCGGGCTGGAGGTGGCCTCCGACAACCCGGCCCAGCGGCTCTACGCCCGGTACGGCTTCGAGATCGTCGGCGTCCGGAAACGCTACTACCAGCCGAGCGGCAAAGACGCTCTGGTCATGCTGAGGGGGCGGCCCTAGTGTCAACAGACGTGATGGTGCGCATGTGGGAGGTCAGGGCCGAGCCGGACGGGTTCGAGGAGCTGCTGGCCTGGATCTGTGAGTACGCCGTCCCCAACGTCGAGCACCATCCGTCCCATCTGGACAGTGAGGTGTTCAGCTCCACCGACGACCGGATCGTGTGGCTGTCGCGGTGGCGGGGGTTGCCCGCGCCGCTGCCGAGTCCGCCGGCCCGGTTGGTGGCGCGGCCGCCGCACTCGTGGGACTTCACACCCGTCGAGTTCTAGAGGGGTACCGCCGGGGCGCGGCGCCAGGCCCTGGCCGACCTCATGCCCGGGACGGCACCGAACTAGGCCCGGGGTGGCTTCGGGGCGCCCGGCGGCACCGCGTCCGGCCGGCGCAGGTACAGCGGGGTCAGCTTCTCGTCCGGGGCACCCGACCGGATCCGCTCCGCCGCCAGCTCCCCGAACGCGCGCACCGACGGGTACAGCGGCTCGTCGAGCACCGGGACGCCCAGCGGGTACAGGTGCGCGCCCGCGCCGACCGCCGCCTCGTAGTCCCCGGAGATGTCGGCCGGCTTCGCGACGGACGGGCCGGTGACGGGGACCCCGTCGGCGTACACCCCGTAGTAGAGCTCCTTGCGGCGCGCGTCGGTCGCCACCAGCAGCCGGCCGACGGTGCCGTGGCCCAACGCGTCGAGGGTGCCGACGGCGTAGGTCGGGATGCCCAGCGCGTGGCCGAGGGCGGTGGCCGTGACCAGGCCGACCCGCAGGCCCGTGAACGGCCCCGGACCGACCCCGGCGACGATCGCCCGCAGGTCCTTCGTCACGAAACCGGCCTCGGTCAGGGCCAGCCGGATCGACGGGGCGAGCAGCTCGCCGTGCGCCTTGCCGTTGACCGTGACCTTCTCCGCCAGCACCTCCACCGACTCGCCGACTTCCAGGACGCCGGCCGTCACCGCCGCCGTAGCCGTGTCAATCACCAAGGTCAGCACGGGTCAGCCTCTCCGTCCAGGAGTCGCCATGCGGCTCCAGCGTCACGATCCGGGTGTCGTCGTCCAGCCGGTCGAGCCGGATCTCCAGGTACTCCTCGACCATCCGCTCCACCAGCCCGTGGCCCCACTCCACGACCGTGACCGCCTCCTCGGCGGTGGCGTCGAGGTCCAGGTCGTCCACCTCGCCGATCGAGCCCAGCCGGTACGCGTCCACGTGCACCATCGGCAGCGGCCCCGGATGCACCCGGGCGATCACGAACGTCGGACTGGTCACCGCGCCGGACACCCCCAGCCCGGTACCGATGCCCTGGGCCAACGCCGTCTTGCCCGCGCCGAGCGGACCGGTCAGGACCAGCAGGTCACCGGGTCGGAGGTAGAGCGCGAGCCGGACGCCGAACGCGCGGGTGTCGTCCACGGTCGGAAACTTCACAGCGAGTCCCCCAACAGTCGGGCGGCCAGGGCCAGGTCGTCTCTGAGCGCGGCGAGGGGCTTGCCGTTCGGGCCGAACCGGATGGCGGCCGACGGGTGGTAGGTCGCGACCACGGCACGCCCGTCGACCTCGTGCACAACACCACGCACCCCCGCCAGGGTAGTCCTGGGTCCCAGGAACCATGTCGCCGCGGTCAGCCCCAGGGCGACGATCAGGCGGGGATTGAGAAGGTCCAGCTGGGCCGCCAGCCACGGCCTGCAGTTGTCCACCTCGGCGGCCCGGGGCGTGCGGTTGCCGGGCGGGCGGCACTTGATCGCGCTCAGCACCGCCGTCTCGTGCCGGGCCAGGCCCGCGTCCGCGAGCAGCTGGTCGAGGAGCTGGCCGGACAGCCCGACGAACGGCCGGCCCGCCGCGTCCTCCTGCGCGCCCGGGGCCTCGCCGACCACCGCGAGGCGGCGGGTGAACATGCCCGGGTCGCCGGGGACCACGGTGTTGCGGGACGCGACGAGATCCTTGCAGAGGACGCAGGTGCGGATCCGGGTCGTCAGGTCGTCCCAGTCACCGTTCACGCCGCGACACCCGGCTCAGCAGCTCGGTCAGGGCCTCGGTGACCGGGACCGGGTGCTCCAGCAGCGCCAGGTGCCCGCCGTCGGCGATCGCCACGAACTCGGCGTGCGGCAGCAGCCGGACGATCTCCTCACCGTGGCTGCGCGGCGTGAACAGGTCCTTGTCCCCGGCGATGACCAGCACCTCCCGGTCCGCGAACGCGACCAGCGCCTCGGCCCGGGAATGGCTCAACAGCGTCTTGAGGTACCCCGCGATGATCTCCACCGAGGTACGGGAGATCATCCGCTCCACGTAGGAGACCAGGGCGGGGCTCGGCTTGGGGCTGCCGAAGCCGTACTTGCGGGTCAGCAGCCAGAACAGGTCTGTCGAGGCCCGGCGCGCCCGGTCGATCGCGCCCGGGGTCAGCCGGCCCGCCGTGGAGATCACCGGCAGGATCGGCTTGCGGAGCAACCCCAGCAGCGCCGGCAGCCCGAACGTCACCTCGTCGAGCTTGCCGGAGGACGTGTTGATCAGGGCCACGCCGACGATCCGCTTGCGGATCAGGTCCGGCCACTGTTCGGCCAGCGCCATGATGGCCATCGCGCCCATCGAGTGGCCGACCAGCACGATCGGGCCCGTCGGGGTGGTCTCCTCGATGACGCGGCGCAGGGTCGCGGCCAGGGCGCCGAGGTCGTAGTCGCCGGCGGCGAGCCTGCCGGAGCGGCCGTGGCCGGGCTGGTCGAAGAACACCATCCGGTACTGACGCCAGAGGGCCTTGCGCTGGAAGTGGAAGGTGCCCATGTCGAGGCAGAAGCCGTGGACGAAGAGGAGAGTCGGCGCTGGCCGGTCCGGTTTGGCAGTGCCCGGCTTGGCCTTCTCGCGCTTGCAGATCTCCACGTAGATGTCGACGTCGTCCTCGGTGACGACCGTGCGCTGCTCGTCGAACGGCAGCCGGTCGAACGGTTCGCCCGCGCACGGGTCCTCGGCGACCCGGCGGGTGCGGCGGACCAGGACCCGTTCGGCGGCCACCCCGGCCGCGACCCCGGCCGCGGCGACGCCCAGGAGGGCGCCGATGACGCCGACCTTCTTCTTCCGGCTCACCGGTACACCCGGGGGATGCGGCGCTGGCTGCCGAAGCTGGTCAGCACCTCGTAGTTGATGGTGCCCAGGACCTCGGCCCAGTCGTCGGCGGTCGGCTCCCCGTCGTCGCCCGGCCCGAACAGGGTCGCGATGTCGCCCGCGTGCACGTCGTCGTCCCCGCAGTCCACGACGAACTGGTCCATGGCGACCCGGCCCGCGATCGACCGGCGCGCGCCCCCGAGCTGCACCGGGCCGACGCCGGACGCGGTGCGGGGCAGCCCGTCGAAGTACCCGATCGGCACCAGGGCCAGGGTCGACTCCCCGGCCGTCGCGTAGGTCAGGCCGTAGGAGACGCCGTGGCCGGCCGGCACCCGCTTGGTCAGGGCGACCCGGGCCCGCACGGTCATCGCCGGCCGGAGCCCGAAGTCGCGCCCCGGGATCGGGGTCAGCCCGTACATCGCGACGCCGAGCCGGACCACGTCGTAGTGCGCGTCGGGGCGGGTGAGGATCGCGGCCGAGTTGGCGATGTGCCGCTGGGTGGGGCGCAGGCCGGCGGTGGCGGCGACGTCGAGCGCCCACGCGTACCGCTCCAGCTGGAGGTTGTTCGCCGGGTGTTCCGGCTCGTCGGAGCACGCGAAGTGGCTCCACACGCCGACGACCTCGACCAGACCGGTGGCCTCGGCCTTCGCGGCGGCCTCGACGAGTTCCAGCCAGTCCCGGGGCTGCGCGCCGTTGCGGCCCAGCCCGGTGTCGACCTTGAGGTGCAGCCGCGCGTTCCGGCCGGCCGTCGCCGCGCCCGCGGTCACCTCGGCCAGCTCGGTCAGGGAGGCGGCGGACACCTCGATGTCGGCGGCCACGGCCTGCTCGCGGGGCTGACCGGGGGCCAGCAGCCAGGCCAGCACCGGGGCGGTGATCCCGGCGTCGCGCAGTTCGAGGGCCTCGGACAGGGTCGCGACGCCCAGCCGGGTCGCGCCCGCCGACAGGGCGGCGCGGGCGACCTGGACGGCCCCGTGCCCGTACCCGTCGGCCTTGACGACCGCCATGACCTCCGCCGACGTGCTCGAGCACACCCGCGCCACGTTGGCCCGGATCGCGCCCAACTCGATGCTCGCCTCGGCCTGCCACATGCCGTTAACCGTAGCTGAGCACCTCGGCGACCACGTTCCGGAGCGCGCCGGCCACGTCGGAGGCGGTCACCGGGCCGGCCTGCGCGGCGTGTTGCCCGGCGAGTCCGTGCACGTACGCCGCGCACACCGCCGCCCACGTCGGCTCGACCCCGCCGGCCAGCAGGGAGCCCAGCAGCCCGGCCAGCACGTCCCCCGTGCCGGCGGTGGCCAGCGCCCGGGTCCCCGTCGGGTTGACGAACGCCGTCCCGTCCGGGGCGGCCACGATGGTCCGGGGCCCCTTGAGCAGCACCGTCGCGTTCATCGTCTTCGCGAGCCCGCGGGCGGCGGCCACCCGGTCGGGGCCGGGCGGCGCGCCGGCCAGCCGCTCGTACTCCCCGTCGTGCGGGGTCACGACCAGCGGTACCTCCCGGCCGGCGAGCCAGTCCGGGTGGGTGGAGATCAGGGTCAGCGCGTCGGCGTCCAGGCACAGCGGCACCCGTTCGGCGATCGCGGTGCGCAGGTCCGCCTGGGCCGGGGAGTCGAGGCTGAGCCCCGGGCCGACCACCCAGGCCTGCACCCGGCCCGCGTCGGAGACCCGGTCGGTGACGACGACGTGCGGGTGCCGGGCCCGGACGGCGGAGGCGCCCGCGCCCGCGTACCGGATGTAACCGGTCGGCCCCGCCGAAGCGCCGGCGACCGCCAGAACACCAGCTCCGGGGTACCGCCGGGAGCCGGCCGACACCCCGACCACCCCCCGGGTGTACTTGTCGTCGTAGCTGCGCGACCGGGGCCAGTGCGCGTGAATGTCCGCCATGTCGGGAATATTGAGGTCGGTCGGCGGCAGGGTCAGCCCGATGTCCACCACCTCGACCTGCCCCACGTACCGCGCGCCCTCGCCCACCACCAGCCCCGGCTTCAGGCAGCCGAACGTCACGGTCACGTCCGCGCGCAGCGCCCGGCCCGGCACGTCCCCGGTGTCGGCGTCCACGCCGCTGGGCACGTCCACGGCCACGACCGGCACGTCGGCCGGCAGCTCCGGCAGCTCGACCCGGAGCGGGCCGGACGCGCCGATGCCGACGATCCCGTCCAGGACCAGGTCGGGGCTGCCCACGGCGGTGACGACCCGGCCACCGGCTGCCCGGAGCGCCGCGAGCCCCGTCGCGTGCACGCGGGTGCCGCCTGGCTGGTCGCCCGCCCGGTGGGCACCGGATCCGACGTGCGGTTCGGCGGCCCGATGCGCCGGGGAGCCCAGCAGCAGCGCCGACACCTGCGCGCCCCGCCTGGCCAGCAACGCCCCCGCGAACAGCGCGTCCCCGCCGTTGTCACCGGAGCCGACGAGTAGCAGGACCCGGGATCCGTACACCCGGGGCAGGATCTCGGCACAGCGGCGGGCGAGGCCGGCGGCCGCCCGGGCCATCAGGGGCTCACCGGCGGCCAGCAGCGGAGCCTCGGCCGCCCGCACGTCGGCGACGCCCCACACACCTCTCATGCGGCACAGCCCGGGCGGCCCGAGCCAGCTCCGGGGGCGCTCACAGCTCCCCCTCCGCCACCACCATGGCCGAGGCGATCCCCCCGTCGTGCGACAGCGACAGATGCCACCGCGCCACCCCCCGGGACGTCGCCGCCGCCGCCACGGTGCCGGACACCGTCAGCCACGGTCGGCCATCGGGATCGGTGACGATCTCGCAGTCGTGCCACATCAGCCCGCTGGGCGCGCCCAACGCCTTGGCCACGGCCTCCTTGGCCGCGAACCGGGCCGCGAGGGACTCCGGGGCGCGCGGGTTGCCGGAGGAGGTGAGCCGCTCGGACTCGGTGAACAGCCGCTCCGAGAGCAGGGGCGTGCGGTGCAGCGCCTGGGTGAACCGCTCGACCAGGACGACGTCTATCCCAACCCCGACAATCATGCCGTTCACCCTATTGGTTCCGTGGTGCCCGGGGCTGTGCCGGTGCCGCACTCCCGCACGATGGGAGAACTTCACTCACGGCCGGGGAGTGGCGACACTGTAGTGCACGCGCTACGGTGTAGTGCATGTCCACGCCTCTGTCTGTGCGTTTCGAGGAGCAACTCCTCACCCGGCTGCGCCGCCGCGCCGCCGGCACTCCCGGTGCGAGCGTGTCCGGGCTGGTCCAGCGGCTGGTCGACGAGGGGCTCCGGCTCGCCGAGCACCCCGGCGTCGTGTTCAAGGACGGCCCCAGCGGCCGGCGCGCGGCCCTCGTCGCCGGGCCCGACGTCTGGGAGGTCATCCAGGTGCTCCGCGAGGTCGACGAGCGCGGCCCGTCCGCCGTCGCCGCCACCGCCGAGATCCTGTCGCTCCAGCAACCCCAGATCAAGATCGCCATTCGGTACTACGCGGACTACGCCGCCGAGATCGACTTCGAGATAGCCCAGGCGGACGCCGAGTCCGCAGCGGCCCAGGCAGCCTGGGAGGCCGAGCAGCGGCTGCTCGCGTGAAGATCCTCCTCGACGAGATGCACTCCCCCGCCGTCGCCCGCGCCCTGCGCGCCCTGCACCACGACGTCATCGCGATCGCCGAGCACCCCGAACTCCGGTCCCTCCCCGACGACGAGGTGTACCTGTACGCGGTCGCCCACGACCGGTGCGTCGTCACGGAGAACGTGAAGGACTTCCGCCGGCTGCACGCGCGGGCCGAGGAGACGGGCGCGCCCCGGACCCGGCTGCTGTACACGAGCAGTCGGACGTTCAAGCGGAGCCGCCGGGACTTCGGGCCGTTCGTGGAGGCGCTGGTGGCGTGGATCGGGGCACCGCACGCGCCCGGTACGGAGGCCTGGCTGAAGGCACCCCGGCCCCGCCCGGCTCCGGAGGCGTGAACCAGGGTCCACAGGACCACAGAAGTGCCGATGCGCGTCGGACCAGGCGCGCGGCGTAACCCTCTGATGTTTGTGGTCTTCGCTCTCGACCTGCCGCGCCCCGGACACGGCGGGGCCCCGCACGCGTGTCGCATGCGGGGCCCCCACCAGCGGATACCTACTCGACGGTGACGGACTTCGCCAGGTTCCGGGGCTGGTCCACGTCGTGTCCCCGGGTCGCCGCGATCTCCGCCGCCAGCACCTGCATCGGCACCGCGGTCATCAGCGGCGCGAGCAGGGTCGGCGTGCTCGGCACGTAGATCAGGTCGTCGGCGAACTGGGCGACGTCGAGGTCGCCCTCCTCCGCGATGACGATGGTCCGCGCGCCCCGGGCCCGGACCTCCTGGATGTTCGACACGATCTTGTCGCGGAGGATGCTCCGGCCGCGCGGCGACGGCACGATGCAGATCACCGGGGTGCCCTGGTCGATGAGCGCGATCGGGCCGTGCTTGAGCTCGCCGGCCGCGAAGCCCTCCGCGTGGATGTACGCCAGCTCCTTCAGCTTCAGCGCGCCCTCCAGGGCCACCGGGTAGCCGACGTGCCGGCCGATGAACAGCACGGTCGGCGCGGCGGACAGGTCCCGGGCGAGCTGGCGGACCGGGGTCATCTCGCTGAGCAGCCGGGCGACCTTGTCGGGGGTGGCCTGGAGCTCGGTGAGGACGGCCCCGACCTCGTCGGCGTACTTGACGCCCCGGACCTGGGCCAGGTGCAGCCCGACCAGGTAGCAGGCGGCGAGCTGGGTGAGGAACGCCTTGGTGGAGGCGACGGCCACCTCGGGCCCGCCCCGGGTGTAGAGCACGGCGTCGGACTCGCGCGGGATGGTCGATCCGTTGGTGTTGCAGATGGCCAGCACCCGGGCCTTCTGGCCCTTCGCGTGCCGCAGCGCCATGATCGTGTCCATGGTCTCGCCGGACTGGGAGATCACGATCACGAGGGTGGACCGGTCGAGGACCGGGTCGCGGTACCGGAACTCGCTGGCCAGCTCCACCTCGCACGGGATCCGGGTCCAGTGCTCGATCGCGTACTTCGCGACCAGCCCGGTGTTGAACGACGTCCCGCAGGCCACGATGAAGATCTTGTCCACGTCGCGCAGGTCCTGGTCGGTGAGCCGGACCTCGTCGAGCATGATCTCGCCGGAGTCGGTGAGCCGGCCCCGGAGCGTGTCGGCGAGGGCGTGCGGCTGCTCGTCGATCTCCTTGAGCATGAACCAGTCGTAGCCGCCCTTCTCGGCGGCGCTCGCGTCCCAGTCGACGTGGTAGTCGGTCCCGGCTTCCGGGTGCCCGTCGAAGTCGGTGATCTCGATCGACTCGGGGGTGATGGTGACGACCTGGTCCTGGCCGAGTTCGACGGCGTCGCGGGTGTGCTCGATGAACGCGGACACGTCGGAGGCGAGGAAGTTCTCGCCGACGCCCCGGCCGACGACGAGCGGCGAGTTGCGCCGGGCCCCGACGACGACGCCGGGCTCCTCGGCCCGCACGGCGAGCAGCGTGAACGCGCCCTCCAGCCGGGCGACGACGGCGCGCATCGCGTGGGTGAGGTCCTTCGAACCGTTGGCGAGCGCGGCCTGGATCAGGTGCGCGACGACCTCGGAGTCGGTGTCGGAAGCGAACTCGATCCCGGCGGCGGTCAGCTCGGCGCGCAGGTGGGCGAAGTTCTCGATGATGCCGTTGTGGATGACGGCGACCCGCTCGTCGGCGGACAGGTGCGGGTGCGCGTTGCGGTCGGTGGGCCCGCCGTGGGTCGCCCACCGGGTGTGCCCGATACCGGTGGAGCCGGTCAGCTCGACCTCGCCGAGCTCCTTCTCCAGGTTGGCCAGCTTGCCGGCCTTCTTGACGGACCGGAGGGCGTCGCCCTCGACGATCGCGACGCCGGCGGAGTCATAGCCCCGGTACTCCAGCCGGCGCAGGCCGTCCACCACGATACCCAGGGCCGAGCGGCCCCCTACATAACCGACGATGCCACACATGAGGGAGAGCCTAGCCGAGTTTCAAGCAAAGTGCATGCTCACATGGTGCACCTTCGAGCAGGGTATTTGCTCGAAACATGGTGACTCCAGCCAGGTCCGCGCCCGAAGATCCATCGATATACCCATCATCCGCCCAGCGTGCCAAGCGGGCCGACCAATCGGGCCTAGAAGACAAAAGAGCACGGCACTTCCGGGGGTACCGGAGGTGCCGTGCTCTTCGAAGAACTCGGGTCAGACGGGGCTGGACGCCCGGACCAGTACGACGATCCGCTCGGCCACCTCGGCGGCCAGTTCCGCGCTCGGCGCCTCGACCATGACCCGGACCAGCTGCTCCGTACCGGACGGGCGCAGCAGCACCCGGCCCGTCTCGCCCAGCTCGGCACCCGCCACGGCCACGGCGGCCAGCACGTCGGTGTCCACCGCGGCGGCGGCCCGGTCGGCCACGGGCACGTTGATCAGCACCTGCGGCAGCGGGGTGACGATCGAGGCCAGGTCCGCGAGCGTACGACCCGTGGCCGCCATCCGCGCCATCACCTGGAGCAGGGTCAGCGACCCGTCCCCCGTCGTCGCGTACTCCGGCACGATCACGTGCCCGCTCTGCTCCCCGCCGAGGGACAGCCCGCTGTTGCGCAGCTCCTCCAGCACGTACCGGTCGCCGACCTTGGTCTCCAGCAGCGTGATCCCGTGCTCGCGCATCGCGATCCGCAGGCCCAGGTTGCTCATCACCGTCGCGACCAGGGTGTCCTTGACCAGGGTGCCGTTGTCCCGCATCGACACGGCCATGATCGCCATCAGCTGGTCGCCGTCGACCACGGAACCGTCGGCGGCCACGGCCAGGCAGCGGTCCGCGTCGCCGTCGAGGCCGACCCCCAGGTGCGCGCCGTGCTCGACGACGGCCGCCTGCAGGTCCGCCAGGTGGGTGGAGCCGCACTCGTCGTTGATGTTCAGGCCGTCCGGCTCACCGTGGATGACGACGACATCGGCACCCGCCCGCCGGTACGCCTCCGGGGCCACCTCGAACGCCGCGCCGTTCGCGCAGTCGATGACGACCTTGAGCCCCTCGAGGGACACCGGCACGGACTCGGCCAGGTGCGTGATGTACGCCTCGGCACCGTCGAGCAGGTCGTGCACCCGGCCCACGTTCGCCCCGGTCGGGCGGACCCAGTCCTCCTCCAGGTGCGCCTCGATGGCGTCCTCGAGTTCGTCGGCGAGCTTGTGGCCGCCGGCCGCGAAGAACTTGATCCCGTTGTCGGGCATCGGGTTGTGCGAGGCGGAGATCATCACGCCCAGGTCCGCGCGGGTCTGGCCCACGAGGAACGCCACGGCCGGGGTCGGCAGCACACCCACCCGGACGACGGTCGCGCCGGCGCTGGTCAGGCCCGCCACGACGGCGGCCTCCAGCATCTCCCCGCTCGCCCGCGGGTCACGGCCGACGATCGCCACCGGCGGATGGGTCCGGTCCCGTTGGCTCAGGATGTGCGCGGCGGACGCAGCCAGCCGCAGAGCCAGGTCGGGAGTCAGGCTGGCGTTGGCCAGACCGCGAACCCCGTCGGTGCCGAACAGCCGTCCCATACACATCTCCCCAGATACTCAAAAGCCGAGCGCCCGGGCGTCAGCGACGCGGCACGGACCTCAGGCGAGGGTCACAAACCAGGCTCCCACACCGACCCCCCGACCGGTTGAGCGCGCAAAGAGCAGTTTCCATGCAAAAAGCACCACGGCCGGGCACCTTGGAAAGGCGGCCGGCCGTGGTGGAAGAGATTTAGCGCTTCGAGTACTGCGGAGCCTTACGGGCCTTCTTCAGACCGTACTTCTTCGACTCGGTGACGCGGGCGTCACGGGTCAGGAAGCCGGCCTTCTTGAGGGCCGGACGGTCGTCGGGCTCGACCTCGATCAGGGCCCGGGCGATGCCGAGACGCAGCGCGCCGGCCTGCCCGGTGATGCCGCCGCCCTTGAGGTTGGCGATGACGTCGAAGCTCTCGAGACGCTCGGTGATCACCAGCGGCTCCTTGACGAGCTGCTGGGAGACCTTGCTGGGGAAGTACTCCTCCAGCGTGCGGCCGTTGCAGGTGACCTTGCCCGAACCCGGCACGAGCCGGACGCGGACGATGGCCTGCTTACGACGACCGACGGTCTGCACCGGACGGTCACCCCGGGGGGCGGCCTTCGGCACGGCCACGACGGCCTCGGCGACTACGGCTTCGGTGTCAACCGGCTCGAGCACGGTCGCGACGCTCTCGGTCATGCTGCTTCCTTCGGTCACTGCGCGATCTGCTTAATCTCGAAAGGCACGGGCTGCTGCGAGGCGTGCGGGTGCACGTCGCCCGCGTAGACCTTGAGCTTCTTGATCTGCTTCGCACCGAGCTTGTTGTGCGGGAGCATGCCCTTGACGGCGAGCTCGACGGCGCGGTCGGGGCGCTTGGTCAGCAGCTCCTCGTAGGAGGTCTTGCGCAGACCGCCCGGGTAACCCGAGTGGCGGTAGGCGACCTTGGTCGCCCGCTTGTTGCCCGTCAGGGCAACCTTGCCTGCGTTGATGACGATCACGAAGTCGCCGGTGTCGACGTGCGGCGCGAAAGTCGGCTTGTGCTTACCGCGCAGCAGAGTGGCGGCGTGGGTCGCCAAACGGCCAAGCACGACGTCAGACGCATCGATGATGTGCCACTGACGCTCGATCTCACCCGGCTTCGGGCTGTACGTACGCACAGGTCTACCTTGTCTCGTCGTGGGTCTAGGGCCTGGGTACCGCTGGCCCGGCGTGAGACCCGGCGGCGGCGCATAGGCGACAAGCGTACCCGTGGGGGTCCGCCTTGCAACTGTCGCACAACAGTCGCTGATGATATCGGGCGGGCTCCGCATTGGTCAAAACGAGCCGCCGCACCCGGAGTTTCCGTGCGCGCCGAAGGGGCCGTGCACGGCTGCCAGTATGACCTATCCGGGAGCACCCCCGCGCGTCGATGGGAGCGGATTCACAGTACCCGCGCATAAATTATGGGGATTTGACCGTAAGGGTGACCTGGGACTCAACCGCTCGCACCCTCCCCCGGATAGCCCCCGCCCGACTACTCTGGAACACGGCGGCAGCGATCAGGAGGCATCGTGGAGAAGCTGGCGGTCGCGCTACGTGACGAAGACCAAGAGATGGGGCTCGACTTCCTCACCCGGGTGTGGTTACACACGGTCGAGGGTCGTAGCCGCGAAGAGGCACTCGACATGGTCCTGGATCAGGACTCCCAGGACTGAAGGACGCGAAGGAATGCCCCACCCCCTCGGTGGGGCATTCCTTTTTGCGCTCGCCATCCGGCTACGCGGCGTTCGCGGGGCGGGCCGGAGTCTCCCCGGCCCGCGCCGCCGGAACAGCTACTGAGCGTCGTCCAGTTCGATGTCGAACTCGCCGTCCTGGACCCCTCCGATGAAGGCGTCCCATTCGGCCGGGGTGAAGACCAGGATCGGCCCGTTCTCCTCGGCCATGTCGCGCATGCCGATCAGGTCGTCGACGAAGGCCACGCCGATCCGACCGGGCGAGCCGTCCGGGTTCTCGGCGCGCTGCCAGACCGCGCGGGTCTCGTCAAACTGCCCCTTCAGGGGATGTTCCACCATGTGAGCTCCTAGCTCGCCACCACCGGCAGGTAGACCTTTCCGCCGCCGTTGACAAACTCTACCGACTTGTCCGCCATGCCCTTCGCCGCGTACTCCTTGAGTTCCGCACTGATCTTCATCGAGCAGAACTTGGGTCCGCACATCGAGCAGAAGTGCGCCGTCTTGGCCCCGGTGGCCGGCAGCGTCTCGTCGTGGAACGAGCGGGCCGTGTCGGGGTCCAGGGACAGGTTGAACTGGTCCTCCCACCGGAACTCGAACCGGGCCTTGGACAGCGCGTCGTCCCAGTCCTGCGCGCCCTTGTGCCCCTTGGCCAGGTCGGCGGCGTGCGCGGCGATCTTGTACGCGATCACGCCGGCCTTCACGTCGTCGCGGTTCGGCAGGCCCAGGTGCTCCTTGGGCGTGACGTAGCAGAGCATCGCGGTGCCCATGCTGCCGATGATCGCGGCGCCGATCGCGGAGGTGATGTGGTCGTAGCCGGGCGCGACGTCGGTGGTCAGCGGGCCGAGCGTGTAGAAGGGGGCGTCCATGCACCACTCCTTCTGCAGGTCCATGTTCTCCTTGATCTTGTGCATCGGGACGTGCCCGGGGCCCTCGATCATGACCTGGACGTCGTACTCCCACGCGATCTTCGTGAGCTCGCCCAGGGTCTTCAGCTCGGCGAACTGGGCCTCGTCGTTGGCGTCCGCGATCGAGCCGGGGCGCAGGCCGTCGCCGAGGGAGAACGCGATGTCGTACTGGGCGAAGAGCTCGCACAGCTCGCGGTACCGGGTGTAGAGGAAGTTCTCCCGGTGCCCCGCCAGACACCAGGCGGCCATGATCGAACCGCCCCGGGAGACGATGCCGGTGACCCGGTCGGCGGCCAGGGGCACGTGCGCGAGGAGTACCCCGGCGTGCACCGTCATGTAGTCGACGCCCTGCTCGGCCTGCTCGATGATCGTGTCCCGGTACAGCTCCCAGGTCAGGCCCAGCGGGTCGCCGTTGCACTTCTCCAGGGCCTGGTAGATCGGCACCGTGCCGATCGGCACCGCCGAGTTGCGGACGATCGCCTCCCGGGTGGCGTGGATGTGCTTGCCCGTGGACAGGTCCATCACTGTGTCGCCGCCCCACTTGGTGGCCCAGGTGAGCTTGTCGACCTCCTCCGCGATCGAGGAGGACACGGCGGACGTGCCGATGTTCGCGTTGATCTTCACCAGGAACGCCGACCCGATGATCATCGGCTCGCTCTCGGCGTGGTTCACGTTGTTCGGGATGATCGCCCGGCCGGCCGCGATCTCGTCCCGGACGAACTCCGGCGCGACCCCCTCGCGGATCGCCACGAACTCCATCTCGGGCGTGACCGTGCCCTGCCGGGCGTAGTAGAGCTGGGTGGGGCGCTTGCCGGCCTTCGCCTTGCGGACCGTCTGCCCGATCGTGGCCGTACCCTCCGCGGGCACCTCCTCCACGTCGCCCCGCTCCATGATCCAGTGCGCCCGGAGCTGGGGCAGCCCGACCTCCGGGTCCGAGCCGGGGCCCGAGGTGTCGTACAGCCGGACCGGCGGGTCGTCGTTCGTCAGGTGCACCTCGGCGAAGGGCACCTGGATGTCGGGACGAGAACCCTCCACATAGAACTTGCGACGCGTCATCAGATTTCCTTCCAGGAGAGGGGACCGTGTCCCGAGCCCAGCCGCCAGTCGGCCGAGCCGGCGAGGGCACGGGTGACATAGGTCTTCGCGGCCCGGAGCGCGTCCGGCAGCGAGGACCCCAGTGCGAGGTGCGCGGTCACCGCGGCCGCGAAGGTGCAGCCCGTGCCGTGGTTGTTGGGGGTACTGACCCAGGGCGCCCGCAGGTACGACAGCTCGCCGTCGAACCAGACGACGTCCACGGCGTCCGGGTCCGCGCCGTGGCTCCCCGCGAGGTGGCCACCCTTCACGACGACGCAGCGCGGGCCGAGCGCGGCCAGGTCGGTCGCCGCGGCCGCCATGTCCTCGACCGTGCGGACGTCCCGGTCGAGGAGCGCCCGGGTCTCGGGCAGGTTCGGGGTCAGGACCAGGGCCCGGGGCAGCAGGACCCGGTACGCGTCGGCCGCGCCCAGGAACAGCGGGTTCCCCGTGGACGCCACCATCACCGGGTCCACGACCAGGTGGGGTAGCTCCCGGGTGGCCAGGTACGCGATCACCTCCGCGCTCGCGAGCATGCCCGTCTTCACCGCCGCCGGGGGCAGGTCGGACAGGACGGCGTCGAGCTGGAGGGCCACGAAGTCGAGGGGGGTGGGGTGCACGCCCAGTACCCCCGAGGTGTTCTGGGCTGTCAAGGCCGTGACGACGGAGGTGCCGAAGACGTGGTGTGCCGCGAAGGTCTTCAGGTCGGCCTGGATGCCGGCGCCGCCGCCGGAGTCGGAGCCGGCGACGGTGAGGGCGATCGGGGGCTGGCTCACGACGCGCCACCGACCCGGGTTCCGGCCGGCGCGGCGGCCTCCAGGGCCGTGAGCAGGTTGCGGACGGCCCGCGCCGGGTCACTCGACCGCGACACCGCCCCCAGCACCGCCACCCCCTGCGCACCCGCCGCCACACACTCGGCGGCGCGGGCCGGACCGTCGACGCCGCCGAGGGCGTAGACCGGCCGGCCGGCCCGCCCGAGCACGTCCACGCCGAGCGGCGGCCCGTAGCCGGGCTTGGTGGCGGTCTCGAAGATCGGCGACAGGCTGACGAACTCCGCGTCGGCGGCCGACGGCAGCTCGGCCAGGCCGTGGCAGCGCCAGAGCATGTCCCGGCGGCCGTGCACCGGGGTCGCGGTCGGGCCGAGGGTGAGCACCCGGCCGCCGAGCTCCTCGACCCGCCAGTCGAACTCCAGGTCGAAGAACGTGCCCGCCAGCAGCGTCACCCCGGCGTCGATCACCGTGCGCGCGAGGTGCAGGTCGGGGGTCTCCAGGACGACGATCAGCCGGTCACTCATCGGACGCCTCCATGGTCGGACGGGATGCGGGCGCCGGCGGCGCGCTCCGGGCACGCGGCACACGGCGGCTCACCACGACGGCAGCCCTTCCGGGCTGGTGGAGGCGGTGGCGTAGTCGCGGCGCGGGATCCGGCCGGCCCCGGCCGCCAGCCTCCCGGCGAGTACCGCGTGCCGCATCGCCACCGCCATCCGGGTCGGATCGGCCGCCCGGGTCACCGCGCTGGCCAGCAGCACGGCGTCGCAGCCCAGTTCCATCGCGAGGGCCGCGTCCGAGGCGGTGCCGATCCCGGCGTCGAGGATGACGGGTACCGACACCATCTCCCGGATCAACGCGAGGTTGTACGGGTTCCGGATCCCCGCCCCCGACCCGATCGGCGCCCCGGCCGGCATGACCGCCGCGCACCCGACGTCGACCAGCCGCCGCGCGAGCACCGGATCGTCGGTCGTGTACGGCAGCACCACGAACCCGTCGTCCACCAGCCGGGCGGCGGCGGCCACGAGCTCGACGGCGTCCGGCAGCAGGGTCCGGTCGTCCCCGATCACCTCGAGCTTCACCCAGTGCGTCTCGAACGCCTCCCGGGCCAGGTGGGCGAGCTTGACCGCCTCGGTGGCGGTGTAGCAGCCGGCGGTGTTGGGCAGGATCCGCACGCCGGTCTCGTCGAGCATCTCCAGCAGGCCGCCGGGGGCGTTCGGGTCGAGGCGACGGAGGGCGACGGTGACCATGGCGGTGCCGGAGGCCTCGACGGCCTCGCGGAGGGCGGTGAGGCTGGCCGCGCCGCCGGTGCCGAGGATGAGTCGGGAGTGCAGGGTCTCGCCGGCGATGACGAGCGGGTCGCCGTTCGGGCTAGCCACCCTGCACCGCCGTGAGCAGCTCCACCACGTCGCCGTCGGCCAACGCCGTGGACGTCCACGTGCTCCGGGGCACCACGGTCCCGTTGACCGCGACGGCCACCCCGCGCCGGTCCCCGGTGAGCGCCGACACCGTCCCCTCGAACTCGGTCTCCACGCCGTTGACGACTATCTTCACGAAAACCTCCCGGGGGCGAAGGGCGCGAGGTCGACGCTGGGTTCCCGGTTCAGGAGCAGCGCCGTGACCACCTCGGCGGTGATGGGTGCGAGCAGGACGCCGTGCCGGTAGTGCCCGGTCGCGGCGAGCGTGCGGTCGTCGAGCCAGCCGATCAGCGGGGCGTTGTCCGGGGTACCGGGGCGCAGGCCGGCCCGCGCCTCCACCAGCTCGTACTCGGCCAGTTCCGGGAGGACCTCGATCGCGGTGTCGAGGAGGTCGCGGACGCCCTCGGCGGTGACCCGGGTGGAGAAGCCGCGCTCGGCGGTGGTGGCGCCCACGACGACCTCCCCGTCCTTTCGCGGCACAATATAGACATATTTCCCGTCAATGTAGCCCCGGATCACGTGCCGGATCGACGGCTTCCCGCGCAGCCGGAGCACCTCGCCGTGCACGGGCCGCACGGGCAACCCGGCCACCGCGCCGCTCGGGGCGACCGCACCGCCGAGCCCGCCGGGGACGCCGGCCGCGCCACCGAGCCGCCCGGCCCAGGCCCCGGTGGCGACCACCGTCACATCGACCCCGTCCGGCGGGTACCCGGCCACCGGCACCCGGTCACGCAGCGCCGCCAGTACCCGTCGCGGATCCACCTGGTGGTCACCGGGCGTCAGCAGCCCACCCCGGAGCCGGGGCGTCAACGAGGGCTCCAACGCGCGCGGATCCACCTTCTCGGCCGGCAGGTCCCAGTCCGTGTACAGCTGGAGGAGGCGGGCGAGTTCGCGCAGGTCGTCGCCTGTCCGCCCGACGAGCAGCGTGCCGTCGTCGCGGTAGCCGACCTCGCCGAGCCCGGCCGCGAACTCCGGCCACCGCGCGGCACTGGCCAGCGACAACCGGAGCAGGTCGGCCTCGCCGAAGTAGGCCTCGGCGACGGGGGCGAGCATGCCGGCCGCGACGTTGGAGGCGCCCCGGGCGGGGTCGTCGTCGTACACCGTGACGTCGAGGCCCGCCGACAGCGCGCGCCACGCGACGGACAACCCGATGATCCCGGCCCCCTGGACCGCGACCTTCATGACAGGGCCCTGAGCAGCGCCTTCGTGGCCACCCCGGGATCGTCGGCCGCACTGACCGCGCCGACCACGGCGACGCCGTACGCCCCGGCCTCCAGCAGTTCGGGGACCCGTTCGAGGGTGACGCCGCCGATCGCGATGGCAGGCAGCCCGACGTGCGCCGCCGCCTCCAGCCCGGCAGGGCCGATCGGGTCGGACAGTCCGTCCTTCGTGGACGTGTGGTAGCAGGGCCCGACGCCCACGTAGTCGGCCCCGTCGACCAGGGCGGCCCGGGCCCCGACGGCGTCGCGGGACGTCGCACCGATGATCGCGGAGGAGCCCAGGAGCCGCCGGGCCACGGAAACGGGCAGGTCGAGGGCGCCGAGGTGCACGCCGTCCGCCTGCACGGCCAGCGCGATGTCGACCCGGTCGTTGATGAGGCACGTCGCCCCGTAGACCCGGCACAACGCCCGGATCTCGGCGGCGAAGTCGAGGAAGTCGCGGTCGTGCACGCCGTCTTCCACCCGTACCTGGAAAAGGGGTGCGCCCGCGGCCAACGCGGCCCGGGCGACAGCGACGGCGTCCCGCCCGGGTCGGGCGTCGGTGAGGACATGGAGGCGACCGAGCATGATGAATCTCCTCCCTGCGCCGGCATGATCCGGATCAGGTTCTACGGTCGGCGGCTCACATCCGCCCTCTCAGCCCGGTCTACCGGACTCCCGTGGGTTCTCTTGCGGCACACGTTAGCGCACCTCAGCCGAGGAGGGAAGCGCCGCGTAACTGATGCCTCACTGCACGGCTACGCCCCGTTCACCATGGTTTGCCGGGCGCCGCGATGATGGGTACATGCGGATGCTGGTGCTGGGTGGCACATGGCTCCTCGGCCGGTACGCGGCGGAGGGCGCCCTCGCGCGGGGCTGGTCCGTGACGTGTTTCAACCGCGGACTGACCGGCGAGGATGTCCCCGGCGTGCGCTCCGTGCGCGGGGACCGGACCTCGACCGCCGACCTGAGCCGGTTGACCGAGGCCGGGCCCTGGGACGTCGTCGTGGACACGAGTGCCCGCGAGCCCGCCGACGTGGGTCGCTCGGCCAGGGCACTGCGCCCGTGTGCCTGCCGCTACGTGCTGATGTCCACGGTGTCGGCGTACCAGGGCTGGCCTGCGGCTCCAGTCTCGGAGGGGTCATCGTTGTGGCCGTCGTCCCCGACAGCGAGCCGGGCCGATCCGGCCATCGACGCGATGAGTCCGACCGCCGGCTACGGCACGCTCAAGGCTGGCTGCGAACTGGTCGCCCAGCAGGTCTTCGGCACCGACACGCTGATCCTTCGTCCGGGCGTGATCCTGGGTCCGCACGAGTACGTCGGTCGGCTGCCGTGGCTGCTGCTCCGCGCCGCCCGAGGCGGGGCGATGCTCGCGGCCGGCGGCCCCGACCAGCCTGTCCAGCCGATCGATGTGCGCGACCTCGCCACGTTCCTGCTCCGCTTGGCGTCGGCGGAGGCCACGGGCGTCCACAACACGGTCGCCCCTCCCGCGCACGCCACCTACGGCGAGCTACTACGGACCTGCGTCGAGGTCACAGGTGGGACTGCGGACCTGGTGTGGATCCCGTCGGACTGGCTCACCGCGCAGGAGGTGCGCCAATGGACGGAGATCCCGCTGTGGCGGACCGCACCAGGCACCTGGGCGGTCGACGGGTCGAGCGCCCGAGCCGCCGGCCTGGAGTGCCGTCCGCTCCGGGAAACAGTCGCCGACACGTGGACCTGGCTCCGCACCGGTCACCCGACCCGCCACGAACGCCAGAACGAGCACGGGCTGGCACCGGACAAGGAGACCGAACTCCTCACGCGATGGCGGTCATTCCGGTAGGGCCTGCACGTCCGCCTCGCGATGGAAGGTCCGGATCCGGTCCTGCAACTCCGTCGCCTGCCGGTCGAACAACCACCGCGCGCCGCCCAGAGCCTGCCTCAGCTGCAGCAACCGTTCGGTGAGGCTGTGCACACGCTGCTGCATCGGGTTCAGGATCTTCGTCGCCGCATCGATGTGACCGTTCAGGACCTCGGCGGTCGCGAGGTCGATGCGCGCCCGGGACGGAACGGTCCGACTGTGCCGGTCGCGTTCTGCGAGGCGGACCTTGTCGGCGGCCCCGAGGCAGGCCCAGGCCCGGGCCTCGATGCAGCGCAGTCCGGCGGCGGCCGCCCCCACCGGATGGCTCGCGAGAGCCGCCTCGACGTGCACGACCGCCTGGCCCGGTCTGCCGGTCCAGTAGGACATCAGGGCCATGTTGCCCCGGGCCCAGGTCCGGAGCGGGGCGTGGTCGATCAGTTCGGCGTAGCGGTAGGCGGCTTTCGCCTGGGCGATGGCGGGAGCCCAGGCCGCCATGTCGAAGGAGGCGGAGGACATCAGACCGCAGAGTTGGCCCGCAATGAGATACAGGTCGGTCAACTGACCAGGGCGGCGGGTGCGTTCTAGAAGGGTGTAGGCGAAGTCGCGGGCCCGGCGTGCCTCGGCGAGAAAGAGCAAGGGCGGAACTTCCACATAGGTGTACGCCAACCGGCGCACCTCCGCCTGCAATTGTCCGATGGTCGCGTCGTCCACAGCGCCCCCGATCCGGCGAACATGTTCGGTGGACTCCAGGGCGGCCTCATGCGCGGCGGTGCGCTCCAGAACCGGCGAACGCGGCCACGACACGGCGGAAGTGGTGACCGGGCCGACGAGCACAGCGAAAGGCTCCTGCCACAGCGTGCTCGCCACCCGCCGCGCCGACGGCCTGGCGTTTCCCACCTGTCCGGCCATCCACCGCTGTAGTTGGCGGGTCGACAGCGTGGCCGGCTCGCCCAGGACCCGCGCGGCCCGGTCGAACCGCGCGCACCACTCGTCGATGGTGTGTTCGCTCCGCCGGATCAGATATTCGAGTCGAGTCCGGTCCACCGCCCCCGCCTTCCGCAGCCCGGATTCCGACGCTACCTCCGCGCCTTTCCCTCATCCAGCGTCAGCGGGAAACGTCGTCCCAATGTCGTACCGATGACGTGGTTCCGCCTATACAGCTGTACCAAAATGGAATGTCGTTTCAATGTCGTTCCAATGTCGTGGCACCGTCGTCCCCGTCGGACGGACGGTGGGCGGCATGACGATGACGTACCAGGTGCTGATGACCAAGGTCACCGGCGAGTTCCCCGAACCGATCACCCGGATGGCGGTGTTCGACACCCGGGTGCAGGCACTGGCCACCGCGAAGGTGTGGTCGACCACCCAGGCGGTGTGCGACGGCGCGTCCCGGGTCAAGGTGCTGGCGAGGCAGTCATGACGGAGGACACCGCGACGGCACTGGGCACACTGGACACCCACGAGGCCGACGGCCTGCACCGGATCCTCACGCTCTGCCTGCACGACGACCAGGCGGAGGAGGGCGACGGCGTGTACGCCTACTGGCTCGTCCCCGGCGAGAGCTACGGCCTGCACCACGACGGCGTGACCTGGACGGTGGCGGGCGGCGCGTGGACGGAGCCGGGGCACACGTACCGGCTGCTCAGGAACGGTCAGCCGACGATGCTGGTGCCGACGGAGCACGGCGACGAGTGGCTGGACCCGGACCACGGCCACGTGACGCACCACGGGCCGGGCGGCTGGGAGCTCTGGCGCTACAACTCCTGAGCCGGCGGGCGGGGCGCGCGAACCGGCGCGCCCCACATCAGCGTCAGCGCACGTCCCACACCGGCTCCGGCACCTCGGTGACCTCCCCGTCGGTCCCGAACAGCAGGAACCGGTCGAACCCCCGGGTGAACCACCGGTCGTGGGTCACCGCGATCACGGTCCCTTCGAACCCCTTCAGCCCCTCCTCCAGCGCCTCGGCGGACGCCAGGTCCAGGTTGTCCGTCGGCTCGTCGAGCAGCAGCAACGTGGCCCCGGACAGCTCCAGCATCAGGACGAGGAACCGGGCCTGCTGCCCGCCGGACAGGGTGCCGAACGTCTGGTCCCCCTGCGCGGCCAGCTCGTACCGGCCGAGGACGTTCATCGCGTCGTGCCGGACCCGGCCGGCCCGGTAGTCGTCGCCCCGCCAGAGGATCTCGACCAGGGTCTTGTCGTGCAGTTCGGGCCGGTCGTGCACCTGGGAGAAGTGTCCGGGCCGGACCCGCGCGCCGAGCCGGGCGACCCCGCCGTGCGCGACGGGGGCCAGCTCCACGAGGGGCACCTCCAGCGGGTCCGTGCCGCCCCGGCCGAGTAGGCGGAGGAAGTGGGACTTGCCGGTGCCGTTGGCGCCGAGGACCGCGACCCGGTCGCCGTACCAGACCTCGAAGTCGAACGGGAACGTCAGGTCGTCGAGTTCCAGCTGTTCGCAGATGACGGAGCGTTTGGCGGTCCGGCCGCCGTCGAGCTTCATCCGGATGTCCTGGTCCTTCGGCGGCAGCGGTGGCGGCCCGTCGCCCTCGAACTTGGCGAGCCGGGTCTTCGCCGCCTGGTACCGCGAGGCCAGCCCGTCGTTGTAGGCGGCCTTCTGCTTGTACATCAGCACCAGGTCCTTGAGCTTCTGGTGCTCCTCGTCCCAGCGCCGCCGGGTCTCCTCCATGCTGTCGTGCCGGTTGACCCGGGCCTCGTGCCAGCTGGCGAACCCGCCCGGATGCGTCCACGCGGAACCGCCCTCGACGGCGACGACCCGGTCGGCGGTGTTGGCGAGGAGTTCGCGGTCGTGGCTGACGTACAGGACGCTCTTCGGGGACTCTCGGAGGCGCTGTTCGAGCCAGCGTTTCGCGGGGACGTCGAGGAAGTTGTCCGGCTCGTCGAGGAGGAGGACCTCGTCGGGGCCGCGGAGGAGCAGTTCGAGGACGAAGCGTTTCTGCTCGCCGCCGGACAGGGTGCGCACGAGCCGGTGCCGGGCGGTGTCCCAGGGGATGTCGAGGACGGAGACGCTGGCGGTGTCGAAGGCGACCTCCGCCTCGTACCCGCCGACCTCGCCCCAGGCGGACAGCGCCGTCGCGTACCGCATCTGGGTCTTCTCGCTGTCCGACAACGCGGCCTCGGCGCGGGCCAGGGCGAGCCCGGCGGCCCGGACCCGGACCGGCGCGAGGGTCATCGCGAGTTCGGCGAGGGTGGCGTCCTCGCGGTCGACCATGCTCCACGGCACGTCGTCGTCGAACCGGCCGACCACGGGGCGGAAGAACTGCCGCATCACGCCGAGCCCGCCGACCCGGGCGATGGCGCCCTCCTTGCTGTGCAGGTCGCCGGCGACCATCCGCAGCAGGGTCGTCTTCCCCGCGCCGTTGGGCCCGACGAGCGCGACCTTGGCGCCCTCCCCGACCCGGAACGACACGTCCCGAAACAGCTCACGGCCATCCGGCAGCGTGAACCCGACCCCTGCGACGTCTATGTATCCCACGGTGGCATCCTCCGGCCTACTCGGTCTCCGCGCGACCGACTTTCAGGATGCGGTACCCCTTCTGGCTGGCGTGCTTCTCCGCCACCCAGCCCTCGGCCTCCAGCCAGTCGCGCAGCGAGTCGCCGCCGAGGTGCCGGGCGACGACGAGCCAGGCCAGCGCGTCCGGGCCGAGCCGGGGCAGCCAGAGCCGGAGCATGTCGTGCAGCGCCTCCTTGCCCACGTGGATGGGCGGGTTGCTGTAGATCCCGTCGAACACCACATCGGCGGGTACGCCGTCCGGCTTGGCCGCGATCACCCGGTCCGACACCTCCAGGGTCCGGGCATTCTCCTCGACGAGTTCCAGGGCGCGCTCGTTGACGTCCACCGCGTACATCGTCACCTTGGGCGACTGGTGAGCGAACACACAGCTGATCGGGCCGTAGCCGCAACCGAGGTCGAGGAAGACGCCGCGACCGGGGCGGGGGGCCTTCCGGAACAGCACAGCGGTGCCGGGGTCGAGCCGATTAGCGGAGAAAACCCCTGAAGACACCATGAACTGGTACTCGGACGAGCCCACTGAAACGTCAATAATCCGACGCTTATCAGGTGTAGCTGGTGTCTCACTGAAGAAATGGTCCACGCGCTCATTCTCCCGACATCTTCGGCTGATGCTGTCCGGGCACCACTTGGGTAACCTGGCGGGCATGACCTACGGCGACCGAGGCTACGACGACCCTGACCCCGGTCAGTCCCAGCCCCGGCGGCGGCGAGCTGCCGAGCCGGACGATTCCCACGAGTACATCCCCGGTCAGTATGGCCAACAGGGCGGCTACGCCCCGGAGCCGGGCTACGCGACCGCCCCGGACCCCGGCTACAGCCCGCCGCCCGGTGGCACCCCGTTCGGCCAGCAGACCGTGGACCCGTACGCGCCGTACGGCTGGGAACAGCCCCAGCCCGAGGCCGACCCGTACCCGCAGCCGGCCTACGAGCCCGTCTCCGCCCCGCCGCCGGCGTTCGACCCGCCGCCCCCGACCCGCAAGCGGTCCTCCAAGGGCTGGCTGGGCGCGCTCGCCGGGGTGCTGGCGGTGCTCCTGCTGCTCGCCTTCGGGATCGGCGCGTTCTTCCTGATCGACGAGGAAAAGCCGGCCGCGAAGGCCCCCGCGCCGACCTCCGCCCCGCCGTCGGCCGCCCCCAGCGGCACCGCCTCCCCGGTCCCGGGCAAGAAGGACATCAACTCCCAGGCCACGGACCCGTCCCCGCTGACCGAGAGCGAGCTGTTCCCCGCGGCCACGGTCGCCATCGACGGCCGGGCGTACGCGATCCAGAAGACCCAGTCCCTGACCGACTGCAAGCTGGCCACGACGGGCGACCTCGGTACGGCGTACACGAAACTGGGCTGCACCCAGCTGGTCCGCGCGACCCTGTTCTCGCCGGGCAAGACGTTCGTGGCCACGATCGGGGTGCTCAACTTCAAGGACGCGGCCACCGCCACCGCCGCGAAGGCGGACACGAAGACGCTGCTCGGCTCCGGCAAGGGCGCGATCGCCGGCTGGGCCGTGGGCAACGGCACCGACGTCATCACCGCCTCGGAGACGTACCTGTCCTGGCTCCCGGTCGGCCACTACCTGGTGTACTGCGTCGTGGCCCGCGCCGACGGCAAGAAGCCCGACCCGGCCGACCCGGCGGTGCAGCAGGTCCTCACCGACACGGCGGAGACGTACCTCAAGGGGCAGGTGGCACTGCGCGCCCAGGCGTGAGCCCGGGCGCCCCAGGCCACCACCAGGCTTGGGACCCTGGCCGCCCCCAGGCCACGGCCCGGCGGCGGCCTCAGGCCCCTGGCGACCCGTCCGGAGCGGTGAGCGTCCGCATGTTGCGGGTGACCGCCATCCGCGCCCGGTACTCCCCCGGCGCCGGATAGTCCACGTTCACCAGGGTCAGCCCGTGCGCGGGCGCCACCCCCACCGCGTCCACCCGCGCCGAGCTGGCCAGCTGCTCCCCCGGCCACTCCACCGGCCGCCGGCCCTCGCCCACCGCGATCAGCGCCCCGATCAGGCTGCGCACCATCGAGTGGCAGAACGCGTCCGCCTCGACCGTGGCCACGAGGACGCCGTCCGGGTCGCGCCGCCAGTCGAGCCGGAGCAGGTTGCGGATGGTGGTCGCGCCGTCCCGCCGTTTGCAGTACGCGGCGAAGTCGTGCTCGCCCAGCAGGCCCCGGGAGGCGGCACTGAGAGCCTCCAGGTCCAACGGGCGGGGCCAACCGAGGGTGTTGCGCCTGGCGAGCGGCGCCGGCCCACTGGGGGCGTCACTGACCCGGTACTCGTACCGCCGCCGCAGCGCCGCGAACCGCGCGTCGAAGTACTCGGGCGCGGGCTCCACGGCCAGCACCCGGACATCCCCCGGCAGCAGCCCGGCGAGCCGGCGGATGATGCTGGGCGCGAGCTCCTCCCAGGCGGCGGCCGGCACGTCGATGTGGCAGACCTGGCCGGTGGCGTGCACGCCCGCGTCGGTCCGGCCGGCGACGGTCAGGTTGGCCACGGTCCGGAACACCCGGGTCAGCTCCCCGAGCAGTACCCCGGCGACGGTGCGGCGGGTCGGCTGGTGCGCCCAGCCGGAGAAGTCGGTCCCGTCGTAGGAGACGGCCAGCCGCAGCCGGATCGAGCCCTCGGGGATCCGGGGCGCACCGGGCGGCGTCCCGACCGGCTCGGCGTCGCCGGCCCCGGAGAGCCCGGCGTCGACGGCCCCGGGCACAGCCGCGGAAGGCCCCGCGGCCTCGGAAGCCGCCGCGGCCCGGTCGGCGTCGGCCGACCCGGCTCCTCCGGTACCCGTCACAGGTTCTGGAACCTCAGCCACAACGACCTCCTGGCGGAAACGGGCGAGCCCGCCCTCCCCAGCGGGGAGAACGGGCTCGTCGGAGTCGTACTCGAGAATTACTTCTCGTCCTTCTCAGCAGCCTCGGCGGCCGGAGCCTCGTCGGCGGCGGGCGAGTCGGCGTGCTGGACGTTCTCCTCGACCGGGGCGTCCTCGACCGGAGCCGTCACGGCCTCGGTCTTGGCAGCGGCAGCCTTGCGGGCCGCGGTCTTCTTGTTCGTCTTCGGCGCGACCGGCTCGAGCACCAGCTCGATGATCGCCATGGGGGCGGAGTCGCCCTTGCGGAGACCGTTCTTGATGATCCGGGTGTAGCCGCCCTGGCGCTCGGTCCAGTTCTGGGCCAGCTCGTCGAACAGACGGTAGACGACGTCCTTGTCCCGGATCAGCTTCGCGACCTGACGACGCGAGTGCAGGTCACCGCGCTTGGCGTGCGTGACCAGCTTCTCGGCGTACGGACGCAGGCGACGGGCCTTGGCCTCGGTCGTCTGGATCTTGCCGTGCTCGAATAGCTGCGTCGCCAGGTTGGCCAGGATCAGCCGCTGGTGCGCGGGACTGCCGCCAAGGCGGGCACCCTTTGTGGGCGTGGGCATCGGTGTAGCTCCTCAGGTAAGCCGCAGCGCTTAGAGCTGCTCGGTCTCGCGGTAGTCGTTGCCGTCGTCGTCGGAGTCGTCAGCCGCCACGGGGGCGACAGAACCGGCGGCGTCCTCGTCGAGCTCCTCGTCGTAGTCATCGTCGGAGTAGTCCCCCACGATGGTCGACGGGTCGAAGTTCGGCGCGGAGTCCTTCAGGCCGAGGCCCATGCCGATGAGCTTCAGCTTGACCTCATCGATGGACTTCTGACCGAAGTTGCGGATGTCGAGCAGGTCAGCCTCCGTGCGGCCGATCAGCTCACCAACCGTGTTGATGCCCTCGCGCTTGAGGCAGTTGTAGGACCGGACGGTGAGGTCCAGCTCCTCGATCGGCAGCGCCAGGTCGGCAGCGAGCTGCGCGTCCTGCGGCGACGGGCCGATGTCGATGCCCTCGGCGGTCTCGTCCAGCTCGCGGCACAGGCCGAACAGCTCGACGAGGGTGGAGCCGGCCGAGGCCAGCGCCGTGCGGGGGCTGATCGAGTTCTTGGTCTCGACGTCGATGATCAGCTTGTCGAAGTCGGTCCGCTGCTCGACACGGGTCGCCTCGACACGGTAGGTGACCTTCAGGACCGGGGTGTAGATCGAGTCGACCGGGATGCGCCCGATCTCCTGTCCGGCCTGCTTGTTCTGCGCCGCGTTGACGTAGCCGCGGCCCCGCTCGACGGTCAGCTCGATGTCGAGCCGGCCCTTGCCGTTCAGGGTGGCCAGGTGCAGGTCCGGGTTGTGGACCGACACGCCGGCCGGCGGCTGGATGTCCCCAGCGGTGACCGGGCCCGGGCCCTGCTTGCGCAGGTACATGGTGACCGGCTCGTCGTGCTCGGAGCTCACGCAGAGCTGCTTGACGTTGAGCACCAGCTCAACCACGTCCTCCTTGACACCGGGGATCGTGGTGAACTCGTGCAGCACGCCGTCGATCTTGATGCTCGTGACCGCCGCGCCCGGGATCGAGCTCAGCAGGGTACGCCGGAGCGAGTTGCCGAGCGTGTAGCCGAAGCCCGGCTCGAGCGGCTCGATCGTGAACTTCGACCGCGCCTCGGTGATCGACTCCTCGGAGAGGGTCGGCCGCTGGGTGATAAGCACTATGCCTCCAAAACGGGCGTCCGCTATATGACGCCGAATGTTGGGGTGGCCGGCCCGACTCGCGCCGGGCCGGCCTGTGGAGCACTACTTGGAGTAGAGCTCGACGATGAGCTGTTCCTGGACCTGGGTGTCAATGATCTGACGGACCGGGAGGTTGTGCACGAGAACCTTGAGCGCGGCCGGGATGACCTCGAGCCACGCCGGCACGGTCTTGCTGCCGGCCTGGGCCTGGGCCACCACGAACGGGGTGAGCTCGCGGGACTTCTCGCGGATCTCGATGATGTCGTGCTCGGCGACCCGGTACGACGGGATGTCGACCTTCTTGCCGTTCACGAGCACGTGGCCGTGCTTGACGACCTGACGCGCCATGTCACGCGACTGGGCCAGGCCCGCGCGGAACACGACGTTGTCGAGACGGGTCTCGAGGATCTGCAGCAGGTTCTCACCGGTCTTGCCGGTGCGCCGGTTGGCCTCTTCGTAGTACCGGACGAACTGCTTCTCCAGTACGCCGTAGATGCGGCGGGCCTTCTGCTTCTCACGGAGCTGGAGCAGGTACTCCGTCTCCTTCGGCCGACCGCGCCCGTGCTGACCGGGCGGGTAGGGCCGGGACTCCAGCGGGCACTTCGGACCATCGCACTTGCTGCCCTTGAGGAACAGCTTGACCTTCTCGCGCCGGCAGCGGCGGCAGTCAGCACCTGTGTAACGAGCCATTGACCTATTCCTCCGCTACCTAGACCCGACGACGCTTCGGCGGACGGCAACCGTTGTGCGGCTGCGGCGTCACGTCGGAGATCGTGCCGACCTCGAGGCCTGCGGCGGTCAGCGAACGAATCGCCGTCTCGCGGCCCGAGCCGGGTCCCTTGACGAACACGTCGACCTTGCGCATGCCGTGCTCCATCGCCCGACGAGCGGCGGCCTCGGCGGCCAGCTGCGCGGCGAACGGGGTCGACTTACGCGAACCCTTGAAGCCCACCTGGCCGGAAGAGGCCCAGGAGATGACGGCACCGTTCGGGTCGGTGATCGACACGATCGTGTTGTTGAACGTGCTCTTGATGTAAGCGTGGCCGTGGGCCACGTTCTTCTTTTCCTTGCGCCGGACCTTCTTGACGGCCCCAGCGCGTGCCTTCGGCGGCATTAGCTATGCGCTCCTAGAGACTCGAACTGCTACGGGGTTACTTCTTGCCCGGCTTCTTCTTGCCAGCCACGGTGCGCTTCGGACCCTTACGGGTACGAGCGTTGGTGCGGGTCCGCTGACCACGCACGGGGAGGCCGCGACGGTGCCGGATACCCTGGTAGCAGCCGATCTCGATCTTACGGCGGATGTCGGCGGCAACTTCACGGCGGAGGTCACCCTCGACCTTGAAGTTCTGCTCGATGTGGTCGCGGAGCGCGAGAACCTCTTCGTCCGTGAGGTCCTTGGTCCGCTTGTTGGGGTCGATGCCCGTCGCCGAGCAGAGCTCGATAGCGCGGGTACGACCAACCCCGTAAATGTAAGTGAGCGCGATCTCGAGCCGCTTGTCGCGGGGGAGATCGACGCCGACTAGACGTGCCATATGTGGGCGTGCTCCTCGTCAGTCTCGGAGGTCTGCGCCCATCCCATCCCCACCTGCCCGGGCGGGGCCCCGGCCTCCGACCGGGGGTTCGGCCACGAGGAGTCGTCACGCAATGCGCTTCGAGATCCCCCGCGGCTGGGACGAGCCTTTACTACCTTGGCGGTAGAAGATCTGGTGGTGGTGCTTAGCCCTGGCGCTGCTTGTGGCGCGGGTCGTCACAGATGACCATGACCCGGCCGTGGCGGCGGATGACGCGGCACTTGTTGCAGATCTTCTTAACGCTCGGCTTAACCTTCACGGCTGCGCCTTACTTCAAAGACGGACACGGAATTCAACCGCACGTCACTTGTAACGGTAGACAATGCGACCACGGGTCAGGTCGTAGGGCGAGAGCTCCACGACAACCCTGTCCTCCGGCAGAATACGAATGTAGTGCTGCCGCATCTTGCCGCTGATGTGAGCCAGTACCTTGTGACCGTTCGCGAGCTCCACCCGGAACATGGCGTTCGGCAGTGGCTCGATGACTCGGCCCTCGATCTCGATGGCCCCGTCCTTCTTCGGCATGTCCTCCGCTAACGTGACGTAGGGTCTACTGCAAGGTGGCACGCCCGTCCTGCCAGCCGCGGCCCCGCCGTCCTCAGAAGCGCTCGAAGACATGGCAGGGTGGACGCAGCGCGCCGATTGATGAGTCTACCCACCCCCGTGTCGGAACACCAAACTGGGGCCGACACCCGGGGTCGGGCGTGTCACGGCTAACACCCCGACGGGTCAGGGCCGGCACGCGAAGACGGTCATCGAGCGCGTCAGGGCGAAATGCCCGCGACGGTCGAACTCCTCCCGGACCAGCCGCTCCGCCGCCGCCAGTACCTCGGGGCCGTAGCTCTGGGTGGAGTTCAGGCTGGCGACGTAGCCGAGCACCGCGTCGACGTCCGGGATCCGGAGCTCCTCCAGTTCCGGGTGCGCGACCACCGAGGCGAACACCGGGTCGAGGAACGCCGGGGCGGCCTCCGCGGTGAAGGACTCTCGGTTCCACAGCTGCCGGTGCTCGACGCCCACCAGCTCCGTGGCCCTGCGGAGGATCTCCATCGTCTCCCGGCAGTGCGCGAGCCCGTTGGTCGCGACCAGGACCGTGCCGCCCGGTCGGAGCGCCCGGGCCAGCTCGGCGACGGCCATCGGGACATCCGGCACGTGGTAGAGCATGTGCATGCACAGAACGAGATCGAATTTCCGGGTACCGACCGGGAGCCGCTGCGCGTCCGCCACCACGGTCGACGCGTGCCGCCCCGCCTCGGCGGCCATCCCGGGCGAGTAGTCCAGGCCCAGGACCGGGCCCCGGTGGCCGCGTTCCCGGAGGGTCTGGAGGTAGCGGCCGTTCCCGCAGCCGACCTCCAGGACGGACTCGTCCCCGGTCAGGCCCGCGATGTCCAGGGCGACATCGAAGATCGCCGGTCCCGTCCGGTACTCCCACACTGACTGGCGGGCAGCCAGATTGCCCTGGTTCGCATACTGTTGGACGTTGTGGTCCCTGCTCGTCAGCGCGCTCATGTGTCCCGATAGTGCCAGCGACCCGTGGTTGCCGCCACCGAGGAGCACGGTGCATCCTGTGTGGGGACGCCCCTCGCGTTCCGTCGCCCGCCGTCCTGGCCGACCCGGTGCACCACGCGTGGTGGTGACCACCGCCGCCCCGGCCGCCGGCGAGAGTCACGAAGGAGCACACGTTGGAGCAGCCGGAGCTGCGGGCCGCCGACGCGGACCGCGAGCGGGTGGCGGAGACCCTGCGCGTCGCGCTCAACGAGGGGCGGCTCGACCTCTCCGAGTTCGACGAGCGGTTGCAGGCCGTCTACGCCGCGAAGACGTACGCGGAGCTCGCGCCGATCACCGCCGACCTGCCCGGGCCGGTGCCCGCGGCCCAGTCCCAGTTGGCCGTGCCGCAGCCGGGGGCGCCGATGCCACTGGGAGCTCCGGTCGTACCCGGGAAATCGGGTTTTGTCCGCAACGCCATCGCCGGGTGGGCCAGCGCGTCGCTGATCACGACCGGGATCTGGGCGGCGATCAGCATCTCGACCGGCCACCCGCACTACTTCTGGCCGATCTGGGTCATCCTGCCGATGGGCGCGGCCGTGGTCGCCAAGCTGATCAAGGGCAGTGCCCACGAGGAGCGCGAGCGCAGCGACCGCGAGCAGCGCCGGGCCCGTCGCGAGGAACGCCGTGGGGTCCACGGCCACGGCCACCACCCGCACGGCCACCACGGGGACCGTCGGGACTGATCCGCACCGATCGTGCCCCGGTCGACCCGGTCAGGGTCCCGGGGCCGTTCTGTGCCCCACAGACCTTTTCCGGGTACGCCGCGGGTTGGGTACCGGTGCGGGCTTCGTTTCCCGCTCCGCGCCGGGGCGGTGGTCCGCGTCGATTCGAGGCACCGCCGCCCGCTCCACGGCGACCCGGTCGGCGCCAGCCCGACCGAGCGGCGGCTCAGGCGCGGGTGGCGTTGGCGCTGAGCGCTGCGGCCGGCAGGTGGCCCACTCCGCCGTCGTGCGCGGTCAGCACCCAGACCCCGTCGTCGAAGATCGCGATCGAGTGCTCGACGTGCACCGCCATCGAGGCGTCCTTGGTGACGACCGTCCAGCCGTCGTTGAGCTCGACCACCTTCGCGGAGCCCTCGGTGATCATCGGCTCGATGGCCAGCGCCATGCCCGCCACCAGCTCCGGGCCGCGACCCGGCCGGCCGTAGTTGTGCACGTGCGGGTCCTGGTGCATCTCCGTGCCGATGCCGTGCCCGCCGTAGCCGCGCACCGTGCCGTACTTGCCGACCTTGCGGACGCCGGTCTCCACCGCGTGCCCGATGTCGGAGAGCCGGGCGCCGGCCTGCGCGGCCGCGATCCCGGCCCACATGCCCGACTCGGCGGCCTCGATCATCGTCAGCAGCTCCGGACGGACCTCGCCGACCGGCACCGTGATCGCCGAGTCGCCGTGCCAGCCGTCCAGGATCGCGCCGCAGTCTATCGAGACCAGGTCCCCGTCGCGAAGGACCTGCTTCGTCGACGGGATGCCGTGCACGACCTGCTCGTTCACGGAGGCGCAGATCGTGGCCGGGAAGCCGTGGTACCCCTTGAACGACGGGACCGCGCCCACCGACCGGATATGCTCCTCCGCCAGGGCGTCGAGCTCACCGGTCGAGACGCCGGGGCGCACCGCCGCCCGCAGCTTCGCGAGCGTGTCCGCCACGATCAGACCCGCCGCCCGCATCTTGTGCAACTGCTCGGGCGTCTTGATCTGGATGTCGTCGCCGTACAAAGTGCTGTCCCCGCTCTCGGCCACTCGGGCCTGCTTATCCCCCGTACGACCGGAGCGCGTCGATCGCCCGGTTCGTAATGTCCTCGACCGGTCCGGTCGCGTCGATGCCCACGAGCTTGCCCTGGGCGCCGTAGAAGTCGACCAGCGGGGCGGTCTTCTCCGCGTACTCCTTCAACCGGTTGGCGATCGTCGCCGGGTTGTCGTCGTCGCGCTGGAAGAGCTCGCCCTGGCAGTTGTCGCACACGCCCGGCTTGGCCGTCGGCTCGAACTCGACGTGCCAGATCCGGCCGCAGCTGCGGCACATCCGCCGGCCGGACAGCCGCCGGATGACCTCGTCGTCGTCCACGACGAGCTCCAGCACCAGGTCCAGCGTGAAGCCCAGGTCGACGAGCAGCTTGTCCAGCGCCACGGCCTGCGGCACGGTACGCGGGAAGCCGTCGAGCAGGAAGCCGTCGCTCGCGTCGGACTCGGCCAGCCGGTCGCGGACCATGTTGATGGTGACCTCGTCCGGGACCAGGTCACCCGCGTCCATGTACCGCTTCGCCTCGAGCCCGAGGGGGGTCTTCTGGGTCACGTTGGCCCGGAAGATGTCCCCGGTCGAGATCCCCGGAACCGCGAGGTGCGACGCGATGAACTGCGCCTGGGTGCCCTTACCGGCCCCGGGTGGTCCTACCAGAACGAGCCTCACGCGGAACCCACCTCACTGCGCCTGCGAACCCGCGCCACTACCTCAGGAACCCTTCGTAGTTGCGCTGCATGAGCTGGCTCTCGATCTGCTTGACCGTCTCCAGGCCCACGCCGACGATGATCAGCACCGCTGTACCACCGAACGGGAAGTTCTGTTGGTTGCCGCCGGCCAGGCCCATGAACAGGTTCGGCAGGACGGCGATGATACCGAGGTAGAGAGCACCCGGGAGCGTGATGCGGCTCAGGATGAAGTCGAGGTACTCGGCGGTCGGCTTGCCCGGGCGGATACCCGGGATGAAGCCGCCGTACTTCTTCATGTTGTCCGCGACCTCGGTCGGGTTGAACGTGATGGCCACGTAGAAGTACGTGAAGAACAGGATCATCGCGAAGTACAGCAGGATGTGCACCCAGCTGTCCTGGGGGATGACCCACTTGTTGATCCACGCGCCCCACGCGGGCAGGTTGTTCTGGTCCATCAGCTGGAGGCCGAGCGTCGGCAGGTACAGCAGCGACGAGGCGAAGATGACCGGGATGACGCCGGCCTGGTTGACCTTCAGCGGGATGTAGGTGGAGGTGCCCCCGTACATCCGGCGGCCGACCATCCGCTTGGCGTACTGCACCGGGACCCGGCGCTGTGCCTGCTCGATGAAGATGACCAGCGCGATCACGATGAGGCCGATGCCGACGACGATCGCGAAGTTCAGCTTGTTCTGCTGCCAGATCTGCAGGCCCTCGGCGGGGAGCCGGGCCGCGATCGAGGTGAAGATCAGGACGGACATGCCGTTGCCGACGCCCTTGTCCGTGACCATCTCGCCGAGCCACATGATCACACCGGTTCCGGCGGTCATCGTGATGACCAGGCACGTCAGCGTGAGCCAGTTCGGCATGATCGAGCTGACCGGGATCGGCTCGGTGTCAGCGGTGCTGCACTGGTTGTTGAAGAGCTGCCCCGACTTGGCGAGAGCCACGAACCCGGAGGCCTGGAGGACCGCGAGGCCCAGCGTCAGGTACCGCGTGTACTGCGTGATCTTCGCCTGCCCCGACTGCCCCTCCTTCTTCAACTGCTCGAGCCGCGGGATGACCACGGTCAGCAGCTGCAGGATGATGCTCGCCGTGATGTAGGGCATGATGCCCAGCGCGAACACCGTCAGCTGGAGGAGGGCTCCACCGGAGAACAGGTTCAGCAGCGTGAAGACCTCGTTGCTGTCGCCCGTGCTCATCCGGTCGATACACCGCTGCACGTTGCCGTAGTTCACACCGGGGCTGGGGATGGTGGCGCCCAGCCGGTAGATGGCGACGATGAACAGGGTGAACAACAGTTTCTTGCGCAGGTCAGGCGTGCGGAACGCACTGAAAAATGCGGAGAGCAACAGATCCTCCTGCGCGAGCGGCCACGGGGGGCGGCCGATTGCCGGTGAGCGGTGTTGGGCCCGGCGGGCCCACCGCATGGGGGGGGTGAAGCCTATATGCGACCGGACTCTAACAGCACATGGCCCCTCCGGTCAGGAGGGCCGGCCGGACTATTTCATCCGGGGCCGCAGAAACCACCCCGAACGAGACGCGGACCCTGCCCGGAACGCCGTCCCCATTGTGCTGGGGACTGCGGTCACTGGACAGGGTCCATCGCCACTTGTTACAGCTCGGTGACCGAGCCGCCGGCAGCCTCGATCTTCTCCTTGGCCGACGCGCTGAACGCGTTGGCCGAGATGTCGAGCTTCACGCCGCCCAGGTCCCCGCTGCCGAGAACCTTGACGAGCTGCCCCTTGCGCACCGCGCCGGCCTGAACCAGCTCGAGCACGCCGATGGTGCCGCCGTTCGGGAACAGCTCAGCCAGACGCTCCAGGTTCACGACCTGGAACTCCACCTTGAACTTGTTCTTGAAACCCTTGAGCTTCGGCAGGCGCATGTGAATGGGCATCTGCCCACCCTCGAACCACTGGTGCACGGAACGACGGGCCTTGGTGCCCTTCGTGCCACGACCGGCGGTCTTGCCCTTCGAGCCCTCACCGCGACCAACGCGGGTCTTGACCGTCTTCGCACCGGGAGCCGGGCGCAGGTGGTGAACCTTGATCGTCATCGCTACTCGACCTCCTCGACCTTGACGAGGTGAATCACGGTCTTGATCATGCCCCGAATCTCGGGGCGGTCCTCTTTGACCACCTCATCGTTGATCCGCTTCAGGCCAAGCGTCCGCAGCGTGTCCCGCTGGTTCTGCTTGCCACCGATACCGGACCGGAGCTGGGTGACCTTCAGACGTGCCATGTCATGCCCCCGCAGCCGCCGCACGAGCCCGCAGCATGGCGGCCGGTGCGACATCCTCGACCGGGAGCCCACGGCGCGCGGCCACAGCCTCCGGCGATTCCAACGACTTCAGAGCAGCGACCGTCGCGTGCACGATGTTGATCGCGTTCGACGAACCCTGGCTCTTGGACAGAACGTCGTGGATACCGACGCACTCCAGCACGGCGCGCACCGGACCACCGGCGATGACACCGGTACCAGCGCTGGCGGGCTTCAGCAGGACCTTGCCCGCCGCGTCCTCACCGAGCACCGGGTGCGGGATCGTCGAACCGATCCGCGGCACCTTGAAGAAGTGCTTCTTGGCCTCTTCGACACCCTTGGCGATCGCCGCGGGCACCTCCTTGGCCTTGCCGTACCCGACGCCTACGGTGCCGTCGCCGTCTCCGACCACGACGAGCGCGGTGAAGCTGAACCGACGACCACCCTTGACCACCTTGGCCACGCGGTTGATAGCAACCACGCGCTCCAGGTGCGGCGTCTTCTCCTGGGCCTGACCCCGACCACCCTCGCGACGGTTGTCGCGACGATTGCCCTGGCCACCACCCTCGTTACTCGTGCCAGCGGTACCGGACCCACCGCCACGGCGCTGTGCTCCTGGCATCAGACTCTCCTCTCGTGACGGTTTCTAGAACTCAAGTCCGGCTTCGCGGGCCGCGTCGGCCAGGGCGGCGATGCGCCCCGTGTACCGGTCGCCACCGCGGTCGAAGACCACAGCGCTGATCCCGGCGGCCTTGGCGCGCTCCGCTACCAGTGCACCGACCTTGGTGGCGAGAGCGCGCTTGTCGCCCTCGGCCCCGCGGAAGGACGCCTCGAGCGTGGACGCCGACGCCAGGGTGATGCCCTTGGTGTCGTCCACGATCTGAGCGACCATGTGCCGCAGCGAACGGGTGACCACCAGGCGCGGACGCTCGGAGGTGCCGTTGACGTTCTTGCGCACCCGGAAGTGCCGGCGCGCACGCGCGACCCGACGGTTGGCAGAGATGCCCCCACCGTTCCGGCGCTTGAGCAGCGTGGCGGTCACTTCTTGCCTGCCTTTCCAGCCTTGCGGCGGACGTTCTCGCCCTGGTACCGCACACCCTTGCCCTTGTACGGCTCCGGCGGGCGGATCTTGCGGATGTTCGCGGCGACCTCGCCCACCTGCTGCTTGTCGATGCCCTCGATCGAGAAGATCGTCGGCTTCTCGACGGCGAAGGTGATACCCGCCGGGGCGGGGACGACAACCGGGTGGGAGAAGCCCAGAGCGAACTCCAGGTCCGAGCCCTTGGCGGTCACGCGGTAACCGGTGCCCTGAATTTCCAGAACCTTCTTGTAGCCGGTGGTCACACCGACGATCATGTTGGCCACGAGCGTACGGGAAAGCCCGTGCAGCTCCTTGGCCTTGCGCTCGTCGTTCGGCCGGACAACTGCGATCTGGCCGTTCTCCTCGCGCTCAGCCGTGATCGGCTCGGCGAGGGTGTGCTCCAGCGACCCCTTGGGGCCCTTCACCTTGACGGTCTGGCCGTCAATGGTGATGTCGACCCCGGTGGGGACATCAATCGGCTTACGCCCAATACGCGACATGTATCTGCCCCTTACCAGACGTAGGCGAGGACTTCCCCGCCTACCCCTCGCTTGCGGGCCTGCCGGTCGGTGAGCAGCCCCTGTGACGTCGAGATGATCGCAACGCCCAGGCCGCCGAGCACCCGAGGAAGCTCGGGAGACTTGGCGTACACCCGGAGACCGGGCTTGGACACGCGGCGGATGCCGGCGAGGCTCCGCTCCCGGTTCTGGCCGAACTTGAGCTCCACGTGGAGAGTCCTGCCAACGGCGCCCTCAGCGGGCTCCTCGACGGTCCAGCCGGTGATGTAGCCCTCGGCCTTGAGGACCTCGGCGATGTTCGCCTTGATCTTCGAGTAGGGCATCTTCACCTGGTCGTGGTACGCCTGATTGGCGTTGCGCAGACGCGTGAGCATGTCTGCGATCGGGTCGGTCATCGTCATCGGTTTAAATCAGCCTTTCTCGCCGCGGTTCCCGGAATTACTAGGGCCTACGGCGAAGCGCGGTGGCTAAGTAGTTCGGTTACCAGGAGGCCTTGGTCACGCCGGGGAGCTCGCCGCGGTGGGCCATCTCCCGGATGCAGATCCGGCAGAGGCCGAACTTGCGGTACACGGCCTTCGGACGTCCGCAACGCTGGCAGCGGGTGTACGCACGGACCGCGAACTTCGGCTTCGCGGCCGCCTTGAGAATCAGCGCCTTCTTAGCCATCAGTTCTCCTTGAACGGGAAGCCCAGGAGCTTCAGCAGCGCCCGGCCCTCGTCGTCGGTCTTCGCGGTCGTGACCACGGTGATGTCCATACCGCGGACGCGGTCGATCTTGTCCTGGTCGATCTCGTGGAACGTCGACTGCTCGGTCAGACCGAACGTGTAGTTGCCGTTGCCGTCGAGCTTGCGCCCGTCCAGACCGCGGAAGTCACGGATACGGGGCAGCGAGATCGACAGCAGTCGGTCCAGGAACTCCCACATCCGGTCGCCCCGCAGGGTGACCTTCGCGCCGATCGGCATGCCCTCACGGAGCTTGAACTGCGCGATCGACTTGGTCGCCTTGCGGATCAGCGGCTTCTGACCGGTGATCGTGGTCAGGTCGCGGACGGCGCCGTCGATCAGCTTGGCGTCGCGAGCAGCCTCGCCGACACCCATGTTCACGACGATCTTGACCAGGCCGGGGATCAGCATCGAGTTCTTGTACTCGAACTGCTTCTGCAGCTCGGACTTGACCTCGTCGCGGTACCGCGTCTTGAGGCGCGGGGCCACCTTCTCAACCGTCGTCATCACAGGTCCTTACCGTTGCTGCGCGCGATGCGAACCTTCACGCCGGACTCGTCAACGCGAGCTCCCACGCGGGTCGGCTTGCCGTCGCTGTCGACCACGGCCACGTTGCTCACGTGGATCGGGGCCTCCTGGGTGATGATGCCACCGGTCTTCGCGCCACGCTGGGTGGTACGGATGCTGGTGTGCTTCTTGACCCGGTTCACGCCCTCGACCAGGACCTTGTCGAGCGTCGGGTAGGCCGCGATGACCTTGCCCTTGGCGCCCTTGTCCTTGCCCGCGATGACGACGACCGTGTCGCCCTTCTTGATCTTCACGGTCTACAACACCTCCGGTGCGAGGGAGATGATCTTCATGAACCGCTTGTCCCGCAGCTCACGGCCGACCGGGCCGAAGATGCGGGTACCGCGGGGGTCGCCACCATCCTTGATGATGACGGCGGCGTTCTCGTCGAAGCGAATGTACGAGCCGTCCGGCCGGCGCTTCTCCTTGGCGGTGCGAACGATGACAGCCTTCACGACGTCACCCTTCTTCACACCGGCCGCGGGGATCGCGTCCTTGACCGTGGCCACGATGACGTCGCCAATGCTCGCGTAGCGCCGACCGGAGCCACCGAGAACACGGATGCAAAGGATTTCCTTGGCACCTGTGTTGTCGGCGACGCGCAGTCGCGACTCCTGCTGGATCACGTGAACTCCTGTTGTCTCGCCGGTTCTCTACCGCCCACAGCAGCAGAGCCTGGCGGAACTAGCCGGTTACTTACTTGGCCTTCTCGAGGATCTCCACGATCCGCCAACGCTTGGTGGCCGACAGCGGACGCGTCTCCATGAGGACAACGCGGTCGCCGATGCCGCAGGCGTTCTGCTCGTCGTGCGCCTTGAGCTTGCGAGTCCGCCGCAGAACCTTGCCGTAGAGCGGGTGCTTGACCCGGTCCTCGACAGCCACGACGACGGTCTTGTCCATCTTGTCGCTGACGACCAGGCCCTCGCGCGTCTTGCGACGGCTGCGCTCCTCGGTCTCAGCGGTTTCGTTCACGGTCTCGCTCATGACGCCACCTCAGTAGGCGCGGCGCTCAGACCAAGCTCGCGCTCGCGCATGATCGTGTAGATCCGGGCAACCTCACGCCGGACCGTCTGGAGCCGCCGGTTGTTGTCCAGCTGCCCCGTCGCCGCCTGCACCCGAAGGTTGAACAGCTCTGCCTTGGCTTCCGAGAGTCGGGTCTTGAGCTCCTCGTCGGAGACTTCCCGAACCTCAGCAGCCGGAGTAACCGCTGCCATCACGCCTCACCCACTTCGCGCTTAACAATGCGGCACTTCATCGGCAGCTTGTGGATCGCGCGTCGCATTGCTTCACGCGCGATCACCTCGTTCGGGAACGCCATCTCGAACAGGATCCGGCCCGGCTTGACGTTCGCCACCCACCACTCGGGGGAACCCTTACCGGAACCCATGCGGGTCTCGGCGGGCTTCTTCGTGATGGACTGGTCCGGGAAGATCGTGATCCAGACCTTACCGCCACGCTTGATGTGACGGGTCATCGCGATACGTGCCGACTCGATCTGCCGGTTCGTCACGTACGCGGGCTCCAGAGCCTGGATGCCGAACTCGCCGAAGACGACCCTGGTGCCGCCCTTGGCAGCGCCCGAGCGCTTCGGGTTGTGCGGCTTACGGAAGCCCTTCGGGGGCTTACGTGGCATCAACATGTCAGGTCAGCCCTCCTGCCCGTTTTCAGTCACCGGAGCGGCCTCAACAGCAGCAGCGGCGTCGGTGTTCTTGGTACCGCCGAACTCGGCCGCAGCCGCACGTCCAGCCTCAGTGCTGTGCCCGGTCGTACCGGTCGCACCCGAGCGACCACCACGACGGGGACGGTCCGCACCGCCACCGCGGGGCTCGCGGCGCGGACGGCCAGCGGCCGCCTGCTGCTCGAGCGCGTCGCGACCCGGAACGGCGTCGCCCTTGTAGATCCAGACCTTCACGCCGATCCGACCGAAGGTGGTCCGGGCCTCGAAGAAGCCGTAGTCGATGCCCGCACGCAGCGTGTGCAGCGGAACGCGACCCTCACGGTAGAACTCCGTGCGGCTCATCTCGGCGCCGCCGAGACGGCCGGAGACCTGAACCCGGATGCCCTTGACGAGCGGGTTCTTCATCGCCGACTGCATCGACTTACGCATCGCCCGCCGGAACGAAACCCGGCTGGAGAGCTGCTCGGCCACGCCCTGGGCGACCAGCTGCGCGTCCGACTCGGGGTTCTTGACCTCGAGGATGTTCAGCTGGATCTGCTTGCCCGTGAGCTTCTCGAGCACGTCGCGGAGCCGCTCGGCCTCCGCACCCTTCCGGCCGATGACAATGCCCGGCCGGGCGGTGTGGATGTCGATGCGGACCCGGTCCCGAGTGCGCTCGATGTCAACCTTCGAGATACCCGCGCGCTCAAGCCCCTTGGACATGAGACGACGGATCTTGACATCCTCGCCGACGTAGTCCTTGTACAGCTTGTCCGCGTACCACCGGGACTTGTACTCGGTGCTGATGCCGAGTCGGAACCCGTGCGGGTGAACTTTCTGACCCATTACTCGGCGCTCTCCTTCTCGGCCTCAACCGCCGGAGCGGCCTCGGCAGCCTTCGCGGCCTTCTTGACGGTACGCGGAGCCGCCGCCTGCACGCTCTCGACCACGATCGTGATGTGGCAGGTGCGCTTGCGGATCCGGTACGCCCGACCCTGAGCCCGCGGCCTGAACCGCTTCAGCGTCGGACCCTCATCGACGAAAGCCTCGGCCACGAGCAGCGAGTCGGGGTCGAGCCGCTCGTTGTTCTCGGCGTTGGCGATCGCACTTGCGAGCACCTTGTAGATCGGCTCGCTGGCTGCCTGCGGCGCAAACTTGAGAACCGTGAGCGCCCTGTTGGCGGGCAGGCCACGGACCAGGTTGATCACCCGGCGTGCCTTACTCGCCGAGACGCGCACGTGGCGCGCAACCGCCCTCGCGCCCGGAAGCGCTGGAGCGTCGCCCTTAACTGGCATCGCTGTAAACCCCTACTCGTCGATTCCCGGCCGGTTAGCGCCGACGGCTCTTGCGGTCGTCCTTCTCGTGACCCTTGAACGTCCGGGTCAGAGCGAACTCGCCGAGCTTGTGCCCGACCATCGCCTCCGAGATAAAGACGGGCACGTGCTTGCGCCCGTCGTGCACGGCGATCGTGTGCCCCAGGAAGTCCGGGGTGATGGTCGAGCGCCGCGACCAGGTCTTGATGACGTTCTTGGTGCCCTTTTCGTTCTGGACATCCACCTTCTTCTGAAGGTGGTCGTCTACGAAGGGGCCCTTCTTGAGACTGCGAGGCATCTCTCGTTACTCCCGGACTAACCGCGCTTGCGGGTCGCGTAGCGACGGCGGACGATGAGCTTGTCGCTGGCCTTACCCTTGCGGCGCGTACGCCCCTCGGGCTTGCCGTTCGGGTTGACCGGGTGACGACCACCGGAGGTCTTGCCCTCACCACCACCGTGCGGGTGGTCAACCGGGTTCATCGCGACACCACGGACGGTCGGGCGCTTGCCCTTCCACCGCATACGGCCGGCCTTACCCCAGTTGATGTTGGACTGCTCTGCGTTGCCGATCTCACCGATGGTGGCACGGCAGCGGATGTCCACCCGCCGCATCTCACCCGAGGGCAGACGAAGGGTCGCGTACGGCCCCTCCTTGCCCAGGAGCTGGATGCCAACACCCGCGGAGCGGGCCATCTTGGCCCCGCCGCCGGGACGAAGCTCCACAGCGTGGATCGTCGTACCGGTCGGGATGTTGCGCAGCGGCAGGTTGTTGCCCGGCTTGATGTCGGCACCAACGCCGGCCTCAATACGGTCGCCCTGCTTCAGGTCCTTCGGCGCGATGATGTACCGCTTCTCGCCGTCAGCGAAGTGCAGGAGCGCGATCCGAGCCGTACGGTTCGGGTCGTACTCGATGTGCGCGACCTTGGCCGGCACGCCGTCCTTGTCCGCCCGCTTGAAATCGATCAGACGGTACTGACGCTTGTGACCGCCACCCTGGTGGCGAGTCGTGATCCGACCCTGCGCGTTCCGGCCGCCCTTGGAGTGCAGCGGGCGCAGCAGCGACTTCTCGGGAGTGCTGCGCGTGATCTCAGCGAAGTCAGCAACGCTGGAACCACGGCGACCCGGGGTCGTCGGCTTGTACTTGCGGATGCCCATTTACCTACTCCTCGTCAGCTGACCGGGCCGCCGAAGGCCTCAATCCGGTCACCCGGGGCCAACGTCACGATCGCGCGCTTGGTGTCCTTGCGCTTGCCCCAGCCGAACTTGGTGCGCTTGCGCTTACCCTCGCGGTTGAGCGTGTTCACCGACTCCACCTTGACGCTGAAGATCTGCTGGATAGCGATCTTGATGTGCGTCTTGTTGGCGTCCGGGTGAACCAGGAACGTGTACTTGTTCTGGTCCAGCAGGCCGTAGCTCTTCTCGGAGACGACCGGCTGCAGGATGACGTCTCGGGGATCCCCGAAGCTCACGCCGCTCACTTGCTCTCCTCCTGCTCCTGCTTGGTACCCAGGAACTCGTTCAGAGCCTCGACGGTGAAGACCACGTCGTCGTTGACCAGCACGTCGTACGTGTTGAGCTGGTCGACGGCGAGCAGGTGCACCGTGGGCACGTTCCGCAGGCTCAGCCAGGAGGTCTCCTCCGTGCGGCTCAGCACGATCAGGGCGCGGGTGGCGTCCGAGACCTTGTTGAGCGCGGCCATCGCGGTCTTCGTGGACGGCTTCTCGCCGGACACGAACGACTCGATGACGAAGACCTGGCCGTTACGGGCCCGGTCGGAGAGAGCGCCACGCAGGGCGGCGGCCTTCATCTTCTTGGGGGTCCGCTGCGAGTAGTCACGCGGGACGGGCCCGTGCGAGACGCCACCACCAGCGAACTGGGGAGAACGAGTCGAGCCCTGACGGGCGCGGCCGGTCCCCTTCTGCTTGTAAGGCTTGCGACCGCCGCCGGAAACCTCAGCGCGGGTCTTCACCTTGTGCGTGCCCTGGCGGGCGGCAGCGAGCTGCGCGACCACGACCTGGTGCATCAGCGGGATGTTCGACTGGACGTCGAAGATCGCAGCGGGGAGCTCGACCGAGCCGGTCGTGGCGCCCTCGGCGTCACGGATGTCAACCGCGGTCATTACTTCACACCGCCCTTCTTCAAGTTCGTCTTCGCAGCGGTACGGATGAGGACAACAGCGCCCTTCGGTCCCGGGACAGCGCCCCGAACCAGGATGAGGTTGTTCTCAACGTCAACCGCGTGCACCGACAGGTTCTGGACGGTGAAGCGAACGCCACCCATCCGACCGGCCATCCGCGTGCCCCTGAAGACGCGACCGGGGGTCGCGCAGGCGCCGATGGAACCGGGCGAACGGTGCTTGCGCTGCACACCGTGCGTCGCGCGGAGACCGTGGAAGCCGTGCCGCTTCATGACGCCGGCGTAGCCCTTGCCCTTGGTCCGACCCGTGACGTCCACGGTGACACCGACCGGGAACTCCTCGGCGGTGATCTCCTGGCCCAGGGCGTACGCGTCGGCGTCCGGCGTCCGAATCTCGACGACGTGACGGCGCGGAGCGACCCCGGCCTTCTCGTAGTGACCGGCCAGCGGCTTGTTCACCTTGCGCGGGTCGATCGACCCGTACGCGAGCTGAACGGCGGCGTAGCCGTCCTTGTCGGTGCTGCGAACCTGGCTGACCACGCACGGGCCGGCCTGCACCACAGTCACCGGGACAACCTTGTTGTTGTCCCAGACCTGGGTCATGCCGAGCTTGGCGCCCAGGATGCCCTTGACTTGCCTGTCCATTGTCCGGTCCCTACAGCTTGATCTCGATGTCGACACCAGCCGGAAGGTCGAGTCGCATGAGCGAGTCGACCGTCTTCGGGGTCGGGTCGATGATGTCGATCAGACGCTTGTGCGTGCGCATCTCGAAGTGCTCGCGCGAGTCCTTGTACTTGTGCGGCGAGCGGATGACGCAGTAGCGGTTGATCTCCGTCGGCAGCGGCACCGGGCCTGCGACCTGAGCGCCGGTACGCGTCACGGTCTCGACGATCTTCCGAGCCGAAGAGTCCACGACCTCGTGGTCGTAGGCCTTGAGCCGGATGCGGATCTTCTGTCCCGCCATGGTGGCTTCTGTTTCCTTCTCTCGTGCCGCTGCTGGCCGAGGCCAGTTTCGCCTCGATTGCTTCCGACCCCCGCGCTCGGGCGTGTCGCGCTCTAGGGCCATACTCCGCCCCGGAGGACGGACAGCGGGCCCCGGTGCGACGACGGGGTCGGGGTGTTCGAGCGGGGTCGAACACCGCGAGACGGGGCGGCCCTGGATGACTCCGGAGACCGGACAGCCGAGGCCGCCCCGCAACGCACAACCTATTCATTATGCCGTACGAGGTACGGCAAAGTGAAATCGGGTTACTTAAGAATCTTAGTGACGCGCCCCGCACCCACGGTGCGGGAGCCCTCGCGGATGGCGAAACGGAGACCGTCCTCCATCGCGATGGGCTGGATCAGCGCCACAGTCATCTCGGTGTTGTCGCCGGGCATGACCATCTCGGTGCCCTCGGGCAGCGTGACGACGCCGGTGACGTCAGTCGTCCGGAAGTAGAACTGCGGACGGTAGTTGTTGAAGAACGGCGTGTGACGGCCGCCCTCTTCCTTCGAGAGGATGTAGACGTTCGCCTCGAAGTCGGTGTGCGGAGTGGTCGTGCCCGGCTTGATGATGACCTGGCCGCGCTCGATGTCCTCACGCTTCACACCACGGAGCAGCAGACCGACGTTCTCGCCAGCGCGGCCCTCGTCGAGCAGCTTGCGGAACATCTCGACACCGGTGACGGTGGTCGACTGCTTGGTCGTCTTGATGCCGATGATGTCGACAGTCTCGTTGACCTTGATGATGCCCCGCTCGATACGCCCGGTGGCGACGGTGCCACGACCGGTGATCGTGAACACGTCCTCGACCGGCATGAGGAACGGCTTGTCAACCTCGCGCTCCGGCTGCGGGATCGCGGTGTCGACCGCGTCCATCAGCTCGAGCAGCTTGGCGGACCAGGTCGGGTCGCCCTCGAGAGCCTTGAGCGCCGAGACCTGGACGACCGGAAGGTCGTCACCCGGGAACTCGTAGGTCGAGAGCAGCTCCCGGACCTCCATCTCGACGAGCTCGAGGAGCTCCTCGTCCTCGACCATGTCGCTCTTGTTGAGCGCCACGACGATGTACGGAACGCCGACCTGGCGGGCCAGGAGCACGTGCTCCTTGGTCTGCGGCATCGGGCCGTCGGTCGCCGCGACCACCAGGATCGCGCCGTCCATCTGCGCGGCACCGGTGATCATGTTCTTGATGTAGTCCGCGTGACCCGGGCAGTCAACGTGGGCGTAGTGCCGCGACTCGGTCTGGTACTCGACGTGCGCGATGGAGATCGTGATACCACGAGCCTTCTCCTCGGGCGCCTTGTCGATCTCGTCGAACGGCGTGTACGGGTTGAGGTCCGGGTACTTGTCGTGCAGGACCTTCGTGATGGCCGCAGTCAGCGTCGTCTTACCGTGGTCAATGTGACCGATGGTGCCGATGTTGACGTGCGGCTTAGTCCGCTCGAACTTCGCCTTCGCCACTGTGTCCTCCTGTGGACCGTTGGTTACGTCGATCTGGGTCTGGTCCGGGTGGGACCGGCCCGGTGATGCTGCCCGGGCGTGACTACCGGCGAACTACTCGCCGGTGGCCTTCGCGATGATCTCCTTCGCCACGTTGGCCGGAACCTCGGCGTAGGAGTCGAACTGCATCGAATAGCTCGCCCGGCCCTGGGTCTTCGACCGCAGGTCGCCGACGTAGCCGAACATCTCCGACAGCGGCACCAGGGCCCGGACGACTCGGGCGCCGGAGCGCTCCTCCATCGCCTGGATGATGCCACGCCGGGAGTTGAGGTCGCCGATGACGTCACCCATGTTGTCCTCGGGGGTGACGACCTCGACTGCCATCATCGGCTCGAGGATGGTGGGGTTCGCCTTGCGGGCGGCCTCCTTCATCACGATCGAGCCGGCGATCTTGAATGCCATCTCGGACGAGTCGACCTCGTGGTACGCACCGTCGAGGAGCGTGAACTTCACGCCCACCAGCGGGTACCCAGCGAGGACACCGTACTGCAGGGAGTCCTGCGCACCGGCGTCGACCGAGGGGATGTACTCCTTCGGGATACGGCCGCCGGAGACGGCGTTCACGAACTCGTACGTCGGGCCGTCGGGAGTCATCTCCAACGGCTCGACCTTGACGATGACCTTGGCGTACTGGCCGGATCCACCGGTCTGCTTCTTGTGCACGTAGTCGAGCTTGTCGACGGTGCCCTTGATCGTCTCGCGGTAGGCCACCTGCGGCTTGCCGATGTTGGCCTCGACGCTGAACTCGCGACGCATCCGGTCGACCAGGATGTCGAGGTGCAGCTCGCCCATACCGGAGATGACGGTCTGGCCGGTGTCCTCGTCGGTCTTGACCTGGAAGGTCGGGTCCTCCTCGGCCAGGCGCTGGATCGCGGTGCCCAGCTTCTCCTGGTCGGCCTTCGACTTCGGCTCGATCGCCACCGAGATGACCGGGGCCGGGAACGTCATCGACTCGAGGATCACCGGGTTCGCCGGGTCACACAGCGTGTCACCGGTGGTGGTCTGCTTCAGACCCTGCACCGCGATGATGTCACCAGCCGACGCCGACGAACGCTCTTCGCGCTTGTTGGCGTGCATCTGGTAGATCTTGCCGATCCGCTCCTTGCGCTCCTTGGTCGAGTTGCTGACCTGGGTGCCCGACTCGAGCGTGCCCGAGTAGACCCGGACGTAGGTCAGCTTGCCGAGGTGCTTGTCTGTCTGGATCTTGAAGGCGAGGCCCGAGAAGGGCTCCTTCGGGTCCGGGTGACGGATGACGACGGTCTCGCCGTTGAGCGCGGTGCCCTCGTACGCCGGAACGTCCAGGGGCGACGGCAGGTAGTCGATGACGGCGTCGAGCATCGGCTGGATGCCCTTGTTCTTGAACGCCGAACCACACAGCACCGGGTTGGCCTTCGAGGCGAGGGTGGCGCGACGGATCGCGGCCTTGATCTCGGTGTTCGAGATCTCGTCCCCACTGAGGAACAGCTCGGCGAAGTGGTCGTCCACGTCCGCGAGGGTCTCGAGCAGCGTCTCGCGAGCCTGGTCCGCGGCGTCGACCAGGTCGGCCGGGATCGCCTCGACGGCGTAGTCCTCGCCCTTGGTGGTCTCGCCACGCCAGGTCAGGGCACGCATGCCGATGACGTCCACGACACCGATGTGGTCGCCCTCGAGCCCGATCGGGATCTGGAGCACCAGCGGGGTGGCGTTGAGCCGGTCGACCATCATCTCGACGCAGCGGTCGAAGTTCGCGCCGGTGCGGTCGAGCTTGTTGACGAAGCACATGCGGGGCACGTGGTACTTGTCGGCCTGACGCCAGACGTTCTCCGTCTGCGGCTCCACGCCGGCGACGCCGTCGTAGACCGCGACCGCGCCGTCGAGCACCCGCAGGGACCGCTCGACCTCAACCGTGAAGTCGACGTGACCCGGGGTGTCGATGATCTGGATCGTGTGACCAGCCCACTCGCACTTGGTGGCGGCGGACGTGATCGTGATCCCGCGCTCCTGCTCCTGCTCCATCCAGTCCATGACGGCAGCGCCCTCGTGGACCTCACCGATCTTGTACGTGATGCCGGTGTAGAACAGGATCCGCTCGGTGGTCGTCGTCTTACCGGCGTCGATGTGCGCCATGATCCCGATGTTGCGAACCTTGGCGAGCGCGTTGTCGGCGGCAGCCACTGTGATCCCTACTTCGTCTCTAGAAAGTCCTGGAGTTTGCACTCACTAGTTTGCAGGTCCTGGCGACCGGGTTTTTCACCGGCCGCCGGGACCAAGCTGCGGCGTTCCTGCGGCAGAGTTTCTGCTACCGCTGGTATCCGCTTCGCTCCTACCAGCGGTAGTGCGCGAAGGCCTTGTTCGACTCGGCCATCTTGTGCGTGTCCTCGCGACGCTTCACCGCGGCACCGAGGCCGTTGCTGGCGTCGAGCAGCTCGTTCATGAGCCGCTCGGTCATCGTCTTCTCCCGACGGGCCCGGCTGTACTGAACCAGCCAACGCATGCCGAGGGTGACGGCACGCTGCGGGCGCACCTCGACCGGCACCTGGTAGGTCGCGCCACCAACACGGCGGCTGCGGACCTCGAGGGTCGGCTTGATGTTGTCCAGCGCGCGCTTCAGGATGACGACCGGGTCGGTGCCAGCCTTCTCCTTGGCGCCCTCGAGGGCACCGTAGACGAGGCGCTCAGCCAGGCCACGCTTGCCTTCCAGCAGGATCTTGTTGACCAGCTGGGTGACGATCGTGGAGTTGTAGACCGGGTCCGCAACGAGCGGCCGGCGCGGGGCGGGGCCCTTACGCGGCATTAGCTCTTCTCCTTCTTCGCGCCGTAGCGGCTGCGAGCCTGCTTACGGTTCCGGACACCCTGGGTGTCGAGCGAACCGCGAATGATCTTGTAACGGACACCGGGAAGGTCCTTCACACGACCACCACGCACGAGCACGATCGAGTGCTCCTGCAGGTTGTGGCCGACGCCCGGGATGTAGGCCGTTACCTCGATGCCGCTGGTGAGTCGCACACGAGCGACCTTCCGCAGGGCCGAGTTCGGCTTCTTGGGGGTGGTGGTGTACACGCGAGTGCACACGCCACGCCGCTGCGGGCTGCCCTTGAGCGCAGGCGTCTTCGTCTTGCTCGTCTTCGCCTGACGGCCCTTGCGGACCAGCTGCTGGATTGTTGGCACCGGGTCTCTCCGCTCCCTCCGGCCTCGGCGCCGCGCGCCGCGGCCGGGCCGTTCACTAGCTCTTAAAGCAAAGCTGTCAGATAGTGCATGCCTGTGCTGATGAAGCCTGAGCTTCGACCCCCGCGCTCGGGCGTGTCGCCGTCTGCGCTCCCCGATCGGATGGGGATCCGATCGGATCTGGGCTCGTGCACACGTGCGGGGTTAGCCGGCACGCACGCACGATGGCCTGGGGATGCCCAGGCACAAGGGGAAAGAGTACCCACTATGAGAACGTAGGTCAAAACGAGGAGTGCCGAGGCGTGCTCATCGTGGCCCGAGTCACCGTGGCGGATGCTCTATACCAGAGTACCTGGTCGGGTTGTAGACCCCGCGCCGGTACCCGTCAGGTGCTCAACACCACTGCCAGGAGGAGCGCCCCCACGCTGGAGATCAGCCCGACCCCGGCGCAGCACAGCCCCGCGACGGCGATCCCCTTGCCGGTGAGTTCCCCTCGGGCCCGCCGGATCTGGCGGAGCGCGGCCAACCCGAGCGCGAGCCCCGCGAGCCCCGCGGCAGCCCCCAGCACGGCGAACGCGCCGGCCACCTGGGCGCCCCAGCCGCCCTGGGCCCCGGTCACCCCGAAGCAGAGCACGGCGATGGAGACCAGCAGGGAGGCGATCCCGGCGACCAGCGACCCGAGGGCGACCCCGGACTGGATCGGGCGCACCGCGGGGTAGGCGAGATTGAAGTCACCGCCGGGGCCGGGGAGCACGGCGGCCATGGCGACACCAGGGCCCGGCTGGCGGGGTGGTGGCGGCGGGCGGTGCCACTGCGGCACCGGAGCGGGCCCGGTGGGCATCTGGGGCACCGGCGGGGCCGGTGGGGCCGGTGGGGCGGCGACCACGGGAGCCTGCTCCCGTGACACCTCCCACGGCGAGGGAGCCGCCCACGGTGTCGGCTCCGGCGGGGGTGGCGGTGTCTGCCCGTGGTCCTGCGTCATGCAGCCATCTTGACCTACGACTACGACGTGTGCGAGTCGAAGTCCTGTCCCGCACCGGTCGGCACGAGGTGCAGCAGGCCGATCACGACCGCGAGTACGAGCGCGGTGGCCGCGAGCGCGACGCCGACCCAGGCCAGGGCGGTGCCGATCCGGACAGCACGCCGTCCGGTGAGGAAACCGGCCGCGGCGTCGATATCCGCCGTCGCCTGGCGGGCCAGGAGCAGCGCGATCCACGCGGGGACCAGGCCCCCGACCATCGGACCCGTGACGAGCGCGACGATCCCGAGCACCAGGACGGCGCGCGCCTTGGTCGACGCCGTCGGGTCGGGGTCGGCGGGGTGCCGGAGCGGTTGGGTGAGCATCGGGTACGCCACACCCCCATCATGCACTCTGGCCGGGCCCCCGTAGGGACCCGGCCAGAGTTACAGCGGTACTTCTACCGGAACGAGCCCAGGTCGAAGTCGTCCAGCGGGACGGCCTGACCACTCGCCGGACCGAAGCCGTAGTCGACCTCGGTGTAGCCCGTCATGGAGTACACGCGGGCCTTGGCCTCCTCGGTCGGCTCCACCCGGATGTTGCGGTACTTGCTGATGCCAGTACCCGCCGGGATGAGCTTTCCGATGATCACGTTCTCCTTCAGGCCGATCAGGGAGTCCGACTTGGCGTTGATCGCCGCGTCGGTGAGCACCCGGGTCGTCTCCTGGAAGGAGGCGGCCGACAGCCACGAGTCCGTGGCCAGCGAGGCCTTGGTGATACCCATCAGGACCGGACGGCCGGAGGCGGGCTCGCCACCCTCGGCGACGAGGCGACGGTTCTCCGCCTCGAACTGCGCCCGGTCGACCACCGAACCCGGCAGGAACTCCGTGGAGCCCGAGTCGATGACCGTGACCCGCTTGAGCATCTGCCGAATGATGATCTCGATGTGCTTGTCGTGGATCTGCACACCCTGCGAGCGGTACACGTTCTGGACCTCGGCGGTCAGGTGGACCTGAACCGCGCGGGGACCCATGATGCGCAGCAGCTCGTGGGGGTCGATCGTGCCCTCGACCAGCTTCTCGCCGACCTCGACCCGACCACCCTCGTGCACCCGGAGCTTCGAGCGCTTGGAGAGCTTGTCGTGCACGATCTCCTCGCTGCCGTCGTCCGGCACGATGATGATCTTGCGCATCCGCTCGCCGTCCTCGATCCGGATCTTTCCGGGGGTCTCCGCGATCGGAGCCTTACCCTTCGGAACCCGGGCCTCGAAGATCTCCTGGACACGCGGCAGACCCTGCGTGATGTCGTCACCCGCCACACCACCGGTGTGGAAGGTACGCATCGTCAGCTGGGTACCGGGCTCACCGATCGACTGGGCGGCGATGATGCCGACCGCCTCGCCGATGTCCACGTTCTTACCCGTCGGCAGCGACCGGCCGTAGCAGGCCGCGCAGACGCCGAGCTTGGACTCGCAGGTGAGCACCGAGCGGAGCCGGAGCTCCTTGATCCCGGCGGCCACCAGCTGCTCGGTGAGCAGGGTGTTGAGGTCCGAACCGGCCGTGGCGATGACGTTGCCCTTGGCGTCCTTGACGTCGTCGCCCAGGGTGCGGGCGTGGACGCCGGACTCCGCGTGCTCGTCGACGACCAGCTTGCCGTCGAACTCCTTCGCGATGGCCATCCGGATCGCGCGGTCCGTGCCGCAGTCCTCCTCGCGGATGATGACGTCCTGCGAGACGTCCACCAGACGACGGGTCAGGTAACCCGAGTCGGCGGTACGCAGGGCCGTGTCCGCGAGGCCCTTACGGGCACCGTGGGTCGCGATGAAGTACTCCAGGACCGACAGGCCCTCGCGGAACGAGGACTTGATCGGACGCGGGATGATCTCGCCCTTGGGGTTGGCCACCAGACCACGGATCGCGGAGATCTGCCGGAGCTGGAGCATGTTTCCACGGGCACCCGAGTGGATCATGACCCACAGCGGGTTCTCCTGCGGAAGCGCCGTCTCCATCTCCTTGGCGACCTCGTTGGTCGCCTTGGTCCAGATCTCGATGAGCTCGCCGCGGCGCTCCTCACCGGTCATGAGACCACGGCTGTACTGCTTCTCGATCAGGTCGGCGTCCTTCTCGTACCGGCCGAGGATCTCCCACTTCTTGGGCGGCTGGACGACGTCCTCGATCGAGATCGTGACCCCGGACCAGGTCGCCCAGTGGAAGCCGTACTCCTTGAGCGCGTCCAGCGTCGCCGCCAGCTGCACCTTCGGGTACCGCTCCGCCAGGTCGTTGACGATCACCGAGAGCTGACCCTTGCGGATCTCGTAGTTCACGAACCGGTAGTCCACCGGCAGCGTCTCGTTGAACAGGACCCGGCCCAGCGTCGTGGTGACGATGAGCGGCGAACCCGGCTCCCAGCCCTCGGGGGCCTCCCACGGGGCGTCGAACGCGCCGTTGTCGACCTCGGTGAGGCCGTCGAGGCGGATCTTGACCGGCTGCTGCAGGTGCAGCTCGCCCGCGTCGAACGCCATCCGGGCCTCGGCGTCGTTCGAGAACACCCGGGGGTCCGGCTGCGCCTTCGGCGACACGTGGCTCAGGTGGTACAGCCCGATGATCATGTCCTGGGTGGGCATGGTGACCGGCTTGCCGTCCGACGGCTTGAGGATGTTGTTGCTCGAGAGCATCAGCACCCGCGCCTCGGCCTGGGCCTCGGCGGACAGCGGCACGTGGACCGCCATCTGGTCACCGTCGAAGTCGGCGTTGAACGCCGTACACACGAGCGGGTGGATCTGGATCGCCTTGCCCTCGACCAGCTGCGGCTCGAAGGCCTGGATGCCCAGACGGTGCAGGGTGGGCGCGCGGTTCAGCAGGACCGGGTGCTCGGTGATGACCTCTTCGAGGACGTCCCACACGACCGGGCGCTGACGCTCGACCATCCGCTTGGCCGACTTGATGTTCTGGGCGTGGTTGAGGTCGACCAGCCGCTTCATCACGAACGGCTTGAACAGCTCCAACGCCATCTGCTTCGGCAGGCCGCACTGGTGCAGCTTGAGCCGCGGGCCGACGACGATGACGGAACGACCGGAGTAGTCCACGCGCTTGCCGAGCAGGTTCTGACGGAACCGGCCCTGCTTGCCCTTCAGCATGTCGCTGAGGGACTTCAGCGGCCGGTTACCCGGACCCGTGACCGGACGACCACGACGGCCGTTGTCGAACAGCGCGTCGACGGCCTCCTGGAGCATCCGCTTCTCGTTGTTCACGATGATCTCGGGGGCACCGAGGTCGATCAGACGCTTGAGGCGGTTGTTCCGGTTGATCACGCGCCGGTACAGGTCGTTCAGGTCGGACGTCGCGAACCGGCCACCGTCGAGCTGCACCATCGGGCGCAGGTCCGGCGGGATGACCGGGACGCAGTCCAGCACCATGCCGAGCGGCGAGTTGCCGGTGCTCAGGAACGCGGCGACGACCTTCAGGCGCTTGAGGGCACGGATCTTGCGCTGGCCCTTGCCCGAACGGATGGTCTCCCGCAGCAGCTCGGCCTCTTCGTTCAGGTCGAGGTTCTGCAGGAGGGCCTTGATCGCCTCGGCACCCATGCCGCCGGTGAAGTAGTCCTCGAACCGGTCGCGGAGCTCGCGGTAGAGCATCTCGTCCGGGACGAGCTGCTTCGGCTCGAGCTTGCGGAAGGTGTCGAGCACCTCGTCGAGGCGGTCGATCTCCCGCTGGATCCGGTCCCGGATCTGGCGCATCTCGCGCTCGCCGGCTTCCTTCACCTTGCGGCGGACGTCAGCCTTCGCGCCCTCGGCCTCCAGCTCGCCCAGGTCGGCCTCGAGCTTCTTGGCCCGGCCGTCGACGTCGACGTCCCGGCGGTTCTCCAGCTGGCGCTTCTCCGCGAGGATCTCGTTCTCGATCGTCTGCAGGTCGCGGTGCCGGGCCTCGGTGTCGACACTGGTGACGACGTACGAGGCGAAGTAGATGATCTTTTCCAGGTCCTTCGGCGCGAGGTCCAGCAGGTAACCCAGCCGGCTCGGCACGCCCTTGAAGTACCAGATGTGGGTCACCGAGGCGGCGAGCTCGATGTGGCCCATGCGTTCACGGCGGACCTTCGCCCGGGTCACCTCGACGCCGCAGCGCTCACAGATGATGCCCTTGAAACGAACCCGCTTGTACTTGCCGCAGTAGCACTCCCAGTCCCGGGTCGGACCGAAGATCTTCTCGCAGAAGAGTCCGTCCTTCTCAGGCTTCAGGGTGCGGTAGTTGATGGTCTCGGGCTTCTTGACCTCGCCGTGCGACCACTGACGGATGTCGTCAGCCGTAGCCAGACCGATCCGCAGCTCATCGAAGTAGTTCACATCGAGCACTTCGTCTACGTCCTTACTCAGTTACTCGGGCAGTCAGTGTCTGTCGGAGGTGTGGCCGGCCCCTCACGGGGCCGGCCGCGACTTCAGACCTCTTCGACGCTGCTCGGCTCACGCCGCGACAGGTCGATCCCCAGCTCCTCGGCAGCGCGGAAGACCTCGTCGTCCTGGTCCCGCATTTCCAGGGGCACGCCGTCCGACGAGAGGACCTCGACGTTCAGGCAGAGCGACTGGAGCTCCTTGAGCAGCACCTTGAAGGACTCCGGGATACCCGGCTCGGGGATGTTCTCCCCCTTGACGATGGCCTCGTAGACCTTCACGCGGCCGAGCACGTCGTCCGACTTGATGGTGAGCAGTTCCTGCAGGGCGTAGGCGGCGCCGTACGCCTGCATGGCCCAGCACTCCATCTCACCGAAGCGCTGACCACCGAACTGGGCCTTACCACCGAGCGGCTGCTGCGTGATCATCGAGTAGGGACCCGTCGACCGCGCGTGGATCTTGTCATCCACCAGGTGGTTCAGCTTGAGGATGTAGACGTAGCCGACCGCGATCGGGTGCGGCAACGGCTCGCCGGAGCGGCCGTCGAACAGCTTCGCCTTACCGTTGCCCTCGACGAGCTGCTGCCCGTCACGGGTGCGGATCGTGGACGCGAGAAGACCGGTGATCTCCTCCTCGCGGGCACCGTCGAACACCGGGGTTCCGACCCGGGTGTTCGGCCCGGACTCGTCCGCACCGATCGCCCGAAGGGCCTTCTTCCACTCGGCGTCCTCGCCCTCGACCTTCCAGCCCGTCTTGGCCACCCAGCCGAGGTGCATCTCGAGCACCTGGCCGATGTTCATACGGCCCGGAACACCGAGCGGGTTGAGCACGATGTCGACCGGCGTGCCGTCCTGGAGGAACGGCATGTCCTCGACCGGGAGGATCTTGGAGATGACACCCTTGTTGCCGTGGCGTCCGGCGAGCTTGTCGCCGTCCTGGATCTTCCGCTTCTGGGCCACGTAGACGCGGACCAGCTCGTTGACGCCCGGGGGCAGCTCGTCGCCGTCGTCGCGGCTGAACGTGCGGACCCCGATGACCGTGCCGGTCTCGCCGTGCGGAACCTTCAGCGACGTGTCCCGCACCTCGCGGGCCTTCTCGCCGAAGATGGCGCGCAGCAGGCGCTCCTCCGGGGTCAGCTCGGTCTCACCCTTGGGCGTGACCTTGCCGACCAGGATGTCGCCGGGGACGACCTCGGCACCGATCCGGATGATGCCGCGCTCGTCGAGGTCGGCGAGCATCTCCTCGCTGACATTCGGGATGTCGCGGGTGATCTCCTCCGGCCCCAACTTGGTGTCGCGGGCGTCGACCTCGTGCTCCTCGATGTGGATCGAGGTGAGCACGTCCTCCTGCACGAGGCGCTGCGACAGGATGATCGCGTCCTCGTAGTTGTGACCCTCCCACGGCATGAACGCCACGAGCAGGTTCTTGCCGAGCGCCATCTCGCCCTGGTCCGTACACGGACCGTCGGCGATGACCTGGCCGGCCTCGACACGGGAGCCCTCGATGACGACCGGCTTCTGGTTCACGCAGGAACCGGAGTTCGACCGACGGAACTTGTGCAGCAGGTACGTACGGCGGTGGCCGTCGTCCTGGTGCACCGTCACGTAGTCGGCACAGACGTCCTCTACGACACCGGCGACCTCGGCGACGACCACGTCACCGGCGTCGACCGCTGCCCGGTACTCCATACCCGTACCGACCAGAGGAGCGTCGCTCTTGATCAGCGGCACGGCCTGACGCTGCATGTTCGCACCCATGAGGGCACGGTTGGCGTCGTCGTGCTCGAGGAACGGGATCATGGCGGTCGCGACCGACGTCATCTGACGCGGCGAGACATCCATGTAGTCGACGGCCTTCGGGGTGACGAAGTCGACCTCGCCGCCCTTCCGACGCACCAGGACGCGGTCCTCGAGGAACGTGCCGTCGGCGCGCAGCGGGGCGTTCGCCTGCGCGATGACGTGCCGGTCCTCTTCGTCCGCGGTCAGGTAGTCGACCTGTTCGGTGACCCGACCGGAGTCGTCGACCTTGCGGTACGGCGTCTCGATGAAGCCGAACGGGTTGACCCGCGCGAACGTCGAGAGAGCGCCGATCAGGCCGATGTTCGGGCCTTCCGGGGTCTCGATCGGGCACATCCGGCCGTAGTGGGACGGGTGCACGTCACGGACCTCGAAGCCGGCCCGCTCACGGGACAGACCACCCGGGCCCAGCGCGCTGAGGCGCCGGCGGTGGGTCAGACCCGCCAGGGGGTTGTTCTGGTCCATGAACTGGGACAACTGGGACGTCCCGAAGAACTCCTTGATCGCCGCCACGACGGGACGGATGTTGATCAGGGTCTGCGGGGTGATCGCCTCGACGTCCTGCGTGGTCATCCGCTCACGGACGACGCGCTCCATCCGGCTCAGGCCGACGCGCACCTGGTTCTGGATGAGCTCGCCCACCGTGCGCAGCCGCCGGTTGCCGAAGTGGTCGATGTCGTCGGACTCGTAGCCCTCCTCACCGGCGTGCAGCCGGCAGAGGTACTCGATCGTCGACACGACGTCCTCGTCGGTCAGAACGCCCGTGGTGATCGGGGCGTCCACAGCCAGCTTCTTGTTGACCTTGTACCGGCCGACCTTCGCGAGGTCGTACCGCTTCGGGTTGAAGAAGAGGTTGTCGAGGAGGTTCTGGGCGTTCTCCCGCGTCGGCGGCTCGCCGGGACGCAACTTCCGGTAGATGTCCAGCAACGCCTCGTCCTGCGTGGCGATGTGGTCCTTCTCCAGGGTGGTCATCATGAGCTCGGACCAGGAGAAACGCTCCCGGATCTGCTCATCCGACCAGCCGATGGCCTTCAGAAGGACGGTCACAGCCTGCCGACGCTTGCGGTCGATACGCACACCGACCGTCTCGCGCTTGTCGATGTCGAACTCGAGCCAGGCCCCCCGGCTCGGGATGACCTTGACGCTCGACAGGTCGCGGTCAGACGTCTTGTCAGGCTCTTTGGTGTAGTAGACACCCGGAGACCGGACGAGCTGGGAGACGACGACACGCTCGGTGCCATTGATGATGAAAGTGCCCTTCGGCGTCATCATCGGGAAGTCACCCATGAACACCGTCTGGCTCTTGATCTCGCCGGTGCCGTGGTTAGTGAACTCTGCGGTTACGAAGAGAGGAGCGCAGTACGTCAGGTCCTTCTCCTTGCACTCTTCGATCGAGGCCTTGACCTCGTCGAAGCGCGGTGCGGAGAAAGACAGGGACATCGTGCCGGAGAAGTCCTCGATCGGACTGATCTCTTCGAGGATCTCCTCGAGGCCGGCGCGGGCGATCTGCTCGTCCGCGTTCCGGAACTGCCACGCTTCGTTCCCGACGAGCCAGTCGAACGACTCGGTCTGGATAGCGAGGAGGTTCGGGACCTCGAGGTTTTCTTTGATCCTGCCGAATGAGACCCGGCGCGGGGCGTATGCGCTAGTCGTGAAACTGGTCTTCGCAGGGCGGGAAGCTGCCAAGATGCGTCCTTCCGAGGACCTGTACTGCAACGGCCGTTTTACGCGCACCCTGAAAGACCAGACCGAAAATGGCCGAGAACGGACATTATAGACTGGGCCGGTGTCAGAAGGCAGCGCAAACTAGCAGTGTAGCCGAAAGGCGCACGGCTGTCCAGGCGGGTGCCAGGTCTGCCTCTACGCGGCGCGGCAGCCCCCGGTCATAGCGCCGGTGTGGGCCCCACCCGCGGAGGCTCCGGTGACTGGCAGCGGCCCTCTGGGTGCAGCGGTGTTACTGGAAACAGCCTGCCGGAGCCGACCCCCTCCGTCAAGGGGCACACGCTCTAACGCGGCCGCCACGCCGAACGGTTCTGGCGGCGACCCGTTCCGACGCAGGTCAGAGGCTTGTCGCTCCAGGACACAGACGGGATAACGACGCGGGGGTGACCACTCAGAAGAGTGGTCACCCCCGCGGTGAAACGTGAAACTACTTCAGCGTGACCGAACCGCCGGCAGCCTCGAGCTGAGCCTTGGCCTTCTCGGCGGCGTCCTTGGCGACGTTCTCCAGGATGTTGGCCGGGGCACCCTCGACCAGGTCCTTGGCCTCCTTGAGACCGAGGTTGGTGAGCGCGCGCACCTCCTTGATGACCTGGATCTTCTTCTCGCCGGCGCTGTCGAGGACGACGGTGAACTCGTCCTTCTCCTCGACGACCTCGGCAGCGGCACCGGGGCCGGCCGGGCCCGCGATGGCGACCGGGGCGGCGGCGGTGACGTCGAACTTGTCCTCGAACGCCTTCACGAACTCGGAGAGCTCGATAAGGGTCATGTTCTCGAACTGGCCGAGCAGCTCGTCCTGGGTGAGCTTCGCCATGGTAGGCGTCCTTTCGTGTAACGGGTACGTCGGTGGATGTACAGGACAGAAGTCCTGGGGTTAGGCCTCGGCGCTCGCCTCGTCGGCCGGCGCCTCGGCGCCAGCGGCCGGCGCCTCGGCACCGGCGGCCTTCTTGTCCTGCAGTGCAGCAGCCGTACGCGCCATCTTCGACAGCGGAGCCTGGAACACGGCGGCAGCCTTGCTCAGGTTCGCCTTCATGGCACCGGCCAGCTTGGCCAGCAGCACCTCGCGCGACTCGAGATCGGCGAGCTTCTGGACCTCAGCGGCCGAGATGGCCTTGCCCTCGAAGACGCCGCCCTTGATCACGAGGAGCGGGTGGGCCTTCGCGAAGTCGCGGAGCCCCTTCGCTGCCTCGACAGCGTCGCCGCCGACGAATGCGAGCGCGGTAGGACCGGTGAACAGCTCGTCGAGCCCCTCGAGGCCCGCCTCCACCGCAGCACGCTTCGCCAGCGTGTTCTTGGCGACGGCGTACGTGGTCTCACGTCCGAGCGACCGCCGCAGCTGAGTCAGCTGGGAGACCTTGAGGCCCCGGTACTCGGTCAGAACAGTCGCCGAAGAGTTCCGGAACTTGTCCGCGAGCTCTGCGACGCCATCGGCCTTGTCGGCCCGGACCGGCTTGTCCGCCATGTCCCTCCTCTCTCGTTACTCCGACCACATGGCCGTCCGCGGTAACGAGAAAACGCCCCGGCGCAGGGCGCACGGAGCGTTGGACGCGAAAGGTTCCGCGTCGATCGGCTATCCGTCATCCTGCGCGGGCCGTCCGCTCAATGCGGAACCTTCAACCACACCATTTTCAGGTACGGTGACCAGCGGTCTCTGGGTGAACTTCGACCACAGTACGCGGCCGGGAGCCGTTCCGCCAAATCGGGGCACCGTGATCTGCGCCCTCCAGAACACGGTCGCCATCAGCGCCAACCCGGCGAGCACCGCCCCGACGAGCAGCCACGGCGCGATGTCCGCCCGCTCCTGGGACGGCCCGGCGGTCAGCGCCTGCGGCCGTACGGTCTCGCCGGAGACGGTCGGCAGCGGGTACCGGTCGACCCGGGGCACCTCCGCGACGACGGCGGCCATGGCGTCCACGGCCCCGAAGCCGTACTGCAGGTCGCGACCCTTGGGGCCCTTGTCCTGTGCCGTGCGGATCAGGCGGTTCACGACATCGGCGGCGGACATGTCCGGATAGCGCGCCCGGATCAGCGCCACCACCCCCGAGACCAGCGCCGTCGCCCCGGACGTACCGGAGGCGGACGTGTAGCCCGTGCGGGTCTCGAACGGCAGCAGCTCGCCCGGGGCGGCCACCACGACCTCCGGCCCGGTCTGCGAACCCGCCCAGATCTCCCCGTGCCGGTTCAGCGCGCTCACCGCGACAACCCCGGGGAACGCGGCCGGTTCGGACACCTGGGGGCCGTCCTGGCCCTGCTGGATGTTCCCGGCGGCGGCGACGATCACCACGTCGTGGTCCAGCGCGTACTGCACCAGGCGGCGCTTCCACTCCGCGTCCGGGGTCGGCGGGCCGCCGAGCGACATGCTGATCACCTTGGCGCCGTGGTCTACGGCCCACACGACCGCCCGGTACACGTTCTCGGTGCTGAACGCGCCGTCCGCCTGCCGGGTGATCTTCACCGGGAGGATCTTGGCCTCGGGGGCCGCCCCGAGCAGCCGGTCGTCGTCCCCGCCCTTGCCCGCGATCAGGCTGGCCATGCCGGTGCCGTGGCCGTCCTCGTCGTTGCGGCCGTCACCGGTCGTCCCCGCGTTCGTGATCTCCGTACCGTGCAGCACCTGGCCGCTCAGCGCCGGGCCGTCGGGGTCCACCCCGGTGTCGATGACCGCGACCGTCGTACCCGCGCCGCGGATCACGGACTGGGCCGCGGGGATGTTCATCGCGCCCAGGTACCACGAGCGCTCGCGCAGGTTCGGCGGCTGGTCGGGGCCGGCCTGCGCGGGGGTCGCCACCAGCCCGCCGCCGACGGTGAGAATGGCCGCGAGAGCGACGTGCCGGCACACGAACGCCCTTGCCCGCACAGCCACCTGCCACCCTCCCCGTACACACGAGTCCCAACGCGCGCCGATGCCGCAGCACAACGCATGTCGGGCAGCGTGCCACAGTCCTCATCGGAAGGGAACCCCTTCCCAGGAGTTAAACAGGGACAAACGCCGACAGGGCACCCCCTCGCGGGAGTGCCCTGTCGGGAAGAGGATTGCCTAGCCCTCGACGGGGGCGTCCTCGTGCAGGTTGCGGTAGCGGTTCGGGTCGACCTGGATGCCCGGGCCCATCGTCGTGGCGACGGTGACCTTCTTCAGGTACTTGCCCTTGGCCGAGGACGGCTTCGCCCGCAGCACCTCTTCGAGCGCGGCGGCGTAGTTGTCGATGAGCTTGGACTCGTCGAACGACGCCTTGCCGATGATGAGGTGCAGGTTCGAGTGCTTGTCCACCCGGAAGGTGATCTTTCCACCCTTGATCTCGGTGATCGCCTTGGTGACGTCCATGGTCACCGTGCCGGTCTTCGGGTTCGGCATGAGGCCGCGCGGGCCCAGAATCCGCGCGATCTTACCGATCTTGGCCATCTGGTCCGGCGTCGCGATCGCGGCGTCGAAGTCCAGCCAACCACCCTGGATCCGGGCGACCAGCTCCTCGGAGCCGACCTCGTCAGCACCGGCGGCGACGGCCTCTTCGGCCTTCGCGCCGGACGCGAACACGATCACGCGGGCGGTCTTACCGGTGCCGTGCGGCAGGTTGACCACGCCACGGACCATCTGGTCCGCCTTGCGGGGGTCGACGCCGATCCGCATCGAGATCTCGACGGTCTCGTCGAACTTGGCGCCACTGGTGGCCTTGGCGAGCTTGATCGCCTCGGACGGGCTGTAGATCTTGTCCCGGTCGATCTGCTCAGCGGCCTTGCGGTAGTTCTTTCCGAACGACATAGCTCTGTACTCCTGTGGTGTCTGGCGGGCCATCGGGGGCCCTCCCACGGTTGACGCTGACGGACTGCCGACTAGTCGGAGACCGTGATGCCCATCTGACGGGCGGTACCGGCGATGATCTTCTCGGCGGCGTCGAGGTCGTTGGCGTTCAGGTCGGGCATCTTCTTCTCAGCGATGTCCCGCACCTGGGCGCGCGTCAGGTTGGCGACCTTGGTCTTCTGCGGCTCACCGGAGCCCTTGGCCACACCGGCGGCCTTGAGGATCAGGCGCGCGGCCGGCGGCGTCTTGAGGATGAACGAGAACGTCCGGTCCTCGTACACGCTGATCTCGGCCGGCACGATGTCGCCGCGCTGGGCCTCGCTCTGCGCGTTGTACGCCTTGCAGAACTCCATGATGTTCACGCCGTGCTGACCCAGGGCCGGGCCGACCGGCGGAGCCGGGGTGGCCTGACCTGCGGGGAGCTGCAGCGTGAAGGTCGTGACGAGCTTCTTCTTCTTCGGAGGCATGTCTTACTTCCTGGGCTTGTGGATAACCCCCACGCAATCCGCGGGGACATCAACGGTAGCTGATCGACTCTCGGTCAGATCTTCGCGACCTGGTTGAAGTTCAACTCAACCGGGGTCTCACGACCGAAGATGGACACGAGGACCTTCAGCTTCTGCTGGTCCGGGTTGATCTCGGAGATCGTCGCCGGCATGGACGAGAACGCCCCGTCGGTGACCGTGACCGAATCGCCCACCTCAAAGTCGAGGACCTTGATCTCGGGCTTCTTCTTCTTCTCCGTGACCGCCGGGGCGAGCCACTTGAGGACCTCGTTCAGCGAGAGCGGCGCCGGGCGGTCTGCCCGGTCCGTCGCGCCGACGAAGCCCGTCACCCCGGGGGTGTTCCGGACGCAGGAGTAGGACTCCGGCGTCAGCTCCATCCGGACCAGGATGTAGCCGGGGAACACCTTCGACATCACCTGCTGGCGCTTGCCGTTCTTGACCTCGACCTCTTCACGGGTCGGGACCTCGACCTGGAAGATGAACTCCTCCATGTCGAGGGACACGATGCGGGTCTCGAGGTTGGTCTTGACCTTGTTCTCGTACCCGGCGTAGGAGTGCACGACGTACCAGTCGCCCGGAGCGAACCGGAGCGCCTCGCGCAGTTCCTTGACCGGGTCGAAGTCCTCGTCGTCCGGCGAGGCGACGAGCGGCTGCTCGTTGTCCTCGCCGGCGACGGCGACAGGAGCCTCGACCGTGTCCTTGTTCTCGACGGCACCGGCGTCTTCGACGTCGGTCGACTCCTCGATCGTCGCCGCGACAGCGCCGTTCTCGGTCTCGTCGTACTCAGGCACGCTGGCTCTCTTCCCCTGCTCGTCTAACTACTTTTTACCGTCGGCGAAGACCCACAGCACGCCCTTGGCGAATGCCCAGTCCAGGGAGGCGACGATGGTCAGCATCACCGCGACGAACACCACGACGACCGTGGTGTAGGTCAGGAGTTCCTTGCGCGTCGGCCAGATGACCTTGCGCAGCTCGCTGACGACCTCGCGGATGAACCGCCCGAGCCGGCTGAGCGGGTTGCCCCGCTTCTCGGTGGACTTCTCGGTCTTTACTTTATCGGATGACTTCTCAGCCTTGTCCGACTTGTCCTCTGCGGGCTTGGCGTCAGAAGCGTCGTCGGTTACAACGAGATCATCAGTCTCGTTGATCTCACCGTCGACGGCGTCGTTGTCGCGCCGCTTGCTCTCGGCCATTTGCCCTCTCCGTTGCACTCTCCACGCCGACCCAGAGGGCCAGCGTCGCCATAGCTCCAGCTAACACGTACTTCCGTCAACCCAGCCACAGGCAACACCGGACAGTGCTCGGCGCAGGGGCGACAGGACTCGAACCTGCAACCTGCGGTTTTGGAGACCGCTGCGCTGCCAATTGCGCCACACCCCTTTGCGAACCCCGGAGGTTCCGCGCAAGGGACAAGCGGTTCCCGCCCAGTATGCACTTGTTAGGCATGCTGGAGCAGGGGCCACTCACCCCTAGGTCGACCAGTGTACGGGTACGGCGGCGATTCTCCCAACTCGGGCTCCCCGGGCGCCAGAGCCGAGACCGAACCGATGCGCGGGTGGCCCTCAGAGCCGGAGCCCGCTACCGTGCCTTCGCATGGACGACTTCGGCGACTCACCCTGGCTCGAACGGGCCTTCAGGGAACACGCCGACCGACTCTACGCATACTGCCTCTCCCTGGGCCTCAACAGCGCGGGAGCCGCCGACGCGGTGCACGACGCATTCATCATCGCCACTGAAAAGGCCCCTGAGCTGGCCGATCGGGACCACACCCGGGCATGGCTGTACGCCCTCGTGCGCCGCGAGTGCCGCGACCAGAACCGGCCCGCGGGCCCCGCTCCGGCGGGCGGTCCGGCGGCCGAGACGATCGATCTCGGGTCCGTGGTGCACACGGCGGAGACCACCGCGGCCGTCGCCGCCGCCGCGAACAGCCTCCGGATCGCCGACCGCGAACTCGTGGAACTGTCCGCCCGGCACGACCTGGGCCCCGAGGAGATCGCGCTCGTCACCGGGCTGTCCGCCGCGGCGGTCACCACCCGGCTCGGCAAGGCCATGGACCGGATCGCGCGACAGGGCGCCCCCGCACTGATCACCCGGTACGCGGCGCTGCCGTTTCCCAAGGTGACCGGGCAGTTGTGGCCCCGGTTGCGGAAGACCCGGGAGACCACGCTCCCCGCGCTGCTCACCGAGGTGGCCCGCAGGGTCGGCCCGCTCGACGCCGCCGGTTTCCCCCGCCAGCCCGACCAGCGCAACGGTCCCCGGCCGGGCCGGTGGGCGCTCCTCGGTACGGGGGTCGCGGCCTCCGTGCTGGTCGGCGCGGGGGTGGTGTTCGCCCAGCAGGAGACGGGGACGCCCGAGGGGCGCCGGCAGACCATCGAGGCGCCCCCGATGCCGCTCCCGTCCGGTGAGCACCGGGCGGAGGGGGCTCTCGCGGCCTCCCCGACGCCGAGCCGGCGCAGTCCGAGCGCGAGCCCCAGCAGTACCCCCCGACCGAGCGCGACCAGTGCCAAGCCGACAGTGGCCCCGACCACCGCGGGGCCCTCGGCCTCGCAGACGACCTTCGTCGGCCCCAAGGTGACCGCCAGCATCACGAACCCGCGGTGCCAGGGCGGTTGGCAGAGCTTCGGCGTGACCGCGACCGTCACGGGCGGCACGCCGAGCAAGGTCCGGCTGATCCTGCACGACAGCTCCGGCAACTTCGCCGAGGACATGTCCTCCAGTGCCGGGAAGTGGAGCACGACGAGCTGGGGATACATCCCGACGGACTGGTACGTGGAGGCGACGCTGCCCGGCAACCGCGTGGTGCGGACCGCCGGGCAGACTCTCGACGTGTGTTAGCGGGTCCGCAGGGTCGCCCGCGCGGCGCCCAGGACCTTCTCGCCCTCCGCGACGACGGACAGGTCGACGGTCACCAGGTCGCCGTCGACCTTCTTCACGACGGCCGACACCCCGAGCTCCGCGCCGTTCTCGTCATCGGGTACCGGCACCGGCCGGGTGAACTTCGCGGTGTACGCCACCAGCGCGCCCGGGTCGCCCACCCAGTCGGTGACCGCGCGGGCCGCCAGGGCCATGGTGAGCATGCCGTGCGCGATGACGCTGGGCAGTCCGACCTCGGCGGCCACCCGGTCGCTCCAGTGGATCGGGTTGAAGTCCCCCGACGCGCCGGCGTACCGGACCAGGTCCGCGCGGGTCACCCGGAACACGCGCTCCGGCAGTTGCGTACCGACCTCGTACATCACGCCTCCTCGCGAACCACGAGCGTCGACCACACGGCCACGACCAGCTCGCCGGAGCCGTCCGTCACGTCCGTGCGGGTGGTCAGGATGTCGTTCCCGGCGACGGTGCGGATGCCCTCGACGACCACGACGCAGACGAGGGTGTCCCCCGCGACCACGGGGCGGCTGTACTCGAACTTCTGCTCGCGGTGCAGCACGTTGCGCAGCTCGACGCCGAGCGCGGCGAGGGCGACCCCGCTCGCGTCCAGGGTGAGCAGGATCGGGAAGGTCGGCGGCGCGATCACGTCCGGGTGGCCGAGCTTGCGGGCCACGTCGGGGTCGCGGTAGGCCGGGTTGGGGTCGCCGATCGCCTCGGCGAACTCCCGGATCTTCTCCCGTCCCACCTCGTACGGGGCGGTCGGCGGGTACGTCCGACCAATCTGTGTCTGGTCCAAGGGCATGGGTATGGATCCTAGTGACACACACGAAGAAGGCGCCGCCCGTGTCGGGCGACGCCTTCCTGAAGTCTTGCAGACGGTGACTAGCGCGTCTCGCGGTGGGCGGTGTGCTTGCCGCAGCGCGGGCAGAACTTGTTCATCTCGAGCCGGTCGGGGTCGTTCCGCCGGTTCTTCTTCGTGATGTAGTTCCGCTCCTTGCACTCCACGCACGCCAGCGTGATCTTCGGCCGTACGTCAGTCGCTTTACCCACGGGAGTGCCTTTCCTAGCTCTGGGGGTCTGTCGATCTGACAGCCTACCTGCGTCTACGCGAACATGGTAATCGGGCGCACTGTGGCGCCCGCCGCAGTAGCGGTGGCCGGACTTGAACCGGCGACACAACGATTATGAGCCGTTTGCTCTACCATCTGAGCTACACCGCCAAAGCCGGCCAGCCAGGACAAACCTGGCCTCCCGCTGATGCCTGCTGGGACGAACCAGCAAACGAGAGCCCCTTTACGGAATCGAACCGTAGACCTTCTCCTTACCATGGAGACGCTCTGCCGACTGAGCTAAAGGGGCGTGCACTCCGTGAGGCGCGCAGGGGTAACCATACACAGCCGTAGTCCAGGGCGCAAAACGGGGTCAGGGGACGGCCCTGAGGCGCCGTACGGAGCCTCCGACGCCCACTTCCTCGGTCACAGTCTGTGCGGCGAACCAGGTCTCCAGGCGCTCGTACGGCAGGGCGCGGCTGAAGAAGAATCCCTGGCCGATGTCGCAGCCCATCTCCTCCAGCAGGGCCAGCGTGAGCTCGCTCTCGACACCCTCCGCGACGACGCTCAGCCCGAAGTGCCGGCTCAGGTCCACCACGGCCCGGACGATCGCCAGGTCCCCCGGATCGGTCGCCATGCCCTGGACGAACATCCGGTCGACCTTCACCTCGTGCACCGGCAGCCGGCGGAGGTAGGAGAGAGAGGAGTAGCCGGTGCCGAAGTCGTCCACCGACAACCGGACACCCAGGTCGTGCAGGCGGTGCAGGGTCGGCATCGGGCGGTCCGGGCCGGCGACCATGCCGTCCTCGGTGATCTCCAGCGTGAGCCGCTCGGCCGGCACCCCGTACTCCGCGAGCAGTTCGCCGACCTGGCTCGGGAAGTCCGGGTCGACCAGGGTGCGGGGCGAGAGGTTCACGGCGACGCTCAGCGGGCGGCCCTCGTCGGCCCACTCCCGGCAGCGGCGCAGCCCCTCGCGGAGCACCACCTCGGTGAGCCGACCCAGCTGACCGGTGTGCTCGGCGACCGCGATGAAGTCCTGCGGGCTCACCGAGCCGTGCACCGGGTGCTCCCAGCGGGACAGGCACTCCACGCCCACCAGGCGGCGGTCGGAGAGGGCGACCTTCGGCTGGAAGTACACCTCGAGTTCCCCCGCGTCCAGCGCGCGCCTCAGGTCGCCGGCGAGGCCGATCCGCCGGGTCGAACCGGACTCCAGAGCCAGGTGGAACTGCTGGATGTGCGAGTTGGTCTGCTTCGCGGCGTGCACGGCCAGATCCGCGCGGCGCAGCAGCACCTCGGGTTCGCTGCCGTGTTCCGGGTGCAGGGCCAGGCCGACCGCGGTGTCCACGTCCAGGTTCAGGGTGCCGAGCCGCATCGGCTCCTGCAGCGCGGCCCGGAGCTTGCCGGCCAGTTCGACGGCCTCGGCGGCGCTCTCCGCCCGCAATGTGACGGCGAACTTGTCGCCGCCGACCCGGGCGACCAGCGCGGCCGGGGGCGCCAGGTCCCGCAGGCGCTGGGAGACCTCGGCGAGGAGCTTGTCGCCGGCCTGGTGGCCCATCGACTCGTTGACGTCGCGCATGCCGTCCACATCGAACAGCAGCACGGCGACCACGTCCGGGGCGCTGACCTTGACGGCCTCCTCCAGCATCGCGGTCATCCGGCGGCGGTTCGGCAGGCCGGTGAGGCTGTCGTGGTAGGCGTCGAAACGGAGCCGGTCGACGAGGCGGGAGTTCTCGACGGCCACGGCGACGTGCGCGGCGAGCGTCTCCAGCAGCCGGACCTCGTGCGGCTCGAAGGTCAGCATCTCGCCGATCCGGTTGACGACCTCGAGGGTGCCGATCACGGCGGTACCCGAGCGCAGCGGAACGACGATCACGTCTTTCTTGTTGTACTCGGCGAGTTGCGCCCGCAGCGCCGGATCCCCGACCTTGGAGCCGATCACGAGCGTCGTGTCCGAGCTGACGGCCTTGTTCCGCAGCGCGTTCGGGGTGACCGGGCGGTCGCCGAGCCCCTTGTCGTCGATCCGCGCGGTGAGCAGGACCTCGGGATGCCGACGGCTACCGGGGAGCCACAGCGTCGCGTACTCGGAGCTGAGCAATTTGCGGGCACGGACCAGAAGAACGTCCGCGAGATTGCCGGCCTCACGGGCCTGGGCGGCGGCCTGGGTGAAGTCGTAGAGCTCGGTGAGGCTGCGGTGCTGCTGGAGAAAACGTTGGTACGCCCGGTATCCGGCGCCGACGAGGACCGCGAGAATCGCCAGGCAGACGATTGCCCAGTTCGATGTGCGCAGCGCGAACAGCGCCAGGAGGCCCAGAATCGAATTGACGAGGCAGACGGTGGCGCTCTGCCAGCCACTGCGGGCGAATTGCCGGGTGCCCATCCAGCCTTGGACGGTGGTCATGATGGCCGCGATGGCCACCAGCGTGACCAGGTTCCCCAGCTCCGTGGACAGGATCAACAGCAGCCAGGTACTGGGCTTGTCCATGATGCCCAGACCGACGGGCAGGGCGAGGAAGGGCAGCAGGACGAGAACCGACACCGCCGTGCTGGCCCCTCGCACCGCGACGTTGTACATCGCCTTGATCGGTGTCAGCCGCACGAAGTGCACGAGCGCGGCTGCCGAGATCCGCAGAATGATGACCCAACCCGGTTGGAGGTAGACCAGGGCCAACAGCAGCGGGATTTCGACAGCCGTATATGCGTAAGTGTGTTGCCGGAGCTCAACCTGTAGTAGCGTGCGCTCCGCGATCAAAAACAATACGAAAAATATCCCGACAATCACAGGGTTGGCCTGATAGTCGGACTTCGCCACCACGGGGGCGATTAGTGCTGCGGCACACAAAGTGATAGCCACGGTCGCCATCCAGGCCCTAGCCTGAGCGCCGATAGCCTTCTTCATGTCCACACGGGGCATATGCCGACTTGCCCTAATGCTGCTTTATGGCGTGGACCTCGATGTGATCCATCAGGTCCAGATGATGTCGGCTTCGGTGGTCGCAGTTGCCACCACGACCTCGTGGGCACCCTGACTGGGGGTGTCGACTGCGGCCACACCCAGGACTGCAATGCCGGCGCAGACCGCGCCGAGCAGGATCGCGGCGAGCCTTCGCCGGACCTTGAAAGTGTTCATCACTAGCACCTCGAGACCGGCCTATGGACAGGTAGTTGCGGTCCATCCTGCCACACCCTTGAGCGGACACGGAAGTACGAAACGGCGTGATCACACAGCCGAACGGTCAGAGGCAAGTAAGTAGCGATCAGGCTACGCCACTCTGCGCAGTTGCGGGAGATCATTGCCCGTTTTATCCAGAAAAACTAGCAAGCGATACCCTGCAGAACGTTGTCAACTACGCGTTCTGCCAGGTCATCCGTGCCCACATTTGGGGCATTGCCAATCAAAGTCATGAACATGGGCCCCGACAACAGTATGAGCGCGAGCTCGACATCGATATCAGAACGTAATTCACCGGTGACTATGCCACGGCGGAGTACGTCGCGGATCACATCCCGGCGGTGGTCCATGAACTTGATGAACTGGGTCCGGAGCGGCCCCTGGCGCTGCAACTCGGGAATCAGGCACGGCATGATCCGGCCCGCCCGGCTGTCCCGGGCCTCCCACGACTGCTGCATGAGCGCGACGAGATCATCGCGCACGCTCTCGCCGGGCGGCACGTCCAACGGCTGCTTGAGGGTCGCGATCGCGTCGAGGATCAGGGCTTCCTTGTGCGGCCAGCGCCGGTACACCGTGGCCTTGCCGACCCCGGCCCGGGAGGCGACCGCTTCCATGGACAACGCCTCGACCGTGGTGCCCTCCGCGAGGAACTCCAGCACCGCGTCGATGATCGCTTCATCCGCGCGGGCACTCCGGGGCCGCCCTGGCGGCCTCGGAGTGCTCTGCGTAGTCGTCTCAGACATCGTGCGTCAGATTAGCGGACATCGACAAGCTGCGGTTCTTCCGCCTTGGCCGGCACCGGAGCCGGCTTCCCGGGCAGCCAGCGCAGTACGGCCAGGGCGCCCAGGAGGGCCACGCTCGCGGCGATCGCGGCCACCCAGTGCATCGCGTGCACGAAGGACTCGTTGGCCGACGGGATCAGCGAGTTGCCGGCCGGCCCGATCTTGGCCGCGACCGCGTACGTCGCCGCGATCGACTCCGATGCCACGTGGCGGACGTTCTCCGGAAAGGCGACGAGGTGGCTCGCCATCTGGTCCCGGTACACCTGGGAGAGGAGCGAACCGAGGACCGCGACGCCCAGCGCGCCGCCGACCTGACGGATCGTGTTGTTCACCGCCGAGCCGACGCCGGCCTTCTCCCGCGGCAGGGACGCCATCACGGCCTCCGTGGTCGGCGGGATGACGTTGGCCATGCCGGCACCCTGGATGAAGAACACGGTGCACAGCACCCAGATCGGGGTGTTCTCGTCGATGACGAACACGAACGCGCTCAGCGCGACGGCCACCAGCGCCATGCCGACCGCGCACACCGCCTTCGCCCCGAACTTCTTCACCAGGCCGGCGCTCTGCGGAGCGAAGATCAGCTGCGCGCCGGCGAACGGCAGGAACAGCAGGCCGGTCTGCAGCGGGCTGTAGCCGCGCACCATCTGCAGGTAGAACGCGCCGAAGAACATGACGCCCATCGCCGCGAAGAACGCGAGGCCGACCGCCGCGACGGCCGCCGAGAAGCGCGGGTCGCGGAACAGCTTGACGTCGAGGGCCGGGTGGTCGATGCGCCGCTCGTAGAGGACGAAGGCCGCCAGGATCACGACGCCCGCCGCGATCGAGCCCCACACCTCCAGCTGGCCCCAGTCGCCCGAGTCGCCGCCGGTGATGATGCCGTACACGAAGAGGGTCAGGCCGACGATCGAGAGCAGTACCCCCGCGACGTCGATCTTTCCGGGTTTCGGGTCTCTCGACTCCGGGACCAGGAGCAGCACCGCGGCGACGCCGACGATGATGATCGGCACGTTGATCAGGAAGACCGAACCCCACCAGAAGTGCTCCAGCAGGGCGCCGCCGACGACCGGGCCGATCGCCACGGCCAGGCCGACGGAACCCGCCCAGACGCCGATCGCCTTCGCCCGCTCCCGGGGGTCGAACACGTTCGAGATGATCGAGAGGGTGGCCGGCATGATGGCCGCGCCGCCGAGACCCATCAGGGCGCGCGCCGCGATCAGCTGGCCGGGGTCCTGCGCGTAGGCCGAGGCCAGCGAGGCGATGCCGAAGACGATCAGGCCGGCGACGAGCATCCGCTTCCGGCCGACGCGGTCACCGAGGACGCCGAAGGTGAAGAGCAGACCCGCAAACACGAGGGTGTACGAGTTGATCGCCCACTCCAGCTGGCTCTGGCTCGCGCCGAGTCCGGCCTTCGGGTCGGCGATGGTCTTCATCGCCACGTTGAGGATGGTGTTGTCGAGAACGACGACTAGCAGGCTGACGACCAGCACGCCGAGGATCTTCCAGCGCTGCGGGTGGCCGGTCGGGGGTGCGTCCACGTGCACTCCAAATTTAGATACGAGACTGTTCCGTAACCCTATGCTCGGTCTTTACGATACGGAACCGTTCTGTATCGCGGGTCACATTTCCACTGCTCAATCAACTGTTCGGGGTGGGAGGGGGATGCGGGGCGGGCCACACCAACGCCCCGCCGGGTCAGCCGCGGCCACTCCAGGGTTCAACTACGGAGCGTGACCGAAGCCCTCGAAGACCCTGCGATCTACGTCACATCGAAGGGGTCGACGCCAGCGCCGGGCGTCCACTATGCAGCCGCCCTCAGGACGGCCGGATCCTACCGAGAGTGATCGACGGTGACCGTTGGTCAGCATGCGTGGGCCGGCAACTTGTACCCACCTGTTACCGCAGGTCAACGGGGTTGCCGGCCCTCCGGCGGCACACATACGTTCTCCCCGTCCCGACCGGGATGACTCATGCGGCGGTTCACGGGGCCCGCCCATCGGCCGCCGGACACCACAGGGAGAATCGTGAAGAACAACACGGGGTTCAGATTCACTCGGTCACTACTCACCGCAGCCTTGGCCGTCGCCGGCCTGGGGGCCGGGGCGCTCCTCGCGCCGGGCGTCGCCCAGGCGGGCGACACCTGCTACAGCGGCGGGTTCTGCTGGTACACGTACTACAACCAGACGGGCGGCCGCGGCTCGGTCACCCAGTACAGCGGCTGGATCGGCATGTCGAGCCACGTCGACAACACGGCGTCGAGCTACAACGCCCAGACCTACGACGGGGACTGCCAGAACAACGGCCAGCCCGTCGTCCAGCTGGCGGACACCTACTACGACCGCAAGTGGATCTCCACTGTGGCCACGTACTCGGGCCAGGCGCAGAACACCTTCAACACGATCTACGTCTACGACACGGGCCTCGGTTACGGTTACCAGAAGAACATGGTCCAACTGTTCAATCTGGTCCAGAACATCTGCTAGACGCGTCATCGCAGGGGATGCCCTCCGTGACTGCACGGGGGCATCCCTCCCTCCCCCTTCACCTCCCTCGAGGAGAGGCATGGCTCGTACTGTCTGGACGGTGATGGTCGCCGCGGTCGCCATCGCTGTCGCCACCGGATGCAGCCCGCAGTCCGACCCCGCGCCGACCGGGGACGGGAAGGCGGCCCCTCTGAGCCCGCTGCCCGGCGGCGAACCGGCGCTGGACGCCTCGGTCGTCGCCACGGCGGACCCGAACAGGGTCGACCAGCCGCTCGGCGCGTACGTGGTCAACAACAACACCCTGAAGATGTTCAGGCGCGCCAGCGCGCTCGTCCGCGACAAGTGCATGAAGGACTTCGGCTTCCAGCCCGAATTCGGCTGGCAGGAGGAGGCCGCCGCCGAACAGACGGACTGGACCACCCGCTACGGGCTCTGGAAGGCCGAGGACGCCGCCGCGCACGGCTACTGGTCGACGACCGCCAGCACCGGCAAGCAGAGCTTCGGGATGCCGTACATCACCGAGGCCGCCACCGGGGTCTGGCAGGGCACCGTGCAGACGTACCTGGGCAAGGCCGTCCCGCCGGGCGGCTGCAACGGCGAGGCGATCCGGGCCGTCTTCGGCACCTCGACCCCGCCCCAGGACGACATGGTCGGACCGACCCTGTTCAAGGAGTCCCTCACCCGGGCGCGCCAGGACAGCCGGGTGGTGAAGCTCAGCGAACAGTGGCGGACCTGCATGAAGACCGCAGGCTTCGACTACCCGGATCCGATGGCCCCGTTCGACGCCTGGTCCACCAAACGGGGCAACGACAAGCGCAACGCGGTGATCAGCGCGGAGGAGAAGAAGGCCGCCTCCGCCGACGTGGCGTGCAAGGCCTCCACCAAGCTGTTCGGGACCACGCTGGCCGCCGATGTCGCGTACCAGAAGGTGCTGGTGGACCGGAACGTCACCGCACTCCGCGCCTCGATCACCCTGTACGACCCGTACGTGGATCGTGCCAGCAAGATCATCGCGGCGGGATGAGCGGGCGTGCGGAGGCGGTGCCGCTGGTTCGCCGGCGGCGCGCACTGCTGATCGTGCTGGCCGTCGCGGTGGTCGCGGCCGGCGTCGGCGGATCCTCCCCGCTGTGGATCAAATCCCCCCAGCAGGTGGCCGCCGATGCCCGGCCGCCCGCGCTGACGGTGCTGACCGCGCCGGTGGAACGCAAGATCCTGCGGGACACCGTGATCCTGCGCGGCGACGTCCGGCCCTCCCTGTCGGTGGAGGTCACTCCGTCGTCCCGGGTCGGGGGGACCGCGATCGTCACAGCGGTGAAGGTCAAGGCCGGGGAGACGGTCAGCGCGGGGATGACCGTCCTGGAGGTCGCCGGACGCCCGCTGTTCGCGCTGCCGGGGGCCGTCCCCGCCTACCGGGACCTCAAGCCGGGCGCGGACGGCAAGGACATCGCGCAGCTCCAGGCGGCCCTCGCCGGGCTCGGGTTCGACCCCGGCGAGCGCAACGGTCTCTTCGGCGCGGGTACCAAGCGCGCCCTGACCGCCTTCTACAAGGCACGGGGCTACGCGCCGCTACCGGTCAGCGACAGCGACGCCCGGCAGGTCGCCGACGCCACCAAGCAGGTCAACGCCGCGGTCCGGCAGGTCGCCGACGCCCGGGAGGCCTCGGAGGCGCTCGCGAAGGACCCGTCGGCCACCGCCGCCCAGCGGTCCGCCGCGACCAAGGCCCTCGCGCGCTCCCAGCAGGACCTCGCCGAGGCCCGCAAGGCGCTCACGGACCTCGAAGCCGTCACCGGCCCCATGCTCCCGCAGGGCGAGTACACCTTCCTGCCCGCCTTCCCCGCCCGGGTCGACGCGCTCAAGGCCACCGTCGGACAGCCCGTGGCCTCGCCGGCGGTCACCTTCTCCGCCGGCGTCCTGGTGGTGACGGCCAAACTCACGGCCGCCCAGCAGGGCCTGTGCAAGCCGGGCGCGGCCGTGGAGATCACCGGCGACAACAACGTCACCGTCAAGGGCGTCATCACCTCCATCGGGGAACTCGAGGTGGCCGGCCCCTCCGACAAGGCACCCGCCGGGACGCCGAGCACCTCCGGGTACCCGGCCGTGATCACGCCCACGATCCCGCTCGACCCCAGACTCAGCGGCCAGAACGTCCGCCTGACCGTCGAGTCCGCGTCCAGCGGCACCGAACAGCTCGTCGTCCCGGTTTCGGCGCTCTACGCCAGCGCCGACGGCCGCACCTACGTCACCCGGCGCGGCAAGGACGGCGCGGAGAGCGCGGTACCGGTCGAGGCCGGGATGAGCGCCCAGGGCTACGTCGCCGTGCGGACCGCCCCCGGCGCCCTGGAGGTCGGCGACCTCGTCACCGTCGGGGTCGGGACCGGCAGATGACCGACCAGCCCCTGATCGAGCTGCGCGGCGTCGCCCTCACCTATCCCGGGCCGCCTCCGGTACCCGCGCTGCGGTCGACCGATCTCGTGGTCCAGGCCGGAGAGTACGTCGCCGTCGTCGGCCGGTCCGGATCCGGAAAGTCCACGCTGCTCAACGTCCTCGGCCTGATCGACGCGCCCACGGCGGGGGCCTACCTCCTCGACGGCGTCGACACCGCGACGATGCGCGACTCCGCCCGCACCACGCTGCGTGCCAGCCGGATCGGCCTGGTGTTCCAGGCGTTCCACCTCCTCGCGCACCGCACCGCGACGGACAACGTCGCGCTCGGCCTCCTCTACCAGGGCCGCAGTGCCCGGGTCCGCCGCGCCGAGGCCCGGGCGGCCCTGCACCGGGTGGGCCTCGACCACCGCGCCGACGCCGTGGCCTCGCGCATGTCCGGCGGAGAACGACAGCGGGTGGCCATCGCCCGCGCCCTGATCGCCCGTCCGGCCCTGCTGCTGTGCGACGAACCCACCGGCAACCTCGACACCGCCACGGCGGAGACGGTCCTCGGCCTCATCGACGATCTCCACCAGGACGGGTTGACCATCATCATGATCACGCATGATCCGTCGGTGGCCGCCCGCGCCGGCCGGACCGTCACCATCACCGACGGGCAGCTCACCGAGCACACCCGGTCGTCCGGATGAGGGGCTCCAACCGGCTGCGGCCGGCCGACCTGGTCAGCGAGTCCGTGGCGGGCATCCTGCAGCGCCCCGGCCGGACCGCCATGACCGTGGTGGGCATCCTGCTCGGTATCGGGTCGTTCGTCGCGGTGCTCGGGCTGACCGCCACCGCCACCGGGCAGATCAGCAAACGCTTCACCGAGCTGGCGGCCACCGAGGTGACCGTCGAGGACACCACGGCCCTGGACCCCAACACCACCGGCACCGCGTTCCCCGCGGACGCCGACGCCCGGGCCAGGGCCGTCAACGGCGTCAACCACGCCGGGGTGTACTGGCAGCTGCCGTCGCGCACCGTGGGCGCCGTCACCGGGGTACGCATCCCCGGCGCGTCCACCAGCGACCAGATCCCCGTCATCGCCGCCTCACCCGGCCTGTTCGACGCGCTGCGCGCCCACGTCAGCGCCGGCCGGACCTACGACCAGGCCCTCGACGCCCGGGCCGAGCGCGTCGTCGTACTGGGCGGGTTCGTGGCCCGGCAACTGGGGATCACCCGGTTGGACGTCCGGCCCGTCATCTACATCAACGACGCGCCGTTCACCGTCATCGGGATCATCGACACCGTGCAGCGCCGTCCCGACTTCCTCGCCGACGTGCTCGTGCCCCGGCACACGGCGGAGACCCTGTGGCCCGGCGCCATCGAGCAGCGCTCGCCTCCGACGATGGTCATCGACACCCGGCTCGGGGCGGCCGGTGTCGTCGCCCAACAGGCGGCACTCGCGGTACGTCCGGACCGGCCCGGCGCCTTCCGCACCATCACCCCGCCCGACCCCCGCCAGCTCCGCGACGACGTGGGCACGGACCTCTCCTCACTCTTCCTGACGCTGGCCGCGATCAGCCTGGCCATCGGCGCGGTCGGCATCGCCAACACGACCCTCGTCGCCGTGCTCGAACGGGTGCCGGAGATCGGGCTCCGCCGCGCCCTCGGCGCGCAACGACGGCACATCGCGGCCCAGTTCCTCTGCGAGAGCACCACGTTGGGGGCGATCGGCGGGCTGGTCGCGGCCGGGCTCGGCGTCACCGTGGTGGTGGCGGTCGCCGTCACCCGCCAGTGGACGCCCGTCCTGGAGCCGTGGACCGTCGCCGCGGCTCCCGTTGTCGGGGCGCTCACCGGGCTCCTGGCCGGCCTGTACCCCTCGATCCGCGCCAGCCGTATCCAACCGGCGGAGGCGCTGCGCCAGTGACGTGCCGGACGGCGTACCCGGCGAATGGTTTCCGGGGTCGGGTCAGGCCGTGCCGTGGCGGAGCAGGTAGTCGATGAACGCGGCGCGGAGGAGAGGCTCGGCGTCGCCGTAGCCGCGGCCCTCGCCCGCGAACTCCGACCACATGCCGATCGCCTCGTCCACGGACGTCACCACGGAACCGAGGGAGCCGTCGACCTGTTCGTAGGCGTAGGCGTCCGGCGAGTGCTGCATCACGTCCACGAGGAACGCGAGGTCCTTGCGCTCCCGGGCCAGGTCGAAGGCCCGGTGCCGGAGTTCCTCGGTGGTCAGCTCGTCCAGGGCGGCGAAGCGGGCGTCAGTCATGGCTCCACGCTACGACGTGGAACGGTCGGGGTCGGCGTTTCGGCGCAGGGAGAGACCCGGGCCACGGACCGCCTCGTCCCGTGCCGGCTTTCTCGCGGCGGACGGGCGGGGTGGCGTCGCGCGGCATCACGGGGCATCGCGGGGCGTCTCTCGGGCATCGCGGGGTGTCTCTCCGGCATCGCGGCGCGTCGTTCGGGCGTCGTGCGGCGTCGTTCGGGCATCGCGGGGCGCCTCTCGGGCATCGCGCGGCGTCACTCGGGCATCGCGGCGTCGTTCGGGCGTCGTGCGGCGTCAGAAGTCCAGGATGCCGTCGGTCTGCGTGATCGCGACGCACCGGTTGGAGTAGGTGGCCATGAAGTCGGTCAGCCCGCCGCGCCAGGCGCCGAGGACGCGCACCCGCACCGGCGCGTACTCCAGGGTGCAGGCCTCGTTGGTCGGCTGGAGCCTCAGGAAGTTCCCGCCGGCCGCCGCCAGCTTCGCGCAGGCGTCCTCGGCGGCGGGGTGGGTGCCTCCGGCCGGGTCGCACGTCAGGGTGACCTCGGAGGCTGGGCCTTCCTGCGGGGTGACGGTGAGGACGAGGGCCGCGGCTCCGGAGTCGGCCGGGGCGGGCAGCGTCGTGGTGTCGGCCTGGGCCGGGGCGGTGGGGGCGAGCAGGGCGCAGCCGGCGGCGAGGACGACGCAGCAGCGGGTGACCAGCGCGTTCACACGGGCTCCTATTCGGGGATCCGTCGGCGGGGCGCGGGGCGCGCTGCGGCGGTCCGCGGACCCGTCCGTGAATATAGTCCCGTACCCGTGTAATGCGGGTATTTGGGGTTTCTGAGGCGTTTCCTGGCGGACCGAGGCTGCGGTTGTGATCCAACTCACCCCGATGGCGCGGGCAGAGTGGCGGGTCGGCGGTGATTCGGCTCGGGTGGGCGCCCCGATCGGGCCTGGAGCACGAGAAAGGCCCCCGACCTGAGTTTCCCCAGGTCGGGGGCCTTTCCTTACACCGCGTGGCGGGTACAAGATTCGAACTTGTGTAGCTTACGCGACGGATTTACAGTCCGCTCCCATTGGCCGCTCGGGCAACCCGCCGGGGTGTTGCGGCCAACATCAGTGGCAGCGGAAGCAAGGATAGCCGTAACACCCGGGGGGTTCGCAACCGGGTACCGTCAGTGGGTTCCACCTTTGGTCGAGTACACGCAGATTTTGGGAGCTACGTTGGCTAATCCCTCCTTCGACATCGTCAGCAAGACCGACCAGCAGGAGGTCGACAACGCGGTCAACCAGACGGCCAAGGAGCTGTCGCAGCGTTTCGACTTCCGGGGCACGGGCGCGGAGATCACCAAGTCGGGTGAGGACGCGATCGCGCTGCAGGCCGAGACCGAGGACCGGGTCCTCGCCGCGCTGGAGGTCCTCAAGGAGAAGCTGATCAAGCGGAACATCTCGCTGAAGGCTCTCGACGCGGGCGAGGCGCGCTCGTCCGGCAAGATCTACAAGATCGACTGCAAGATCGTGCAGGGGATCGACCAGGAGAAGGCGAAGAAGATCACCAAGGTGATCCGGGACGAGGGCCCCAAGGGTGTCCAGGCCCAGATCCAGGGGGACCAGATCCGGGTCACGGGCAAGAAGCTCGACGACCTCCAGGTGACGATCGCGCTGCTCAAGGGGCAGGACTTCGACGTCGCCCTGCAGTTCACGAACTACCGCTAGACGGGTACGGGCGGTTGGCGGGTCGACCATGCCCCGCCGGCCACCGGGGCGGTGCGCGATGGTCGGGCAGGACTTCGCCCGACCATCGCGCCGCGGACTACACCCGGTAACTCGTCCCGGTTGCCATCGCCTCCAGCCGCGCGATCCGGTCCGCCATCGGCGGGTGCGTCGCGAACAGCCTGGTCAGGCCCCCGCCGGAGAACGGGTTCGCGATCATCAGGTGCGCCGTGCTCGCGAGCTGCGCGTCCTCGGCCAGCGGCATGGCCCGCGCCCCCGCGTCGATCTTCCGCAGCGCGCTGGCCAGCCCCAGCGGGTCCCCGGTCAGCGAGGCCCCGGACGCGTCCGCCTGGTACTCCCGGCTCCGGCTGATCGCCAGCTGTACCAGCCCGGCGGCCACCGGCCCCAGGATCATCAGCAGCAGCACGCCCAGGATGCCCGGCCCGTCGTCATCGTCGGAGCGCCCGAACGGGATGAACCAGGCGAGGTTCGCGAGCATCGTGATGATGCCGGCGAGCCCGGCGGCGACGCTGGAGATCAGGATGTCGCGGTTGTAGACGTGGGAGAGTTCGTGGCCGATGACGGCGCGCAGCTCCCTGCGGTCCAGTACCCGCAGAATGCCCTCTGTGACGGCCACAGCGGCGTGTTCGGGGTTTCGCCCGGTCGCGAAGGCGTTGGGCTGCATCGTGGGGCTCACGTAGAGCCTGGGCATGGGCTGGCGGGCCCGGTCGGCGAGCTCGCGGACCATCGAGTAGAGCTCGGGGACCTGTTCCGGGGTCACCGGGACGGCGCCCATCGCGCGCAGGGCGAGCTTGTCGGAGAAGAAGTAGGTCGCGCCGTTGAGGGCGAGGGACAGCACCACGGCGATGAGCAGGCCCGTGCCGCCGCCGAGCCACGCGCCGACGAGCATGATCATGCCGGTGAGGAGTCCGAGGAGTACCGCTGTCTTCAGGCCGTTCCGCATAACCGGTGTAACAGCGGGTACCCCTCGGCGCTTCCGTGACGTCAGTAACCGACTGCGGAGAGTACCCATTGGGGGAGGAAGCCGACGACCAGCGCGACGGCCGTGGCGACCGCGAGGGCGGCGGTGATCGGCCAGCGGGTCGGCGTCGGGGTCTCCTCCGAGCTGGCGAACAGGGCCGCGCCGACCCGGACGTAGTAGGCCAGGGCGAGGACCGCGTTGAGCACCACGATGACGGCCAGCCAGGTCCAGTGCCCGTTGACGAGGGCCTGCACGACGGTGACCTTCGCGAACAGGCCGGCGAACCCGGGCGGCAGGCCCGCCAGGCCGGCCAGGGCGACCACGAGGGCCCCGGCGAGCCACGGGGAGCGGCGGGCGAGGCCCCGGTAGTCGTCGACCCGGCCGCCGTCGCCGTCGTTGCGGGCCGCGATCACGACGCCGAAGGCCACGATCTCCATGATCACGAAGAAGAGGGTGTACGCCACGGCCGCCGGGCCCGACACGACCAGCGCGGCCAGCACGTAGCCGGCCTGGGCGATCGAGGACCAGGCGAGCAGCCGGACCATCCGGGTCTGCCGGAGCGCGCCGAGGTTGCCCACGGTCATGGTCGCCACGGCGAGGATGGCCAGCACGGCGCGGGTGGTGGGGCGCACGTCGAGCAGCGCGCCCGAGACCAGGAGCAGCGCGATGACGCCGCCCAGCTTCGAGGCGGTGGACAGGTACGCGGTGACGGGCAGCGGGGCGCCGTCGTACGTGGCCGGGGCCCAGCCGTGCAGCGGCACCGCGGCCACCTTGAACGCGAGCCCGGCGACCAGGAGCACCGCGCCGAGGGTGGCGACCGGGACGAGCTGGGCCGTCGGGGTGGCCTTGGCGAGCTTCTCCAGGTGCACCCCGCCGAAGGTGGCGTACACGAGGGCCGCGCCGAACAGGGCCACCGCCGTGGAGATCACCGAGACGACGAAGAGGGACAGGGCGCCCTCGGCGCTGCGGATGCCCCGGCGGAGCGCGACCAGCGCGTACAACGGCAGGGTGAGGGTCTCCAGGCCGACGATCAGGGTGATCAGGTCGCCCGCGGCGCCCAGGACCACGCCGCCGGTCATGGAGCAGGCGAGCAGGAACGAGTACTCCCCCGGCTCCGCCCGGGTCGTCGCCGACAGCACCAGCACGATGGCCGTCAGCGCCGCGAACGCCACCGCGACGACGGCCGCCTGCTTGTCGTAGATGTACGAGCAGCCCTCGGGCAGGCAGAACGTGCGCCGGCCCTGCGGGGCGCGCAGGGCGGCGCCGACGACCGCCAGCACGCCGAGCACGCCGAGGCTCAGCGAGACCGCGCGGCGGGGCGTGACCAGATCCGCGACGAACACCAGCACGGCGGTCCCGGCCGCCAGGTACGCCGGCAGCAGGATCGCGTGGTCAATCGACTGGATCATTTGGTGAACGCCTCCACCAGCGCGTCGACGGCCGGGCCGGTCACACCGGTCACCAGCAGGGGGGCGAGCCCGACCGCCACGGTCAGGACGACGAGCGGGGCCCAGGCGGCCAGCTCGTACCCGGCGGGGCCGGTCAGCTTGAGGGTCGAGGGGCCGTGGGTGACCTTGCGGAGCAGGCGCAGCAGGTACGCGGCGGCGAGCGCGCCACCGACGGCGGCCAGCACGGCGGCGAGCCACCAGCCGCGCTGGGCGGCCGCGATCACCGCGAACGCCTCGCCCCAGAAGCCGGCGAGCCCGGGCAGGCCGAGCGACGCCAGGGCCGCGAAGCCCAGCAGGCCGGCGAGCTGCGGCGAACTCTCCCGCAGGCCGCCGAGCTCGGACAGCTCCCCCGTGTGCGCCCGGTCCTTGAGCGCGCCGACCAGGAAGAACAGCAGGCCCGTGATCAGGCCGTGCGCCAGGTTGCCGATCAGCGCGGCCTGCAGGCCGGTGGCGGTCATGGTGGCGATGCCGAGCAGGACGAAGCCCATGTGCCCGACGGAGGAGTACGCGATCAGGCGCTTGAGTTCCTTCTGCGCGAGGCAGATCAGGCCACCGATCAGGATCGCCCCGACCGCCAGCGCGGCGAGCACCGGCGCCGCCTCGCGCGCGCCGTCGGGGGCCACCGGGATCGCGACCCGGATCAGCCCGTACGTGCCGAGCTTCAGCAGCACGCCCGCCAGCAGCACGGAGCCCACGGTCGGGGCCTCGCTGTGCGCGTCGGGCAGCCAGGAGTGCAGCGGCCACAGGGGCGCCTTGACCGCGAAGCCGAGCGCGAGGAACACGAACGCGGCCAGGCTCGCCGTGCCGGCCGGGCGGGCCAGGTCGGCCGTCCCGGTCTGGTTGACGACGAGCACCACGCCGATCAGGAGCAGCATCGAGCCGAGCAGGGTGTACAGCACGAACTTGCGGGCCGCGTGCCGGCGCTTCGGGCCGCCCCAGCCGGCGATGATCGCGAACATCGGGAGGAGGACGACCTCGAAGGCCACGAAGAACAGCACCAGGTCCAGGGCCACGAACACACCGAGCAGGCCGACCTGCAACGCCAGGAGCAGCCCGATCAGGCGGTTGTCCGGGGTCTTCCACAGCGAGTAGAGGCAGCAGAGCAGGGTCAGCAGCGTGGTGAGCACGACCAGCGGCCACGAGATGCCGTCGATGCCGAGGTGGAAGCGCAGGTGCAGGGCCGGCACCCAGGCCCGGTCGAACTCGTACCAGTAGCCGGAGTCCGTCGAGTACAGCCGCAGGCTCAGTCCGAACGTCAGCCCGGCCGCGCAGGTGGCGGCCAGCCGGCCGGTCCGCCCGGGCAGGAACGCGAGCAGCGCGCCCAGGGCCGGCAGTGCCAGCAGCACGATCAGGATCATCGGAGCACCTCCGTGGCCAGCGCCGCGACGGCGATCAGCAGGACGCCGGCCAGGGCGGCCGTCGCGTACCGGGGCAGGCCCGGCGCGTTCAGCCGGTTGACCAGCCCGCCGAACCAGCGGGAGCCGGTGCCCACGCCCTCGACCGCGCCGTCGACCACCGTGGCGTCGAGGAAGCCCGTGACCCGGGCCAGCGCCTTCACCGGGCGCACGACCAGGAAGTCCTGGACGGTGTCGAAGTAGAAGGCGTTGGCGAACAGGGGCCGCAGCGGGCCCAGGTACCGGGCCGGGTCGGTGTGCGACGCGCCGGCCGACGCGGCGACCGCCCCGATCCCGGCGAGGAACAGCGCGACCAGGGTCATGGTGTTCAGGTCGAGCAGGTCCCCGCCCAGCTTCGGTCCGAGCCACTTCCCGAGCGCCAGCAGGCCGAACAGGGCCGAGGGGACGGCCAGCACCAGGAGCGGCAGACGCATCAGGGCCGGCGGGTCGTGCGGCTTGGCCGTGCCCCGGTAGTGGCCGAAGAAGGTGCGCAGCCAGAGCCGGGTCGAGTACCAGGCCGTCAGCATGACCGTGACCAGGCCGGCGACGAGGATCAGGCGACCCTGCCAGCCGTGGGCGTGCTCGGCCTGGACCAGCACGTTCTCCTTGGACCAGAAGCCGCTGACCGGGGGCAGGCCGACCAGGGCCGCGAGCCCGATGGTCATGGTCCAGAAGGTGACCGGCATCCGCCTGCGCAGGCCGCCGGCGTCCTCGATGGCGTTGGAGCCGATCGCGTGGATCACGGCGCCCGCGCACAGGAACAGCAGGGCCTTGAACCCGGCGTGGCTGAGCAGGTGGAACAGCGCGGCGGGCGGCGAGCCCACGGCCAGCGCGCCGGTCATGTAGCCGAGCTGGCTGACCGTCGACCAGGCGAGCACCTTCTTGATGTCGGTGGCGGCCATCGCGCAGCACGCGCCCCAGAGCATCGTGATCGCGGCGGCGACCGCGAGGACGGCCATCGCCGCCCCCGAGGCCCCGAACAGCGGGTACAGCCGGGCGACGACGTACACGCCGGCGGCGACCATCGTGGCCGCGTGGATCAGGGCGCTGATCGGGGTCGGGCCGGCCATCGCGTCGGGCAGCCAGGAGTGCAGCGGGAACTGGGCGCTCTTGCCGAACACGCCCGCGAGCAGCAGCAACGTGGCCGCGGTCAGGGTGCCGGTGCTGTAGTCGTGGGCGAGCACCTTCCCGATGTCCAGGGTCTCGGCGTCGACGGCGAGCACGGCGATGCCGAGCAGGAAGCCGACGTCGCCGACCCGGGTGACCAGGAACGCCTTCACGGCGGCGGCCGGCGCCTCGGGCAGCGACCGGTCGTGGGCGATGAGCAGGTACGAGCACGCGCCCATCACCTCCCAGCCGATCAGCAGGATCAGCAGGTCGTCGGCCACCACGACGGTGAGCATCGCGGCGGTGAAGAGGCTGATCTGGGCCGCGTAGGGGGCGTAGTTGCGGTCGGAGTGCAGGTAGGCGGCCGAGTAGACCTGGACGCACAGCGCGACCACCCCGACGGCGACCGCGACCAGGGCGGCCACCGAGGTGACGCTGACCCCGAGGGTGACGTCGAGCGCCCCGAACGAGGCGAGCTTCACGTGCCCGGCCACCGGGTCGCCGAGCAGCAGCGCGACGGCGGCGCCGAGGGCGACCAGGGCACCGGCTGCGCCGACCAGGGCGGCGGGGCGGCGGGCGGGCGCGGGCAGGAAGAAGCCGATCAGGGCGGCCAGCAGCGGGGCCCCCGGGAGCAGCCAGGCGAGGCCCGTCATGAGTTGTCCACAGGCTTGTCCACAAGGTTATCCACAGGGTTGTCCACAGCCGCGACGTTGTCCACAGCCACCAGCGCGGTGTCGTCCACAGCCACGTCGTCCAGCACGATCGCGCCCTTCAGCCGGAACAGCTGCAACACGAGCGCCAGGCCGACCCCGATCTCGGCGGCGGCCAGCACGATCACGAACAGGGCGAACGTCTGCCCGGTGTACGCGCGCACCGTCGCGTCCGCCGTCACGAGCACCAGGTTGACCGCGTTGAGCATCAGCTCGACGGCCATCAGGACGAGGACGGCGTTGCGGCGGACCAGGACGCCGTACACGCCGATGCCGAACAGGAGAGCGGCGATCACGTACGGGATGACGGGGTGCATCAGCGTTCAGCCCCCTTGCGCGAGACGACGATCGCGCCGACCAGCGCGGCGAGCAGCAGCACGGACAGCACCTCGAACGGCAGCACCCAGCCGGAGAAGATCTCCTGGCCGAGCTTGGCGGCCGTGCCGGGGGCGGCGAGTTCGACCTTGGTCCACCGGTACCCGAAAATGAGGACCGCCGCCAGGCCGCCGCCCGCGCCGAGGCCGACCAGCGCCGCCGGGATCCGGGCCCGGTCCAGCTCGTCGCTCGGGCCGATCGGCGCCCGGGTCAGCATCGTGGCGAACAGCAGCAGCACGACGACCGCGCCGACGTAGATCAGCACCTGGACCCAGGCGACCAGTTCGGCGGTGAGCACCAGGTAGCAGCCGGCCATCGCGGCCAGGGCCACGACCAGCCACAACCCGGCCCGGACGAGGTGTCGCGTGGTGACCACGCGCAGGGCCGCGCCGATGGCCACGGCGCCCAGGGCGCACAGCAGGATGTCGGTGACCGTCACTTCTTCTTCTCCGCGGCGGTCTGTTCCTTCGCCGGCTCCCCGTTGGGGTCGTGCGCGGTCGGGGCCGGCACGGTGGCCATCCACTGCCCGAGGTGGTCCTTCTCGTGCAGCAGGTTGCGGATGTCGCCCTCGGCGTACTCGAACTCCGGGGACCAGAACAGCGCGTCGAAGGGGCAGACCTCGATGCAGATCCCGCAGTACATGCAGAGGGAGAAGTCGATCGCGAACCGGTCCAGCATGTTCTTCTGCCGGGGCCGCCCGCCGGGCACCTCCACCGTCTCCTTGTGCGAGTCGATGTAGATGCACCAGTCGGGGCACTCGCGCGCGCAGAGCATGCAGGAGGTGCAGTTCTCCTCCGCGAGGGCGATCACGCCCCGGGTGCGCGGCGGCAGCTCCGGCTGGGTGTCCGGGTACTGGTGCGTGTGCGCCGGCTTCAGCATCGTTTTCATCGTGACGGCGAGCCCCTGGAGCAGGCCCTTGCCGGGGATCTCAGACAACCCTCACCACCGCCGTCAGTACGAGCTGGGCCAGTGCCAGGGGTACGAGCCCCAGCCAGCACAGCTTCTGGATCTGGTCCTCGCGCAGCCGTGGATAGGCCACCCGCAGCCAGATGATCACGAACGCGACCGCCATCGTCTTGAGCAGCATCCAGGCCCAGCCCAGGTGCGCGTCGTCGAACGGGCCCTTCCAGCCGCCGAGGAACAGGACGGCGGTCAGCGCGGAGATGACGACGATGCCCACGTACTCGGCGAGCAGGAAGAACGCGAACCGCAGTCCGGTGTACTCGGTCATGTAGCCGAACACCAGCTCCGAGTCCGCGATCGGCGCGTCGAACGGGGGCCGGCGCAGCTCGGCGAGCCCGGCGACGAAGAAGACGAACAGGGCCGGGAGCTGCCAGAGGATCCACCAGGGCCGCCAGGCGACCACGATGCCGTTCAGCGAGAGGGTGCCGGCCGCCATCGCGACGCTCGCGGCGGACAGCACCAGGGGCAGTTCGTAGCCGAGGAGCTGGGCGGCGGCGCGCAGACCACCGAGGAGGGAGTACTTCGACCCGCTCGACCAGGCCGCCATCAGGACGGCGACCACGCCCAGGCCCATCACGGCCAGCACGAAGAACAGCCCGATGTCGAGGCCCTGGGCGACCAGGCCGTCCGGGCCGAGCGGGATGACGAGCAGGATCAGCAGATACGGGAGCAGGGCCATCACCGGCGCGAGGCGGAAGATCCGCTTGTCCGCCGCGTCGGGGACGATCTCCTCCTTCTGCACGAACTTGACGCCGTCCGCGATGAGCTGGGCCCAGCCGTGGAAGGCGCCCGCGTACATCGGACCGAGCCGGCCCTGCATGTGCGCCATGACCTTGTGTTCCATCTGGCCCACGATCAGCGGCAGGGTCAGGAAGGCGGCCAGTACGGCGGCGAGCCTGATCGCGATGTCGAGAATCACCGGCGGGGACCCCATTCCTCGGCCGTCGGCACGCCGGGCGGGCGCATGGGCGCGCGCTTGGCCGAGCCCTCGGCGCCCTCGCCGGGCTCCTTGGCGCCCGGCCACGGCTTGGCGACCCGGCTGGCCAGCACGAACTCCTTGCGCAGCGGCTGGCCCTCGAACTCGGGCGGCAGCAGCAGCGGGACCAGGTTGTCGTTGCCGGGGAACTCCACTCCGAACATCTCGTGGGTCTCCCGCTCGTGCCACGCCGCGCCGGGGAACACGCCGGTCGCGCTGGGCACCGAGGGGGACTCGCGCGGGGTCAGGGTGCGGATCAGCAGGCCGACCCTGTCGGGCACCGACCACAGGTGGGCCACGATCCGGAAGCCTTCGTCCAGTTCGTCCACGGCGCTGAGCCAGTCGAAGAAGGTCAGACCCTCGCCCCGGGCCGCCTCCAGCGTGCGCAGCCACCCGTCCACCGGCACGTCGAGGACCTGCCGGGACCAGTCGCCGCCACCGCTCACGCTGACCTCGCCGCCCACCCGTCCGGCGAGTCGGTTCGCAAGCTCCTCGGCTGTCATGTCCCAGATCCTAGGGGTCGGGAGCCGGTTAGTTGAGGGTGACCTTCGCTCCCGGGGAGGATGGTGACTCGTGGAGCTCCAGGGAGACCAGCTTCGTGCGGCGGCCGACATCGAAGAGGAACACGCCGAACCGGACCTCGCCCGGTGCGATGTCGGCGGTCCACGGGTTGTCCCGGCCGTTCTCGGCGGCGCCGGCGGCGACCACGGCCGGGTCCACGGTGTAGCGGACGCCGTCCGAGCCGAGGGCGGACTGGTCGGTCAGGACGAGCCGGCGCTTCACGTCGCCGTTGTTGCGGACCTGGAGCCGGACCGCGCAGAACTCGCCCTTGGCCTCGATGCCGCCGATCCGCACGATCCCGCACCGGCCGGGGGCGACGGCGAACTCGAGCGCGCCGTCGCGGACCGGGGGCAGCATCGTGGTCGGCGGGCCGCCGGGGGGCGGGCCGAACAGGAAGCCGGCGTTCTCCGTCTCGTAGGAGGCGGGCGGGGTGATCGGCGAGGTGTCGTCGCTGTCGCCCGGACCGCCGAGCACCCAGATGCCGAGGCCCGAGGCGACGAAGGCTGTGAGGATGCCGCAGAGGAGGACGACGTACCGCCAGTTCCTCGTCTCGGTCCGCTCACCCGGGGTGCTCATTGGTCCATTGAACAAGGTAGAGCTCCGGAGCGGGACCCGGCCCACCGCCAAATCCTTGATCAACATCGGAATATTGGATATTCCAGGGCAGGAAAAGGACAAATAACTAAGATCATTTGATGGTTACGGTGGGGCGTGACCAGGAGAGCGCATCCTCCGGGCCCGTGGCACCCCGCATGGCGTCCGGCATGCGGCGCTCACCGGAGGGGGCTCGGACGGTGCGCTCCGGTACGGGGCCCGGAACCGGCCGGGCGGCGTACCCGTCAGACGACCTTGACCGTCACCCCGCCCGAGGACGGCGCGTCGTGCAGCTCCAGCTTCCGCAGCGCCGCGTCGGTCGGGATGTCGAACACGATCACCCCGGAGATGCTGTTGCCCGGGTTGACCCGGCTCATCCACAGGCTCTGCTCGACGTTCGCGAACGCCGTGGCCACCTCGTCGGAGTCGTAGTAGACCCCCTTCGGGCCCCAGCCGTGCTGGTTGACCACGGAGAACGTCTGCGGGGTGTCCCCGATGTTGCGCACGGACAGCGTCACGACACAGAACTGACCCTGGGCCTTCTTGATCACGAAGTCCTGGCCGATCTGCGGGATCCCGCAGTCCACCTTGGCGACCACGAACTCGAACCGGCCGTCCCGGGCGGGCGCGTTCAGCGCGTACCCCCCGGAAGGTTCGTCGTTCTCGTCGATCCGGTGCGCGACCACCACGGCCAGGCCGGCGCAGCACAGGACGGCGAGCAGGCACGCGACCCCGGCGAGCCCGAGCGTGACGTACCACCCCTTGCGGCTCCTGCGGGGTGGCTCTTCCTCGACCGGCTCGGGTAAATCGCTCATCACTTCATTGGACACGCCGGGCGGCCGGCTGTCGGAGAAACGCCGAGATCGTCCGGGGCCGGCGAGGCGGCTGTCGGGTCAGGGGCGGCGGATCAGGAGGCGAGGTCAGGGGCGGGTGACCAGCGGCGCGGTCAGGGACCCCGCGTCGCGCTGGACCCCGCCGAAGCCGGAGCGCTCCTTGGCGATCTGCGCCTGGAGGGTCAGGATGCCGTGCAGCAGCGCCTCGGGCCGGGGCGGGCAGCCGGGCACGTAGACGTCCACGGGGATGAGCTGGTCGACGCCCTTGGTGACGCTGTAGGAGTCCCAGTAGGGGCCGCCGGAGTTGGAGCACGCGCCGAACGAGATCACGTACTTCGGCTCGGGCATCTGGTCGTACAGCCGCTTGATCGCCGGGGCCATCTTGTCGGTGACCGTGCCGGAGACCACCATCAGGTCCGCCTGCCGAGGGCCGTGCGCGAACGGGATCACGCCGAGCCGGATGAAGTCGTGCCGGCCCATCGACGCGGCGATGAACTCGATCGCGCAGCAGGCCAGGCCGAAGTTGAAGACCCAGAGCGAGTACTTGCGGCCCCAGTTCAGCACGAACCGGATCGGCTCGCCGAGCACTCCACCTACACCCATGCGACTGTCTCCCTTGTCGGCCCCGGTTCGTGAGTCCCGGAGAGCCAGCCTATGTCCACCGCAGGACGCGCTTGCGCCAGGCGTACAGCAGGCCGAGGGCCAGGACCGCCACGAACACGGCCATCTCCACGACCGTGGTCATCCCGTACCCCTGGAGGTCGAAGGTCACGGCCCACGGGAAGAGGAACACGCTCTCGACGGCGAAGAGGACGTAGAGGTAGGCGTACACGTAGTAGCGCACCTGGGTCTGGGCCCAGTCCCCGCCGACCGGGTCGATGCCGCACTCGTAGCTGGCGCCCTTGCCCGGCGACGGCACCCGGCGGCTCAGCAGCCGGTTGGCGGTGAACGCGACCGTGAAGAAGCCACCAGCGAGGACCAACAGCAGGCCCAGCAGCCGGTACGTGCTCAGATATTCCTCCACGAGGGGCAGCGTACCCGCAACCGGAAGGCGGGGCTGCGCGTCTGTCCTTGCGTGACTACGATGTCGGTTGCCGCTTCATATCACCCCTCGGAGGAGCGGATGTCTCGCTCCACCCCTGCGGACAGCGCCGACTTCCACGCGCTCTACGCGGCGCACTACAGCGAACTCGTCGCGATGCTCTACGCCCTGTGCGGCGACCTGGGCGACGCACAGGACATGGCACAGGAGTCGTTCGCACGCGCCTGGCAGCGCTGGTCGGCCGTCGTCACCTACGACGACCCGGTCGCCTGGCTGCGCCGGGTCGGCTATAACCTCGCGACCAGCCGTTGGCGGCGGCGCGGCGTGGCCCGGCGCTTCCTCGAACGCAGCCGGGTGGAGAACGCCCCCGAGTTGAGCCCGAACAGGGTCGCCCTCGTCGCGGCCCTGCGGACCCTGCCGACCGGGCAGCGGAAAGCCCTCGTGCTGCACTACCTCGCCGACCTGCCCGTCGACGACATCGCCCGCGAGTTGTCCGTGCCGTCCGGCACGGTCAAGTCCTGGCTGCACCGGGGCAGGGCCGCAATGGCCAGCCTGCTCAAAGAGGAAGAGGTCGCGCCGTGACGGAGCTCGAGCCCGACCCGCTGGCCTCGGCCTTCGCGGGCCTGCGCACGGCGGTCCGCGAGGAGGTCGTCGGCCCCGGTTCCACCGAGCTGCGCGCCCGGGCCGCCCGGCGGACCCGCCGGCACCGGCTCACGGTCACGAGCGTGGCCGCGGTCGTCCTCGTCGGGGCGGGGTTGACCGTCACGCACTGGCCGGAGCGCCACGAGCCGGCCCAGAACCTCGGCCGACCCGCCGCCGACTTCTCCAAGGTGAACTGGTCCACCGAGCGCGTCCCGGTGCCGGCCGTGCCAGGCTGCCCGGGCGGCACCACGATCGGCGGCAGCAACCCGGTCGGCTACGGCGAGGTCGCCGGCATGGGCGCCCCGGTGGCCATCGTGCCCGTGAGCTGCCCCGAGAACACCCCGCTCGTGTTCGTCCGCAACACCCCGGGCGGCACCCTGTCGGCCGTCGCCGTGGTCGACCCGGGCAGCCAGATCCGGGTGGACGCGGTGCAGGTCACCGGGGACACGGTCACGGTCGGCATGAACCCGCCGGCGAGTACCGCGCTCGCACCCACCCAGCAGCGGGTCTACGTGTTCCGGGACGGCCAGTTCAGCCAGGTCACGAAGTACCGGGGGACGGTCGACGCGAACAACACCACCCTCACGCTGCCCGACGGCGGGAACCCGGAGTGCCCCGGCGGGAAGCTCACCTTCGAGGGCGGCATCGCGCGCACCCCCGGCGCGGAGTACCGGATCGGCAGCAACCTGGGCATCGCCGAGTTCGCCGACCTGGACAAGGACGGCGTGAGCGAGATGCTGACCCCGGTGACCTGCGTGCCGCGTACGAAGCCGCTGGCCCGGGGGCTGGAGACCGCGCTGTTCGTGCTCCGGATGACCGAGGTGGGCACGGCGTTCACGGTCGTCGCGACGCCGTACGCGTGGGAGCGGACGCCGGCCACCGCGTTGGAGGCGTGGGAGCTGCACAATCCGCAGCTCACGCTGTACACGACGAAGCAGAGTCAGACGCTGAACTGGGACGGGAAACGGTTCAGCTGAGCGGGCCGGGCGCGCGGTCCGGCCGGGCGCCCCGGCACGCGGTCGGCTGAATCGTTCGGCGCCGGTCAGCTGACCGCCACCGTCACCTCGTGCCAGCCGGTCGCGCCGTCCGGCACCACGCCGACCCGTTCGGACGTCTGGAGCGCCCCGGTGCCGTCGGTGGCCCGGACCCGGAGCCGGTGGCTGCCCGGGGTGGCGTCCCAGACGTGTACCCACTGCCGCCACGTGTCGACCGTGGGCTCGGCGGCCAGCCGGGCCTCCTGCCACGGCCCGTCGTCGACCTGCACCTCGACCTTCGAGATGCCCCGGTGCTGGGCCCAGGCGACGCCCGCGACGGACACCGGCCCCGCCTTGGCCCGGCCGCCGGGGGTGTCGATCCGGGACGCGGTCTTCACCGGGCCGAGGGCGGACCAGCCGCGGCGGACCCAGTACGCGTCGAACTCGGCGAACGTGGTCACCTCCAGTTCGGCGAGCCACTTGCACGCGGAGACGTAGCCGTACAGGCCGGGGACGATCATGCGGACCGGGAAGCCGTGCTCGACGGGCAGCGGCTCGCCGTTCATCCCGTAGGCGAGCATCGCGTCCCGCCCGTCGAGCAGGGTGGCGACCGGGGTGCCGCAGGTCCAGCCGTCGGTGGAGCGGCTGACCACCTGGTCCGCGCCCGGCCGCACCCCGGCCTCGCGGAGCAGGGCGCCGAGCGACACGCCGAGCCAGCGAGCTGTGCCGATGTACGGCCCGCCGACCTCGTTGGAGACGCAGTTGAGGGTGATGTCCCGTTCCAGGGTCGGCATGGCCCGCAACTGGTCGAAGGTGATCGTCACCGGCCGGTCGACCATCCCGTGGATCTTGAGCTTCCAGGCCCCGGCGTCCACCTGCGGCACGGACAGAGCGGTGTCGATCCGGTAGAAGTCCCGGTTCTCGGTGTGGAAGCTACTCAAACCGGGCAGTCTCAGGTCCGCACCCTCGGGGGTCGGCATGGTCGAGACGGGCAGCTTCACGGCCTCGCGGGACCGGGTGCCGACGGAACGGGCCACCGCCCACAACCGGGCGCCACCCCCCAGCGCGAGGGCCCCGACGGCGAACCCGCCGAGCACCAGGAACGACCGGCGCTGGTCCCGGGCCAGGGCGCGCCGACCGGGCTCCCGCCCCGGGGTCGGGGCACGTTTTCCCTGCTCCTGGACGTATTCGGCGAATTCCTGGGCGCTGTCGGCCAGCGCGCGGGCCCGTTTCCCGAGGAACAGGATCAGCCAGATTCCGGCCAGGGTGCCGGCGACCGTGGGCAGCACGTCGGCCGGGCCGGCGGTCGGCCGCCCCAGGGCCGCGGCCACTCCGACCGCCCCGAACAGGGCCACGCCGACCGGTCCGGCCCAGGGTCGGAGCTGGGCGAGGATGCCGACGAGCACCGCGTACGCGGCCAGTGACAGATAGATGACAGTCAACAGAAAGAGCTTGTCATTGGTACCGAAAAGCTGGATCGCGAGTTCTTTCGCCCACTGCGGGGTGAGGTCGACGACGGCGGCGCCCACCGCGAGCACCGGCGAGGAGGTCGGGTTCAGCCAGGCCGCCACGAGCTCGGCGACGGCCAGCGCCCCGCCGGCCGAGACCAGACCGGTCAGCGCGGGGGTCAGCTTTCTCATTCACTCATTCTTCCGCCGGACGGCCCCGATGGGCGGTGGCGTCACTATTCGGTAAGAAGCGAAGAAGTCTTTCGCCCGGTTACGGACTAGCATCGCAGTGCCAGGGAGCTTCCGAAGGAGGCAACAGCGTGACGAAGCAGCTCCGTCAGCTCGACCGGGTCGTGATCCGGTTCGCGGGTGACTCAGGGGACGGCATGCAGCTGACCGGGGACCGGTTCACGTCGGAAACCGCGCAGTTCGGCAACGACCTGTCGACCCTGCCGAACTTCCCCGCTGAGATCCGGGCCCCCGCCGGCACCCTGCCCGGCGTGTCCAGCTTCCAGGTGCACTTCGCCGACTACGACATCCTGACCCCCGGGGACGCGCCGCACGTGCTGGTCGCGATGAACCCGGCGGCGCTGAAGGCCAACGTGGGCGACCTGATCGCGGGCGCGGAGATCATCGTCAACACCGACGAGTTCACCACCCGGGCACTCACCAAGGTCGGTTACGCCGCCAATCCGCTCGAGGACGGGTCGCTGGAGAAGTTCTCCGTGCACCCGGTGCCGCTGACCTCCCTGACCGTCAAGGCCCTGGCCGAGCAGCCGGTCGGGAAGAAGGACGCCGAGCGGGCCAAGAACATGTTCGCCCTCGGGCTGCTGTCCTGGCTGTACCACCGGCCGACGGAGAGCACCCTGGCGTTCCTGGCGCGCAAGTTCGCCGCCCGGCCCGAGCTGGCCGCCGCGAACATCACCGCGTTCCAGGCGGGCTGGTCGTTCGGGGAGACGACCGAGGACTTCGCCGTGCAGTACGAGGTGAAGCCGGCCGCGATGCCCAAGGGCGACTACCGCAACATCACGGGCAACGTGGCGCTCGCGTACGGGCTGGTCGCGGCGGGGGTGCGCTCCGGGCTGCCGGTGTTCCTCGGCGCGTACCCGATCACCCCGGCCTCCGACATCCTGCACGAGTTGAGCAAGCACAAGAAGTTCGGCGTGACCACGGTGCAGGCCGAGGACGAGATCGCCGCGATCGGCCTGGCCCTGGGCGCCTCCTACGGCGGGGCGATCGGCGTGACCACCACCTCCGGGCCCGGGGTCGCGCTCAAGGGCGAGACGATCAGCCTGGCCATCGCCCTGGAACTCCCGCTGGTCGTCGTGGACGTGCAGCGCGCCGGACCGTCCACGGGAATGCCGACCAAGACCGAGCAGGCCGACCTGAACATGGCCCTGTTCGGCCGGCACGGCGAGGCCCCCGTCGCGGTCATCGCGCCCCGGTCGCCGTCCGACTGTTTCGACGCGGCCCTGGAGGCGGCCCGGATCGCCCTGACGTACCGGACGCCGGTGCTGCTGCTGTCCGACGGGTACCTGGCCAACGGCTCCGAGCCGTGGCTGCTCCCGAACGTGGACGACCTGCCCGACCTGCACGTCTCCTTCGCCACCGAGCCGAACGCGCCGGACGGCAGATTCCTGCCCTACCTGCGGGATCCCGAGACCCTGGCCCGGCCGTGGGCGGTGCCCGGCACCCCCGGGCTGGAGCACCGGATCGGCGGGATCGAGAAGGCCGACGAGACCGGCGACATCTCCTACGACCCGGACAACCACGAGTTCATGGTCCGGACCCGGGCGGCCAAGATCGACGGGATCGTCGTACCCGATGTCGAGGTCGAGGATCCGAGCGGCGCGGCCCGCGTGCTGGTCCTGGGCTGGGGCTCCACCTACGGCCCGATCGGGGCCGCCTGCCGGGCCCTGCGCGCCCGGGACCGGAACATCGCCCAGGCCCACCTGCGCCACCTGTCCCCGCTGCCGGCCAACCTCGGCGAGGTCCTGGCCGGCTACGACCGGGTCGTCATCCCCGAGATGAACCTCGGCCAGCTCGCGCACGTGCTCCGCGCGAAGTACCTCATCGACGCCGTCGGGTACAACAGGGTCCGGGGCCTGCCGTTCACCTCTCACGAACTCGAAACCGAGTTGGAGCGTGTTCTCGATGACCAGCACTGAGTTGAAGCTGACCGCCCGGGACTTCAAGTCCGACCAGGAGGTCCGCTGGTGCCCCGGCTGCGGGGACTACGCGATCCTGGCCGCCATGCAGGGCTTCCTGCCCGAACTCGGCATCAAGCGCGAGAACACCGTGTTCGTCTCCGGCATCGGCTGCTCCTCCCGCTTCCCGTACTACCTGTCCACCTACGGCCTGCACTCCATCCACGGCCGCGCCCCCGCCATCGCCACCGGCCTGTCGGTGTCCCGCCCGGACCTGTCCGTCTGGGTCGTCACCGGCGACGGCGACGCCCTGTCCATCGGCGGCAACCACCTCATCCACGCCCTCCGGCGCAACGTCAACCTGAAGATCCTGCTGTTCAACAACCGGATCTACGGCCTGACCAAGGGGCAGTACTCCCCCACCTCCGAGCTCGGCAAGGTCACCAAGTCCACTCCGATGGGGTCCACCGACTGGCCGTTCAACCCGATCTCCCTGGCGCTGGGGGCCGAGGCGTCGTTCGTCGCCCGCACCATCGACTCCGACCGCAAGCACCTCACCTCGGTGCTCCGGGCCGCCGCCGCGCACGAGGGCTCCGCGTTCGTCGAGATCTACCAGAACTGCAACATCTTCAACGACGGCGCGTTCGACCTGCTCAAGGACTCCGACACCCGCGACGCGGCCCTGATCCGCCTGGAACACGGCCAGCCGTTGGTGTTCGGCGACAAGTGCGTGATCAAGGATCCGCGCGGCTTCGGGCTGCGGGTCACCGCCACCGCCGAGGTCGCCGCCGACGAGATCATCGTGCACGACGAGACCGTCGCCGAACCGGCCTACGCGTTCGCGCTGTCCCGGCTCCCCGAGGCCGACCTGAGCCACACCCCGATCGGCGTGTTCCGCAACGTCCACCGGCCGGTGTACGACGAGCTGGTCCGGTCGCAGGTCGCGGCCGCCCGGGCCAACGGCGAAGGGGACCTCGCGGCGCTGCTGCGCACCGGGGACACCTGGACGCTGGCGTAGCCGGCCGGCGTCGGTAGCCGCCCCGCGCGGCGGCGACACCGGCTCCCCCGTTCCACATCGGATGCGAGCACCGTCCTCTCCGGAGTGCCGGTGCGCCGGCGACTTGTAGCTATGGGCATACGTCTATAACATCGTCCGGATGCCGCCGACTACGGCAAATCAACTCCTTTCCCTCACCGGCCTCCGCTGGATCGCCGCGCTGCTGGTGTTCGGGCTGCACGTCCACACGGTCGAGTACTTCGCCCGCGACAGCCCCGCCGGCCACCTCGTGCACGGCCTGTTCGGCGCGGGCGCGACCGGGGTGTCGTTCTTCTTCGTCCTCTCCGGCTTCGTGCTGGCCTGGTCGGCCCGCGAACGCGACCGCCCGCTCGCCTTCTGGCACCGCCGGTTCGCCCGGGTCTACCCGCTGCACGCCGCGACCGCCGTCCTGGCGCTGCTGCTCGGCTGGCTGCTGCTCCCCGGTTCGCTGCCGTCCCGGGGCGCCCTGGCCGCCAACGCGCTCCTGGTGCACCCGTGGAACACCGCCATCGGGTACAGCCAGAGCGTCAACCCGGTCAGCTGGTCGCTGGCCTGCGAGGCCCTGTTCTACGCCCTGTTCCCCGCGCTGTTCTGGCTGGTCCGCCGGTTCGGAACCCGGGGGGCGTGGTGCGCCGCCGGGGCCGGCCTGGCCGCGACCGTGCTCCTTCCGCTCCTCGTCGACGACCACCTCTCGCGGTACTTTCCGCTGGTCCGGCTGCCGGAGTTCGTCCTCGGGGTCGCGCTCGCCTGCCTGGTGCGGGCCGGGCGCTGGCCGGGGCCCGGGATGGCCGTGTCGCTCGGCGTGCTCGCCGCCGGGTACGCGCTGGCGGCGTGGGTGCCCGACCCGTTCCGGTACGCGGCGTGCACCGTGCCCGGGTTCGCCCTCGTGATCGCGGCCGCGGCGGGCGCCGACCTGACCGGTGCGCGGTCGGTGTGGCGGCACCCGGTCATGGTCCGGCTCGGGGAGCTGTCGTTCGCCTTCTACATGATCCACATTCTGGTGATGCGTACCGGGGAAGCGCTCTTCGTCTCGCACCCCAAGCTGGGCGCCGCCGGGGGCCTCGCCGCGACCCTGGCGTCCTTCACGGTGGCCCTGACCCTGTCCTGGGCCCTGTACACGGGCGTCGAGAGCCCCTGCCGCAAACTCCTGCTCCGGACCAGCCCACGCCGGCCCGGCCCCGGTCCCCTCCCGGCCGAGTCCCCCGCCACGGCGCTGCCCCGCCCCCGGTCACGTCCGCTGGGCCCGGTCATCCTGTCGCCGTCGCCCCAGCCCCGGCCGCCCATCCCGGCCCTGACGCCGCCCCAGGCCCAGACCCCGCCCCGCGTCCTGGGCACGCCCCGCGTCCCCGCCCCGGTCCGGCGCACCCGCACGGGCTCGGATCACGCGCCCTGACCAGCCTCACGGCGGCAACCGCGATCCCGGCGCCCAGCGCCCGGTTACCGGCTCAGAACGTATCTCCTGACAAGATCGGCCTGCTCTGAGAGTATGTGCCCATGGGTTTCATCATCCGCACCATCGTCACCGCTGTCGCGGTGTGGGTCGCCTCGCTCCTGGTGTCCGGGATCGAGATCGGCGCATCCGGCTGGAAAAAGGTCGGCACGCTCCTTCTGGTCGCGCTGATCTTCGGACTGATCAACGCCGTCATCAAGCCGATCATCCAGACGATCGGCTGCGCCTTCTACGCGCTCACCCTGGGCCTCGTCGCCCTGGTCGTGAACGCGCTGCTGTTCTGGCTCACCAGCTGGATCGCGGACAAGATCGACCTGCCGTTCCACATCACCGGCTTCTGGGCCGCGTTCTGGGGCGGCATCATCGTCGCCATCGTGAGCTGGGTACTCAGCCTGATCACGCCCGGTGCGGACAACGACTAGACGGCGCGCGCCGGCCGGCGTGACCGGCTGACGCAATCCGCCGGGGCGGCTCTGGACCACGGTCCGGGCCGCCCTTCCGCATGTCCGGCCCCATGTTCGGCCCGACACCGACTCCGCCCCGCCCCAGCACAGCACGATCCTCGGGAGTCCTCGGGTCATCGGGTGACCGAGACCATAGGCCGCCATCGGTGCCCGGTACTACCGTTTGTGCGTGAGCGAACTCCGGCGTGGCTACCTGTTCGGGCTACTGGCCTACGTCTGCTGGGGCTTCTTCCCGCTCTACTGGCACCTCCTCGCCTCGGCCGGCGCCGTCGAGATCCTCGCCCACCGGGTGCTGTGGTCCGTCGCCTTCGTCGCCCTGCTGCTCGCCGTCAAGCGGCACTGGAGCTGGCTGCGCGCGCTGCCGCTCCGGACGGTCCTCGGGATCACCGCCGCCTCGGTCGTCCTCGCCGTGAACTGGGGTTTCTACATCTACGGCGTCAACGCGCACCGGGTCGTGGAGACCTCGCTCGGCTACTTCATCAACCCGCTGTTCAACGTGCTCCTCGGGGTCCTGGTGCTCCGCGAGCGGCTCCGGCCGTGGCAGTGGGGCGCGCTCGCGGTCGGGGCGGCGGCCGTCGGCGTGCTGACGTACGACTACGGGCACCCGCCGTACATCGCGCTGACCCTGGCCACGTCCTTCGCGCTGTACGGGTTCATCAAGAAGCGCCTGGGGGTCCCGGCGGCCGAGGGCATGTTCGTCGAGTCCGCCGTGCTCGCGCTGCCCGCCCTGGGCTACCTGGCGTGGCTGACCGCCGACGGGGGCGCCACGTTCACCGGGCACGGGCTCGGGCACACCCTGCTGCTGATCGGCGGCGGGGCGGCCACCGCGATCCCGCTGCTGTTCTTCGCGGGCGCGGCGAACCGGCTGCCGCTGTCGACGATCGGGATCCTGCAGTACATCGCGCCGGTTCTCCAGCTGGCGTGCGGGGTGCTGATCCTGGGCGAGTCGCTGCCGCCGCTCCGGCTGGCCGGGTTCAGCCTCGTCTGGCTCGCGCTGGTGATCTTCACCGTGGACGGCCTGCGCTCGGCCCGCCGCACCCGCCAGGCCACCCAGGCCGCGGCCCTGGCCTCCACCGCGGCCTGACCACGCGGGACCCGGCGCCGAGCGCCCCCGGGAATGGCGAAGGCCGCCGCGCCAGCCCGGAAGCTGACGGTCGGCGGCCAGCCGTACCCAGAGAATGATCTAGCGGGTTTCCTCCGAGTTGGTCAGGGCGTTCGCCAACCCCTGAGCCGCCGCGCGGATCCGCTGGTTGACCGTCGCCGCCGTGGTCACGAACTCCTCCATCGGCAACGTGCAGGTCAGGACCACGATCTGGTCCGGGTCCGGCCCGTAGGAGACCATGGTCGCGGCACAGGCGACGTTCGGCCGGTACTGCCCGACCTCGACGAAGAGCCCGCGCTGCCCGTGCAGGGTCAGCTCGTACTCCAGGCGGTCGTGCTCCGTGATCGTCTTCGCCGTGTACTTCCGCATCCCGGACTCGCGCAGGTACCGGCTGCGGGCCGGCGCGCTGAGCGTGCCCAGCAGGGCCTTGCCGAGCGCGGTGGCGTGCGCGCCGTCGTCGAACCCGACGATCAGGTCCTCCAGGTGCGGCGAACGCGCGCCCTCGGCCACGCCCGTGATCGCCACCCGGCCGTTGATGAACCGGCCGAGGAAGTGGCTGTGCCCGGTGCGGCCGGCGGCACGGCGCAGACCGTCCGCGACGTTGACCGGCGCGCTGAAGGCGGCGGACATCTCCCGGTACCGGTCGGAGAAGTTGAGGCCGGCGACAAACGTGCCGTTGTCCCGACGGTGCAGGTAGCCCTCGTAGGAGAGGGTACGGACCAGGTGGTAAACAGTCGCCAGGTTGAGCTCACATCTGCGGGCGATCTGCTTGGGCGTCAACCCCTTCGGGGTGTCACCCACCGCCTCAACGATCCGGAATGCCCGGGACACGCTGCGGATGAGATCTGGCGGCGGCTCACTGCCCAAGGCGCGAGTTGGCTCCCGGCCCAGCTCGTGATCACCGAGTTCTCTCACAACAACCTCCACGACGGCCTCAGGGTGAGGTGCGCCACCCTTCACGATAGGGAACAAAACCCCATCAGGGAACACCCCGACGGGCACCCATCACCACTATCTATTAACGCGCGGACACGTACTGCGATGCGGGCCACTGCTTTTTCCGACACACCTCCCTAGTGTCGGAACCATGACAGTGCTGACGGCGGCCGCCCCGACCCGGGCGCAGACCCGCCGCGCGACCCTCGGCGGGGTCAGCACGACCATCGCCTCCGTGATCCCCGTGTTCCTCATCGGAGGCCTCGCCGTCCAGCTGTCGGCCGAGCTGCACTTCGACCCGGCGGGCCTCGGCCTGGTCGTCGCCACGTACTTCGGCGGCAGCGCGCTGGCCGGCATCCCCGCCGGGGCGATCGTGGAACGCTTCGGGGCCGCTGCCAGCAGTCGGGGCGCCATCCTGGTGGCCGCCACGTCGATGCTGGCGGTGGCGGCGCTGGCCCACTCGTACCTCCAACTGGTGTTGTTCCTGCTCTTCGGCAGTGTCGCCAACTCCGTCGGCCAGCTCGCCGCGAACACCACGCTCGCGCAACGGATCCCGGCCGGGCGGCAGGGCCTGGTGTTCGGCATCAAGCAGGCCGCGGTTCCTATCTCGACCCTGCTGGCGGGTACGACCGTGCCGCTGCTCGCGCTCACCGTCGGCTGGCGGTGGGCCTGGGTGTTCGCCGCCGCCGTCGCGCTCGCCGCCCTGCCGCTCGTGCAGCCCGACCTGGCCCGGCCGGTCCGGCGCACCGGGCGGCGCGAACGCGGGGCCACCACCGCCCTCGTCGTCATCGGGGCCAGCGCGACCTTCGCCTCGGCGGCGGCCAACGCGCTGGGCACGTTCCTGGTGTCCTCCAGCGTCGCCCGGGGCATCGACCCGGCCGTCGCGGCGTTGACCCTGACCGCCGGCAGCGCCGTGTGCGTGGCCGCCCGGATCCTGGTCGGCTGGCTCGCGGACCGCCGGCCCGACGGCGGACACGTGTCGGTGCTGGCCGGGATGCTGGGCGTCGGGGCGCTCGGGATGGCCCTGTTGAGCGTCGCCGGGGTGCCGACCATGATCGCCGGGGTGCTGCTCGCGTTCGGGCTGGGCTGGGCCTGGCCGGGGCTGATGAACTACGCCGTGGTCCAGCTGCACCCCACGGCTCCGGCCTCGGCCACGGCGATCACGCAGACCGGGGTGTATCTGGGGGCGTTCGTGGGGCCGTTGACGCTGGGGACGGTCACGGCGCACACGTCGTACACGGTGACGTGGTTGTGTGCGGCCGGGTCGATGGGGTTGGCGGCGGTGGGGATGCTGTCGGGGGCGCGGATGCTGCGGGCCAACAGGGACAGGATCCAGGCCTCGACGGGTACGGGGTGAGCACGGCCGGCCCGGGTGCCGGCACGCCCGGCAGGGGCGCCTCGTGTGGGCTCGGGTGCCCCGTGTGGGCCGCCGCCGGTCGGCACCGGGGAAACGGAAACCGCCCGCCACAGTGCGTGGCGGGCGGTCAACGTGGTCTGGCTAGCCCATCCGGGCCGTGACGAAGTCGCACATCGACGCCAGGGCCTGCCGCGCCGGCACGTCCGGCAGCTCGCCGAGCAGCCGGCGGGCCTCCGACACGTACTCCTCCAGCGTCGCCCGGGCCCGGCCCATCGCCGGCGAGTGTCGCAGCAGCCCCAGCGCCTCGGCGTGCTCGGCGTCGTCGGTCAGCGGCCCCTGGGCCAGCAGCTGGCGGAGCCGGTTGTCGGGGCCCTCCAGCGCGTACAGCACCGGGAGGGTGGCGATGCCCTCGCGCAGGTCCGTGCCGGGCACCTTGCCCGAGTAGACCGACTCCGAGGCGATGTCCAACAGGTCGTCGGACAGCTGGAACGCGATCCCGAACACCTCGCCGAACTGGGTGACCGTGTTCGTCACCTTCTCGTCCGCGCCGCCGAACATCGCGCCGAACCGGCAGCAGGTGGCGATCAGCGAACCGGTCTTGTCCCGGTGCACATCCAGGTGGTGCTCGATCGGGTCGACGCCCTCGCGGGGGCCGACCGTCTCCCGGATCTGGCCCTGGACCAGCCGGGCGAACGTCTCGGCCTGGATCCGGACCGCCTCGGTGCCCAGTTCCGCGGCGATCGAGGCGGCCTTCGCGAACAGGTAGTCGCCGGTCAGGATGGCGACCGTGTTCGTCCACCGGGAGTTGGCGCTGGGCGCCCCCCGGCGGACGGCGGCCTCGTCCATCACGTCGTCGTGGTACAGCGTGGCGAGGTGGGTCAGCTCGAGCACCAGGGCGCTCGGCACCACCAGGGGCGCGGCCGGGTCGCCGAAGTGCGCCGAGAGCAGCGTCAACATCGGTCGGACCCGCTTGCCGCCCGCCTCCACGAGGTGCCGGGCGGCCTCGGTGACGAACGGGTCGGCGCTGGCCACCGCCGAGCGGAGCTCCGTCTCCACGGTGTCGAGGCCGGCCAGAACGGCAGCCTCGAGCTCCGAGTCAGCGAACTCCAGCCCGATCGCACTGGTCAGGCTCTGCGTTGTCACCACGCCCCCCACGATGCCATACGACGTATCTATCTCAGGAAAGTACCCGCGTTGATGGCGAGCTGGAGAGCCGCCTGCGGGACGATACCCAGTACGAGGGTCAGGATCACACCGAACGCCACGGCGATCGAGGTGAACATTCCCGGAATGGACACGGTCGGGGTGTCCTCCCCGGCTTCGGACAGCCACATGAGGACCACGACCCGCAGGTACGGGAACGCGATGATCATGCTGCTGACCACGCCGACGAGTACCAGCCAGGTCATGTTCCCGCCCACGGCCGCCGCGAACACCCCGAACTTGGCGGTGAACCCGCTCGTCAGGGGGATACCCGCGAAGGCCAGCATCAGGAACGTGAACACCGCGGCGACCAGCGGCGAGCGCCGGCCCAGCCCGGCCCACCGGGACAGGTGGGTGGCCTCGCCGTCGGCGTCGCGGACCAGCGTGATGATCCCGAACGCGGCGAGCACGGTGAAGCCGTACGCGACCAGGTAGAACATCGTGTACCGCAGGCCGTCCGCGTTCATCGCCAGCGCGCCGGTCAGCAGGTAACCGGCGTTGGCGATCGAGGAGTAGGCCAGCAGGCGCTTGATGTCCGTCTGGGTGACCGCGAGCACCGCGCCGATGACCATGGTGAGCGCCGCGATGACGCCGAGGACCGGCCGGAAGTCCCAGCTCGACCGCTCGAACGCCACGTACAGCACCCGGACCAGGCCACCGAACGCCGCGACCTTGGTGCACGCCGCCATGAAGGCGGTGACCGGGGTCGGGGCGCCCTGGTAGACGTCCGGGGTCCACACGTGGAACGGCACGGCCGCGATCTTGAACAGCAGCCCGATGGCGAGCATCGCGATGCCGATCAGCAGCAGCGTCCGGCTCCGGTCGGAGGTGGCCACCGCCTGGTGGATGCTCGCGAAGTCGATCCGGCCGGCGTAGCCGTAGATCATGGCGACGCCGTACAGGAAGAACGCCGAGGCGAACGCGCCCAGCAGGAAGTACTTGAGCGACGCCTCCTGGCTGAGCAGCCGGCGACGGCGGGCCAGCGCGCAGAGCAGGTACAGCGGCAGCGAGAACACCTCGAGCGCCACGAACATGGTCAGCAGGTCGTTGGCGGCACAGAACAGCATCATGCCGGCCAGGGCGAACAGCACCATGGCGTACACCTCGGTGGCGCCGCCGGCCTTCGCCTGCCGGCGGTCGGCCTGCGAGCCGGCCGTGACAGCGGCCTGGGCCACGAACGCGCCCCCGGCCTCCAGCCTGCGCTCCGAGATCAGCAGCACCGCGATGATCCCGAGCACGACCAGCGCGCCCTGCAGGAACAGCGCCGGGCCGTCGATCGCCACGGCCTTGCCCGCGGTGAGCGTGCCCTGCGAGATGACCCCGGTGGTGTCGTCGGCGTACTTCGTCGCCAGCTTGACCAGGAACACCCCGGCCACGAGCAGGGAGACCAACGTCAGCGGAACCTGGACCCGGTAGCGCCAGTCGCGCGGGACCGCTGCCTCGACCAGGATGCTCGCGCACGCGGCCGCGAACAGGACCAGCATCGGCGCCAGCGCCAGGTAGTCGAGGTTCGGCAACTGGAACGTCACTTCTTTGCCTCCGTCGAGATCGGAGCCGGGTCGCTCTTCCCGAGATCCTGGATGAGCGTGGCCCTGACCGCCGGGTTGATCACTTCGAGGACCGGCTTCGGGTAAAAGCCGAGCAGCAGGATCAACGCGATCAGCGGGGTGACGACGACGAGCTCACGGACCTTGATGTCCCTGTTCATCGCCGGCACCTCCTTCAGGGCCGGGTTGAGAGTGCCCTGCATGGTCCGCTGGTACATCCACAGGACGTAGCCGGCGGCCAGCACGATGCCGAGGGTGGCGATCACGGCCACGGTCTTGTTGACCGAGAACACGCCGATCAGCACCAGGAACTCGGACACGAACGGGCTGGTACCCGGCAGGGCCAGCGAGGCCAGGCCGGCGATGAAGAACACCCCGGCGAGGATCGGCATCAGCTTGCCCGCGCCGCCGAAGTCCTTGATCGACGCGCTGCCGCGCCGGGCGACCAGGAAGCCGACGACCAGGAACAGCAGGCCGGTCGCGAGGCCGTGGTTGAGCATGTAGAGCACCGCGCCCGTACCCGACTGGGTGGTGAACGCGAAGATCCCGATGCCGATGAAGCCGAAGTGCGCCACGGAGGTGTACGCGACGAGGCGCTTCAGGTTGTCCTGGCCGACCGCGAGCAGCGCCGCGTAGATGATGCCGACGAGCGACAGCGCGATGGCCAGGGGCGCGAAGTACTTCGAGGCGTTCGGGAAGAGCGACAGGCAGTACCGCAGGATGCCGAACGTACCCACCTTGTCCATGACCGCGACGAGCAGCGCGGCGGCCGGGGCCGGAGCCGCGCCACCGGCGTCGGGCAGCCAGGTGTGGAACGGGAAGAACGGCGCCTTGATCGCGAACGCGATGAAGAACCCGAGGAACATCCAGCGCTCGGCCATCGTGGAGAACTCGGCCTGCTGGAGGGTGTGCCAGTTGAACGTGTTCCCGCCGTACACCCACAGGCCGATGACCGCGGCGAGCATGAACAGGCCGCCGACCAGGGAGTAGAGGAAGAACTTCACGGCGGCGTACTGCCGACGCTGGGTCTCCCCGTACGAGCCGATCAGGAAGTACATCGGGACCAGCATGGCCTCGAAGAACACGTAGAACAGCAGGACGTCACTCGACGCGAACGCGCCGGTCATCAGGCCCTGCAGGGCGAGGAGGAGGGCGAAGTACGCCGGGACGCTCCGCTTGCCGTCCAGCTTCTCCACGGTCTTCCAGCTGGCCACGACGACCAGCGGGACGAGCACGCCGATCAGCGCGATCATGACCAGGGCGATGCCGTCCACCTCGAACGAGAAGCGGACGTCCCACTGCGGGATCCACGGGTAGGACTCCCGGAACTGGAAGCGGTCCCCCTTGGCCTTGTAGGCGAACCACAGGGCCGCCGTCAGACCGAGTACCACCAGGGTCCAGGCGAGCGCGAGCTTCTTGGCCAGCGCCCCCTGACTCCGGGGCAGGAACGCCAGCACCGCGGAGCCCACCAGGGGCAGCCCGACGAGCAGACTCAGATACGGAAAGTTGCTCATCCGAGCGTCACCGCCATCAGCGCGGCTACCACGAGCAGCGCACCTCCCAGCATGGACAGGGCGTACGTGCGCACGAAACCGGTCTGCGTCCGGCGGAGTCGGCCGGAGCCGCCCCCGACCATGGCCGCGAGTCCGTTGACGAGGCCGTCGACGCCCTTGTTGTCGAAGTACACCAGCGCCCGGGTCAGGTACTTACCGGGAAGCTCGAACACCAACTCGTTGAACGTGTCGGCGTACAGGTTGTTGCGGGCCGCGGTGACGAGCGGGCCGGCCGGCTGCTCCTCGAACGCGGTGCCCTTGCGGAACAGCGCCCAGCCGAGGCCGGCGCCGAGCAGCACGATGCCGATGGTCAGCGCGGTGACGGTCCAGTGCCCGAGGTGGCCGTGGGCCTCCTCGTGCTCGCCGAGCACCGGGGTCAGCCAGTCGACGACCGAGGTCGACATGAGCCAACCGGCGGCGACGGAGCCGACCGCCAGCAGGATCAGCGGGATCGTCATCACGGCCGGCGACTCGTGCGGGTGCTGGTCCTCGGTCCACCGCTTCGGGCCGTGGAACGTGAGCACGAACAGCCGGGTCATGTAGAACGCCGTCAGCCCGGCGCCCAGCAGGGCGGCGCCGCCGAACAGCCAACCGGTCCAGCCGGGCCGGTTGAAGGCGGCCAGGATGATCGGGTCCTTGGTGAAGAAGCCGGAGAACGGGAAGAGCCCGATGATCGCCAGGTAGCCGAGGCCGAAGGTGATCCAGGTGATCTTCATGTACTTCCACAGCCCGCCGAACCGGCGGATGTCCACCTGGTCGCCCATGCCGTGCATGACCGAACCGGCCCCGAGGAACATGCCGGCCTTGAAGAAGCCGTGCGCGAGGAGGTGGATGATCGCCAGCGCGTACGCCGCCCCGCCCAGTCCGACGCCCAGGAACATGTAGCCGATCTGGGAGACGGTCGAGTAGGCGAGTACCCGCTTGATGTCGTCCTTCGCGCAGCCGATGATGCACCCGATCAGCAGGGTCAACGCCCCGACGCTCACCACGATCGTCTGCAGCGTCGCGTTGGCGCTGAAGACGGCGTTGGAGCGGGCGATCAGGTAGACGCCGGCCGTGACCATCGTCGCCGCGTGGATGAGGGCCGACACGGGGGTCGGGCCCTCCATCGCGTCCGGCAACCACGCCTGGAGCGGGAACTGGCCGGACTTGCCGCACGCCCCGATCAGGAGCAGCAGGCCCATCATCAGGACCACGGTCTGCGACAGCCCCGTGACCCCGTTGAAGACGCCCTCGTAGTCGACGGTGCCGAGCTGGGCGAACATCAGGAACAGCGCGATCGCGAACCCGGCGTCACCCACCCGGTTCATCAGGAAGGCCTTCTTGCCGGCCGTCGCCGCGCTGGGCTTGTCGAAGAAGAACGAGATCAGCAGGTACGAGGCGAGACCGACGCCCTCCCAGCCGAAGTACAGCATCACGTAGTTGTTGCCGAGAACCAGCAGCAACATCGCGGCCACGAACAGGTTGAAGAAGGCGAAGAACCGCCGACGGCCCGGGTCGTGGGCCATGTACCCGGTCGCGTACAGGTGGATCAGCGAGCCGACCCCGGTGATCAGCAGTACGAAGACCGCCGACAACGGGTCGAACAGCAGCCCGAAGTCGATCTTCAGCTCGCCGACCGGGATGAACTCGAAGAGAGTCACCTGGGCCGAGCGGGCGTTCTCATCCAGGCCCTTGAGCTGGAAGAAGAAGATCAACCCGAGGACGAAGGAAGCCGCGACGCTCGCGACGCCCAGCCAGTGACCCCACTTGTCGGCACGCTTGCCGAGCAGGAAGAGCACAGCCGAGCTGGCGAGCGGGATCGCGACGAGCAGCCAGATGTTGGTCAACATCCCGGTCGCGTCGGCGAAGTGCACAGGGTTTTCCACCGGTACCTCTTAGTACTTCAGCAGGTTGGCGTCGTCGACCGAGGCCGAGCGGCGGGTCCGGAAGATAGACATGATGATCGCCAGGCCGATGACGACCTCGGCGGCGGCCACGACCATCACGAAGAAGGCGATGATCTGCCCGTCGAGGTTGCCGTTCATCCGGCTGAACGTGACCAGGGCCAGGTTCGCGGCGTTCAGCATGAGCTCGATGCACATGAACACCACAATGGCGTTCCGGCGGACCAGTACGCCCACCGCGCCGATCGTGAAGAGCAGGGCGGAGAGCCCGATGTACGCGCTCGGGTCGATGTTCCCCATTACTTCTCCGTCCCCTTCGGCTTGGCCTCGGCCTCGGTGAGCTCCCGGGTCGGCACCAGCGCGGTCAGGCTCCGGCCGGCCACCGAGCCGTCGGGCAGCAGCCCGGGGGCGGCCACGGAGTTGGTCGACGCGAACACACCCGGGCCCGGCTTGGGGGCCGGGTAGTTGCCCGGCGCGAACCGGGCCTGCATCAGGTCGCGCTGGGTGACCTTCTCCGCCTTGGTCTTCTCGACGTGGGCCAGCAGCATCGCGCCGACGGCCGCGGTGATCAGCAGGGCGCTGGAGACCTCGAACGCGAACACGTAGGAGGTGAACAGGTCCTTGGCGATCCCCTGCGTGTTGCCTTCCGCGTTGGCCTGCGCCAGGCCGGCCACCGGGGCCTTGCCCAGCGCCCGGACCACGCCGGTCACGACCAGGCCGGCGAAGCCGATGCCCAGCAGCAGCGCGGCGGTGCGCTGGCCGCGCAGCGTCTCGATCAGCGAGTCGGAGGCGTCCCGGCCGATCAGCATCAGCACGAACAGGAACAGCATCATGATCGCGCCGGTGTAGACGATGATCTGCACCATGCCGATGAACGGACCGGCCTGGATGATGTAGAAGACACCCAGGGTGAGCATCGTGCAGACCAGGAACAGCGCCGAGTGCACGGCGTTCTTGGCGAGCACCATGCCCACGCCGCCCGCGACCGCGACCAGGGCGAGCAGGCTCCAGACGATCCAGGCCCAGCCCGGCACGGCGGTGGCGTCAGCCGCCAGGAGAGCGGTGTTCACGCGACACCTCCGGGCTTCACGCGCTCCGCGCCGGCGCTGGTGCCCGGGTTGGTCAGCGCGCCGACGTAGTAGTCCTTCTCCGACTCGCCGAGCCGCATCGGGTGCGGCGGCTGCTCCATGCCCGGCAGCAGCGGCGCGAGCAGCTGCTCCTTCGTGAAGATCAGGTCCTTGCGGGAGTCGCTGGCCAGCTCGTACTCGTTGCTCATCGTCAGCGAACGCGTCGGGCAGGCCTCGATGCACAGCCCGCAGAAGATGCAGCGGGCGTAGTTGATCTGGTACACGCCGGCGTAGCGCTCACCGGGCGAGTAGCGCTCGCCGTCGGAGTTGTCCGCGCCCTCGACGTAGATCGCGTCGGCCGGGCACGCCCACGCGCACAGCTCGCAGCCGACACACTTCTCCAGCCCGTCGGGGTGACGGTTGAGGATGTGCCGGCCGTGGTAGCGCGGCGCGGTCGGCTTGCGGTACTCCGGGTACTCCTCGGTCACGACCTTCTTGAACATGTGCGCGAAGGTGACGCCGAAGCCCTTGACAGACTCGAACACCGTTACTCTCCCTGCTCGCCGCTGGCGGCGGCATGTTCGACGGCCACGCGCTTGAGCCGGGGGCTCGGCGGGACCACGAGATCCATCGGCGGCATCGGGAAGCTGCCCTTGGGCCGCCTCTCGTCCGCGGCCCGGGCCGGCAGCGTCGGCTGCTTCTTCGGCCAGAACAGGATGATGACCGCGAAGAGCACGGCGAACCCGGTCCAGATCGCGATCTGCACCGCCCGGTCCGCCTTCGGGGCCACCCGGACGCCCGCGACCAGCAGGATCCAGACCAGGTTGACCGGGACCAGGACCTTCCAGCCGAAGCGCATGAACTGGTCGTACCGCAGCCGGGGCAGCGTGCCCCGCAGCCAGACGAACACGAACAGCAGGATCAGGACCTTGGCCGTGAACCACAGCAGCGGCCACCAGCCGGCGTTCGCGCCGGCCCACCAGGTGCTGATCGGCGCCGGTGCCCGCCAGCCGCCGAGGAACAGCGTCGTGCACAGGCCCGACACGGTCACCATGTTGATGTACTCGGCGAGGAAGAACAGGGCGAACTTCAGCGAGGAGTACTCGGTGTGGAAGCCACCGACCAGCTCCGACTCCGCCTCGGGCAGGTCGAACGGGGCCCGGTTGGTCTCACCGACCGCCGAGATGAAGTAGATCAGGAAGCTCGGCAGCAGCAGGATCGCGTACCAGCCGGGCAGCGTGACGTCCGTGCCGAAGATCTGCTGCTGGCGGCCGTCGGCCTGCGCGGCCACGATCTCGCTCGTCGACATCGAGCCGGCGGTCATGAAGACGGCCACGATGGACAGCCCCATCGCGACCTCGTAGGAGATCATCTGCGCGGCGGACCGCAGACCGCCGAGCAGCGGGTACGTCGAGCCGGAGGCCCAACCGCCCAGCACGATCCCGTAGATGCCCAGGCCCGAGCACGCGAGGACGAGCAGCACCGCGACCGGCAGGTCCGTGAGCTGCAACGGCGTCTTCTCGCCGAACATGCTCACGTTCGGGCCGAGCGGCATGATCGCGAAGGCGGTGAAGGCGCACACCGTCGAGATGACCGGGGCGATGAAGAACACCGCCTTGTCGGCCAGCTTCGGCATGATGTCTTCCTTGAACGCCAGCTTCAGGCCGTCCGCGAGAGACTGGAGCAGACCGATCGGGCCGACCCGGTTCGGGCCGGGCCGGTGCTGCATCCGACCGACGACCTTGCGCTCGTACCAGATCGTGAAGAGCGTCATCACGACCAGGAACGCGAAGATGCCGACGACCTTGATGAGGATGATCCACCACACGTCGTGGCCGAAGTCCTCCAGTTTCGGGCTGTCCGCGAGGATCACTGCGCCCCTCCAGCACTGATGTTGACCACGTCACCGGCGACCGTGCCCAGCGTGCGGTGCACGGTGGAGCCGGGTGAGTTCGTCGGCACCCAGACCACGTGGTCCGGCATGTGCGTGACCTGCAGCGGCAGCGTGATCGCACCGGTCCCGGTCCCCACGGTCACCGACTCGGTCGCGCCGATGGCGTCCGCGGTGGCCTGCGAGAGCCGGGCGACGGGCGTGCGCGCCGTACCACCCAGGTGGTCGTCGCCGTCGAGCATCGCGCCCAGGTCGACCAGCATCCGCCAGCTCGCCAGCACCGCCTGGCCCCGACCGGGGGACAGCGGCTCCTCCGGGCGGACCCGGGGGGCGGACGGCCGGGTCGTGACGGCCGGCAGCTGACCGAGCTCCTTGCGCAGCGCGGCCACCTCCCCGCCCAGGGTCACGCCCAGCTCGGCGGCGATCGCGGACAGCACCCGCGCGTCGGGCATGGTGCCCGGGCTGAGGACCTGGTCGAAGGTGCGGACCCGGCCCTCCCAGTTCAGGAAGGAGCCGGCCTTCTCCACGGTCGCCGCGACCGGGAAGATCACGTCGGCCCGCCGGGCCACCGCGCTCATCCGCAGTTCGAGGGAGACCAGGAAGCCGACGCTGTCCAGCGCGGCCTCGGCACCCCGGACGTCGGCCAGGTCGTGCGGGTCGACACCCGCGACGACCAGCGCCTCGACGTCACCGGACGCGGCGGCGGCGAGGATGCCCGCCGTGTCGCGGCCCGGGGTGGACGGCAGGGACTCGACGCCCCAGCGCTCGGCCAGCTGGGCGCGGGCGGACAGGTCGTCCACCACGCGGCCGCCGGGGAGCAGGTTCGGCAGGCAGCCGGCGTCGATCGCGCCCCGGTCGCCGGCCCGGCGCGGCACCCACGCGAGCTTCGCGCCGGTGGCCTCCGCCAGGGCGACGGCCGCGCTGAGCGCGCCCGGCACCGTGGCCAGCCGCTCGCCGACCAGCAGGATCGCGCCCGGCTCGCGGAGGGCGAGGCGCGCGGCCTCGACCGCCGGGGAGGCACCGGAGATGGGCTCGCCGCCGATCAGGGCGTCGAGGACCTCGGACTCGGTGCCCGGGGCGGCGGGGATCAGCGTGCCGCTGGTCTTCGTGACCGACCCGGTCGCGAACGGCTGGACCGAGAACACCCGCACGCCGTGCTTCACCGACGACTTGCGCAGTCGGAGGAACAGGATCGGGCACTCCTCCTCGGGCTCCAGGCCCGCGAGGATGACCGCCGGGGCGGCCTCGATGTCCAGGTAGCTCGCGGAACCCTCGGCGGCGACGGCGGCGGCCAGGAAGTCGGCCTCCTCCGCGGAGTGCGGCCGGGCCCGGAAGTCGATGTCGTTGGTGCCCAGGGCGACCCGGGCGAACTTCGCGTACGCGTAGGCGTCCTCGACGGTCAGCCGGCCGCCGGTGAGCACGCCGGCCTTCTTGCCGCGCAGGCCCTCGGCCGCGAACCGCAGCGCCTCGGACCACGACGCCTTACGGAACTCGCCGGTCTCCTTGTCGCGGATCAGCGGGTCGGTGAGCCGGTCGAACGCGTTGACGTACTGGAAGCCCCAGCGGCCCTTGTCGCAGCTCCACTCCTCGTTGACCTGCGTGTCGTCCCCCGCGAGGCGGCGCATGACCTTGCCCCGCCGGGAGTCGGTGCGCAGGTCGCAGCCGGCGGCGCAGTGCTCGCAGGCGCTCGGCGTGGAAACCAGGTCGAACGGGCGGGCCCGGAACCGGTACTGGGCACCGGTCAGCGCGCCCACCGGGCAGATCTGCACGGTGTTGCCGGAGAAGTAGGAGTTGAACGGCTCCCCCTCGGCGACGCCGATCTGCTCGGACGCGCCGCGCTCCATCAGGTCGATGAACGGGTCGCCGGCGATCTCCTCGGAGAACCGGGTGCAGCGCTGGCAGAGGATGCAGCGCTCGCGGTCCAGGAGCACCTGGGACGAGATCGGCAGCGGCTTGCGGAACTCCCGCTTGACCTCGGAGAACCGGGCCTCGGTCCGGCCGGCCGTCATGGCCTGGTTCTGCAGGGGGCACTCGCCGCCCTTGTCGCAGACCGGGCAGTCCAGCGGGTGGTTCAGGAGCAGGAACTCCATGATCCCGGCCTGGGCCTTCTCGGCCACCTGCGAGGTGTGCTGGGTCTTGACGACCATACCGTCGGCGCAGGTCTGGGTGCAGGAGGCGACCGGCTTGCGCTGGCCCTCCACGTCGACCAGACACTGCCGACAGGCACCGGCCGGCTCGAGCAGCGGGTGGTCGCAGAACCGGGGGATGTCGATGCCCAGCTGCTCGGCGGCCCGGATGACCAGCGTGCCCTTGGGGACGCTGACCTCGATGCCGTCGATCGTGAGGGTTACCTTGTCGGTCATATCAGTGCGCCCCTACGAGTTCGGGCTTCAACATCGGGGCCTTGCGACCCTCGATGTAGTCGAGGTAGTCCTGCTCGAACCACTTGATGGACGAGGTGACCGAGCTGGTCGCGCCGTCGCCCAGGCCGCAGAACGACCGGCCGAGCAGGTTGTCACACGCGTCGAGCAGGGTGTCGAGGTCCTTCTTGACGCCCTGACCGGCCAGAATGCGGTGCAGGATCTGGATCATCCAGTAGTTGCCCTCGCGGCACGGCGTGCACTTGCCGCACGACTCGTGGGCGTAGAACTTGATCCACCGGTACGTCGCGTACACGGGGCAGTCCTGCTGGCTGAACAGCTGGGTGGCCGTGGTGCCGAGCATCGAGCCCTGCGCGCCCACGCCCTCGAAGTCCAGCGGCATGTCCAGGTGGTCGGCGGTGAGCAGCGGGGTCGAGGAACCGCCCGGGGTCCAGAACCGCAGCTGGTGGCCGTCCTGCATGCCGCCGGCCAGCTCGATGAGCTCGCGGAGGGTGATGCCCATGCCGCACTCGTACTGGCCCGGGTTCTTCACCCGGCCGGAGAGCGAGTAGATCATCGGGCCGGAGGACTTCTCCGTACCCATCGACTTCCACCAGTCCGCGCCGCCCAGGACGATGTAGGGCACGCTGGCGATGGTGCCGACGTTGTTGATGACCGTGGGCTTCGAGTAGAGGCCGTGGGTCGCCGGGAACGGCGGGCGCAGCCGGGGCTGGCCGCGGAAGCCCTCGAGGGAGTCGAGCAGCGCCGTCTCCTCGCCGCAGATGTACGCGCCCGCGCCGGAGTGGATCACCAGGTCCAGGTTGTAGCCCGAGCCGAGGATGTTCCGCCCCAGGTAGCCCCGGGTGTACGCCTCCTGCACGGCCGCCCGCAGCCGACGCGCCGCCTGCACGGCCTCGCCCCGGATGTAGATGGCGGCGAAGTTGGCCCGGATCGCGTACGAGGAGATGATGACGCCCTCGATCAGCGAGTGCGGGTCGTGCGACATGAGCGGCAGGTCCTTGCAGGTGCCCGGCTCGCCCTCGTCGGCGTTGACCACGAGGTAGTGCGGCTTGCCGTCACCCTGCGGGATGAAGCCCCACTTCATGCCGGTGGGGAAGCCCGCGCCGCCCCGGCCGCGCAGACCGGAGTCCTTGACGAGCTGGATCAGGTCGTCGGGCTCGGCCTTGAGCGCCTTGCGCAGGGCCGCGTAGCCGTCGAGGCGCTCGTAGGTGGCGAGCTTCCAGGCGTCCGGCGACAGCCAGCGCTTGGTCAGCACGGGGGTGAGCTTGTGGATGGGCCCGCTCATGCCTTTGCCTCCTTACGCGCGATCGGGGTGTTCGGGTCGAACCCGGGCACCGCGACGCCGTTGTCCGCCGCGAGCCTCGCGCCGGCCAGGGTGGGGTCGCCCGCCACGCCCTCGGCGACCGCGCCGGGCCGCTCGTCGGGGAAGCCGGCCAGCTGCAGCTGGATCTCGCGGAACGAGCAGAGCCGCGGCGCCCGGGAGGGTACCGGGACCTCGCCGCTCTGGAGCTGCTTGACGATCTCCAGGGCGTCAGCGGCCTGGGTACCGTCGAAGAAGTCGTAGTTGACCGTCATGACCGGCGCGTAGTCGCACGCGGCCAGGCACTCGGCGTGCTCCAGGGTGATCTTGCCGTCGGAGGTGGTCTCCTCGTGCCCGACACCCAGGTACTCGCTCAGCGCCTCGTAGGCCTTCTGGCCGCCCATCCGGTCGCACATGGTGTTCGTGCACACGCTGACCAGCCAGTCGCCCGTGGGCTTGCGCTTGTACATCGTGTAGAACGTCGCCACGGCGTTGACCTGCGCCTTGGTGATCCCGAGCTGGTCGGCGCAGAAGCCGATCCCCTCGGGCGTGATGTAGCCGTCCTCGGCCTGCACCAGGTGCAGCAGCGGCAGGAGAGCCGACCGGGAGTGCCCCTCCGGGTACCGGGCGATGATCTCCTTCGCCCGGACGAAGGTCTCTTCGGAGAAAGCCATTAGCGGTCACACCCACCCATCACGGGGTCCAGTGAGGCCCCGCCTGCGATTACGTCTGCCAGCAGTCCGCCCTCGGCCATGGCCGGGATCGCCTGCAGGTTGATGAAGCTCGGCTCCCGGAAGTGCACCCGGTACGGCCGGGTGCCACCACTGGACACCGCGTGCACCCCGAGCGTGCCGCGCGGGGCCTCGATCTCGGTGAACACCTGCCCGGCGGGGACCCGGAAGCCCTCGGTGACGAGCTTGAAGTGGTGGATCAGGGACTCCATGGACTGGCCCATGATGTTCGCGACGTGCTCCAGGGAGTTGCCCAGGCCGTCGCCGCCCATCGCGAGCTGCGCGGGCCAGGCGATCTTCTTGTCCGCGACCATGATCGGGCCGGGCTCCAGGCGGTCGAGCGCCTGCTGGATGATCTTCAGCGACTCGCGCATCTCGCCGAGCCGGACCTGGTACCGGGCCCAGACGTCGCCGTCCGGGTGGGTCGGGACCTCGAAGTCGTAGTTCTCGTAGCCGGAGTACGGCATCGTCTTGCGCAGGTCCCACGCGAGGCCGGCGCTGCGGAGCACCGGGCCGGTGATGCCGAGCGCGACGCACCCGGCCGCGTCGAGGTACGCGACGCCCTGGGTGCGCGACTGCCAGATCGGGCTGCCGGAGAGCAGGTCCTCGTACATGTTGATCCGGGCCGGCATCCAGCCGAGGAACTCTTTGATCTTCGCGATCGCCTCGTCCGGCACGTCCTGGGCGACGCCGCCCGGCCGGACGTACGCCATGTTCATCCGCAGCCCGGAGCACAGCTCGAAGATGTCCAGGATGTACTCGCGCTCGCGGAACCCGTAGATCATCATGGACAGCGCGCCGAGCTCCATGCCCGTCGTCGCCAGCCAGACCAGGTGCGAGGAGATCCGGTTGAGCTCCATCATCAGGATCCGGATCACGTTCACCCGGTCCGGGATCTGCTCCTCGATGCCGAGCAGCTTCTCCACGGCCAGGCAGTAGCCCGTTTCGTTGAAGATCGGGGCCAGGTAGTCCATCCGGGTGACGAACGTGGTGCCCTGGGTCCAGGTCCGGTACTCGAGGTTCTTCTCGATGCCGGTGTGCAGGTAGCCCACGACCGTGCGCGCGTCGGTGACCGTCTCACCCTCGAGTTCGAGGACGAGCCGGAGCACGCCGTGCGTCGACGGGTGCTGCGGGCCCATGTTGACGACGATCTTCTCGTCGTGGATCGGGTCGTCGCCACCGAGGACGGCGTCCCAGTCGCCACCGGTGACGGTGAAGACCCGCCCCTCGGTGGTCTCCCGTGCGTCTGCGTAGGTGTCGGTCACTTGTACGCCCTCCGCTGGTCCGGCGGAGGAATTTCCGCGCCCTTGTACTCGACCGGCACGCCGCCGAGCGGGTAGTCCTTGCGCTGGGGGTGGCCCTCCCAGTCGTCCGGCATCAGGATCCGGGTCAGACCCGGGTGGCCCTCGAAGTCGATGCCGAACATGTCGAACGTCTCCCGCTCCTGCCAGTCGGCGGTCGGGTAGATCGACGTGACGCTCGGCAGCTTCGCGTTCTCGGCCGTGACGGCGGCTTCGAGCCGGATCCGGCGCCGGTACGTCATCGAGGTCAGGTGGTAGACCACGTGCAGCCGGCGCGGGTCGTCCGCGGCGTCGAGGTAGTCCACCCCGGACACCGAGGAGCACATCTCGTACCGCAGCGAGGCGTCGTCGCGCAGGATCCGGGCGACGTCGAGGATCCGGTCGGCCTTGACGTGCAGGGTCAGCTCGCCCCGGTCCACGACGACCATCTCGATGGCGTCGTGGAACTCGGGGAAGGCCTCTTCGAGCGCGTCGGTGACCTCGTCGAAGTACCCGCCGTAGGGCTTCTCCGTGGCGATGGTGACCGGGCGGCGGCGGACGAGGCCGCCGTAGCCGGAGACGTCGCCGGTGCCGGTGACCCCGAAGGCCCCCTTGGCGACCGTGGAAGTGCCAAGCTCGCGCTCGCTCACGCGTTCACCCCACTCTGGTCAAGGAGGTGCGCACGCGTCCCCTGAGTTCCCGGTTCGCTCGCTGATCGCTCGCTCACAGCCCGGCCCTCTCCTTCATCCAGTTCTCGATGCGGAGCTGCTCCTCGGTCCCGGCGGCCACGGCCTCGGTCCACTGCTTCTTCTTGGCCTTGTTGAACCGGTAGCTCGACGGCATCGACCCGACCTTGACGATCGGGGCCGGCTGCGCGGCCAGGATCTGGCGGCGCTTCTCGCCGAGCGGCTCGTGCATGACCTTCTCGTGCAGCTTGAGGATCGCGTCCATCAGCATCTCGGGGCGCGGGGGGCAGCCCGGCAGGTACATGTCGACCGGCACGATGTGGTCGACGCCCTGCACGATCGCGTAGTTGTTGAACATGCCGCCGCTGGAGGCGCAGACGCCCATGGAGAGCACCCAGCGGGGCTCCGGCATCTGGTCGTAGATCTGGCGAAGGACCGGGGCCATCTTCTGGCTCACCCGGCCCGCGACGATCATCAGGTCCGCCTGGCGGGGGCTGGCCCGGAAGACCTCCATGCCGAACCGGCCGAGGTCGTACCGGGCGCCGCCCGACGCCATCATCTCGATGGCGCAACAGGCGAGCCCGAACGTCGCCGGCCAGAAGCTCGACTTGCGGGTCCAGTTGACCAGCTTCTCGACCGAGGTCAGGAGGACCCCTGCCGGAAGCTTCTCTTCGATGCCCATGTCAGTCCCAATCCAGCCCGCCGCGACGCCACACGTAGGCGTACGCGACGAAGACCGTGCCGATGAACAGAACCATCTCGACGAACCCGAAGAGGCCGAGCGCGTTGAAGGACACGGCCCACGGGTACAGGAAGATGATCTCGATGTCGAAGACGATGAACAGCATCGCGGTCAGGTAGAACTTGACCGGGAACTTGCCACCGCCGGCACCCTGCGGGGTGGGCTCGATGCCGCACTCGTAGGCGTCGAGCTTCGCGCGGTTGTACCGGCGTGGGCCGGTCATCGGCGCAGACGCGACGGAGAAGAGCGCGAAACCGAACGCGAGGGCGATCAACCCCACGATGGGTATGTATGGGGAGAGCGACATACGCTATCCGCCTTCCTCTCCGTCCAGAAACCTGATAACCCTAATGTGTACGTTTGACCCGCTAGACAGCGGGGGCGATCCTGGTCAGCCCGTTGATGATCTTGTCCATCGCGTCGCCGCCGCGCGGGTCGGTCAGGTTCGCGAGCAGCTTGAGGACGAACTTCATCAACGTCGGGTGCGGCATACCGTGCCTCGTGGCGATCTTCATGATCTGCGGGTTGCCGATCATCTTCACGAACACTCCGCCGAGCCGGTAGTAGCCGCCGTAGCGCAGCTTGAGCTCCTGCGGGTACAGCCGCAGCGCCCGCTCGCGCTCGGGGGTGGTGCCCCGGGCCAGCGCCTGCACCGCGATCTCCGCGGCCAGCACGCCCGACTCCATCGCGTACGCGATGCCCTCGCCGTTGAAGGGGTTCACCATGCCGCCGGAGTCACCGACGAGCATCACGCCCCGGGTGTAGTGCGGCACCCGGTTGAAGCCCATGGGCAGCGCCGCGCCCAGGATCTTGCCGTCGGCGTTCTCCTCGCGCAGGCCCCACTCCTCGGGAGTGTTGTCGAGCCAGTCGGTGAGCATCTGCCGGTAGTCCGTCTTGCCGAACGCCGAGCTGCTGTTCAGCACGCCCAGGCCGACGTTGACCCGGCCGTCGCCCATGCCGAAGATCCAGCCGTAGCCGGGGAGCAGCTTGTCGCCGCCCTCCTTGCTGCGGAGTTCCAGCCACGACTCCAGGTACTCGTCGTCGTGCTTGAGCTCGGACTTGTAGTACCGCCGGACGGCCACCCCGATCGGGCGGTCCTCACGCTTGGTGAGCCCCATCGACAGCGGGAACCGGCCGGAGACCCCGTCGGCGGCGATGACGATCGGCGCGCGGTACTCCTTCGGCTCCTTGCCCGGACCGGTCGCCTTCACACCGATCACCCGGCCGGCCGCGTCCAGGATCGGGCCCTGCACGTTCGTGTTGGTGATCAGCCGCGCGCCGGCCTCGACCGCCCGCTTCGCCAGGATGTCGTCGAAGTCCATCCGGGTCCGGGTCAGGCCGTAGTTGGGGAAGCTCTCCAGGTCGGGCCAGTCGAGTTCGAGGCGCATGCCGCCGCCGATCACCCGCAGGCCCTTGTTCTTCAGCCAGCCCGGGGCCTCGATGTCGACGCCCATCCGGATCAGCTGCTTGACCGCGCGCGGGGTCAGGCCGTCGCCGCAGACCTTCTCACGGGGGAACTCGGTCTTCTCCAGGAGGAGCACGTTCGCGCCGTGCGCGGCGAGGTGGTGGGCGGCGGCCGAACCTCCGGGGCCGGCTCCAACAACGATGACGTCCGCTTCAGCAGCGGAATCGCTGGCATGCGGCACTGTCACGACCCTGGCCTCTCCTGTGCGCGCTCCACGTTTTCCCGGTCCAGCCGAGTTTGTGAAGACTTTCACGAGCCCTATCGCGTGCAGTCTAAGGCCGCCGCCATCCCCCCGGCGGGTTAGGCGAGCCTAACTCCACTGACGGCGGCTTGTGCCTTTTGTACCTTATTTGAGGGGCATCGCGCGGGGTTTCAGGCCCGAGTGGCCCGGTGCAACGCCGAGATGCCGCCGGTCATGTTCCGCCAGGCGACGTTTTTCCACCCATTGACACCGATGCGTTCCGCCCACTCCGCCTGGCTCGGCCAGGCCCGGATCGACTCGGCGAGGTAGACGTAGGCGTCCGGGTTGCTGCTGACCCGGCTCGCGACCGCCGGAAGAGCCTTCATCAGGTACTCCAGGTACACGGTCCGGAACACGGGGTTCGTCGGCCGGCTGAACTCGCACACCACGAGCCGCCCGCCCGGCTTCGTCACCCGGGCCATCTCCCGCAGCGCCGCGTCGGGGTCGTGCACGTTGCGGATCGCGTAGGAGATCGTCACCGCGTCGAAGCTGCCGTCCGCGAACGGAAGGGCCAGCGCGTCGCCGGCCAGCAGGGGAACGCCCCGGTTCCGGCCCTCGCGGAGCATTCCGACTGAGATGTCCGCGCCGACCACATAGGCACCGCTTCGGGCGAGTTCCTCAGTCGACACACCCGTTCCCGCGCCCAGGTCGAGGCACCGCTCGCCCGGTTTCAGGTCAAGTGCCTGTCGGGTTGCCCGTCGCCAGGCCCGATCCTGGCCGAAGGACAGTACGGTATTGGTCAGGTCATACCGCCGGGCCACGCCGTCGAACATCTCGGCTACCTCGTGCGGCTGCTTGTCCAGCGAAGCTCGCGTCACGCCCTGCACTCTACGTGTGCCGCCTGCAGCGCTGACTCGCCGATGGTCAACAATGGCTGCTAAAGCCGCGTGCGGCGACCCGGTATGCGGGGGAATGGTTGAAGGAGTGTGACGGACCGTGACCCAGTCAGCGCATGACCCCGCCTCCGGCGCGGAAACGCCGGAGGAGCTGTCGACGCTGCACAACGCCCGGCCGGCCACCCTCGCGGACCTGTCCGCGACGGACCAGGCCAGGCCCGTCCGCCGGTCCGTGCGGCCCGGCCAGGGCATCCACGGCCAGAGTTCCGAGCTACCGCCGGACATGCGGCAGATCTCGGCCAGCGCGTCGGTGCGGCCCGTGCCGGACACCCCCGCGCGGAGCTACCCCGTGATCGGGGGCGGCGAGTCGCTGTCCTCCGCCGACGCGGGCATCCCCGGGCCCGTCCAGCCCGCGCCGGCCGGTTACTCCGCGTTGCCCGGTGGGGCGTTCGGCGGGGATGTGCCCGGCGGCGCGGCCAGTGGGCACGTGCCCGGCGGGGCCTCGTTCAGTAGTGGCGGGTCCTCGTTCGGCGGGGCCGGCACGTTCGGCGGGGCGGCCCCGGCGACGTCGGGCTTCGGCGGATCCGCCCCGGGTGGGGCGCAGGACCCGGGCGGCGCGTCAGCCTTCGGCGGTTCGGCTCCGGGCGGCTTCGGTGGCCCGCCCCCCGGCGGTGCGGCCGGTTTCGGCAGCGCCGGCTCTCCCGGCTCCGACCAGAGCGGAACACCACTCGGGGGTACCGGGGCACCCGCGCCCCTGCCCCCCGCGCAGCCCCCGCTCCCCAAGCCCGACGAGAGCCCGACGATGATCCTGCCGATCATCGGGGCCGTCAAGCCGCTCACCGTCCGCCGGGTCCTCGCGGGCGCGGTCGGCGTCATCGCGCTGATCGTCGCCGGGCTGCTCGTGCTCAACGTGATGATCCCGGAGGAGAAGGACGCCCGGAAGCCGACGCCGGCCCAGCCGGTCGCGCAGACCCTGCCGCCGGCCCCGTCTCCCACCCCGACGGCCGTGAGGCACAAGCCGGTCACCGAGCTGTGCACGAAGCTCGACACGGCCCCGGTCAAGGGGCTGTACCCGACGGTGGGCGCGGGCGCGCCCACCGGCCTGACCTGCACGGCGTCCCTGGAGTTCAAGCCGCCGGCCGGTACGCCGCCGAAGCCGCCGCAGCACCGGAGCGGCAGCCTGGCCGGCACGGCCACGTACTTCCCGAGCGGCGCCGAGGCCGTCACCGCGTACGGCGCGAAGCTCACCGAGCCGTCGACCACGCTGCTGACCACGGTGGGGTCCCAGGCGGGCATGGTCACCGTCCCGGCCGGCAAAACCGTCACTGTGACCGTGCACGTCCTCGACGACAACGTGCTGCTCAGCTTCGTGCTGGTCGCCAACCGCGAGGACAAGGACTGGACGGCCCCCGAGATCGAGCAGCTCCGGGGCCTCGCCACCCAGGTCGCGACGGGCACCCTCGCCAAGCTCTAGCCGAACCCTTAGCCTCGCGGGGTGCCACACCGCCACTCCGCGCTCAACGCCCGTGTCCTGACCGCCCTGGTCGGCACCGCGATCTACTACTTCGTGACCCGGTACTGCCTGGAAGGCGTGCCCCAGCTGCCGACCTGGGCTGAGGCCGGCCGGGTCGCGGCCCTCCTCGTCGCGGCGCACCTCGTCTACGTCGCCGCCCAGATGCTGGGCCTTCTCGTCAGCTGGATCCGGCCCTACCGGCTGGTCGTGGGAATGGGGAGGTCCCGCGACTTCTGGATCGGTCCGGTGCTGCTCACGTTGTGCCGGTGGCCGGTCGCACTGAGTCTCGGCTGGATCCTCCCCGCGTCGGGGAGCCGCTGGCGGAACTGGCTCCCGTACGCGGTGCCGGTGCTCGTCTTCACGGTGTTGGGCGTGGCGGCCGTGGCCACAGCGCCGGAACCTCCGGAGGTACCGGACATCTGGGCCCCGTGGGCGGAGCCGCCCGTGCCGCCCCTGCCGGACGCGCACCGGAGCTGGTCGGTGTCGACGATCGGCGTGTGCGTGGTGGTGCTGCACTGGCTGACCATCGGTTGGCCCTCCGTCGTCGACCGCCCGGTGGTGAACGCGTGGTACTTCCGGGCGGGGTTGAGACGGCAGCATCCCTTCCTCCAGCCGGACCACCGGAACTCGGCCGAGGGTCTGCTGTGGCTGCGCTACCAGACCGGGGAGCGGGCCCGTCAGATCCAGCAGATCATCGACCAACTGCTCGCCCTGGCCCCCGAGCCCCAGGTCGCGAGCTTCCTCAGTGTGCAGCGCTCGGCCTACGACGGGAACGCCCTCGCGACGGCGGTGGCCATGGCGGAACACATGGATCGGTACCCGGAAAGTGCTGGGGACTTCGGCTTGAACGCGATGCTGTGCTACGGCGTCGGGGAGGCTCTGGCCTGCGGGAAAGCGGTCCCGACGGACCTGGTCACCCGGGCCCGGACCGCCCTTCCGGAGATGGTCGCCCACCTCCCGGTGGCCAACGCGAAGACGATGGCCGCCGTCTGGGCCCTCGTCGACGGCGATCCGAGCGCGGCGGTGGCGCTCGCGCGGGCCGCCGCGCGACACGCACCGAACCGGAGGATCCGGGCCCGGGCGCGCCTGGCCGAGGTGCTGGCGCTGATCGAGCTGGACCGCCCCGAGCAGGCCACCAGGCTGCTGGCCGCCATCCGTCCCCACCTGGATGAACGCTCCACCCTGACCTTCGCGGACCAGCGCCTCGCCGCATGACCGGCCCACTGCGACGCGAAGGGCCCCGGGAACATCCCGGGGCCCTTCGCGTCGGTGCGGGTGTTACTTCGTGGCCGTGGCGGTCACGATCGCGCTGTTGTTGCCGTCGACCGGGTCCGGCAGGGTGCCGGTGACCGTGTTGGTGCTGCTCACCCCGGCCACCTCCTGCGAGAACCGCAGCGACAGCGCCAGGTCGTAGCTCTCGCCGCCGACCAGCGTCGGCAGGGTGCACTCGTAGCTGACCTTGCTGATGATCGTGTGGCACGGCTTCGGCGGGGTGGCGAACTTCGTGCCCTCCGGAGCGGTGACGATGATCTTCGAGGTCTTGGGGCTGGCCCACGCGCCGTTGTTCGTGACCGTGACCTTGTAGTCGACGACCTCGCCGACCTTGCCCGTGACGGTGGCTCCGGACAGCGCCAGGTCCGAGTACGGCGTGCCGGTGGTCAGCGTGAACCGGGCCGAGTTGTCGACCTTGTCCCCGTCGACCTGCTTGGCGGCGACCTTGGCCTGCTTCACCACGGCGCCCCGGGCGGTGCCGGCCTCGGGCTGGAAGTCGCCGTACGGGCCGACCTGCACGACGGCCGCGCCCAGGTTGGTGTTCGGGGTGGCGTCGGCGGTCGCCTGGACCCGCAGGCCGAGGGCCAGGGTGTCGAAGCTCGCGCCGGGCGCCAGGACGATCGGCTGCTCGGTGCCGTCGGAGTCGATGTACGTCGACCAGGCGCACACGGCCGACCGCTTGTTCGTGTACGAGCAGCCGCGCACCTCCTCGCTGAACACGACGTGCTCGGGGAGGGTCAGCGCCAGGGACAGGCCCGCGCCGGTCTGGGTGCCGTTGTTGTCCACGGCGATCCACAGGTCGCTCGGGACGCCCGGGGCCAGGCCGCCGACGTTGCCGACGAGGACGCCGTAGTCGATGGACGAGGCCATCAGGTCCACGCTGTACGTGGTGGAGTTGTCGCCCTTGTGGGCCACGTCCTCGCGGTAGTCCGAGCTGATCGACACCGTGAGCTTGCCGGCGCGGCCGAGGGGCGCGTCGGGGCTGACCGGGCGGAGGTTCACGCCCAGGGTGCTGTCGAGGTAGCCGGGCTCCAGCTCGCCGAGGTCGCAGACGTACGCGGTGCGGTCACCGGTGCACGGCCAGCCGGGGAGGTCCGCGACGACGTTCGGGCCGAGCTTGGACATGTCGAACACGACCTTGGTGTGGGTCGCGGTCGAGCCGCCCTTGTTCTGTACCTCCACGAAGAAGGTCTTGCCGTTGGAGTCGACCGCGATCTGGCGGGCCTTGATGTCCACGGCGAGATCGGCCGGAGTGACCTTGGCGTGCGCCGCGGTGCCGAGGCCGAGAGTGAGGGTGCTGGCTGCGAGCGTCGTGAGAGCCGCGCCTGCGAGGAAACGCTTCATGGATCCACCGAGGGTGAGTGATGGATGGAACTTCGAGGGACCATACAGGCCGCCACTCCCCGTTACTACCGGGCAAAAGAACCCCCGCCGGTCAAACGACCGGCGGGGGCTCGCAAACCGTTGCGTAAGTGTTACTGGAGGACCGTCAGCTGCCGGTCGACGTTGGTGATCGAGGAGAAGTGCGACGTCACGCGCTCGTCGGTCGGGTCGTCGGCGGGGGTCCAGTGCACGTTCAGGTGCCGGTAGAGCGTGTCGCGCTGGGCCGGGATCCGGTCGGCGGTCCGGATCATCCACACCAGGTCGTGCAGGTTGGACCGGTGCTTCGCGCCCGCCGAGGAGATCACGTTCTCCTCGAGCATGATGCTGCCGAGGTCGTCGACACCCATGTGCAGGGACAGCTGGCCGGCGTCCTTGCCCGTCGTCAGCCACGAGGCCTGCAGGTGGTTGATGTTGTCGAAGAACAGCCGGGCGACCGCGATCAGGCGCAGGTATTCCAGGGTCGTCGCCTGGGTGCGGCCCTTGAGGTGGTTGTTCTCCGGCTGGTACGTCCACGGGATGAAGGAGCGGAAGCCGCCGGTCTCGTCCTGCAGGTCCCGGATCATGGTCATGTGCTCGATGCGCTCGGCGTTCGTCTCGCCGGTACCCATCATCATGGTGGCCGTGGACTCGATGCCCTGCCGGTGCGCGATGCCCATCACCTCGAGCCAGCGCGCGCCGGACTCCTTGAGCGGTGCGATGGCCTTGCGCGGCCGGTCGGGGAGCATCTCGGCCCCGGCGCCCGCGATGGAGGCGAGCCCGGCCGCGTGGATCCGCCGGATGGCCTCCTCCAGGCTGACGCCGGACACCTTGGCCATGTGCAGGACCTCGGACGGGCCGATCGAGTGGATCACCAGGTCCGGGTACGCCGTGGAGACCGCGCCGAACAGCTCCTCGTAGTACTCCACGCCGTAGTCGGGGTGGTGGCCGCCCTGGAGCATGACCTGGGTGGCGCCCAGCTCGACGGCCTCGGCGCAGCGCCGGAGGATCTCGGCGGTGTCGTGCGTCCAGCCCTCGGCGTGCTTGGGCGCGCGGTAGAACGCGCAGAACTTGCACGCGGTGACGCAGACGTTCGTGTAGTTGATGTTGCGGTCGATGAGGTAGGTGACGATCCCTTCCGGGTACCGCCGCCGGCGCACCGTGTCCGCCGCCTCGCCCAGCGCGTGGAACGGCGCCTCCGTGTAGAGCAGCAGCGCCTCCTCCGGGCTGATCCGGCCCCCGTCAGCTGCTCGCTGCAGAATCTTGCTGATCTCCACGCTCATGTCCCCGAGGTTACCTCTCGGTCGGTGCGCGGAGCCGGGCACCTTGGGCACCCGGCTGCCACGTCACAGCGTCACGCGTCGTAGTCGACGACCACCCGGTCGGTGACCGGCGACGACTGGCAGGTCAGGACGAAGCCGGCGGCGACCTCGTCGGGCTCCAGGGCGTAGTTGCGGGCCATCCGGACCTCGCCCTCGACGACCTTCGCCTTGCAGGTGGAGCACACCCCGCCCTTGCAGGCGTAGGGCAGTTCGGAGCGGACCTTCAGGGCCGCGTCCAGCACCTTCTCGTCGCGGCGCATGCCGAAGCTGGTCGCCCGGCCGTCGAGCAGGATCGTGACGTCGGCCTCGTGGGCGTCGGCCTCCGTGGGCGTCGTCGCGGGGGCGTCGTCGGCGTAGAACAGCTCGGAGTGTACGAGGGAGCCGTCCAGCAGCGTCTGGGCCGCGACGACCATGCCGTACGGGCCGCACAGGAAGTACTCGTCCGCCTCGGGCGCGAAGGCCTCCAGGAGCCGGGGCAGCCGTTCGGCGTCGATCCGCCCCGACAGCAGCTCGGCGTCCTGGGGCTCGCGGGACAGCACGTGCACGAGCTGCACCCGGCTCGGGTACCGGTCCTTGAGGTCCGCCAGCTCCTCCAGGAACATGACCGACCGCGCGTACCGGTTGCCGAACAGCACCGTCCACTCGCTGTCCGGCTCGGCGGCCAGGCCCGTGGCCAGCAACGACAGCACCGGGGTGATCCCGGATCCGGCGACGACCGCCACGTACCGGCGCGCGCGCCCGGCCGCGAACTCCGTCGTGAAGTGCCCGATCGGCGGCATGACCTCGACGGTGTGGCCGGCGTCGAGCGCCCCGTTGGCGTAGGTGGAGAACGCGCCGCCGGGCACCTGCTTCACGCCGACCCGGAGCACCCCGTCGCTGGCCAGCTCGGCGGGGGTGGAGCAGATCGAGTAGCTGCGCCGGATGTCCTCGCCGCCGGACAGCAGCCGCACGGTGAGGTGCTGGCCGGGGCGGAAGGCGTAGGTGGCGCGCAGGTCCTCGGGTACCAGGAAGGAGACCGCCACCGCGTCCTCGGTGAGCTGGTCCACGGCCTGGACGGTCAGCGGGTGGAACACCGGACGGCGCCGGGCCGGCTTGCTCAGGGTGACGGTCACTTCTATATCGCCTTAAAGTGGTCGAAGGGGTCGCCGCACTCCCGGCAGCTCCACAGGGACTTGCAGGCCGTCGAGCCGAACCGGCTCAGTTCCCGGGTGTCCGGGGAGCCGCAGTTCGGGCAGCGGACGGAGATGCTCAGGGTCAGGGTGGTGCCGACGCGAGCCACGCCCGACGGGGGCGCGATCCGGGCCTGGCGGAGCTTCTCCTGGCCGGACTCCGTGATCCAGTCCGTGGTCCAGGCGGGGGCCAGCACGGTGCGGACCTCGACGTCGCGGCCGGGCAGCGCGCGGCGGATGTCCGTGCGGATGGCGTCCATCGCGGGGCAGCCCGAGTAGGTCGGGGTGATGGTCACGACCACGCGGTCGCCGACGACCTCGACGTCCCGCAGGATGCCCAGGTCGTCGATCGTGACGGTCGGGATCTCCGGGTCGGGGACGGCGGCGACGGCGGCCCGCAGCTCGGCCAGCTCGGCCGCGCGCTGCTCCCCGGCCCGGGACGCCCCGGGCACGGTCACCGGCTCCGCGTGGACGGCGTTCACCAGGTCGCCCCCGGGTGCGCGCGGTGCAGCACCTGCATCTCCGCGAGCAGGTAGCTCAGGTGCGTGGTGTGCAGGCCCTGCCGGCCGCCGGTGGGCGCCCAGCCGTCCTCGGGCCGGGTCAGGGTCGCCTCGGCCAGGATCGGCTCGACCACCGCCAGCCAGCCGGACCGGAGATCATTACCCTCGAACAGCTCATGGGTGTACGGCCACAGCTCGTCCACCGCCGCCTGGGCCCGCGCGTGCGACTCGTCCGTACCGTCGCCGAGCCGCAGCGTCCACAGCCGGGCGTGGTCGACGTGGTACGCGACCTCCTTGATCGCCTTGTCCGCGATCTCGTCGCCCCGCATGGCCGTGTACAGCTCGCGCTGGTACGCCGAGAAGAACAGCAGCCGGACGATCGCGTGCGCGAAGTCCCCGTTCGGCAGCTCCACGAGTTGGACGTTCGTGAACTGCCGGTCGGTACGCAGGAAGGCGAGTTCGTCCTCGTGGCCCGTCCGGGACAGGAACATCCGGGCCTGGCCGAGCAGGTCGAGGGCGATGTTGGCCAGGGCCACGTCCTCCTCCAGCTCGGGGCCCCGGGAGGTCCACTCCGCGAGCCGCTGCGCCGCGATCAGCGCGTCGTCGCCGAGGTTGAGGTCGCTGCCGACGCCCCGGGTCACCGGGTCGTCGGCGTGGCTGAGGTCCGGGTGCGCGCTCACAGGTGGGCCACGCCTTCGGGGACGTCGTAGAAGGTCGGGTGCCGGTACACCTTGTCGGCGGCCGGCTCGAAGAACGCGTCCTTCTCGTCCGGGCTGCTCGCCGTGATCGCGACGGCGGGCACCACCCAGAGGGACACGCCCTCCTGCCGCCGGGTGTACAGGTCCCGCGCGTTACGCAGCGCCAACTCGGCGTCGGGCGCGTGCAGGCTGCCGACGTGGGTGTGCGCCAGCCCGCGCCGGGGCCGGACGAAGACCTCCCACAGGGGCCAGTCTGTCGTGCTCACGCGGGGACTCCTGTCGTCGCTGCGCCCGCCATGGCGAGCTGCTCCTTCTTGGCCTGCTGCTTGCGCGCGTACGCCTCCGCGGCGTCGCGGACCCACTGGCCACCCTCGTGGGCGGCCTTCCGGTGCGCGATCCGTTCCCGGTTGCACGGGCCATTGCCCTTGATCACCCGGAACAGCTCGTCGTAGTCGGGCTGGGTGTAGTCGTGCCGGCCCTCGGCCTCGTTCCACACCAGGCCCGGGTCCGGCAGGGTCAGGCCCAGGATCTCGGCCTGGCCGACGCACATGTCCACGAACCGCTGGCGCAGCTCGTCGTTGGTGAACCGCTTCACCTTCCAGGCCATCGACTGCGCCGTGTTGGGCGACTCGCCCTCGGGCGGGCCGAACATGGCCAGCGACGGATACCACCAGCGGTCGACCGCGTCCTGGGCCATCGCCTTCTGCTCGGCGGTGCCGTGGCTGAGGACGTGCAGGATCTCGTACCCCTGGCGCTGGTGGAAGGACTCCTCCTTGCACACCCGGATCATCGCCCGCGCGTACGGCCCGTAGGAGGCGCGGCACAGCGGGACCTGGTTGACGATGGCCGCGCCGTCGACCAGCCAGCCGATCGCGCCGACGTCCGCCCAGGTCAGGGTGGGGTAGTTGAAGATCGAGCTGTACTTCTGCCGGCCGTCGATCAGCATGTCCGACATCTCGGCGCGGTCGATGCCGAGGGTCTCGGCCGCAGCGTAGAGATACAGCCCGTGGCCGGCCTCGTCCTGCACTTTGGCGAGCAGGATGGCCTTGCGCTTGAGCGTGGGGGCCCGGGAGATCCAGTTGCCCTCGGGCTGCATGCCGATGATCTCGGAGTGCGCGTGCTGGGCGATCTGCCGGATCAGATTCTTCCGGTACTTCTCCGGCATCCAGTCCCGGGGCTCGATCTTCTGGTCGGCGGCGATGACCGCCATGAAGTAGTCGTCCTCGGAGCCCGTCGGCCGGTCCTGCTGGGCCGCGAGCTGGAGGTCACGTTCCGCGTCGGCCACCTGGTCGAGCAGGCTGCGCGCGCCCGGCTGCTCGGGGGGCTCGGAGAAGTCGTTGCCATACACCCCACAAGTGTTACACCCACCAACCCACTCGACCAAGTCCTGTAACAGAGTTGGCCCATGGGGTTGGCGTTATCGCGCTCGATGTCCGACTCCGACCCGACCGGGCACGCCGGGACCGGAACGCGCGACAGGCCCGGTCGGGCACAGCCCGGGCGGCCGGCCCGGCGCGCGCACGCGGAGAGGCCCGCCCCCGACAGCGGGAGCGGGCCTCGGTACCCGTCGAAGGGGTTTGTCAGTCGAAGACGAACAGCGGGCCGTCGGCCGGGAGCGCCGGGGCCGCCCCGTGCGCCGCCGCCCGGGCCGCGAACTCCCGCAGCCCCGCGACCTGCCGCGCGCCCAGCGAGAAGTCCAGCGCCCGGAAGTAGCCGGCGAGGGTCGCGGCGTCGAACGGCTCCCAGCGGGCCGCCGACTCGGCCACCTCGTCCAGCTCGGACAGGCACAGGTCCCGGGACCGCAGGAACGCCTCGTGCACGTCCTTGACCAGGCCCGGGTGCGCCTCGGCGAAGTCGCGCCGGACCGCCCAGACGGCGAAGACCATCGGCAGCCCGGTCCAGTCCCGCCACGCCTGGCCCAGGTCGGTGACGTGCAGGCCCTGCGACGGCGCCTCGTACAGGGCGCGCAGCGCGACGTCGCCGATCACGACGGCCGCCTCGGCGTCGGCGAGCATCGCGTCCAGGTCGGGGGCGGTGCGGGTGTAGGTCGGGGTCACCCCGTACCGGCCGGCGAGCAGCAGCTGGGCCAGGAGCACCCCGGTCCTGCTGGTCGAGCCGAGCGCGACCCGGGCGCCGTCCAGCTCCGCGAGCGGCTTCTTCGACACGATGTTGACCGAGAGCACGGGGCCGTCGCTGCCGACCGCGAGGTCCGGGAGGAGGAGCAGGTCGTCGGCCGCGCGCAGGTACTCCACCAGGCTGATCGGGCCGATGTCGAGCCGGCCGTCGACCAGGCGCTCGTTGAGCTGGTCGGGGCTGTCCTTGTGCAGTTCGACGTCGAGCAGCGCGCCGGTGCGGCCGAGGCCCCAGTAGATCGGCAGACAGTTCAGGAACTGGATGTGGCCGACCCGGGGCCTGCTCGGACTCATGTCGTCCAAGCTACGCCTGCGGTGATCGTGACGGGCGTCACGCAGCCGTGGGGGTGCGCGGGACCACCCGCGTGTCGCGGGCCTGCGGGAAAACCCCGCGCCGACCTGCCCCGACGCGGGTAGGCTGGCACGTTCGTGCGCCCGTCGAAGCCGGGCCCTCCGGGGCCAAGGGCAGTGGGAGATCACCCCCGACGCTGCAAAGGACGTCCCCCGTGCAGGAAGAGCTGCTCGCCGAACAGGAACACCTCACCAGGTCCCGCGCCGCGCTGGAGCGGATGCTGCGGACCGCCGACGAACTCCACACCACCGGCGCGACCGTGGCCGGCGACGCCTACTCGGCGGAGACCCTGGGCCGCGCCATGCGGGACCGGATGAAGCAACTGGCCGTCGACCCGAGTACCCCGCTGTTCTTCGGGCGGTTGGACATGCGGCTCCCGGACCGGCCCGGCGCCGAGAGCTGGCACATCGGCCGCCGGCACGTCGTGGACAAGGCCGGCGGCGAACCGCTGGTGCTCGACTGGCGCGCCCCGCTGTGCACCGCCTTCTACCAGGCCAGCGTCGCCGACCCGATGGGCGTGGACCAGCGCCGCCGGTTCGGGTTCGTCAAGGGCGAGCTGACCAGCTTCGAGGACGAGCACATCTCCCGGGGCGAGGAGCTGGGTACGAAGAGCGCCCTGCTCACCGCCGAGATCGAACGGCCCCGCGTCGGGCCGATGCGCGACATCGTGGCCACCATCCAGCCGGAGCAGGACGTCCTGGTCCGGGCCGAGCTGGGCGAGTCGGTGTGCGTGCAGGGCGCCCCGGGCACGGGGAAGACGGCCGTGGGCCTGCACCGGGCCGCCTACCTGCTCTACGCGCACCGCGAGCGCCTCAAGCGCGCCGGCGTCCTGATCATCGGCCCGAACCGGGCGTTCCTCGGCTACATCGCGGCCGTGCTGCCGGCGTTGGGCGAGGTGGAGGTGGACCAGTACACGATCGACGACCTGATCGCGCGGCATCCGGTCCGGGCCACCGACCCGCTGGAGGCCGCCGTGCTCAAGCACTCCGCGGCGATGGCCGACGTGCTGGGCCGGCTGCTGTGGACGAAGGTGGCCAAGCCCACCGAGGGGCTGATGATCTCCGACGGGGCGTGGCGGTGGCGGCTGTCGCCGGACGACCTGCGCGCGGCGGTCGCGGAGGTCAGGAGGGCGAACCTGCCCTACGGTATCGGCCGGGAGCGGCTCCGGGCCCGGATCGTCAACCTCCTGCTCCGCCAGGCCGAGGCCCGCTCGGGCGAGTCGCCGTCGGAGTCCTGGCAGCGCGCGATGGGCAAGCATTCCCAGGTCAAGGCCGTCCTGGAGGCCTGCTGGCCGGCCGTGACCCCGGAGAGCCTGGTCTGCGAACTGCTCACCGACCCGCCGGAGGGCTTCGAGGCGCTGCGCTGGGCGAAGCCGCCGAAGAGCCCGAAGTCCGCGAAGTGGTCGGCGGCGGACCTGGTGCTGCTGGACGAGGCCGCCGGACTGCTCGACCGCGAGGCCAGCTACGGGCACGTCGTCCTCGACGAGGCCCAGGACCTGTCCCCGATGCAGTGCCGGGTGATCGCGCGGCGCAGCGAGCACGCGTCGCTCACCGTGCTCGGCGACCTGGCCCAGGGCACCGCGCCGTGGGCGGCGGCGGACTGGGCCGACAGCCTCGGACACCTGGGCAAGCCGGGTACGGCCGTGGTGCCGCTGACCACCGGCTTCCGGGTGCCGGAGGCCATCATCGAGCTGGCGAACCGGCTGCTCCCGGCCCTCGACGTCAACGTGCCGGCCGGGGTCTCCATGCGCAGGGACGGTTCGTTGTCGGTCACCGCGACACCCGACGTGGTGGCGGAGACCGTGCGGGCGGTGCTGGCCGCGCTGGGGCACGAGGGTTCGGTGGGCGTGATCGCGGCCGACGCGGCGGTGCCCGGGCTGGTGGCGGCGTTGGAGAGCGCCGGGCTGACCGTCGGCGGCCCCGAGGAGGACGAGCGAATCACGGTGATGCCGGCGACGCTCGCGAAGGGCTTGGAGTACGACCACGTGATCGTGCCCGAGCCGGCCGCCATCGTGGCCGCCGAGCCGCGCGGTCTGCACCGGCTGTACGTGGTGCTCACCCGCGCGGTCTCCCGCCTGGACGTACTGCACTCCCAGCCCCTCCCGGCGGTACTCTCAGGGGCATGACCAGGGCGCCCGGTTGGTATGTCGATCCGGATGGCGAGCCGGCCATGCGCTATTGGGACGGCGGCTGGACCGACCGCAGCCGTCCCATCTCCTCCGAGGACCTCCCGCCGCTCGACTTCCTCGACCCGGGCCCGACCACCCCGGAGGCCACCGAGGCGTTGCCGGTGCCGGTGTCGCCGGCCCCGCGGGTGGACACGATGGATCCGCCGCCGCCTCCCCCGCAGGCCGTGCCCCGGCCCCGGCCGGAGCCGACCCCGGAGGAACCGGCCGCCCGGGGCACCGGGAACGTGTTCGCGCTGGTGGGGGCCTTCCTCCTGCTGGTACCCGTCGCGTTGGTCTGCCTGTTGCCCTTCGCCTGGGCGGTCCGCCGGTTCGCCGACTGGCCCGGGTGGACGGTGTGGGCGTTCTGGGCGGGCACCTGGTCGATCCTGGCGATCCCGGCGGCCCGGCGCGCCCTGGCCCGGGCCGCCCCGCACCAGCAGCCGTCCCGCGCCGACGAACCGGCCGGGCCGCTGGCCACGCTGACCTGGCTGTCGTTGCCGCTGCTCGTCGCCGATCGGGTGGTGACGGCGCTGACCGGGGCCGTCGACCGGCTGTGGGGCTTCGTCAAGCACCTGGCGAGCACCGGGCAGGGCCGGCGCACGACGCACTCCACGGTCGCCGTGGTGCTGGGGCTGGTGCGGAGCCTGGTGTTCTGGGCCATCTGGGGCGTGGTGGCGCTGTTGTGGCTGGTCATGCACGGGTTCAAGTACGCGACGAACGGGCTGCGCTGGGTCGCGGCCTCGATCGGGGACCGGATCCGGGGGGCGGCGCCCGAGGCCCCCTGACGGGTCGGGGCGCGCCGTGGAGGCGCCGGGCCGGGCCCGCGACCGGCCGTCATGATCAGCCGGGCAACTCGTTATAAGAGTCGTGAAAGCGACTATTTTCCGCCGCGGCCTCGTCGTCGGCGCCCTCCTGCTCACCACGGCCGTCGCCACTGTCGCGGCCGCCGGTCCCGCCCCCCGCGCGTGCGGGGAGTCCGGCGGGGTGACGGTCTGCATCTCGGTCCCGTCGGACACCCTGACCGGGGACGTGCCGGTCACCGCCACCATCGAGGGCAAGACCCCCTACGACCTGGTCTTCACCTGGGAGAGCGACGACCTGCTGTTCGACTTCCAGCCGCCGTGGACCTTCGTCTGGCCCACCGACCGGTTCCCGAACGGCCCCGGCCGGCTCGGCGTCTCCGTCAAACCGCACAGCGCCGAACTCGGCGAGGCCGTCCTGCTCCCGCTGACCATCGACAACCCGCCGCGCGCCGGCGCCCCGGACGACTGGCAGCAGAGGTTCGCGCCCCGGCAGTTCGACGGCGACCCGCTGATCGCGGCGGTCGGCGACGGCGGGGACGGCACCCGGGCCAGCGCGGCGGTGGCCCAGTCCGTCCTCGACTCGCGGGCCGGCCTGCTGCTCTTCCTCGGCGACGTCTACGAGACGGGTACCGCCGCCGAGTGGGACTACAACTACGGCCGGTCCAGCCTCGACGACCCTGCCGGCGGCAGGGACTGGGGCCGGCTCGCCGCGTTCACCAAGCCCACCCTCGGCAACCACGAGGCGCACCACCTCGACGCGTGGCGGGACTACTGGCACGGCCGGCCCGACTACGAGACGTTCACCTGGCGCGGCGTCCGGTTCCTGATCCTCAACTCCGAGTGCGGGGTCGCCGGCGGCTGCGGGCCGCGCAGTCCGCAGTACGAGTGGGCCGAGCAGGTGCTGCGGGACAGCCCCGAGAAGTGCGTGATCGCCACCTGGCACCGGCCCCTGATGGGCCCCATCCCGCACGAGAAGATGTCCGACCTGTGGGCGCTGCTCGCCGACAACGGCGGTGACCTGGTCCTCAACGGGCACCAGCACGACATGGAGGAGTACGAGCCACTGACCGGGGACCTGCGGCCCGGCGGCCACCTCGTCCAGCTCATCGCGGGCAGCGGCGGGCACATCCCGCACGACGACCCGATGCCCCGGCACGGGGTGTGGCAGGCCAGCGACCAGCCCGGCGCGCTCTACGTGCAGGCGCGCGGGGACCGGCTGGACTGGGCGTACCGGGACCCGGCCGGCCAGGTGGTCGCCGATCCCGGGGGCGTGCCCGGAACCGGCAGCGTGCGCTGCTAGACCGTCTTCGGCCCGTCGGCCGGCGGGGCGTCCTCGTCCTCGCCGGCCAGCGCCGCGCGGAGCTTGTCCTTCTCGGCCTTGCGGCGCTCGACACTGCCCGCGATGTAGTCGCTCATCTCGTCCCGCATCTTCTTGAGCAGGAAGAACGACAGCACCAGGGAGATCAGGAGCGCGATCATCACCTTGACGACGAGGGACACCGGGATCGGCAGCAGCAGGAGCACGACCATGATGGCCGCGAACATGCCCAGCCGGGCCAGCGTGTACTTGACGAACGGACTCATCGAACTAACCCCCATCACCGGTACGCCGGGCGAGCCACCGGATACCAAAGAACCAGAACGTGGCGTAGACCAGCGCGGTCACCGCCGCACCGACGCCGCCCGAGAACACCGGCGGCAGGTAGCCGGCCAGGTCGAAGGAGGCGATTCCAGCCACCGCGCCGAACAGGATGCCGAGCGCCGCGATCGCGATCCGGCCGGGCACCCGCCAGGCCCGGTACTCCTCGACGAACAGCCACGCCGGGAGCACGATGGCCAACCAGCCGCTGGAGCCGCCGAACTCCGCCCCGAACGCGACGGTGACCAGGTCGATCAGCAGGACGACGACGAGGGACAGGAGCAGCATGGCGAGCGTCGCCGCGAACATGTCCGCGTACGCCGTGACCCGCCCATCTTCGTCCCGTTTCGGGAACGTCGCCCGCTCAGACACACCTCAGAGGGTACGGGGCAGGGTCAGCTCGGCCAGCACCGGCCGGTGGTCGGAGCCGGGCAGGTCGTAGACGTCGAACCCCCGGACGGCCACCCGCTCGTCGACGAGGACGTGGTCGATGGTCACCGGCGGCAGCGAGACGCCGAGCGCCGTGGTCGCGGGGTGCTTGATGTTGGGCCAGGTCCAGGTCAGGCCGTGTCCGAGGGCGTCGGCGGCGTCCCGGTACCCGCTGTCGAGCAGTTCCCGGACCTCGACGTGGTCGAGGGTGGCGTTGAAGTCCCCGACCAGCACCCGGACCGCCCCGCCCGGGGTCGCCCGGGGGATCCGGTTGAGCTCGGCGTAGGTGAGCGCCATGTTGATCCGCTCACTGGGGGCCATCGGGTGCACGGCGAGCAGTTCGACGCTGGCGCCGGGCAGGTCGAGCCGGGCGGCCGGCATCCGGAAGGAGCTGACCGGCTCCAGGTGCGGCAGCCGGGTGAGCGGGTACCGGGAGTACAGCCCGGTGCCGGCGACGCCGTCCTCGGGCAGGGCGACCCGGTGCGGGAACAGGGCCGCCAACTGCCGGTCGGCCTCGTGGGTGAGTTCCTGCACGCTGAGCACGTCCACCCGCTGCTCGGCGATCAGCCGGCGCAGGACCCCCATGTCGGCGCCCCCGCCGAGCAGGTTGGCGCTGAGCACCCGGATCCTCGGGCCGTCCGCGCTGCCCGCGTCGCCCGGCACCCACCGGGGCAGCACCGCCGAGCCCAGGGCCACCGCCACCACCAGCGCCGCCGCCGACGCGCGCCAGTTCCGGGCGACAAGAGCCAGTCCGACGGGTACGAGGACCCCGAGCGCGATGTACGGCGTGTACGCCATCGCCGGGCGCAGCGGCCAGCCGTGTTCGAGCCCACCGAGCCGGACCGCGGCGAACACGCCCCACGCGGCGGTGGCCACCCACGCCATGATCGACAGGATTCTCATCCTTGACACAGTAGCCAGGCCGGCGCACCCTGCTACCCGATCGCCACCGCCCCGGAAGGACACCCGTGAGGCTCACCGTTCCCCGCACGGCCGGCGTGGCCCTCGCCGTCCTGGTCATCATGAACGGGGCCGCGACCTGGTTCCACGACCGGTTCGGCGCGGGCATCCTCGACTTCGCCGGGGGCCGCAACGGCGCCGACCCGCGCCCGGAGGGCTACACCCCGCAGGGCGCGTACGACCTGCTCACGGCCTACGGGGCCGACGGCCGGCGCTGGCACCTGATCCTCTCCCTGACCGGCGACGTGCTCCTGCCGGCCGTGACCGTCCTGTTCGGCCTGGTCGCGTTCGCTTCGCTGGCCCGGCGCGCCCGGGTCGGCCGCTGGGTCCTGGCCCTCCCGGTCCTCTACGTCCTCGCCGACTACGCCGAGAACGCCGGCATCGTCACCATGCTGCTCGGCTATCCCGACCGCCTCGACGCCGTCGCGACGATCACCAACGTCCTGACCAGCCTGAAGTCGGCCGCGGTCGGCGCGTGCGTGCTCGCGGCGGCCGTCCTGGGGGTACTGGCCTGGCTCCGCCGCCCCTCGAAGTCCGCGCCCAGCACGCCCTGACCCGGGCCTTTTCGGACAGCCGGTGGAGTGATCCGCTGGATAGGGTGGCGGCCATGATCGATGTGGACGGCTATCTGCGGCGGATCGGCTACGACGGGCAGCTCGCGCCCACCCTCGACACCCTGCGCGCCGTGCACCGCGCCCAGCTCCTCGCGGTGCCGTACGAGAACGCGACCATCCAGCTCGGCACCACCGCCGCCCTGGACCTCGCGGCGCTGGAACACCAGATCGTGCACCGGGGCGGCGGCGGCTACTGCTACCAGCTCAACGGCCTGTTCGGCGCGCTGCTCACGGCCCTCGGCTTCACGGTCACGTACGCGGAGGCCGCCGTGAACCGGGCCCGCACCGGCGAGTCCGCGTGGGGCAACCACCTGGTGCTCCTCGTACACCTCGACGGCCGGACCTGGATCGCGGACGCGGGGCTCGGCGACGGCTTCCTGGAACCGCTACCGCTGGAACCGGGCGGCCACACCCAGGGCCCGGCCACGTTCACGGTGGCCGACCAGGGTGAACACTGGTGGATCGGGCTCGACGGCCGCACCTCGCCGCCCGGCTTCGAACTGCGCACCGCCCCGCGGCAGCTCGCCGACTTCACCGCCGCGCACCTCCGGCTGTCCGGCGAGCCCGACTCGCCGTTCGTCAGGACGTTCGTCGTGCAGCGGATGTACCCCGACCGGACCGAGACCGTGCGCGCCCGGAACCACATCGTGCGGACAGCGGGGGGCGACGAGACCGTCGAGCTGGACCGGGCCGGGTTCGAGGACGTGGTGCGCCGCCTCGGCGTACCCGAGGAAGAGGGGTTGTGGGAACTGGCGGCGGCCCAGCACGAGGCGTGGGTCGCCGCCGGACGTCCCTAGGCCCAGACCTGCTGCGGCTCGGCCCGGCGCTCGGCCAGCTTCGGGCCGGGCTCGTACGTCTTGACGATCTCGTAGCGGGTGTTGCGCTCGACCGGGATGAAGCCGGCGTCGCGGATCAGCTCCAGCAGGTCGTCCCGCGTCATCTTGTCCGGCGTGCCGTACTGGTCCGCGTCGTGCGTGATCTTGTACTCCACGACCGAGCCGTCCAGGTCGTCCGCGCCGAAGTTCAGCGACAGCTGGGCCAGCGACAGGCCGTGCATGACCCAGAAGTTCTTCACGTGCGGCACGTTGTCGAACATCAGCCGGGACACCGCGAACGTCTTCAGCGACTCCGCCGGGCTCGCCATCGTCGTGCGGGCCTGGAGCTTGTTGCGGATCACGCCGTCCTTGGAGTCCACGAAGTCGTGCTGGTAGCGCAGCGGGATGAACACCGCGAAGCCGCCGGTCTCGTCCTGGAGCTCACGCAGCCGCATCACGTGGTCGACCCGGTGCCGGGGCTCCTCGATGTGGCCGTAGAGCATGGTCGACGGGGTCTTCATGCCCTTCTCGTGCGCGAGCCGGTGGATCCGCGACCAGTCCTCCCAGTGGCAGGCGTGGTCCACGATGTGCTGGCGGACCTCCCAGTCGAAGATCTCCGCGCCGCCGCCGGTCAGCGACTCCATGCCCGCGTCCATCAGCTCGTCGAGGATCTCGGTGGCCGGCAGGCCGGAGATCTTCTCGAACCACTGCACCTCGGTCGCGGTGAACGCCTTGAGCTTCACGTTCGGCAGGGCGGCCTTCAGCTCGCGCAGGACCCGCGGGTAGTACTTCCACGGCAGGGTCGGGTGCAGGCCGTTGACGATGTGCAACTCCGTGAGCTGCTCGTCCTCCATCTGCTTGGCGAGGCGGACGGCCTCCTCGACCCGCATCGTGTACGCGTCCTTCTCCCCCGGCTTGCGCTGGAAGGAGCAGTACGCGCAGGAGGCGGAGCAGACGTTCGTCAGGTTCAGGTGCCGGTTGACGTTGAACATGACGTTCTCGCCGTTGAGCTCGGTGCGCTTGTGGTGCGCGAGCCGGCCCAGCCAGGCGAGGTCGTCCGTCGCGTAGAGTGCCTCACCGTCTGCGCGGGTCAGTCGCTCCCCGGCGTAGACCTTTGCTTCGAGCTCGCGCTTCAGTCCGGCGTCCATGTACCCGAGAGTACGTCGCGACTTCACCAGGGATTCCGTTGCCCTATGGGTCACAGCCTGATTACCGACCGATTTTGGGGTAGCAACGCGAGTGCGGCTTTCGTACTGTGGCAGAGGTCAGTGTTCGGCGACACAGGGGGCGGAATGAAGACGAGAAAGACCGCATGGTTTTTTCTGTGCGCCTTGATCGGAGCTCTCGCGTTCGCAGCCCCCTCCGCCGCCGACCCCGGAACCCCCAACCGCCCCGCCGTCAGCGGGATCCCCGACGCCGGGGTCCGCCCGCCCGTGCCGAACGCGGCCGCCGCCGTCCCCACCGTGCGCGGCGACCTCGACGACCCGGCCATCCGGGCCATCGAGGCCAAGGTGAACGCCGAGGCCGTCGCCGTCAAGCTCCTCGAACAGCAGTCCCTCGCGGCCAAGATCACGGCTGACACCGCCACCCAGGTCGTCACCCAGACCAGGGAGTCCCTGGCCGCGGCCACCGCCATCCTCACCGGCTGGGAGAGCCAGGCCTCCGACGCCGCCGCCGCCAGCTACCGCGAGGCCCAGGCCCTCGCCCCGCTCGGCCCGCTCGGCAAGGACCTGCGCGACCTGTCCGTCCTCGCCCCCGGGCTGAAGGACCACGGCGGCACCCAGGGGCAGTACACGGCCAAGGACTACCTGACCGCGCAGCGCAACGAGCAGACCGCGAAGGCCGCCTACGACACGGCGGTCACCGCCTCGGCCACCGCGACGACGGCGTTCACGACCCTCAAGGCGCAGTACGACCAGCGGGCCGCCGCCCTGACCACCCTCCGCGCGGAGTACGCGACCCAGCTCACCAAGGCCCAGGCCGACCGGGTCGCCACGGAGCTCAACAAGCTCAAGCTCTCCAACCTCAAGCCGAACTCGCTCGGCCAGCTGCCCAACCCGAAGGCCCTCGAAGCCGTCGCGTGGGCGAAGACCCGGCTCGGCCGGCCGTACGTGTGGGGCGCCAACGGGGCGAACAACACCTTCGACTGCTCCGGGCTCGTCCAGTGGTCGTACAAGGCCGCCGGGGTGTCGGTGACCCGGATCGCGAACGACCAGTACAAGACGACCCGCGAGGTCGACGCCTCCCAGCTCCTGCCCGGTGACCTGCTCTTCTACAACACGTCCAAGACGGACTGGCGGAGCATCTACCACGTCGTCATGTACATCGGCGACAACAAGGTCATCCAGGCCCCCGAGCCCGGGGACGTGGTGAAGATCTCCACGATCAGCACCGGGGACTTCTACCGCGCCACCCGCGTGGTCGACGAGATCCAGGCCACTCCCAAGCCGACTCCGACGCCCACGCCCACGCCTTCCCCCACGCCGACCACGCCGTCGACCCCCACTCCGCGGCCCCCCACGACGCCGCCGACCACCCCGCCCACCACCACCCCCGCTGACACGCCCACGGGTGCCGGCACGCCTCCCGCCGGGTCCGGTGACGCTCCGGCCAGCCCCGACGCGCCGGGCGCCGTGCCCGCGTCCCCGGGCTCCGGGTCGGCTCCTGCCCCGGGCTCCGAGCCGGCCGCGGGAACCCCGGTGGCCGGTTCCGCTCAGGTGGTCCCGGCGGGTTAGGGTTCACGCCCAGCTGACATCGCTAGTGGTACAACTTCGAAGAGCTGCGTCGATCCGTGACAGTATTGGTGAGCGCTCGGCAGTGGGAGGGCTCCGGTGAGCGACGAGTTGTGTGAGGCCTGTGGTTCGCCCCTCGGTTCCGAGGCGGCGGCCTGCCCGAGCTGTGGTCGCCCCGCCCACCATGTCGGACCGCCCACGTGGCCGCCGATGCGGAACGCGTTGGGTCAGTGGGACGTGGGGAGTGGGCCCGTCTCGGCGGATCCGGGGGCCCATCGGGCCCAGGGTGCCGGCGGCGACATACTTGCTGGTCATGCGGGCGACGCTCGGGCCCACGGGCAGGACACCGGCCGTTCCGGACAGGACGCCGATCCGCTCGGCCGGAACCCGTTCGAGGACGCGGAGCCGCGCTCGTCCGGGGCACACCTGCTCGACTCCGACGAGTCCCGTGAGCCGCACGCGTCCGCTGAGCCGCACCCTCTCGACCCGGACGAGTCCAGCGAGCGTCCCCCCGCCACGTGGAGCCCCGAACCCGGCCCCGACCCGTTCGACGCCCCCGACGACCGAGCCGGTTACGACCCCGCCGCGATCCGGGCCGCCGAAGCCGAGGCCAACGCCCCCGTCGACGCCAACCTGCCGCCCCTCGAGGAGCCGCCGCCGGTCGGCACGGTGCTGCCCGAGGAGGAGTTCGCCGAGGAGGACCTGCCGGAGGCGTTCGAGCTGCCCCCGCCGCCGCCCGACGGTGCGATCTGGGAGGGCGCGTTCGACCCGGAGCCCGACGTACCCGTCGAGGTTTCTTCCGCTCCTGCGCCCGCGGACCCGTGGGCACCGCCCGCCGACCTCGTCGTCGCGCCCACCTCCGGAGCCGGCTTCCCGCCGCCCGAGGAGTCCCCGTGGGCGGAGTCCGTGGCCCCGGCCAGCTCCGCGCCGTGGGCCACCCATGAGCCCCCACCCGTCGCGGACCAGGTTCCCGAGCCGCGCCCGCTGACGGCGCTGTCCGCGGCGGACCTGGTCCCGCACTCGCCCGCCGAGATCGTCCCCGTCGTCGCCATCGTCGGCCGGGCCACCGTGCCCGGCGCGCTCGCCCCGGAACCGGGCATGGCCCAGGCCCCCGGCCAGTCCCGGGTGTACCGCTCCGGCGAACTCGCCGCCGACCAGCCCGCGGGCCCCCCGCCGGCCTCGGACCCGTGGCCCCCGCAGGACAGCGCACCCGCCGACCGGTGGCCGACCCCGTCCTCGGGGGTGCCGTCCGTCGCCGCACCCGCGGACAACCCGGCCGCCGAGGCCCCGGCCGCATGGCCGTCCTCGTCCCCGGCCGCCCCGGACCCCGCCCCGCCTGCGGCGCCGAGCCCGAACGACCCGATCGCGTCGAGCCCGAACGACCCGGCGGCATGGAGCCCGAGCGACTCCGCCCAGCCGCCGGCCGACGCCTGGCCCGCCCCGAGCGCCCTCGACGCGCCCGCACCGGCCGCGCCCGTGTCAGCGCCTCCGGCCGCCGCGTGGTCCGCCGAGGCGCCGCCCGCCGACCCGTGGCCCGCCCGCACCCCTGAGCAGGCCGCGAGCCCGGCCGGGGCCGAACCGGCGTCCGCACCTCCGGCGGACCCGTGGCCCACGCCCGACCAGGCCGCACCCGATTCCCTGGGAACGCCCCCGCAGGCCGCGCCCGGATCTCCGGCGGACGAATGGCCCCCTTCCGGGCAGGACGCCCTGGGTGCGCAGTCCTTCGGGGCACCTGCGCAGGCCGCGCCGCCCGCCGCTGAGCCGTGGCCCTCCTCCAGCCACGGCGTCCTGGACTCGGGTTCCTTCGAGCTGCCCGCGCAGACCGCACCGCCGGCGGAGCCGTGGTCGTCCTCCCACCAGGAGGCGCCGGCGTCCGGGGCGTTCGATCCGCCCGCGCAGCACTCCGGTTCCTTCGGATCACCCGCCCAGGATCCCTTCGGGACGCCGGCACAGGACTCCGTGCCGTTCGGAACGCCCGCGCCGGACGCGTCACACGGTGCCTGGCCCGCGCCCGAATCCGCAGGTCACGACTTCGGCCCTTCCGTGTCCTGGTCACAGTCCGCACCCGTGTCGGCGCCGCCGGCCGCTCCCCGGGACCCGTGGCCCGCGGCGCAGTCCCCGTCCGGGAACGACGCCCCCGCCGAGTGGCCGCAGCCCGAGTCCGGTGCGCCCGGCCATGACGCGCCGCCGCCCGCCGACGCCTGGCCCCCGATGTCCCCGCCTCCGGCCCCGCTCGCCGAGGCCCCACAAGACCACAAGATCACCCCCTCTTCCGGGTACGCGTCCCCCAGCGACGACCCCGCCCCGAACGCCGACCTGGCCGCGCCCCCGTCCGGGCAGCTCGCACAGCCGTCGGCGGAAGCCCCGTGGTCGGCGTTCGCCGCACAGTTCGAGCCACCCGCGCCCGGGGCCGCTCCGGCGTCCCCCACCGGCGCCGAGCCGCACCCCGCTTCCGCGCCGGCAGACCCGGCCGGGCTTGAGCCGCAGCACGCTTCCGCGTCGTCGGAGCCTGGCGATTTCGAACGGTCCGACTCCGTGGTGGCGGGATCCGACTCCCCCGCCGTGGAACCGGCCGCAGATCTGGCGGCACCGGAGCCCGCCGCGTGGACCGGCCCGTCCGGCAACCAGTCCGTCGCCGCCCGCGGTGTCGCCCGGGTCGCGGGTGCCCCGGTCACGGCCGACGAGGTGTCCGCCCTGACCGGCCAGTCCCAGCCCCGGGTGTACCGCGCCGCCCAGTCCGCCGACCAGCCCGACCAGGGGCTCCCCGCCGTCGAACAGTGGTCGGCGCCGGTACCGGGTTCGGCTGCCGGTCAGTGGGATCCGGCAGTACCCCCCGGCGCTCAGGACCAGGCTCAGGCGCCGCAGCGGGATCAGGCCCCGGGCCAGTCCGCCGCCTGGCCGCCGCCCGGGCAGGCTCAGGACCAGCAGCCGCAGCCCGACCAGTCGAGCCCCGGCGCCCCGGGCGAGCAGTGGCCCGCACCCCACCAGCCCCCGCAGGTCCAGCAGTGGCCCGCGCCCGGCCAGCCCGGGTCAGGTGTCCAGGTCGAACAGTGGCCCGCGCCCGGCCAGCCGGGTTCCGGAGCCCAGGTCGAGCACAGGCCCACGACCGGCCAGGCGGGTTCCGGAGCCCAGGTCGAGCACAGGGCTGCGCCCGGCCAGCCGGGTTCGGGAGCCCAGGTCGAGCAGTGGCCCCATCCGGGGGAGCCTGCGGCGGGTCAGCCCGGCGCGTGGAACCCGACCGCGCCCCCGCCTGCGGACCAGTGGAACCAGCAGCCCGCGCCAGGCCAGTGGGGACCACCGGCCGCGAACCCCAACGAGGGCGCACCGACTCCGGGCGCTCCAGGGACGCCCGGCCAGTGGCAGCAGCCCGCCGCCCCGGCACCGCAGGGCAAGTGGGACCAGCCCGCCGCCCCCGCACCGCAGGGCCAGTGGGACCAGCCCCAGGCTGCGCCCGGCCCCGTGCCGTGGCCCGCGCCGACCAGCCCGGCCCCGCAGGGCCAGACGCCGTCCGGCCAGTGGGACCAGGCCGCGCCGCCCGTGCCCGACCCGGCCTCGGGCCCAGTGCCGTGGCCAGCACCGACCAGCCCCGCCGGACCGGGCCAGGCCCCTTCCGCGCAGTGGAACGGGGCTCCGCCGTCCGGCTCCCAGGGGGTTCCCGCCGGGCCGGGTGACCAGGCCGCGCCCGGACAGTGGAACCAGGCCGCGCCGGGCACCGGGTCCGACCCGGTGGCGTGGCCCGCGCCGTCCAGCCCGGGTCCCCAGGGCCAGGCCCCGTCCGGCCCCACCGATCAGGCCGGCCCAGGGCAGTGGAACCAGGCGTCCGGCCCCGCGCCGTGGCCGGCACCCGGCAGCCCGGCACCGCAGAGCCAGGCTCCTGCCGGGCAGTGGGACCAGGCCGCATCACCGGCCACAGCTCCCGGATCCGGCCCGGTGCCGTGGCCGGCGCCGTCGAGCCCCGCCCCGCAGGGACAGCCCGTTCCCGGCGATCAGGGCAGCCCGGGGCAGTGGAATCAGGCGTCGGGTCCCGTGCCGTGGCCGGCGCCCTCCAGCCCGACCCCGCAGGGCCAGACTCCGCCAGGGCAGTGGAACCAGGCCCCGTCGGGCCCCGGTTCCGGCCCGGTGCCGTGGCCCGCGCCGTCCAGTCCCGCCCCGCAAGGGCAGCCTCCCGTCCCCGGGCAATGGGACCAAGCTGGTTCCGGCTCGGTGCCGTGGCCCGCGCCGTCCAGCCCTGCCCCGCAAGGGCAGCCTCCCGCCCCCGGGCAATGGGACCAGGCCGGCTCCGGCCCGTCGCCGTGGCCCGCACCATCGAGCCCCGCCCCGCAGGGGCAGCCTCCCGCTCCCGGGCAGTGGGAGCAGGCCGGTTCCGGCCCGTCGCCGTGGCCCGCACCATCGAGCCCCGCCCCGCAGGGGCAGCCTCCCGCCCCCGGGCAGTGGGAGCAGGCCGGTTCCGGCCCGTCGCCGTGGCCCGCGCCGTCAGGCCCCGCGCAGGGACAGGTCCCCGGTACGGGGCAGCCGGGCCAGCAGCCCGGCCAGGGGCAGTGGAACCAGCCCGCGCCGCCGCCCGGCCCAGGGGAGCAGTCCTCGGGGCCCGTGCCGTGGCCGGCACCGTCCAGTCCCGCGCCGCAGGGCCAGCCGCCCGCGCCCGGGCAGTGGGGTGACCCCGCGCAGGGCCAGTGGAACCAGGGAGCCGGCACCAGCCAGCAGCCCGGCGATCAGCAGGCCCCGGGACACGGGCAGCAGGCCTCAGGACACGGGCAGCAGGCTCCGGGGCACCCCCAGCAGGCCCAGTGGCCTCAGGACCCGTCGGCACAGGGTGGCCAGCTCGGCGCTCCCCAGGGGCAGTGGGCGGATCAGGGACAGGCCGTGTCCCCGCCGGTACCCGTCTGGCATGATTTCGCACGCCCCGTCCCGGAGCAGCAGGCTCCCGCTCCGCAGGGTCCGCCGCCCGGTCCGGCGCAGGCCAACTACACCGCCCCGGCGAATCCGACCCCGGTGGGCTACCCGCCGGCCGCCGGCTACGACACCCCGCGTGACGGTATGCCCGCCGAGGAGTGGCCCGCGCCCAGCGGTGGCGGCCAGTTCCAGACCCCGTCGGCATTCGGCGCGCCCGGTCAGTCGTGGCCGCCGGAGCCGGCCGGTGCACCGGGTGCGGTGCGCGCCTCGTTCAGTGGTGAGCGGGGCGAGGAGACTCCGCCGCGGCGCGGTCCCGGTTCGGACTCGCCGCTGATCCCGACGACGAAGGTGCCGGCGGTCTCGACGATTCCGACGACGAGGATTCCCGCGCAGTCGTCGGGCTCGTCCCTGCCCGCTTCGCCTTCCGAAGCCGGCACCGACACGGGCTCAGGCACGGGCACGGGCACGGACACCGGCTCCGACACAGGCATAGGCTCCGGCACGGACTCAGGCTTCGGCACAAACACGGGCTCCTACACAGGCACCGGCACCGAGGATGCCGCGCTCGCTCCGCAGCCCGAGTCCGCATCCGTCGAACCCGAGCGCTCACCGTCAGCACCGTCCGCCTGGTCCGCGTCCGCCGAGAGCTCGGCACCGGTCCAGCCGGGCGCCGTGCCTCCGCCGCGTGCCGGGCGGTTCCAGGGCCGCGCCCAGGTCCCGAGCCACTCGCAGGCCCTGCCGATCGTCCCTGCTCCCGAAACCCCAGCTCAGTCGGCACCTCTCTGGCCTGAGCCGGCACCCCAGGCGGAACAAACCAGACCCCTCGACGGGTACGAGTCCCAGCCGCCCCCGGCACACCACGCCGCACCCCCGGCCCCCGCCGCCTACGCCCCGGCCGCCCAAGCCCCGACCCCGGCCCCAGCTCCGGCTGCCCCGGCACAGGCCCCGGCCCCGGCCCCGGCCCCGGCACCCTCCGCCCAGGCCCGGCCCCCAGCACCCCAGCCGCCCTCAGCACCCCACACGCCATCGGCACCCCACACGCCATCGGCACCCCACACACCACCGGCACCCGCCACGGACTCCGCCCGGGGCACCGTCTACGGCGGCACCACCCCACCACCCACCGCCCACCCGTACGGCAACACCGGCGGCTACGGCGTCCTCACCCCGCTGGAGTCCACGAACGGCTCCCTGACGGGCCAGATCTTCGGCCCCCGGAACCCGTTCGCGTTGCCGCCCCCGGAGCCGGAGCCGGAGCGGAACAGTAACCGTCGGGTCCTGATCATTCTGGGCATCGTGCTCACGGTGATGGTGGGGCTCGGCGTCGCGGCCGGGTTCTTCATGCAGGACCTGCTGGCCTGGATGTTCAGCAGCTGACCGACCCTGCCCCGGACAGGCCTCCCGGCACCTGACCGGACCGGCCACGAACAAGCCGCCCGGCAGCTGACCGGCCCAGCCACGAACAGGCCACCCGGCACCTGACCGGACCGGCCCCCAACAGGGCACCCGGCACCTGACCGGACGGCCCCGGACGTGTCACCCGACACGCCCCGGGGCATCCGTGCATCACAACGAACTGCCAGCCCGCTGCGTGCGGCCTCCCACCCAAAAGGCCTGCCCGCACCCGAAGTGGGCCCTGTCGCGGGGCCCGAACCGGCCCCGGCAGCTCACGCCGACCGCGACCCGGCCGGACCACGTCACCCACCTCCCGGGCCCGGCCGACGCGCGAAACCACGCCCACGGCGCGCGGCCGCCAAGCTCCACGCCCACGGCGCCCCGACCACCTAACCCAGGGTCGCCACCATCCGCCGGACCCCTTCCTCGACCCGTTCCCCGGACGTGGCCAGGTTCAGCCGGACATGCCCGGCCCCGGGCTTCCCGAACGCGTTCCCCGCGTTGAACGCCACCCGCCCGCGTTCCAGGAACACGGCCGCCGGGTCGTCCCCGAGTCCGAGGTCGGAGCAGTCCAGCCAGGCGAGGTAGGTGGCCTGGGGCTGGACGTACCCGACGGTCGGGAGGGAGGAGCGCAGCAGGTCGCCGAGGAGCTGGCGGTTGGCGTCGAGTCCGGCGAGGAGCGAGTCGAGCCAGGGGGTGCCGTGGGCGAAGGCGGCCTCGGTGGCGAGTACCCCGAAAATGCCGACGGCGTCGCCGAAGTTGTGGCTGATCCGGTTCAGGTCGGCGCGTGCCCCGGGCCCGCCGACGATGACCGCGGTGGTCAGGCCGGCGAGGTTCCACGCCTTGGACGCGGAGTGGAAGGCGATGGCGCGGTGCGACGCGGCCGTGTCGAGGCTGAGGAACGGCACATGGGTCACCCCGGGATACGTCAGCGGCGCGTGGATCTCGTCGACGAGGACCCGGACGTCGTACCGTTCCGCCAGGTCGGCGATGGCCAGCAACGTGGAGCGGGAGTACGCCACCCCGGTCGGGTTCTGCGGGTTGCACAGCAGGTACGCGGACGCGTCGGCGAAGTCGCGTTCGAGCCGTTCGAGGTCGAGCGTCCACTGTCCGTCCACTCTGACCAGCGGGGACTCGATGATCCGCCGGCCGGCGTCGGGGATGTAGTGGTAGAACGGCGGGTACACGGGCGGGTTGACGACGACGCCGTCGCCGGGTCGGGTGACGTGACGGAGCACTTCGGAGACGCCGAGCATCACGTTGGGCGAGAGCCGGGCGTCGGCGGGGTCGACGGTCCAGCCGTACCGCGTGGCGGCGAACCCGGTGAACGCCTCGACGGCCCCGCCGGGGGTGGAGTAGCCGAGGTCGCCCCGGTCGAGCGCGGCGGCGAGGGCGGCGCGGATCGGCTCGGCGGGCGGCGTGTCCATCTCCGCGACCCACAGCGGCAGGACGTCGTCGGGGTACTGCCGCCACTTCATGCTCCGGCGCTGGCGGAGCTCATCCAGGGTGTACTGACTGAGAGGGTTTCCCATGCCTTACATCCTGCCCGAGGACCTGGACAGTTGGGCAGGTCACAGTCGACTGCGTCACCACGTGGAGCGGGGTTGGCCCCCCGTCCGCTAGACTGGGTCTCATCATGTTGACGGCGCGCTGTTTTTGCGTGCCCGGCCCGTCGGCCAGCCAGCGCAATTAATCAGGCGCTGCCCGGAACCCCAAGAGCCTGGATCACCAGAGCTCGAATCATAGGGGTCCTTCTGGATGGCGCGCCTGTATTCGGAAGGTTTCTGTTGTCCTTCGCTGAGCTTGGCCTGCCCAATTCTCTGATCACCGCGCTCGCTGCCCGTGGCATCGACGCGCCGTTCGCCATCCAGAACGTGGCGATCCCGGATGCTATGTCCGGTTACGACGTGCTGGGCCGGGCCTCCACCGGTTCCGGCAAGACCCTCGCCTTCGGCCTGCCGCTCCTGGCCCGGCTCGACGGCCGGTCCGCCAAGGCCCACAAGCCGCTGGCCCTGATCCTCGTCCCGACCCGCGAGCTCGCGATGCAGGTCACGGACGCGCTCGCCCCGCTGGCCCGCTCGCTGCGGCTGCGGGTCAACACCGCCGTCGGCGGCGTGAAGTACGACCGGCAGATCGACGCCCTGCGCCGGGGCACCGAGGTGCTGGTGGCCACCCCGGGTCGGCTCACCGACCTGTGTGACCGCAACGTGTGCGACCTCTCCGAGATCGAGATGACCGTTCTCGACGAGGCCGACCAGATGTGTGACATGGGCTTCCAGGCCGACGTCATGGCGATCCTCGACCGCACCCCGCGTGACGGCCAGCGCCTGCTGTTCTCCGCGACGCTCGACGGCGACGTCGACAAGCTGGTCAAGGGCTACATGACCAACCCGGTGACCCACTCGATCGTGCCCGAGGGCCCGGCCGTCGACACCATGGACCACCACATCCTGCTGGTACCGCCGCAGGAGAAGTTCTCCATCGTCGCCGAGATCGCCAACCGCTCGGGCCGGACGATCATGTTCGTCCGTACCCAGATGGCCGTGGACCGGGTCACCGACCAGCTCCTCGCCGCCGGGGTTCCGGCTGTCGGCCTGCACGGCGGCAAGCCGCAGGGCCTGCGGACCCGGACGCTGGCGCAGTTCAAGGACGGCGTCGTCAACGTCCTCGTCGCCACGGACGTCGCGGCCCGCGGCATCCACGTCGACAACGTCTCGCTCGTCGTGCACATCGACCCGCCGGCCGACCCGAAGGACTACCTGCACCGCGCGGGTCGTACCGCCCGGGCCGGCGAGACCGGTTCGGTCGTCACGCTGGGTCTGCCGAAGCAGCGTCGTTCCATCACGCAGCTGATGGACAAGGCCGGCGTCAAGCCGACCGAGACCCGGGTCCGCCCGGGCGACGCCAAGCTGATCGAGATCACCGGCGCGAGCGTTCCCAGCTACGAGCCCACCACCGTGCCGGACCCGCGGGCCGAGCGTCCGCGCCGGGGCGGTCGCCCGCAGGGCGGCGGCTACCGTCAGGGTGGCGGCTACCGTGACGGCGGCCGGCCGGGCGGTTACCGGGGCGGTTCCTCCGAAGGCGGCGGTTACCGTGGCTCCTCCGAGGGCGGCGGCTACCGCGGCTCGAGCGAGGGTGGCGGCTACCGTGGCGCTTCCTCCGAGGGTGGTTACCGTGGCGGCTCCAGCGCTCCGCGCGAGGGCGGCTACCGGGGCACCCGCGAGGGTGGCGCCCCGTCGACCGGCGGTTACCGCGGCGCGACCAGCGCTCCCCGTGAGGGCGGCTACCGTGGCGCCCGGGACAGCGCCCCGCGCAGCTACCGTGACGCTGGCCCCCGTGAGGGTGGCTACCGTGGCTCGCGGGACAACGCGCCCCGCTAGTACCAGCTGAGAAAGGCCCGACACCAGCAACGGTGTCGGGCCTTTCTCGTCTGAAGCGGCTACCAGGCCCCGGTGTCGAGGAACTTGTCGATCCGGGCGAGGTGCGGGGCGAGGTCCATGTGCTGGGCGGCCACCCACTCGTCGGAGTAGTAGGTGTCGACGTAGCGCTCGCCGCCGTCGCAGAGCAGCGTGACGATGGAGCCCTGCTCGCCGGCCGCCAGCATCTCGGCGATCAACCCGAAGACCCCCCACAGATTGGTACCGGTGGAGCCGCCCACCTTCCGCCCCAGCAGTTCCGAGGCGCGCCGCATCGCGGCCAGCGACGCCGCGTCGGGCACGGACATCATCCGGTCGACCACGGTCGGCATGAACGAGGCCTCGACGGTGGGCCGTCCGATGCCCTCGATCCGCGACCCCTTGCCCGTGTTGACGGTGTAGTCGAGGGCCTTCCAGGCTGCGTAGAAGGCGGAGTTCTCCGGGTCGACGACGGCGAGCTTGGTGCAGTGCATCTGGTAGCGCAGGTAGCGGCCGATCGTCGCGCTCGTACCCCCGGTGCCGGCCCCGACCACGATCCACGCCGGGATGGGGTGCCGTTCGAGCTTGAGCTGGTCGTGGATCGACTCGGCGATGTTGTTGTTGCCCCGCCAGTCGGTGGCCCGCTCCGCGTACGTGAACTGGTCCATGAAGTGGCCCTTGATGTCGTCGGCGAGCCAGCGCGCCTCCACGACGACGTTGGCCGGGTCGTCCACCAGGTGGCACCTGCCGCCGTAGAACTCGATCAGCGCGCACTTCTCCGGGGAGGTGCTGGCCGGCATGACTGCGACGAAGGGCAGCCCGAGCATCCGGGCGAAGTACGCCTCGGAGACGGCCGTGGAGCCCGAGGACGCCTCGACGATCGTGGTGCGCGGGCCGATCCAGCCGTTGCACAGCGCGTACAGGAAGAGCGACCTGGCCAGGCGGTGCTTGAGGGAGCCGGTCGGGTGGACGGACTCGTCCTTGAGGTAGAGGTCGATGCCCCATTCCGGCGGGAGCGGGAACGGCAGCAGGTGGGTGTCGGCCGAACGGTTGGCGTCCGCGGCCACCTTCCTGATCGCCTCGGTCACCCATGCGCGGGCATCGTCACAACCCCGATCCAACTGCTCCATGATCCGAAGGCTACCTCCGACCTGCGGACCGGCTCCTCGGAGGGAACAAGTTGAGGGAACTCGTCCCCGACCATGGGCGGCGATGGGACGCGGATGCCCGGGCCGGGCGGCTGGACACGCGGGCATGCCGGCAGGCTCCAGGCCCCTGGCAACCGGGCGGCTCCGGGCCCGAAGCGCGGCCTGGGCGGGGCGGTGTCGGGGGCGGCTGGCAGGCTGTAGGGATGCAGCGTGTGCCGTGGGTGGTCGGGATCTCCGGGGCGTCGGGGACGCCGTATGCCAAATCGACCCTGAACGCCCTCCTGGACGCCGGCCTCCCCGTGGACCTCGTCGTGTCCCGGGCGGCCCGGCTGACGATCCTCGACGAGACCGGGATCGCGTTCCGGGACGCGCACTGGGCGGAGGACCTGGCCCTCTGGCTGGGCCGCTCAGGGGCCGGGGACGTCCGTTACTGGCCCGCCGGTGACCTCGCCGCCGGACCCAGCAGCGGCAGCTACCCGGTCCGGGGCATGCTCGTCGTCCCGGCGTCCACAGCCGCGTGCGCCGGGATCGCCATGGGCCTGTCGAAGGACCTGCTGCAACGCGCGGCGGACGTCAACCTGAAGGAGCGCCGCCCGGTCGTGGTGGTGCCCCGGGAGACGCCGGTGTCGCGGAGCCACCTGGAGCATCTGCTCCGGCTGCACGACGCGGGTGCCGTGGTCCTGCCGGCCAGCCCGGGCTTCTACGCGGGCACGAAGACGGTCGACCAGCTGGTCGACTTCGTGGCGGGAAAGATCCTGGACGCGGTGGGCGTGCCACACACGTTGTTCCAGCGCTGGGCGGGAGAGCTCGGCTCAGCCCGATAGGCACAAAGGGACCCGGCGGCCCGCTCAACCACCGCGGGCCGCATGTCCGTGTCCGCCCGGGCCAACCCTCGACCCGAACCCTGGACCCCTGCTGGGCCTAGCGGCCCGTCCTGAGCCTCGCGGCCCCTGCTGAGCCTCGCGGCCCGGGGTCTAGTGCTGCGGCGGCCGGTGCGTCTGCGTCGGCGGAGGAGTCGCCGCGACGGGCTGCTCTTCGTGCAGCCCCTCGGAACCCAGCAGCTCCTTGACCTCAGACTCCCGGAACCTCCGGTGGCCGCCGGGTGTCCGGATGCTTCCGATCCGCCCCGCCGCTGCCCATCGGGTGACAGTCTTCGGGTCGACGCGGAACAGTGCCGCCACCTCGCCCGGCGTCAATAGACGATCGCCTGTGTCCACAACCCCCCCTTACGTCGCAATGGACGTACTGACCATTAGAGCACCGTCGTTGGGTGCTCATCCCGGAAACAACAAAAGAGCACTTACTTGGGTGGTTTTTGGAGTACCTTGCCACCCTCCGGATAGGGTCTGCGGTGTGGATGCCATCGACCGCCAACTCGTCCAGCTTCTCCGCATCAACGCCCGCCTGTCGTACGCGGAGCTGGCCCGGCAGGTGGGACTGTCCGCGCCGGCCGTCCACGAGCGGGTGGGCAAACTGGAGTCCAGCGGGGTGCTGCTCGGCTACCAGGCCGCCGTGAACCCGGAGGCCATCGGGCTCGGGGTGACCGCGCTGATCGGGATCATCACGAACGAGGGCGAGATCGAGGAGATCAGCGCGGCGCTGCACGAGCTGGTGGAGATCGAGTCGTGTTACTTCATGGCCGGCGAGGAGTCGTTCCTCTGCAAGGCCCGGGTGGGCACGATCGCACAGTTGGAGCAGCTGATCGCCCGGATGAACCGCATCTCCGGGGTGTCGCGGACCCGGACCACGATCGCCCTCTCCACCAAGTGGGAGGGGCGACCGCAGCATCCGGCCTAGCCGTCGCCGACATCCTCCGCAGCCTCGGCGGATTCCAGCTCTTCGTCTTCGGCCCACATGTCTAGGGGCTCGTTCGGGTACCTGAGCATGGCGCCTCCTTCAAGGGGCGAACTCCCAGTGTGTCACTACCCGACACGTGAGTGAATTACACCCGCAGATGCTGGAGAAAGACGAGATCGGCCAGCGCGAAGACAAACAGGGCGATTCCGACGAAGCCGTTGGCGGTGAAGAAGGCCCGGTTTGCCCGGGAAAGGTCGTCGGGTCGGACGATGGAGTGCTGGTAGACGAAGGACGCGGCCGTCAGGGCGAGCCCGATCCACCACAGCCAGCCGAAACCGGCCCACTGGCCAAACCATACGAACAGGCCGAACGCAAGCAGGTGTACGACAGACGACGCGTGAAGTGCGGCGCGCACCCCGAAGCGCGCCGGCACCGAGCGCACCCCGATCCGCCGGTCCACCTCGGCGTCCTGGGAGGCGTAGATCAGGTCGAAGCCGCCGATCCACAGTCCGACCCCGACACTGAGGACGAACGCGGGGCCGAAGCCGTCGAACGTGCCGGTGACCGCGAGCCAGCCGCCGGCCGGTCCGACCATCTGGGCCAGCGCGAGGACGCCCTGCGGGAAGTCGGTGAACCGCTTCGCGTACGGGTAGATGATCAGGGGGGCGACCGCCAGCGGGGACAGGGCGGCGCACAGCGGGTTGAGCAGCAGGGCCGCGCCGAGGAACACGACGAGGGCGACGAGCGCGCCGATCCACGCCGTGCGCACCGACAGCGCGCCCGTGACCAGTTCGCGTTCGGCGGTCCGCGGGTTCTGCGCGTCGATGTGCCGGTCGATGATCCGGTTCACGGCCATCGCGAAGGTCCGCGCCCCGACCATGGCCACGGTGACGATCAGCAGCGTGAGCCACTGGACGCGCCCGCCGTCGCGGGTCATCGCGGTCAACGCGGCCAGGTAGGCGAACGGCAGCGCGAAGACCGAGTGCTCGATCCGCACGAGCTTCAGGAAGTCCCTGGACTTCGTCGCCACGTCGCTCACAGGCCGTATTCCTTCCAGCGCTTGCTGACCTTGTCGACCACGTCCGGCGACATGACCAGCTCGTCCGGCCAGCCCCGGTGGTACCCCTCGCTGGGAAGTTTGCGGGTCGCGTCGATGCCGAGCTTGCCGCCGTAGAACTGGTTGTACGAGGCGTGGTCGAGGTGGTCGACCGGCCCCTCGGTGAGCAGCAGGTCCCGGGAGTAGTCGACGTTGCCGAAGGCCCGGAAGGCGACCTCGTTGTAGTCGTGCACGTCACAGTCGTCGTCCACGATCACGATCAGCTTCGTCAGCGACATCAGGTGCGCGCCCCAGATGGCGTTCATCACCTTCTGGGCGTGCTTGGGGTACCGCTTCTTGATCGACACGATCACGCAGTTGTGGAACACGCCGGGCTCCGGCATGTCGTAGTCGTGGATGTCGGGCACCACGAGCTTGAGCAGCGGGAGGAAGATCCGCTCGGTGGCCTTGCCGATCGGGCCGTCCTCCTGCGGGGGCTTCGAGGTCACGATCGTGTGGTAGATCGGCTCGCGCTGCATGGTGATCGCGGTGACGTGCAGGACCGGGAACGGCTCGACCGGCGTGTAGAACCCGGTGTGGTCGCCGAAGGGGCCCTCGTCCTGGCGCTCGCCCGGCTCCAGGTACCCCTCGATGACGATCTGGGCCTGGGCCGGCACCTGCAACGGCACGGTGAGGCAGTCGACCATCTCGACCCGCTCACCCCGGAGGAACCCGGCGAACAGGTACTCGTCGATGTCGCTCGGCAGCGGGGCCGTCGCCGCGTAGGTGACCACGGGGTCGCAGCCGATCGCGATGGCCACCGGCAGCCGCTGCCCCAGGCGCTCGGCGACCGCGTGGTGCGCCGTGGAGTCCTTGTGGATCTGCCAGTGCATGCCGAGGGTGTTCTTGGAGTGCTGCTGGAGCCGGTACAGCCCCAGGTTGCGCTTGCCCGTCTCCGGGTGCTTGGTGTGCGTGAGCCCGAAGTTGTGGAACACGCCGCCGTCGTCCGGCCAGGTCTGCAACGCGGGAAGCTTGTTCAGGTCGACCGCGTCACCCTGCATGACCAGCTCCTGACAGGGAGCCGTCTTGACCTTTTTGGGGGGTACGGACTTGAGCTGCATCACCTTCGAGATGCCGTCCTTGATGCCCGACCAGCCCTGGGGCAGCTCCGGCTTGAGCAGCGCGCCGATCCGCTCGCCGATCTCGTCCAGCCGCTCGACGCCCAGCGCCATGGCCATCCGCTTCTCGGTACCGAACAGGTTGATCACCAGGGGCATGTCCCCCCGGGTCGGCCGCTCGAACAGCAGCGCCGGCCCCTTCGCCTTCACCACGCGCTGGACGATCTCGCTGATCTCCAGGTCGGGGTCGACGGGCGCGCTGATCCGGACCAGCTCACCGGCCTTCTCCAACGCCCGGAGAAAGTCCTTCAGATCCGTGTACGGAAACCCCATGCGCGCCAGTATCCCAGCCCCCTACCCGGCGGTACGGGGAGCCCGCCATCAGGTGACCCGCAGCAACCCGTCGAGGTGGGCCGCGACCGGCCCGAACAGTGGATACGGGATGAGCTCGGCCAGGAGTTCGCGGTCGGCCCAAGCGACTTCGGCCAGTTCCTCGGCATCGGCGACCCGGGCAGTGCCCGCCACGACCTCGCAGGCCACGTAGACCATCGTGCGCCCGGTGGCCGGGTGCACCCGCTCGCCGAGCGTCGTCAGCGCTCGGACCTCGACGCCCGTCTCCTCCGAAGTCTCCCGAACTGCGGCCTGCATGCCCGACTCTCCGTCCTCCACGGCCCCGGCTGGGAACTGCCAGGACAACGAGCCCTCCGATACACGCCGCCGGACGAGGAGCACCCGACCAGCGAGAACAACGATGGCAGCAGCGATCGGCGGTCGCGGGCTATCGAGTTCGGTCATCGAATTCCTCCAGAGCAGGCAGAATTGGCGAGAAGATTGTCTTGACTGGTATGAAACGACCGATGTCACCTCGCGGCACCCACAGCACGCTGCTGTTTTCTGCCACATCCAGATTCTCAACTGTCCCGGCGAGGTAGTGACAGAGGAAGTACTCGCAATGCACGCGGGTAATCGGATGAATCCTGTCCCCGAGGTTGCGATGCACCACACAGTGCACCCCGGTTTCGGCAAACGTCTCTCGGACGGCTACCTGAGCAGCCAACGCTCCTGGCTTGACCACACCGGCTGGAAACTGCCAACCGGTTCCCGACCCACCCGCATCCCTCCGGCACACAAGCAACACAGTGCTGTCCAGAACCACGATCGCAACAGCAGCCGTCAGAGGTACGCCTTCTTGCGCACGACCGACTCGCTCCAGTTGGCGGACAAACCTGGTTTGCGCCGCGTCCGAGGAACGCTCATAACAGGTGTCCAGAGCCCGCTGTAGCTCCGCGCGAAGCACGGTTTCCGGTCGTTCATGCCACGCTGCGACAGTTCTGCGTGCCACCCCGAGCAGTTCCGCGAACTCGTCGTGCGTCATCCGGAGCGAGAACTGCAACGCAGTCGCAAGGCGCCCTGTCCACTGATCGACGATGTGCACGACGCTCCCCATGGCTTCGAGGCTCTGACACTGCGCCCAATCTAGCCCCGAAGGCATTCGACGCCCCAAGCATTGCACCGTGGATGGTCGCGGATTGCCACGGGACTGCACATCAGACTCGTCGATGCGGCCGCTGTTCGGCGCGAACCTATCCCCGAGGGGCAGAGGCCTCTCAGGATTGGGAGGGCTGGCACATGCTCAAGACAACCCCTGAGCAGCGCAACGCGCTTGGAAAGAAGATCACCGGCTTCCTGAACAGCTACGGCCCGACCAACGTTGACGCTGTGCTGTACGTCGACGTGGACGGTAAGTTCGGCTACTCCGATGGTCCAGAGGCGCCAGCAGGCTGTCAGTTGCTGATCAACCGGGCGGGCGTGGACCGGTTGATGGTCCTGCACTGCTACACCCTGCTGGACCTGTCCCGACCGGAAGGTTTGGACGCGTTCGTGGAACTCGTGGTCGAAAGCGCGTGGCTTCCGTGACCAGTCCAACTCGGGAGTTGCCGATCATCGACAGGCAACCGCCGCGCCACGCCCGCCGGCCTTCGGCCAGACGACGCCGGATGGTTGACCTGATCGAAGCGCTGTGCCTGCCGGTCGTGGTGGTCTTCTCGGCGCTGATGTTCGCCTATTGCGCAGCGAACATGTTCGGCTGGAAGCCGTGAATCATGGCCGACCACCGAACGCCGAGCCATCCAGCTCTGGTCATGATCGCCGTCGTGGGCGCACTGGTGCTTGCCTGCGCGGGTCTATCCGTCGCGTGGCTGTTGATCACGTAGCCGGAACGTTCCAAACCTTCCAACACATTTCTTTGAGAACCTTCCGCTCTTGGAGGCACTCGTGTCCCGGCTTGACGACGTGCTCGGCCAGTTGACCGAGATGGACCAGCAAGCAGACGCAGCAATCGAAATGGGCGCAGCCGCCCAGGAAGGACTTGATGGCTCGGTGGCGCTGTTCTCCGAGGTGGGAGACAGCCGCGGTCTCGAAAACGCACTGTACGCACGCCAACAAACAGAGGAAGCAACCAACGTCATCGCGTCGGCGAAGAATCAGATCCAGGAAGCACTCGGCGGCGTGCACCGCGCGATGGGCAACGGTTGAGGGCCGCCACCGGCCGCCAGCGGACCAGGATCGCCAGCGGGGCCGGGCGAGCTGCCACGGAAGCCATTCATCTCGAAGCTTGTTCAGGACATCGCGGACGGGGTCATTCTCAGTCCTGGCGTCAAGGTCGCTGGGGCGGTGCTCATCAACGATGGGGGGCGACTTCACCCCGGTGTGATCACAAACGGGACCCAGGGACAAGTTGTCGACAACGCGGCGACCCTTGACCAGATGGTGGAGCCGTTCGGGCGACGCGGCAATGTCGGGTTGACTCATGTGGAAGGGCACATGGCGGCAATCATTCGGGCGCGCGTCAAAGCCACGGGCAGGCACGTGCACGCCACAGCGGTGCTCACCCGCGAACCATGCCCGGACATCCCTAACGGTTGCGAACGGACGCTGCCGAAGATGCTGCCCTTCGCATCGACCCTGACCATCTACATTAAGAATCCGGACGGCACGCTTAGGCACCACAAGACGTACGTCGGAACTGGAACTGGAGTAAAGCTGTGAAGACCCTTCACGTTGGGTGGGGCGACGAACCCTATGTCACCCGCACAGTCGCAACGCTCGCGGAACTTGATGCTGTGTTGGCTGAAGCCACGGCGGCACGGGACAGTGATGGGCTCCCGTATCTCGTTGGCGTGTGGAATCTGGCAGACGTCCAAGGAGAGGGGGACCCGGAAGGTCTACAGGTGGGGATTGCAGAACAGCGCGCCCGAGTTCAATGGATGGGGAACGGCGATAGCGAGGGCTACAGCCCTGACGTATCTCCGTGGATGGGCGAGGAGATCGCGTTCAATTTCGGCCACGTGCCAACTGAGGAAACCCCCGAGACGCTGAGGGTTCTGCCCGCAGCCGCGCTTGAAGCCGCGCGGGAGTTCATGATGACTGGCCAGCGCCCCACCGGGCTTGAGTGGTTCAAGGGGTAGCTGGCAGTTCCGACCAAGGATGGCAGCCTAGCCCTTGAGAGGCCAGGGCCCCGGTGTGGAGCGCTGACTGGGCTCCAACCTTCACGTGTCGGGTCGGCGATCTCCGTAACCCTCTGATGAATTTGATCTGGGTTTAGAGGCCGGCGTAGGAGTGCAGGCCCGAGACGAAGAGGTTGATGCCGAACAGGTTGACGAGCATCGTGAGCCAGCCGATGATCGCGATCCAGGTGACCGTGGTGCGGCGGATGCTCGGGGTGGCGCGGGCGTGCAGGTACATGGCGTAGACGACCCAGGAGATGAAGAGCCAGATCTCCTTGGGGTCCCAGCCCCAGTAGCGGCCCCAGGCGGCCTCGGCCCAGATGGCGCCGGAGATGCCGGCGAACGTCCAGATCGGGAACGCGAACACGTGGATCCGGAACGTGAGGCGTTCGAGGACGTCGGAGGCGGGCATCCGGGCGCCCAGGGAGACCGGGAAGCTCTGGCTGTTGGTGCGTTCCCAGCGGCGGCGGAGCAGGAACATGACGGCGGGTACGAAGCCGATCATGAACACGCCCGAGGAGATCGAGGCGGCGGTGACGTGGATGGCCAGCCAGTACGAGTTCAGGGCCGGCTGGAGCGGGCTGATCTTCACGTAGAGCGTGGTCGCGGCGACGGCGAGCAGCAGCACGGTCACGAGGGTGGCGAACAGGCCCAGGGCGCGCAGGGACGGCTTGCGGATCGCGATGCCCAGCCAGACGGCCATGGTGACGAGGCAGCCGAAGACGACGAACTCGTACATGTTGCCGAGCGGCATCCGGTGCGCGTCGATGCCGCGCAGCACCACGGAGCCGGTGTGGGCCAGGACGCCGAGGAGGGTCAGCGCGACGGCCACCTTGCCGCCGAGCGCGGCCCGGCCGGCGCGCTGGTCCGGGGCGGGCGGCTCGGAGACGGGGGCGGTCCAGGTCTCCCCGCCCACGGACTCGTAACCGGCCGAGCCGCCGACGAGCACGGGCTCCCGGACGGCGGCCGCGGCGACCACGCCCCGGGTGCCGAACGCGTACTCGACGGCGTACCCGAGCATCGCCATCGTGTACAGGAAGATCGTCACGGTCAGCAACTGATCGGACAGGGCGGCCATCACTTCTCCTTCAGCAGAAGCTCGAGTTCCTCGGCGAGCCCCGGGTACTCGTTCTTGGCGAGCGCGCCCGCCGTCAACACACCGTCGGTCACCCGGACGAACACCCGGCGGCGGCGCAGGGCCAGCGACGGCAGCAGCCCGAGGAGCAGCAGCACCGCGCCGACCAGCATGATCGGCTCGCCCGGGTCGTGCCGGACGGACACCGTCGCCCACTGCCGGGTGCCGACGAACCGGATCGAGGAGCCGTCGTCGAGCTTCCACGGCTCGCCGCCCTTGAGCAGCATGTGCGGCTCGCCGAGCTTCTTCAGCCGGCCGGCGTCGATCTGGGCCTTGTCCAGGGAGTACACGGAGCGCGGGATGCCGTTGTCGACGCCCAGGTTGCCCTGGTAGGCCACCAGCATCAGGGCCGGGTTGTTCTCGGCGGGGTGCTTGGAGCTGCCGTCGGCGACGTTGTCGGGCACGGTCGGCAGGTACACGCCCTGGAAGCCGAGCTGCTGGGACGGGTCCCGCTTGCCGGTCGCCGGGTCGAGGTTGGCGTCCGGGAAGATCGCGACCCCGGAGCTGGTCAGCATCGCGTCCTGGGGCAGGAACACGGCCGTGGTGGTCTGCTTGCGGCCGTAGCGGTCGGTGAACTCCAGGATCGGGGCGTAGCCGTGGCCGAGGAGGTAGACGTTCGCGCCGTCGAGCCGCAGGGGGCTGTTCACGGCCACGGACTGCTGCTTCTCGGGGCCGTTCTCGGAGTACGTGACGTCCGCCGAGAAGGTCAAGGGCTGACCGTTCGCCTGGTACGTCGCGTGGAAGCTGTCCAGCCGCACGCAGAAGGGCGGCAGGTCCTCGGCACCGAGGCGCGGGCCGAGCCCGTACTCGTCGTACTGCTGGAGGGTGTTGCAGAACTCGCCGTCCGGGCCCTCGACGACGATCCGGTTGCCGTGCCAGCCGTACCAGGAGCCCAGGGCCACGCCGACGAGCAGCACGATCAGGGCGCTGTGGAAGAGCAGATTGCCGGTCTCGCGCAGGTACCCCTTCTCGGCGCTGACCGCCCCGTCGCGGACGGCCACCCGGAACCGGGCCTTCTTCAGCACGGTCGCGACGTCGTCCAGGGAGCGGTCCGTCGGGTGGGACAGGGACACCGGCAGGCGGTCGAGCCGGGCCGGGGCGGCCGGCGGGGGACGGAGCAGCGACTCCACCTGGCCGCGCAGCCGGGGCAGGATGCAGCCGATCAGGGAGGTGAACAGCAGCAGGTAGATCGCGGCGAACCAGGGGGACGAGTACACGTCGAAGAGGTAGAGCCGGTCCAGCCACGGGCCGGAGTCCGGGTTGGCGCGCAGGTAGTCGGCGACCTTCTCGGCGGCGACGCCGCGCTGGGGCAGCAGGGAGCCGGGGACCGCGGCGACGGCCAGCAGGAACAGCAGCAGGAGGGCCGTGCGCATGCTGGTGAGCTGGCGCCAGGCGTTGCGGAGGAGCGCTACGAACCCGGCCCCGGGGCGCGCGGGCGGGACGGTGCCGGTGGTCTGGGCTTCCCGGGTCGCCATCAGATCCCCACGCTCCCCGGCCCGACGGTCGCCCGCAGCCAGTTCAGGAACTCGCCCCACACGCCCGTGGCCAGCGCCAACCCGACCAGCACGAGCAGCGCCCCGCCGATCCGGGTCACCCACCGGCTGTGCCGCCGGACGACGCCCAGCAGCCCCATCACGGAACGGAACCCCATGCTGAACAGCAGGAACGGGATGCCGAGCCCGGCGCAGTACGCCACGGTCAGCAGCGCGCCGCGGCCCACGGAGCCCTCGGCGGCGGCCAGGCCGAGCACCGCCCCGAGCGTGGGGCCGACGCACGGCACCCAGCCGAGGGCGAACACGGCACCGAGCAGGGGGGCGCCGGCGAGCCCGACGGCGGGCATCTTCCGCAGCCGGAACTCGCGCTGCAACCCGGGTACGAGGCCGGCGAAGGTCAGCCCGAGGCCGATGATCAGGATGCCGGTGACGAGGTCGACGGTCCGCTGATGTTCGAGGAGGAGGCGGCCGAGCCCGGCGATGGCGGTGCCCGTCGCGACGAAGACGACCGTGAACCCGGCCACGAACAGGGACGCGCCGGCCAGCATCCGCCGGCGGGCCTGCTTGTCGTCGGCGTCGAGGTCCGCGCCGGCCAGGCCGGTGACGTAGGACAGGTAGCCGGGGACCAGCGGCAGGATGCACGGGGACAGGAAGCTGACCAGGCCGGCGATGGCCGCGACGAGGACCGCGAGCATCAACGGCCCGGTGCTGGCGATGTTCGCGAACTTGTCGCCCACGGCTACTGCTCCGCCGCGATCGGGTCGACGAGCTTCTGGAGCTCGTCGCGCCCGACCGGTTTGCGGATCACGGCGGCGACCCGGCCCTGCTTGTCCAGGATGATCGTCGCCGGGATGGTGTTCGGCGGCACGTCCCGGAAGCTCAGCGCGACCTTGCCGGCCGGGTCGAACAGGCTCGGGTACGTCATCCGGCCCTCGGCGAAGCTGCGCGCCGCGTCCTGGCCGTCCCGGAAGTCGATACCCAGGAAGTCGACGCCCTTGTCCTTGCTGGCCTGGTACACCTGCTCCAGGTCGTCGGCCTCGGTGCGGCACGGCGCGCACCAGGACGCCCAGAAGTTGATCACGGTGACCCGGCCGGTGGGCAGGGCGAACTTCGCGCCGTCCAGCAGGGTGCCCGAGACCGTCGGCGCCTTCTTGCGCTGCCCGGCCTCGAACACCTGGGAGGTACCGTCGCCCGCGACGTACCGCTGCTGATTGGTCACGCTCTGTGAGTCCTTGCCGCCCTGGCAACCGGCCAGTGCCAGCACGGCCACCAGCGCCCAGACGGCACGCCTCATCTCAGGCCCCCTTGGCCTTCCTCGCTGTCGGGGACAGCGCGACGAGGTGCGCGGCCGGCTCGGCGTACTTGACGCCGATCAGCGACGTACCCGCGAACCGGAAGCTCGTCAGGCTGGCCAGACCGCACTCGCGCTTGCGGGGGTCGTGCCAGAGCTTCTCGTGCTGGGCGTAGCGGCGCAGCGTCCAGATCGGCAGCTGGTGGGACACGCAGACGGCCTCGTGGCCCTCGGCGGCGGCCCGCGCGTCGAGCAGGGCGGCGTACATCCGCTCCGCGATCTCCAGGTACGGCTCACCCCAGGACGGCCGGAACGGGTTCCACAGCACGTGCCAGTTGCGCGGCGACCGCAGCGCGCCGTCGCCGACGCTGACCCGCTTGCCCTCGAAGTAGTTCGTGCTCTCCAGCAGCCGGTCGTCCTTGGCGATCTCGATCCCGAACTTGCCGGCGATCGGCTCGGCGGTCTGCACCGCGCGCTCCAGCGGGCTGGACACCACGTGGGTGACATCGCGCGGGGCGAGCCACTCGGCGGCGGCCTCGGCCATCCGGATACCAAGGTCGGAGAGCCGGTAGCCCGGCAGCCGACCGTAGAGGATCTTGTCCGGATTGTGCACCTCGCCGTGCCGGAGCACGTGCACGATCGTCTCGGTACCACTCATGCGGCACCCGCCTCTCTCGCGGCGTACGGCAGCGCGGCGACGATGGTCTCCATCGCCTCTTCGTCGAGGGCGGCGGACACGAACCACGATTCGAACGCGCTCGGCGGCAGGTAGACGCCGCGCGACAGCATCGCATGGAAGAAGGCCCGGAAGGCGGCGATGTTCTGGACCTTGGCCGACTCGTAGTCGTACACGTCGGCGTCGGTGAAGAAGATCGAGAACATGTTGCCGGCCGTGGAGACCCGGTGCGGCACGCCCTCCTTGGCCAGGGCGGCGGTCGCCTCGGCCTGGATGAACGCGGAGTTGCGGTCGAGGGTGGCGTACACCTCGTCGGTCGCCAGGCGCAGGGTCGCGAGGCCGGCCGCGCAGGCCAGCGGGTTACCGGACAGGGTGCCGGCCTGGTAGACCGGGCCGGACGGGGCCAGCATGGCCATCACGTCGGCGCGGCCACCGAACGCGGCGGCGGGCAGGCCACCGCCCATGACCTTGCCGTAGGTGTAGAGATCCGCGCCGGTGGCTTCCAGGCCCTCCCAGCCGCCCCGGGACACCCGGAACCCGGTCATCACCTCGTCGGAGATCAGCAGGGCGCCGTCGGCGTGCGCGATCGCCGCGATCTGGAAGTTGAAGCCGTCCCGGGGCGCGACCACGCCCATGTTGCCGGGCGCCGCCTCGGTGATGATCGCCGCGATCTCGCCGGGGTGCGCCGCGAACGCCGCGCGCACCGCCTCGACGTCGTTGTACGGCAGCACGATCGTCTCGCCGGCCATCGTCGCGGGCACGCCCGGCGAGTCCGGCAGCGCGAACGTGGCCACCCCGGAGCCGGCGGCGGCGAGCAGGCCGTCCGAGTGGCCGTGGTAGCACCCGGCGAACTTGATGATCTTCGAGCGGCCGGTGAACCCGCGCGCGAGCCTCAGCGCCGACATGGTCGCCTCGGTGCCCGAACTGACCAACCGGACCTGCTCCATCGGGGTACGCGACACCAGCTCCTCCGCCAGCGTCACCTCCCCCGGCGTCGGGGTGCCGAAGCTGGTACCCCGCGTCGCGGCGTCGGAGATCGCGGCCACGACCTCGGGGTGCGCGTGGCCCAGCAGCAGCGGGCCCCACGAGCAGACGAGGTCGACGTAGGCGCGGTCGTCCGCGTCCCACATCCGGCAACCGTCGCCCCGAACCATGAACCGGGGGGTGCCGCCGACCGACTTGAACGCGCGCACGGGGGAGTTGACCCCGCCCGGCACGATGGCCTGGGCGCGGTCGAAGAGCTCCTGGGAGGCCGGTGCGTCGGCCGGATACTGCTTCACAATCTCGTAATTCTGGCAGAGCCTCTACGGAGATCGACTTCACCCTCTACAGAGTGTCGAAGTTCACCCTTTTCATACTCCCAGCTGGGCCGCCAGCGCCGGCACGCTCGCCTCGTACTCGTGCCACTCCCGGTCCGGCAGGAACCCCAGCTCGGCGTTCACCCGGGCCATCGGCTCGTTCTCCACCGACTGCCAGGTCTGCACGTCGCGCAGGTCCGGCACGGCGTCCCGCAGCTCCAGGAGCATCCGGGCCTTCATCGCGAGCCCCAGCCCGTAGCCGCGGTGCGCGGGCACCACCACCGTGTCGTACTGGTCCGCCCGCTCCGGGTGCAGCGCCGAGGCGACCACCTCGGTGAGCCCCGCGACCGCCCCGGTCCGGTTGTGCACGGCGCACACGACGTGCGGGGTGAGCCCCCGGGCGTGCAGGGTCGCGAGGCTGTGCGCGAGCCGGTCCGGCGAGTACGAGCTCGGGTGCAGCTCCCAGTCCCCCTGGACGACCTGCTTGGCGGTCGCGTACGCGGTCAGCAGGTCGGTGGGCGGCCCGCCGGGGAAGTACTCGATCCGGTAGCCCGAGCCGGTGCGGGCCGCGTGCTCGCGGAGCCGGTCCCAGTCCACGGTGGCCAGGTCGAGCAGGTTGCGTTGCTCCACACAGGTGAGCTGGAAGCCGTACGCCTTGTAGAAGGCCGTCGCGGGGGTCCCTGCGGCCACCTCCGCCCCGAGGACGGTCCGGCCCGACTCGTGGGCGCGGCGGACGGCGTGGGCCAGCAGGGTGCGCGCCACACCCTTGCGCCGGTGGTCGGGGCTGACGTACACCTCGACCACGCCGAGGTCGTCGAGCAGCAGGAGGTCGGCGACCCCGACGACCGCGCCGTCGTGCTCGGCGAACCAGTCGGCCCGGTTCTCGTCGGGCATGGTCACGGCCATGTAGGCGCGGAGGTTGTCGGCCCGCCAGTGGGGTTCGCCGGGCATGTCGGCGGCCAGCATCTCGTTGTACAGCAGACGCCAGGCCTCCAGGTCACTGCCTGGGGCCGTGGCTGGATTCCATTCGCGTACGTGCACTCTCTTTGCTTACCCGACCTTGGCGGTGAACGCGAGACCTCAAACGGAGAAATTCTGTACGGCTTGTGTCCACATGACTACAACTAGTAGCTGAGCTTGCCGTATGCGTCAGCTTTGGCGAAGACGTCGCGCAGATAGATCTGCACCGCGTTGTAGGACAGCACCGCGTTCTGCCAGTCCGCCGGGTTCGACAGGTCCCGGGTGCCGGAGCAGAGGTAGTTCCCCGCCGCGAGGGCCGCGTCGAAGATGTTGTGCGGGTTCACGTCGCCGTCGCCGTTGCCGTCGGCGCCCCAGGTCTTCCAGGTGGTCGGGATGAACTGCATCGGACCCATCGCCCGGTCGTACACCCGGTCGAGGTCCTGTTGGCCCTGGTCCGTGTCCTTGATGACCTGCGTGTTGTTGGTGCCGTCCAAGGGGATGCCCCAGATCGGCTTCGAGGTGTTGCCGTCCGGATTGAGGGTGGTGCCACCGGTCCGGCCGTGGTTGGACTCGATCCCGCCGAGGCCGGCGAGCGTCGTCCACGCCAGGTGGCAGCTCGGCCGGGTCTGGGCGAGCTTGAGCTCCGCGTTGCCGTAGGCCTGGATCGCCACGGCCGGAATGTCGAGTTTCGGGGACAGCCGGGTGGCCCAGGCCGCGAGGCTGGCCGTCGACGGATTCGGGTCCGGGAGGGTCGTCGGATTCGGACTCGCGGAAGGCCATTCCGCGCCGGTCGGTTCGGGATCCGGCAATCCGTCGGCCACGGCGGGTTTACCCGCGGGCAAAAGAAAATTTCCCACTATCAGCACGGAGATCAACACCAGGGTCCCGAAGAGGCTGGTCGCGGCCAACCTCAGCCGGGGGGCGCCAGCCCAGCCGTACACTTTCATCGCAGCCCAGCACGCTGCATGGGCGATGGAATAAGGCAGTCGGCGCAACACGAACCCGAGTATCGCCCATTCACGGGAAAAAGATCAAGATTCGTCTTCCACCCGCAACCAGGGCGGCGTAACCTCGTTGCCCCAGGCGTCATAGCGCAATCACACGCGACGGAATCCGACCGCTCCCCCCGCGGGCACACGGTGATCGACACATCGACCAACCGTTCTCCCGATACGTTTACCCGGCGGGGATGCGGCACCATGAGTCCACTCGCATGGGCGGAGGTCAAGGGCTTGGCGGCACGTTTCCACCTGCCGAGCGGACAGGTGACGTTCCTCTTCACCGATATCGAGGGCTCGACTCGGCTCGCCCAGCTACTCGGTGACGGGTACCGGCCTGTCCTCAATGACCACCGAAACCTGATGCGCCTCACTTTCGGTGACTGCGACGGCGCCGAACTACTCACTGAGGGTGACTCCTTCTTCGTCGCGTTCGCCGATGCCACCGCCGCGCTGATCGCCTGCGTCACCGCCCAGCGGGCCCTCGCCAGCCACACCTGGCCCACGCCGGCCGCCCGGCCCCGGGTCCGAATGGGACTCCACACCGGGTACGCGGTCCCGCACGCCGGCGAGTACGCCACGTACGAGGTGCACCGCGCCGCCCGGGTCGCCGCCGCCGCGCACGGTGGCCAGGTGCTGTGCTCGCAGTCCACCGCCCGCCGGGTCGAGGAGCTGCCCGAGGGACTGTCCCTCATGGACCTCGGCCTGCACCGGCTGCGCGACTTCGACGACCGCGAACGCCTCTTCCAGCTCGTCGCCCCCGGCCTCGAGATCCGCTTCCCCCGGCCGAGGACCATGGACGCCACGCCGCACAACCTGCCCGCGGCTCCGACCAGCTTCATCGGCCGGGTCGACGAACAGGTGAAACTCCGCCAGCTGATCAGTGAACAGCGGCTGGTCACCGTGGTGGGCGCGGGCGGGGCGGGCAAGAGCCGGCTCGCCGTCGCGGTCGCCACCGAACTCGTCGACTCCTACCCGGACGGGGTCTGGTTCGCCGACCTCGCCTCCGTCACCGACCCGGCCCTGATCGCGGTCGGGGTGGCCGGCGCGTTCGGGCTGCGCCCCGAGCCCGGCCGGCCGATGCCGGACACCCTCGTCGAGCACGCCGCCCGGCGGACCTGCCTGCTGGTCCTCGACACCTGCGACCACCAGCTGTCCTCGCTGGCGCCGCTGATCACCCGGATGCTCGCCGGCTGCCCCGGCCTGACCGTGCTCGCCACCAGCCGGGAGCCGATCGGGCTGCCCGGCGAGGCCGTCTGGCGGATCCCGTCACTGTCGGTCACGTCCCCCACCGACGGCGGCCCGTCCGACGCCGTAGCGTTACTGCTCGACCGGGCCGCCGCCGCCCGGGGCGGGCGCAAGGCCGACCCCGCCGAGATGCCGCACTTCGACCGGGTCGCCCGCCGGCTCGACGGCCTGCCCCTCGCCCTCGAACTCGCCGCCGCCCGGCTCCGGCTGCTCGCCGCCGGCCAGCTCGCCGAGCGGATCGAGGACCTGCTGCTGTCCGGGCCGGGCGACTCGCCCAACCGGCACGAGACGCTGAGCGCGACCGTGTCGTGGTCGTACAAGACGCTCGGGCCCAGGGCCGCCAAGCTGCTGCGGTACCTGTCGGTGTTCGCCGGGCCCGTCGAGCTGGACGCCATCGAGTGGCTGCTCGGGGCCGACCCGCTCGACCCGCTCGCCGTCCTCGTCGACAAGTCCCTCGTCCAGGCCGAGCCGACCGCCGTGGGCACCACGTACCGGATGCTCGACCCGATCCGCGCGTACGGCCAGCGCAAACTCGTCCGCGCCGGCGAGGAGGAGGCCGCCCGCGACCGGCACGTCGCCTGGTGCCGGCACGCCGCCGAACGCGCCGGCCGCGACGCCGAGGGCCGCCCGGTCACCCTGTCCATGCACACCCTCGACCCGCTCGCCGTCGAGCTGCGCGCCGCCCTGCGGTGGAGCACCACGGGCGGCGACGTCCGCGAGGGCCTGCGGCTGGCCGGGGCGCTCGACCAGTGGTGGCGGGAGCGCGGGCTGGCCCGGGAGGGCCGGGTCTGGCTGTACCGGCTGTACGAGCGGATGACGTCCACCGACGCCCCGGTACCCAGCAAGGAACTGGCCATGGCGTACCACATGCACGCCGCGCACGCCGGGGTCGACGGCGAGTTCGCCGAGGCCCTGCGGTTCTCCCAGCGCGCCGAGGCCGCCGCCCGCCAGGCCGGCGACCCGGGCCTGCTCGTCCGGGTCCTGGCCGGCAGGGGCGCCCCCCTCGTCGACATCGGACTGACCGCCGAGGCCGAACGCAGCTGCTGGGAGACCCTCCGGCTGGCCGCCGAGCTGGACGTCGAGGCCGACGCGCTGTTCGCCGTGTTCTACCTGGCCCAGCTCCTCTGGCGGCGCGGCGAACTCGACGAGTCCGCCAACCTGCTGGCCTCCGCCCGCCCCCTCGAAGCCGCCCGGCCCGCCGAACGCGGCCGGCGCACCGTGGACATGCTGCTCGGGCTCGTGGCCCTGGAGCGCGGCGACCTGGTGGCCGCGCACGAACACCTCCAGGTCGCGCTCCGGTCCCGGATGGCCTACGGCTTCGGGGCCCGCGCCGTGGAGACTCTCAACGCGATCGGGGTGCGCTGCCACCTCGGCGGACTCCCGGAGACGGCGGCCCTGCTGTTCGGCGCCTCGGAGGCCGAACGCAGCCGGCTGCGCTGCTCGGCCGGCTCCTACGCGGTCTACTGGGCCGAGCAGCTCGGCCGCACCCGGGCCCTCCTCGGCGACCGCCGCTTCGACGCGCTCTACGCGGAGGGCAGTGCCCTGCCGCTCACCGAGGCGGTCGCGGTGGCCCTGGCCGTGGAGCACCCGGACCTGTCCTCCGGCGGGGTGTACGCGGCCCAGTCCTCGGCCGCGGAGGCCCCCACGGTCCCGATCAGGGTCAAACCCAACAACCAGGACCATTAGCCGGTTACGCCACGTTTCTGAACCCCCGCGCATCAGCTCGACGGTGGCGAGGCCCCCGGGGGTTGGCCGGCATGCGCCTTGCACGACCCCATGGAGCACAGCGCCCGGCAGCCACTCCACTCACGTGGCACATCGCCCTGACCTGGAAGGTAGTCAGTCAATATAAGTTGTGCTTATATTGACTGTATGTGGGAGGTCTCCCTGCACCACGAAGTCGAAGCCTGGTTCCTCGACCTGTGCGAGCACGACCCGGTGAGTGCGGACCGGGTCGCCGAAGCGATCGATGTTCTGGCAGAACACGGCCCCGCGCTGGGCCGCCCCCTCGTCGACCGCCTCAAAGGCAGCATGTTCCACCACATGAAGGAGCTGCGCCCAGGCTCGTCCGGCACGACCGAGATCCGGTTGATCTTCGCGTTCGACCCGGCCCGGGAGGCGGTGTTCCTGGTGGCGGGCGACAAGTCCGGCCACTGGCAGTCCTGGTACCAGGAGGCCGTTCCTCTGGCAGACTCACGGTTCCAGGAACATCTCACGAGGTTGAAGGAGGACAGGTCATGACCACCAGCCCATCGAACTGGCGAGACGTCAAGGCCAAGGCCCGCGCCATCGACCCGACCTGGGACACCGAGGAGCGCGTCGGGCGTCGGGCCGACATGCGTCAGGAGATGCTGGCCTCCGTGAGCGGTGCCCGGCTGGCCGAGATCCGCAAGGAACTCGGCATCACCCAGACCCAGCTCGCCGAGGCGACAGGATTGTCACAGGCCAGGATCAGCCAGATCGAAAATGGCACCGCGACCAGTCTGGAGACCCTGCGCGCCTACGTACTGGGCCTCGGCGGCCAGCTCGACATCGTCGCGAGAATCGGAAACATCCAGCTCAACGTGGCGTAGATCAGTACCGGTCGCGGAGCAGGCGGGCCGCTTCGGTCGCCCAGTACGTCAGGGTGATCTGGGCGCCGGCCCGACGGATCGCCGTCAGGGTCTCCAGGATCGCCCGCTCCCGGTCGATCCACCCGTTCGCGGCGGCGGCCTCCACCATCGCGTACTCGCCGGAGACCTGGTACGCGGCGACCGGCACCGTCACCCGCTCGGCCACGGCGGAGATCACGTCGAGGTACGCCAGCGCCGGCTTGACCATGACCATGTCCGCGCCCTCGGCGATGTCGAGCTCCACCTCGCGGAGCGCCTCGCGGAGGTTGCCCGGGTCCTGCTGGTACGTGCGGCGGTCGCCGTCGAGCTCGGACTCCACGGCCTCGCGGAACGGGCCGAAGAACGCCGAGGCGTACTTGGCCGAGTACGCCAGGATCGTGCGGTCGGAGTAGCCGGCGGCGTCCAGGGCGGTGCGGACCGCCCCGACCTGGCCGTCCATCATCCCCGACGGGCCGAGGACGTGCACCCCGGCGGCGGCCTGGGCGAGCGCCATCTCGGCGTACCGGTCGAGGGTCCTGTCGTTGTCGACCTCACCCGACGCGTCGAGGACCCCGCAGTGCCCGTGCGAGGTGAACTCGTCCAGGCACAGGTCGCTCATGACCACGGTCGAGTCGCCGACCTCGTGGATGACGTCGCGGATCGCCACGTTCAGGATGCCGGACGGGTCGATCCCGCCCGAGCCCTCGGGGTCCCGGTTCTCCGGCACCCCGAACAGCATCAGCCCGCCGACCCCCGCGCGGACCGCCTCGACGGCGGCCTTGCGCAGGGAGTCCCGGGAGTGCTGCACGACCCCCGGCATCGAGGCGATCGGGCGGGGCTCGGTGAGCCCCTCCTTCACGAACAGCGGCAGCACGAACTCCGCCGGGCTGAGCCGGGTCTCCGAGACCAGCCGGCGCATGGCCGGGCTGGTCCGGAGCCTTCTCGGGCGGATATTCGGGAACGACATCCGGTCCTCCTGGGAGAGGGGTCTAGCGGAACCGCAGAGCCGTCGGGCCCTGCACCTTGGAGCCGCGACGCTGCTTGGCCGGCATGGCGGCGAGCTTGTCGCGCAGTTCGACCGCGTACTGGGCCAGGGCCTCGACCAGGTCGGGCACAGCGGCGTGGTCGGGCTGCACGTCGACGCGCAGTCCGAACTCCGTCGCGGTGTCCGAGGTCTTCGGTCCGATCACAGCCACCACGGTACGAGCGTGCGGCTTGCCGGCGATACCCACCAGATTGCGCACTGTCGAGGACGAGGTGAAGAGCACCGCGTCGAAGCCACCGGACTTGATGGCGTCGCGGATGTCGGCCGGCGGCGGGGCGGCCCGCACGGTCCGGTAGGCCGTGACGTCGTCCACCTCCCAGCCGCGTTCGGTCAGGCCGGCCGCGAGGGTCTCGGTCGCGATGTCCGCGCGGGGCAGCAGCACCCGGCCCACCGGGTCGAGCACCTCGTCGAACGGCGCGAACTCGGTCAGCAGGCCGTCCGAGGACTGCTCGCCGACCGGGACCAGCTCCGGCTGGATGCCGAACGCGCGCACCGCGTCGGCGGTGGCCTCGCCGATACAGGCGATCTTGACGCCGCCGAAGTGCCGGGCGTCCAGGCCGTGCTCGGCGAACTTCTCCCAGACCGCGCGGACGGCGTTCACGGAGGTGAAGACCACCCACGCGTACCGGCCGTCGACCAGGCCCTTGATCGCCCGCTCCATCTGGGCGGGGGTGCGCGGCGGCTCGACGGCGATCGTCGGCACCTCGCACGGGATCGCGCCGTACGCGCGCAGCTTGGCGCTCATCACGCCGGCCTGCTCCTTGGTGCGGGGCACCAGGACCTTCCAGCCGTACAGCGGGCGGTTCTCCCACCAGCCGAGCTTGTCGCGCTCCTTGACCCCGTGGCCCAGGGTCAGCACGACCCGGCCCGAGAAGCCCAGCGCGGCCTCGACGAAGCTGTCCACCACCGAACCGGTCGTGTACTGCGTCTCGCCCGTGCCGTCCCCGGTCACCGCGATCGGCGAGGAGCCCTCGACCCCGGCGGCCAGCAGGCCGTCCCGGATCTGGCCCAGGTCACCGGCGTCGACCGCGACGGCCAGCCCACCACGGGCCACGGCCGCGGCGAGCGCCTCGAAGTCGAGGGTGGCCACGTCGTCCACGTCCACGGTCGTCCGCGCCGTACCGAGCGGCACGCCCGCGTACGTCGCGACGCCGGACGCCTGGCCGACACCCGGGACGACCTCGAACGGCACGGCGGTCCGGGCCACGGCCTGGACCTCCTTGACCACCGAGTCGTGGCCGAACGGGTCACCGGTCACCAGGTGCACCGCGCGCAGCCCGGAGCGGGCCGCCGACAGCAGCACCTTGGCGACGTCGCCGGGGACGCCCTCCGCCGGGGAGAACTCGGGGCCGTGCACGTCCTCGGTCTCGGGAACCACGGCGGAGCGCAGCACGGACAGCAGCGCCTCGGGGACGCCCCTGTCGTACACGATGTGGTCGGCCTCGGTCAGTGCGTCCCAGGCGCGCCTGGTGAGCAGACCTGGGTCGCCGGGGCCGGCCCCGACGAACGTGATGCGGCCGACGGACTTACGGGTGCGGGTCATGCTGCACTCCCCAGTACATTGTTGGCGCCGTCGGCGAGCAGGTCAGCGGCGAGCCGCCTTCCCACCCCTTCGGCGTCGGTGAGCGTCCCGGTGGCCGACAGTCGGATGGCGTCTGTGCCATCCGGGCTGTACACCCCACCGCGCAGGTAAATCTCTTCGTCGTCCGTGACCTCGGCCATGGCGGCGACCGGGGCGCTGCAACCGGCCTCCAGGGCCGCGAGCAGGGCCCGTTCGGCCGTGATGGCCGCCCGGCTGGACGGGTGATCGAGGGCCGCGAGGGTCGCGACCAGGTCGAGGTCCGCGCTCCGGCACTCGACTGCCAGCGCGCCCTGTGCGGGGGCCGGCAGGAGCAGCATCGGGTCGAGGCTCTCGGTGATCTCGGCGGCGCGGCCGAGGCGGACGATGCCGGCGCGGGCCAGGATGACCGCGTCGAGCTCGCCGGACGTGACCTTCCCGATCCGGGTGTCGACGTTGCCCCGGATGGGGACCAGCTCGAAGCCGAGCCGCAGGGCGTTGATCTGCGCGATCCGCCGCACGGCCCCGGTGCCGATCCGGGCGCCGGAGGGCAGCTCGGTCAGCGTCAGGTTGTCGCGGGCCACCAGGGCGTCGCGCGGGTCCTCGCGGGGCGGGATCGCGGCGATGACCAGGCCCTCGGCGGGCGCGGTCGGCAGGTCCTTGTACGAGTGGACCGCGAAGTCGATGTCCTTGGCGAGCAGCGCGTCCCGCAGCGCGGAGACGAACACGCCGACCCCGAGCTGGGCGACGGGCGCGGAGGACCGGTCTCCGGGCGTGACGATCTCGACCAGCTCGACCTTGCGGCCGGTGGCCTTCTCGACGGCGGCGGCGACCAGACCGGACTGGGCCAGGGCGAGCGCGCTGCCCCGGGTCCCTAGGCGAAGGCTCACGCGTCCACCTCGGTGCGGGCGGCCTGAGGCTCGTTCACTCTGTACTCCCAAGGGCTTCTTGCACGCTGTCCGAGGTGACGTCGAGGGCGAAGAGCTCGCGGACCAGGGCCGCGTACTGCGCCCCGCCCGGCTCCGCCGCCAGTTGACGCACCCGGACGGTGGGCTGGTGCAGGAGCTGCTGGACGACGCGGTGCACCGTCCGGGCGATCTCCGAGCGCACCTCGTCGGTCAGTTCGGGCCGGCGCTGGTCGAGGCGGCGCAGCTCGGTGGCCACCACGTCGTCGGCCCGGGCCCGGAGCGCGGCGACGGTCGGGGCGACCTGGGCCCCGCGCAGCCAGGCCGTGTAGCCGGACACCTCGTCGTCGACGATCAGCTCGGCGGCCGCCACGTCCGTACTACTGGTGTGGCCGGCCAGGGCCGAGCCGAGCCGCTCGATGTCGAGGAGGATGACGTCGGCCAGTTCGCCGAGCGCCGGGTCCACGTCGCGGGGCACGGCCAGGTCGAGGATGAGCTTCGCGCCGAGGGGCTCGGTCAGGTTCCACGCGGCGCCGGCCTCGCCGGTCGCGGACAGCACGTGTCCGGACGAGGCGGTGGCGCACAGCACGATGTCGGCGGCGCGCAGGGCTGCGGGCAGGCCGGAGAAGTCGATGGCGGTGCCGCCGTAGGAGTCGGCGAGCCGCTGGGCCTTGTCCAGGGTGCGGTTGGCGACGACGAGCTGGGCGACCCCGGCGCGCTGCAGGGTGGCGCAGGCCAGCGCGCCCATGGCTCCCGCGCCGATGACCAGCACGTTCGCGTTGGCGGGTTCGAGGCCGGACTCGGCGGCGCCCAGCTCGAGGGCTGCGGTGACGACGCTCTGGCCGGCCCGGTCGATGCCGGTCTCGGCGTGCACCCGCTTGCCGACCCGCAGGGCGGACTGGAGCAGCTCGTGCAGCACCCGGCCGGCGGAGTCCTCGCTGGTGGCGACCCGGTAGGACTCGCGGAGCTGGCCGAGGATCTGGGCCTCGCCGACGACCATGGAGTCGAGACCGGCGGCCAGGCGGTAGGCGTGCCGGACGGCCTCGTCGTCGTACCGGACGTAGAGGTGTTCGACGAGTTCCTCGATGCCGACGCCGGCGTGCGCGGCGAGGACCGTGGAGAGTTCGAGCAGGCCGGCGTGGAAGGCGGAGACCCCGGCGTAGATCTCGACCCGGTTGCAGGTCGACAGGATCACGGCCTCGCCGACGGACTTCTGGGCCAGCAGGTCGCGGAGGACCCCGGGCACGGCGTCGGCGGACACGGCCACCCGCTCGAGCAGGCTGACGGGGGCCGTCCGGTAGGACACCCCGACGACTAACGGGTTCACAGGGTCACCGCCCCGGTCAGTGCTGCCTTACGGTGCTCGTGGAACGAGAGGATCTGCAACTCTACTGCCAGATCGACCTTGCGGACATCCACGCCTTCGGGCACGGACAGGACGCAGGGTGCGAAGTTGAGGATGCTGGTGACCCCGGAGTTGACCAGCACGTCCGCGACCCCCTGAGCGGCGTGCGCGGGGGTGGCGATGACGCCGATCGCGATCTGGCAGGTGTCCACGACGGCGGCGAGCTCGTCGATGTGCCGGACCACCAGGTTGTTGATCTTCTCGCCGACCCGGCTGGCGTCCGCGTCGAAGAGGGCGGCGATGTGGAAGCCGCGGGTGGTGAAGCCCGAGTAGCCCGCGAGGGCGTGGCCGAGGTTACCGACGCCGACGAGCGCGACGGCCCGCAGCGTGGTCAGCCCGAGCACGTGCTCGATCTGGCCGATCAGGCGTTCGACGTTGTACCCGACGCCCCGGGTGCCGTTGGAACCCAGGTGGGAGAGGTCCTTGCGGAGCTTCGCCGAGTTGACCCCGGCAGCCGCCGCCAGCGACTCGCTGGAGGCGGTGTCATGGCCGGCTTCGGCGAGGCTGTGCAGGGCCCGGAGATATTCCGGTAGGCGCGCGACGGTCGCCTCCGGGATATCCGGGAAGTCCGGTGTGCCGGGTGTGTTACCCGGGTTGCCGGTGCGCTGCTGGCTCATCTGACTCCGTGACGACGGGGACTTCGGACCCCCGCACCCAGCACGATGTTGATCTGTGCTATCGGGGCTCCTCGCGCAGACAGCGTATGCGCTTGTGAACGAGTGCACAAATCGCGATCTTGACAACGGGTTACGGGATGTGCCGGAGGCCACACTCTCGGTGTATATCCTCGGAGCTCCCAAAGCCGGGCCAGCACCCACCCACCCACGTCGTGAGCTCGAGGTATGCCCCCGCGGCACTAGGCCCTCCATTCTCGGGCTCGCGCTGCAAGGCGGGTGGGCACTGTGCCGTAATTATCACTGAAAGCCTGATGTATACGGACAAATAAGTGCCGTTCGGCGTGGCGCGTCCCACAGGTACGGGGGGATAACCCCACCCCTAAGAGGCCGGCCGCCCGGATGGGAACCCGGGTCCCGGGTGCCTAGCGTTAGCGGCATGAACATCCGCCGCCACATCGGCAGGGACGCGACGTACCTGCTGACCGGTTTTCCGATCGCCGTCTTCAGCTTCGTCGTTCTCCTCACACTCTTCGTCGTCGGCGTCTCCACGCTCGTGGCGTTCGTCGGGATCCCGGTGCTGGCGGTGGCCCTCCTGTCGGCCCGGACGTTCGCCGACCTGGAGCGGGTCCGGCTCGGCCAGGTCCTCGGCCACCCGGTACCCCGGCCGCACTACACCCGCGCCCAGCCGGAGCACGGCTGGTTCAAGCGGATGACCACCCCGCTCCGCAGCGGGCAGAGCTGGCTCGACCTGCTGCACGGCATCATCAACTTCCCGATCGCGATCACCACGTTCTGCGTCACGGTGTCGTTCTGGGCCGCCGCCGCGGGCGGGGTCACCTACTGGTTCTGGGGCCGGTTCCTGCCGGACGGCGACGAGGACTTCGACCCGGTGGTCAAGTACACGATCGGCGCGGACACCCCCGGCAACCGGATCCTGGTGTACTCCATCATCGGCGTCCTGTTCTTCCTGATCACGCCGTTCGTGCAGCGCGGGCTCGCCACCCTCCAGGCCGGGGTGTCCCAGACCCTGCTGACCAGGCTCGCCGGGCTCCAGGGCCGGATCTCCGACCTGACCGAGAGCCGGGCCGCGGCCGTGTCCGCCGAGGCCACCGCCCTGCGCAAGCTGGAGCGCGACATCCACGACGGCCCGCAGCAGCGCCTGATCCGGCTCGCCATGGAGCTGTCCCGGGCCCAGCGCCAGCTGGAGAAGGACCCGACGGCGGTCAGCGCCACCCTGACCGAGGCGATCGGCCAGACCCGCGAGACCCTCGACGAGCTGCGCGCCCTGTCCCGGGGGATCGCCCCGCCGGTCCTCGCCGACCGGGGGCTCGTGGCCGCGCTCACGGCCCTGGCCAGCCGGTCCATGGTCCCGATGGAACTGGACATCAAGGTCGCCGACCGGCTGCCCGACGCCCTGGAGAACGCCCTGTACTTCACGGCGGCCGAGTCGCTGACCAATGTCGCCAAGCATTCGGGGGCCACCCTCGGCACGCTGGAGCTGACCCGGAAGGATGACCGGCTGTACCTGATCATCACCGACAACGGCTCGGGCGGCGCGCACGTGGCCAAGGGTCACGGTCTGGCCGGGCTCGCCGACCGGCTCCGGGCGGTCGACGGCGAGCTCGCCGTGGACAGCCCGCCCGGGGGGCCGACGGTCCTAGTAGCAGAGGTGCCTTTTGACTGAGCCGAGTTTGCGGATCGTCGTGGCCGATGACGCGGTCCTCCTCCGGGAGGGCCTCGTCCGGTTGCTGGCCGAGGCCGGCTGCGAGGTGGTGGCCGCCGTCGGGGACGGTCCCTCGCTGGTCGCGGCCGTGGTCGAGCACCGGCCGGACGTCTCCATCGTGGACGTCCGGATGCCGCCCTCGCACACCGACGAGGGGCTGCGGGCGGCGGTGGAGGCCCGCCGGCTGGTGCCGGGCACGCCGGTGCTGCTGCTCAGCCAGTACGTGGAGGTGTCCTACGCCGACGACCTGCTCGCCGACGCGCGCGGGGCGATCGGCTACCTGCTCAAGGACCGGGTCGTGGACCTCGACGAGTTCCTCGACGGGCTGCGCCGGGTGGCCGGCGGCGGCACGGTCCTCGATCCCGAGGTGGTGTCACAGCTCATGGTCCGGCGCAGGCGCAACGATCCCCTCGCGACCCTGACCCCGCGCGAACGGGAGGTCCTCGAACTCATGGCCGAGGGCTACTCGAACACCGCCGTGGCCCGCAAGCTGGTCGTGACCGAGGGCGCGGTGGAGAAGCACGTGCGCAACATCTTCACGAAGCTCGACCTGCCGCAGGACTCCGACCAGCACCGCCGGGTGCTCGCGGTGCTGGCCTACCTGCGATAAGAACCAAGATCTTCAGAGGGTTACGAGTGGGGGGCCGACCCGTCGCGCATCGGCCCCCGGCGACCCGGGGCCGCTAGATCCGACCCGCGAGCGCCACGGCCTCGGTGACCGTCTCCGCGAACGGCACCCCGTGCGCCCGGAGCCGCTCGGAGTCCGTGAAGCCGCCGCCCACCAGGACGACGTGCGCCCCGACGTTGGTCGCGGCCAGCGCGTCGTCGATCGAGTCGCCGATCAGCACGGCGTCGGCGCCGGTCAGGCCCAGCTCGCCCAGGTGCGCGGCCAGCGAGTCGGTCTTGCTCTCGCCGCCGACCTCGGAGCGCAGGCCGTCGATCCGCTGGAAGAACTCCGTCAGCCCGTACCCGTCGACGCAGGGGCCCAGCTCGTCGTGGAACCACATGGACAGCAGCGACTGGCGCGGGCCCCAGCCGGTGAGCGCCTCGACCACGCCCTCGCGGAGCTCGCAGTCGGGCAGGGCGACCCGGTAGGCGTCATGGAAGATCTTGTCGAGCCGGGCGAACTCCTCGGCGTCGACGGGGCGGCCGAGGGCCTCGGCGTAGTACTCCACGATGGGGCGGCGGAAACCGCGGCGGTGTTCATCGACGTCGACCACGGGGCCGCCAACGCTGGCGAAAGCCTCGTTGCATGCCGCCACGACGAGGGTGATGTCGTCGAGGAGCGTGCCGTTCCAGTCCCAGATCAGGTGTCTTCCCACATCGGCAGGCTAAGGCCGGGGTATGACATTGACGAAAGATTTACGGCTCGTCAGTGACCGAGATCTCGGCGCAATCGGTCCTCTTCCACCCGCCAGTAGCCATGTTCCCTGCCGTCGAGCAGGACCACGGGCAGCCGGTCGCCGTACTCGCGCTCCAGGGCGAGGTCGCTGGCCACGTCGACCTCCACCCACGGCTCCCCGATCCGGTCGAGCGCCTCGCGGGCCGGCTGGCACATGCCGCAACCCTCGCGGGTGAGCAGCGTGATCCGGGTGGTCACCGCTCCCCCTCGGCCACCGGGACGCCCGGCCCGGCGTCCTCCACGACCGGGGCCACGCCGCGCCGCCACTCCTCGTTCCCGAGTTCCCGCTTGCGGACCTTGCCGGTGACCGAGTGCGGCAGCTCGGACACGAACTCGATCGCCGTCGGGCACTTGAACCGGGCCAGGCCGCGTTCGCAGTGCGCGATCAGCTCCTCGACCCCGACCGGCCCGCGGACCACGACATAGGCCTTCACGGTCTGCCCGGTGTACGGGTGCGGCACGCCGACCACCGCCGCCTCCACGACGTCGGGGTGGCCACACAGGACCAGCTCGACCTCGTGCGGGTAGACGTTGAAGCCGGAGACCAGGATCAACTCGCCGAGGCGGTCGACGAGGAACAGGTCCCCGTCCGGGTCGGCGTACGCGACGTCGCCGGTGCGCCACCAGCCCTCGGCGTCCGGGCCCTCGCGGCGGTCCGGCCAGTACCCCTCGAAGAGGTTGTCGCCCCTGGCCATGATCTCGCCGGGGTCGCCGGGTTCGGCCTCGTCGCCGTCGAGGTCGGTCAGCAGGATCTCGACCCCGGGCACCGGGCGGCCGACGGAACCCGGCTTCGGGGTGCCGCCGACCAGGGTGCTGGTCAGGACGGGGGCGGTCTCGGTCAGGCCGTACCCCTCGAAGATCGGGTGTCCGCTGGCGGCCTGGAACCGGCGCGCGGTGTCCACGTCCAACGGCGCGGCGCCGCTGACGGAGATCCGCAGGTTCTCCAGGGACAGGGCCAGGTCGGGCAGCAGGGACCAGGCGACGTACATCGGCGGGACCCCGAGGATCGTGGTCACGGCGTGCCGGCGCACCTGGTCGAGGGTGTCGACGGGGTCGAAGCGCTCCACCAGCACCCCGGTCGCCCCGTGGTACGCCACCGCCCCGAGCCCCGAGTTGAGCCCGTACGCGTGGAACAGCGGTACGGCGAGCAGCACCACGTCGTCGGAGCGCACGATCGGCGGCGAGACCTGCGCCAACTGGTCGTGGTTCGCGATCAGCGCCCGGTGGGTCAGCATCGCGCCCTTGGGCGCCCCCGCCGTGCCGGAGGTGTAGAGGAGTGCGGCCAGGCCGCCGCCCGCGTCGGAGACCGGCCCGCCGTCTGTCGGAATGTCGTCGAAGTCGACGCCGCCGGGGCCGATCACCAGGCTCGCGCCGGAGTCGTCGAGGACGTGGTCACGCTCCCGGTCGGTGTACGCGGGATTGATGGGCACCGCGATCAGGCCGGCCCGCCAGATGCCGTACAAGGCAGCGACGAACTCCACTGTGTTCGGTAGCATGACCGCGACCCGGTCGCCTGGAGCCACGGCTCGGACCAGCAGGCCCCGGGCCGTCGCGTCCACCAGACTGTCCAACTCGCCCCAGGTCACGGTGCGGGCCCCGGCGACGAGCGCTGTGCGCTCGGGGTCACGGGCCGCCGCACGGCGGATCAGGTCGGCGAGGTTCTCAGGCTCATCGAGGGAGTGCACGCGGCCGAGTCTGGCACAAACGGCTGGTCCCGTGCTGGCCAGCCCTGGTTCGATCGCCCACTATGTGCGTTTTCACCCAAACCAACCCGGTCCAAACTTGCATTCCAGACATTTAGTGCGGCGTGTCGGATTCCGGTACGGGCGTGTCGTGCCACAAATGACGGACAGTAAGTGCGACGACTACCCGCTGCGGCAGCATACTGTTTCACTGCGTATCGGAGTTCGGACATGTGGAAGATTTACGGTCGTATCATCACCGAGTCGGCCATTCCAGCGCGTGCTCGCTCCCGACACCCCTCGCCTGAGGAGGCCCCTGTGCCCGTCGAAGCACCATCTGTCCACCACTGTCCCCGGGAGGGCGACCGGTGACCGGACTTCCGCTGCCCGCAGACGACGTGTTCGGTGTGCGGCAGACCCTGACCGACGGACTCGAGTCCATCCGGATCATGCTCGCCGGTGCCCTGCGCAGCGACGAGGGAGTGGTGCGACGCCCCCGGCCCAACGCCGGCCCGACCGCGCGCGGTTCGGTCGCCGGCGGCGGCACGCTCACCGGGCCCCGGCGCAACGCCGGCCCGGGCGAGGCCGCACCGGCCACCGAGGAGCTGGTGATCCCCGGCGGCACGCCGGAGCCGACGCCCCCGCCGCCCGCCCGCCCCGACCCCGGGGACGCCGCCGCGGAGGTCTGGGCGCTCGTCGAACGCGCCCAGGCCGGCGAGGCCCGGGCGTTCGGGATGCTCTACGAGCGCTACGTGGACACGGTGTTCCGCTACATCTACTTCCGGGTCGGCAACCGCCCCCTGGCCGAGGACCTGACCTCGGACACCTTCCTGCGCGCCCTGAAGCGGATCAGCAGCTTCACCTGGCAGGGCAGGGACCTGGGCGCATGGCTGGTCACCATCGCGCGGAACCTGGTCGCCGACCACTTCAAGTCCGGCCGGTACCGGCTCGAGGTCGCCACGGCTGACGTCCTCGACGCCGACCGGGAGGAACGCGGCCCCGAGGGCAGCCCCGAAGCCGCCGTCATCGACAAGCTCACCAACGTGACCCTGCTGACCGCGGTCAAGCAGCTCAACCCCGAACAGCAGGAGTGCATCGTGCTCCGCTTCCTCCAGGGGTTCTCGGTCGCCGAGACGGCACAGACGATGGGGAAGAACGAGGGCGCGATCAAAGCCCTCCAGTACCGCGCCGTCCGGGCCCTGGCCCGCCTGCTCCCCGATGGCTTCACGCTATGAATATGGGGATTTGCGAAGTTCGACGGATGATGCGAATCACGTTCGTGACCAGGCCCGTAACCCCTGGCCGGCCTCTGGAGTTTGTCAGGGTGCGGCACACGAATGAATGGGGGTGCGCACGGTGAACGCATTTCTGCTCAAGCGGCGCCAGACTGAACGGTTCGCCCAACTCCTGGACGAACAGGACGGTGGGCCTCGGCACCACGTCCGGACCGAGTACGACCCGGACCTGTCCGGCATGTTCCCGGTCGTCGAACGCCTGACCGGCCTCGGACGCGCGGTCGACACGGCCGCTGCCCCGGACTTCAAGCGCGACCTGCACGCCATGCTGATGGCCACCATCGAGCGGGACGGCATCGGGGTCACCGCTGTCGACCAGCAGGTGGAGGTGGCGCCCCGTGCGTCGCGGGGCCGTCGGGTGCGGATCGCGGCCATCGCCGGGCTCGCGGCGGGCACGCTCGCCGTGTCCAGCATGAGCATGGCCAGCGGCGACGCCAACCCGGGCGACGCGCTCTACGGCATGAAGCGCTCCACCGAGAAGGCCCAACTGGCCCTCGCCGGTACGGACATCAGCAGGGGCCAGCTCTACCTGCAGTTCGCCCGGACCCGGATGGACGAGGCGCTCACCATCGCCGGGGACCCCGACGCGCTCGGCTCCGTCCTGAACGACATGGACAACGAGACGCGCCAGGGCATCCGGCTCCTCACCAGCGGGGCCGTCGACCGGCGGGACGCCACGGCACTCGACTCCGTCGACGCGTTCGTGGCCGCCCAGCGCAAGGGCGTCGCGGACCTGCTCACCCGGACCTCGGGCGACCGGGGCCGCGTGGTCACCTCGCTGACCCTGCTCGACGACGTGGCGACCCGCTCGACGAGCCTGCGCGGCGTACTGAACTGCATGTCCAGCAGCGGCAGTGTCCTCGACGACCTGGGCCCGATCCCGCAGAAGTGCGGCGCGACCGGCGGCCGGACCACCGAGAACACCCCGGCGCCGACCAGTACCGGGCGCGGCTCCAGCAACCAGGTGCCGAGCACGAAGACCCCGGTCCTGCCCACTGTGGTGCCGACCGCCGTCCCCGGTGGCGGCGGCACGGGCGGCGGCAGCCCGCTGGACAAGCTGCCCATCGTCGGGACCAGCACGGCGCCGACCCCGTCGGCCAGCGCCGGTCCCAACAACCAGGGTGGCGGGGGACTCCTCGACACGGTCGGAAAGATCCTCGGCGGGATCTTCGGCTGACGGGGCTACCCTCAGCATGTGGAGATGAATACGGGTTGGGCCTCCGCCGAGGTGGAGGCCGCCCTGACGGTTCCGCAGGATCCCACCGCTGCGGCCTTCTTCGACGTCGACAACACCATGGTGCGTGGCGCGTCTATCTACTACTTCGCCCGGGGCCTCGCCTCGCGCAAGTTCTTCTCGCACCGCGACCTGGCCAAGTTCGCCTGGGCCCAGGTCAAGTTCAGGATCGGCGGCTCCGAGGACCCGGCCGAGATCGAGGAGGCCAAGAAGTCCGCGCTGTCGTTCGTCGCGGGCCGCAGCGTCTCCGAGCTCGTCGGCCTCTGCGAGGAGATCTTCGACGAGCTGATGGCACACCGGATCTGGTCCGGCACCCGGGCGCTCGCCCAGCTGCACCTCGACGCCGGCCAGCGGGTCTGGCTCGTCACCGCCGCGCCCGCCGAGCTGGGTGACATCATCGCCCGCCGCCTGGGCCTCACCGGGGCCCTGGGCACCGAGGCGGAGGTCGTGGACGGCATCTACACCGGCAGGCTCGTCACCGACCTCCTGCACGGGCCCGCGAAGCCCGTGGCCATCGCCCAGCTCGCCGCCAAGGAGGGGCTGGACCTGACCCACTGCACCGCGTACAGCGACTCGGCCAACGACGTGCCGATGCTGTCCTGCGTGGGGCACGCCGTGGCCGTGAACCCCGATCCGAAGCTGCGCCGGGCCGCGCACCGGGCCGGCTGGGAGGTGCGGGACTTCCGGACCGTGCGCAAGGCCGCGAAGGTGACCGCGCCGGTGGTGGTGGCGGGGGTGCTCGGGACGCTCGCCGTCGTGTGGGCCGTGCGGGCGGCGCGACGGAGGCGGCTGTGACCTCGCCCCGGAAGTGCCGCCGTCCGCGGCCCGGAAACGCGGCGTAACCCCCAAAGGATCTTGATCTACGCTCTTGATCTGACCTCTTGGCCCGCTGAGGGCGGGCCCCACCCACCTACGCGAAGGGGTCGGGGCGCTTGAGGAGTAGCGCGTCCAGGGTCGTCTGGATCGTTTCGCGGACCTGGTCGCCCAGGTTGAAGATGACCGCCGGGTCGTCCACCGCGTCGGCGTAGTCCGCCGTCTCGATGGGCTTACCGATCTCGATCAGCCACTTGCTGGGCAGCGGCACCGCGCCGAGCGGCCCGAGCCACGGGAACGTCGGGGTCACCGGGAAGTACGGGATCTTCAGCAGCCGGGCCAGGGGCTTGATGTCCCCGATCAGCGGGTAGATCTCCTCGGCACCCACGATGGACACCGGGATGATCGGCGCGCCGGTGCGCAGGGCCGCCGAGACGAACCCGCCCCGGCCGAACCGCTGCAACTTGTACCGCTCGCGGAACGGCTTGCCCACGCCCTTGAAGCCCTCGGGGAACACGCCCACCAGCTCGTCGGTGTTCAGCAGCCGCTCGGCGTCGGGGTTGCAGGCCAGGGTCGCGCCGGACTTGCGCGCGTACTCCCCCAGCACGGGGGTGTCGAACACGAAGTCCGCGCCCAGCAGCCGGAGCATCCGGTGCGCCGGGTGCTCGTCGTGGATGCCCAGGGACAGCATCATCGCGTCCACGGCGATCGTGCCCGAGTGGTTGCCGACGACCAGCGCCCGGCCGTTGTCCGGGATGTTCTCCAGGCCGATCATCTCGACCCGGAACCACTTCTTGTACAGCGGGCGGAGCAGCGGGAAGAACACGTTCTCGGTCATGTCCGGGTCGAAGCCGAACTCGTCGACGTCGTAGTCCCCGTCGAGCCGACGGCGGATGAAGTCACCGAACGACACTGACGAACTCCTTGAAGGTGTCAGGAGTGGAGCGGGGCGAGAAGCCGAACTCCGCGACGAGCCGGGACACGTCCACCACCCGGCCGTGCACCAGGAACTCCAGCTGGTCGATGGAGATGTCGAACAACCGGCCCACGGCGCCCATGGCGAGCCCGGGGACCGGCACCGGGGTCTTGCCGGCGCGCCGGATGGCCTGGGACAGCAGCAGCACGCCGGGGCCCGCCACGTTGTACACGCCCGGGTGGTCCTCGACGACGGAGCGCCGGAGCACCTCCAGCGCGTCGTCCACGTGCACGAACTGCACCCGCGGGTCGAACCCGGCGGCGGTCGGCACGAAAGCCTGGTCGAAATACCTGGTCAGGGCGGTGTCAGCCGTAGGGCCCAGGAAAGGGGAGAACCGCAGCACGGTGGCCACGGCGTCGGGGCGGCGGCGGCGGAAGCCGCGCACGTACCCCTCGATGTCGAGGATGTCCTTCACGAAACCGCCGCGCGGGATGTCGCGGAGCTCGGTGTCCTCGGTGAAGATCGCGGGGTCGCGGGAGGAGGCCCCGTAGGCGGCGCTGGAGGAGCGGACGACCACCTTGCGCAGGCTCTCGGCCCGCTGGCAGGCGGCGAGGAGCTGCAACGTCCCGATGACGTTGAGTTCCTTCATCGCGTCCCGGCCGCCGTCGCGGAACGGCATGGCCGCCACGGCCATGTGCACCACAGTCTCGACCCGGGCCCGGTCCAGCAGTTGGGCCAAAGCCGGGCCCTGAGTCGGGTCGACAACGGAGAAGTCCACCCCCGCGCCGGCCAGGACTTTTGCCAGGTCGGGCGTGGGCGGAACCACATCCACCGCGAAAACCGTCGCATCCGCGGCGAGCTTGGCCGCGGTGTGTGCTCCCAGGTACCGTCCGGCCCCGGTCACGAGGACCGTGCCGCCGGACGGGCGGACGGAGGCCGCCAATGACTGACCGGCCGACGCGTTGCCCGGAGACTTCTCCGGACGAGCGGAGGCCGCCACTGACTCAGACATGGGCGGCTCCCCAGGGGATGGCAAGTGAATCAGCGCCGGAAATGACCGGCGCCGAGATCACTTGCCGAGACGGCGACGCTGGACGCGGGTCTTGCGCAGCAGCTTGCGGTGCTTCTTCTTAGCCATGCGCTTGCGGCGCTTCTTGACCACGGAGCCCATACGGCAACCCCTCGAGAGTCGGAAGGTGAACCTGTTCAGGGTAGCCGTCGCATCAACGGCGAGCTAATCGGCCCGGCGGGATGCTCAGGTTGAGTCCGAAAACGCCCCTTTAAGGTACGTGTGGACCGCCTGCTCGGGGACCCGGAACGACCGTCCGACCCGGACGGCCGCCAGCTCGCCCGAGTGCACCAGCCGGTAGACCGTCATCTTGGAGACCCGCATCAAGAGCGCCACCTCGGCGACGGTCAGGAACCGCACCTCTCCGAGCCGACTGTCGCTGTGCGCCAGGGACATGACCACCACCGCGCCTCTCCCGGCCGCTCGGCGGTGACACCGCACGTCCGCGCAGTTCCGCACGGCGGCCGACGGCGGGGCCGCCATCAGCGGACACGCACGTGCTCCTTGTACGGTAACGGGACGGGTGTGGCTAACGCGATAGCTCTACGTAATCGAAGCGTGTGACTCTTCACGTTTGCCCAGCTCAAACGCCCACTAGTCACTTATTTCCGCCAATATGCGACAGAAGCGTTGACATCCGGTCGGGGCCGGCCGAGGCTCGGATGTGGCAACCGGGCACTGCGCCGGGCCTGCCCGATGGGTGTCGCCGTGCGCGGCGGAAATCCCACGCGGGCACAGCCCGGCCGGAGACACGACACCCCCGGCAGGCACGGAGCCGGACCGGGGGCGACGGGAAGCGGAACTACTTCTTCGTGGCCAGCGCCCGGGCGAAGAACCCCAGGTTGGCGGGGCGCTCGGCGAGCCGGCGCATCAGGTAGCCGTACCACTCGGTGCCGTAGGGCACGTAGACCCGGACCGTGTAGCCGTCCCGGACCAGGCGGCGCTGCTCCTCGGGGCGCACCCCGTAGAGCATCTGGAACTCGAAGGAGTCGCCCGACCGGTCGAACCACCGCGACCGGTCCTCGCCGATGGTGATCAGGCGCGGGTCGTGGGTGGCCAGCATCGGGTAGCCCGCGCCGGACATCAGGGTGTTCACGCAGCGCACGTAGGACTTGTCCACGTCCAGAGCGGTCTGGTACGCCACCGACTCGGGCTCCTTGTACGCGCCCTTGCACAGCCGCACCCGCGACCCGGAGACCGCCAGCTCGCGGCAGTCCGCCTCGGTCCGCCGCAGGTACGACTGGAGGACCGCGCCCGTGGTCGGGAAGTCCTTGCGCAGCTCGGCGAGCATGTCCAGCGTCGAGTCCGTGGTGGTGTGGTCCTCCATGTCGAGGGTCACCGTCGTGCCGGCCTTCATGGCGGCGGCGCAGATCTCCCGCGCGTTGGCCAGCGCCAGCTCCTCGTCGAACTTCTGCCCCAGCGCCGACAGCTTCAGGCTGACCTCGGCCTCCGGGGTCAGCTCGGCGGCGTCGAGGGCGGCGAGCAGCCGCAGGTACTCGTCCTTCGTCGCGGTGGCCTGCTCGGCCGTGAAGGTGTCCTCACCGAGGAAGTCCAGCGTGACGGCCAGGCCGTCGGCGACGAGCTCGCGGGTCGCCGCCAGCGCGTCGTCGGTGGTGTTTCCGGCGACGAAGCGACGGACCACGTCCCGGCTGACCGGGGCCTTCTCGACCAGCCGCTCGACCCGCTTGCTGCGGGCCGCGGCGAGGATTACCGAACGGAGCATGGTTCGAAGGGTATCCGGCGGTCGTCCCATCTTTGGCGAGGGGGACCACCCTGGCAGGGTAAGGACTGTGAACTGTAAGGACTTGTGACGCTCGATGCTGGTTACTTCGCCGGGGATTGTCTACCGTTAGGGCGTGGATTTCGACGAGTACGCCCAGACAGCCGTTGATCTTGTCAACGCGCCTCTGGGCGACATGGACGCCCTCGTGGCGTTCTTCGAGGCGCACCCCTGGTGGCAGAGCAAGCTCTCCGAGCGGGACCTCGTCACCATGCGCCGCGCCCAGAAGCGGCTCCGGGGAGTCTTCGAGGCCGGCACGACCGGCAACGACCCCGAGGCCGTCACCGAGCTCAATGCTCTCCTGCAGGCCCACCCGATGCAACCCCGGATCTCCGGGCACGACTCCTCCGACTGGCACATGCACGTGACCGGTCGCGGCGAGGCGGTGAGCGCCGAGTACCTCGCCGGCGCGGTGTGGGGCCTGTCGGTGTGGCTGTGCGAGCACGGCAGCGCCCGGTTCGGGGTGTGTGCCGACGAGCGGTGCGGCAACGTCTACCTGGACACCTCGTCGAACTGTTGCCGCCGGTTCTGCTCCGAACGGTGCGCCACCCGGTCGCACGTCGCCGCGCACCGGGCCCGGAAGAAGGCCGAGCTCCAGGCCCAGCAACTGCCGGCGGCGGCCGTCGAGGCGGTCGGCGCAGGGCGTCAGCTGCCCGCGGTCACGGCCGACGTCGCCAGGTAGCGGCGCGCGAAGGCCAACGCCTCGGCGAGGTCGGCCTCCCGGGCTGCCCGGGAGCCGGCCTTGCGGGTGTTGACCTCCATCGAGACCTGCCCCGTGAAGCCCTCACTGTTGGCCAGGGCCGTCAGCACCTCCGCGCACGGCTGGGTGCCCCGCCCGGGCACCAGGTGCTCGTCGGTGCCCTTGCCCGTGCCGTCGCCCAGGTGCAGGTGCGCCATCTGGTCGCCCATGGTGCGGAGCAGGTCCAGGCCGTCCATCTTGGCCGCCGCGCAGTGCGAGAGGTCCAGGGTGTACGCCTGGTAGCCGACCTCGGTGGGGTCCCAGTGCGGCGAGTACGGCACGAACTCGCGGCGGGCCATCCGGATCGGGTACATGTTCTCGACGGCGAACCGCACACCCGGGTGCTGGCGGGTCAGCTTCTCCAGGCCGGTCACGAACGTCCGGGCGTAGTCGCGCTGCCAGGCGAACGGCGGGTGCACCACGACCGTCGGCGCGCCCATCTCCTCGGCCAGCACGGCGGCCCGGCGCAGGCGCTCCCACGGATCCGGGCTCCAGACACGCTGGGTGACGAGCAGGCACGGAGCGTGGATGGCGAGCACCGGCACGCCGTAGTGCGCGGAGAGCTGGCGCAGGGCCGTGGCGTCCTGGCTGACCGCGTCAGTCCACACCATGACCTCGACGCCGTCGTAGCCGAGGCCTGCCGCGAGCTCGAACGCGGCGGGGGTGGCCTCGGGATAGACGGAGGAGCTTGAGAGCAGGACCGGAATCGGCGTCACCTACCCAGGGTAGCCGTGTCCGGATGATCACCGTGTGTAGGGCGTGTTACGTCCAGGTGACGCCTGACGGGCCCGGCCGCCGCACTCCGAGGACTGCCGTGGCCGGGCCCGGGTCGGCCGCCGCCGGGGCCCCACCGCACGCGGGCGGGGCCCCGGCGATCAGGCGTAGTCCAGCCAGCGCAGGATCATGCCCTCCCGCAGCGCCCACGGGCAGATGTCGAGCTTCTCCACCCCGAGCTGGCGCATCGCGACCTCCGCGACCACGGCCCCCGCGACCAGCTGGTGCGCGCGCCGGGGGCTGACCCCGTCCAGCTCGGCGAGCGCCGCCGGGTCCATCCGCCGGATGAACGCGAGCACCTGGTGCACGCCCTCCCGGGTCAGGGTGCGCGGCGCCCACAGGCCGGCCCGGGACGGGGCGGCCCCGGCGAGCCGGGCCAGGCTGCGGAACGTCTTCGACGTGGCCGCCGCGCGGTCCCAGCCGTGGGTGCGCAGGTCCGCGACGACCGGGGCGAGCAGCTTCTCCACGTGCTCGGTCAGGCCGTCGAGGTCGTCGCCCCAGTTCCGGGTGAGCCGGCCCGCGCCGAGCGGCAGGGACATGGCCACCGCCGGCAGCTCGTCGCCGCCGGCCGCGAGCTCCAGGGAGCCGCCGCCGATGTCGAGGAGCAGCAGCTTGCCCGCCGACCAGCCGAACCAGCGCCGGCCGGCCAGGAACGTCAGCCGGGCCTCGTCCTCGCCGCTGAGCACGCCCAGGACGACGCCGGTCTCGGCCTTGACCCGGGCCAGCACCTCCTTGCCGTTGCCCGCGTCCCGCAGCGCCGACGTCGCGAACGCCAGCATCTCCTCGACGCCGTTGTCCTCGGCCGCCTGGCGCGCGGTGGCCACGGCGGCCACGAGCGCGTCGGCCCCCTCGGCGGTGACCCGGCCCTTGTCGTCGAGGTGCTCGGCCAGCCGGATGACGCTCTTCTCGGAGTGCGCCGGCCACGGGTGACCGCCCCGGTGGGCGTCGACGACGAGCAGGTGGACGGTGTTGGAACCGACGTCGAGTACGCCGAGCCGCATGGTCAGACTGCCGGGTACGGAGTCGGGGTCGGGTAGCGGTCGAACAGCCCGGACGGGATGCCCACCGCGATCGTGACGAGGGCGTCGAGCGTGCCGAGCAGGTCGTCCTCCGACACCTCGCGGTCCATCCGCTCGATGGCGAGCAGGTCGCGGCCCTCGATCCGCCAGTCCATGCTGCGGTGCTTGCGGAGCACCGCCACGGCGTCGACGTGCAGGACGGCGGCGGCGAGGTCCGCGTCGGCCGCGTACACCTCGTACTTCTGGGCCAGGTCCGGGTCCTCGGCCTCGAAGCCGTACCCGAACGGGCCCGGGTCCACGGCGCCGACCGGCGGGGCCAGCGCGAACCGGGGCAACCGGCCCGGCAGGGAGGTGGCCACGACCAGGAAGTTCTCGTCGCCGGTCAGCAGGCAGAACGCCACGACGGGCCGTTCCCGGTACTCGCCCGACACGACGTCGGCGGCCCGCTTCGAACCCGACCAGGTGTCGAAGGGCGGCCCGCCCCACCGGTCGGCGAAGCCCTGGTCGTTCTCCCGGTAGCTCCAGCCCTGGGCCAGGGCCACGCCGCGCAACGAATCTACGGTGAACACATCATCAGTCACACGCCCCATCATGCCCTGCGCGTAATCTGACCTGGTGACGCAGCGTGTAATACCCACGAAAGAAGTGGCCCTGGACTTTCCGCGCGAGTGGATCGAGTTCGCCGACCCCGCCGACGCCGAGCACATGGTCCGGGCCGACCTGACCTGGCTGCTGTCCCGGTGGACCTGCATCTTCGGCCGCGGCTGCCACGGGATCACCCCCGGCGGCTCCCCCGACGGCTGCTGCTCACACGGCGCGTTCTTCACCGACGACGATGACGAGCAGCGGGTGAAGGCGGCCGTCAAGAAGCTCACCCCGGAGACCTGGCAGCACTTCCGCAAGGGCTTCAAGAACTACACCGAGATGGACGACCTGGAGGACAAGCCCGCCCGGCGGACCGCCACCGAGGGCGAGGCGTGCGTGTTCCTCAACCGTCCGGGCTTCGAGGGCGGCGCGGGGTGCGCGCTGCACGCCCAGGCGCTCCGGGACGGGGTGCACCCGCTGGAGTACAAGCCGGACGTGTGCTGGCAGCTGCCGATCCGCCGCGAACAGAGCTGGGTGCAGCGGCCCGACGACACGAAGGTGCTGCTGGACGTGGTCGGGGAGTTCGACCGGCGCGGCTGGGGCGAGGGTGGCCACGACCTGCACTGGTGGTGCACGTCGTCCCCTGAGGCGCACACGGGCACCCAGCCGATGTACCTGGAGTACGGCCCCGAGCTGATCGCGCTGCTCGGACAGCCGGCGTACGACAAGCTGGCCGAGTTGTGCGCGGCCCGCCTGAAGACCGGCCTGATCGCGATCCACCCGGCGACCGTGGCCGCCGGGAACGCCTGACCCTGCCGTAGGCGCCTGGGCGCCGCCCCACGGATCGGCCGCCGCGCGCCGGCCCAGAAACGCGGCGTAACCATCAAACGCCGGTGATCTGGTTCTTGATCTAAGGCGAGGTGGCCCGCTGAGGGCGAATCTGGCAAGCATCGCGGAGGGCCGCTAGGGCAGCGCCCTGCGGATCTTCGGGATGCGCAGTCCAGATTCGTTCTCAGCGGGTCGGCACAACCCCTAGGCTTCGAACTTGTAGCCGAGACCGCGCACCGTGACGATGTAGCGCGGCGTCGACGGCTCCGGCTCGATCTTCGAGCGCAGCCGCTTGACGTGCACGTCGAGGGTCTTGGTGTCCCCCACGTAGTCGGCGCCCCACACCCGGTCGATCAGCTGGCCGCGGGTCAGCACCCGGCCGGCGTTGCGCAGCAGCAGTTCGAGCAGCTCGAACTCCTTCAGCGGCAGCTGCACCGTCCCGCCGGAGACGCTGACCGTGTGCCGGTCGACGTCCATCCGGACCGGGCCGGCCTCGAGGGTGCCGGGCAGCAGCTCGGCGGGCTCGATCTGGCGGCGGAGCACGGCGCGGATCCGGGCGACCAGTTCGCGGGGGGAGTAGGGCTTCGTGACGTAGTCGTCGGCCCCGATCTCCAGGCCCACGACCTTGTCGATCTCGCTGTCCCGCGCGGTGACCATGATGATCGGCACGTTGGACCGGGTGCGCAGTTGCCGGCACACCTCGCTGCCGGACATCTCCGGCAGCATCAGGTCGAGGAGGACGATGTCCGCTCCGGCCCGGTCGAACTCGACGATCGCCGCGGTGCCGGTCGCGGCCACAGCGACCTCGAACCCTTCCTTCCGCAGCATGTAGCTCAGCGCGTCGGAGAACGACTCCTCGTCCTCGACCACAAGTACCCTGGTCACGGGCGTCCCTTCGTCTTCATGTCAGCCATACGAGTCTGGCTCTTCAACGCGGAGGCACCGGCCGGGGGTCGGGACGGCAGCCGCAAGGTGAACGTTGAACCAACCCCTACTTCGCTGCTCACTTCGACCCTCCCCCCGTGGTTGCTGGCGATGTGCTTGACAATCGCCAGGCCAAGGCCCGTTCCGCCGGTCGCCCGGGACCGCGCCTGGTCGGCCCGGTAGAAGCGTTCGAAGATGCGATCCGTGTCCTCGGCGGCGATGCCGATCCCCTCGTCCGCCACTGCGATTTTCACCCTCTTGCCGGATTTCTCCGAGAAAATGGTGATCGCGGTCTTCTCGGGGCTGTACGCGATCGCGTTCTCCACGAGGTTCGCCAGCGCGGTGACGAGCTGGCCCTCGTGCCCGTACACCGTGAGGCCGTGTTCGCCCTCCCAGCGCACCGTGATCTCCTTGGCGACGGCGGCCGTCCGCGACCTGTCCAGCACCTCGTTGATCATGCGGTCGACGCCGACCGGTTCCGGCTCGGGCAGCGGTTCGGCGCCCTGGAGCCGGGACAGTTCGATCAGCTCGCTGACCAGCCGGGCCAGCCGCGCGGACTCGTGCTGGATCCGCTCCGTGAACCGCCGGGCGGTCTCCGGATCGTCCACGGCCTCCAGCAGGGCCTCGCTGAGCAGCTGCAACGCGCCGACCGGGGTCTTGAGCTCGTGGCTGACGTTGGCCACGAAGTCACGGCGGACCCGGGCCACCCGGTGCGCCTCGGTGACGTCCTCGACCTCCAGGTGCACGTGGTCGTCGTCGAGCACGGTCACCCGGACCCGGACGCCCAGCGGGTTGCGCCCGCCGCTGCGGGGCAGGTCCAGCTCCACGTCGCGCGGGTCGCCGCTGCGCCGGACCTGGGCGACCAGGCTGCGCAGTACCGCATGGGAAAGGCCGCTCTCGTCGTTCTTGAGTAGTTTCATCCCGATCGCTGCCGGATTGGCCAGAGCCACCCTGTCGGTCGGGTCCAGGACGATGACGCCGGCCCGCAGGCCGTCGAGGCTGGTCCTGGCGAGGTCGGTCTCCACAACCTGCACTGTCTTACTCCCCCGGGACGCCCTGAAAAAGAGCGCGGTCACTCCGGCACCTAGAGCGGCGCCCACAACCATCGCCAGCACCACATTCACAGGCCGATCGTAGGGTGAGTTTCGCCGGATTCCACCAGTGGGAAGTATTCGAAACGCTCGGTTCTCCCGAATGTTCACCCTCAGGATTGTCCACGTTCACCGACGTTCACGCGCCGTATGCCGATCAGCCCTACGGTGGGGACCATGCGCGACCTATTCCGCTCTGACCTCGCCCAACTCGCCGGCACCCTCGTGGCCATGGCCAGCGAGGTGCGCCACGCACTCCGCCAGGCGACCCGGGCCCTGCTCACCGCAGACCAGGTCCTCGCCGAGAACGTGCTCGCCGACGACGAGGGCATCAACACGATGTACCGCAACGTCGAGGAGACCGTCTACGAGCTGCTCGCCCGCCAGTCCCCGGTCGCCGGCGACCTGCGGGCCATCATCACCAGCCTGCACATCGCCACCGACATCGAGCGGATGGGCGACCTGGCCGAGCACATCGCCAAGACGTCGCTGCGCCGCAAGCCCGAGATCGCGGTGCCCGCCGAGCTGCACGAGATCTTCACCGAGATGGGGAAGGTCGCCGACCGGATGGCCAAGAAGGTCGTCGCGGTGCTCGCCGAGCGCGACGCCACCCTGGGCGCCGAGCTGGAGAAGGACGACGACGAGATGGACGCCCTGGAGCGCCAGCTCTTCAAGGCGCTGTTCGAGGGCGAGTGGCAGCACGGGATCGAGGCGGCGGTGGACACGGCGCTGCTGGCCCGGTTCTACGAGCGCTACGCGGACCACGCGGTCAACGCCGGCAAGCAGGTCGTCTACCTCGTCACGGGCGCCCCGCTCGGGGAGTGATGGGACCCGCTCAGAACGAATCTGGACTGCGCATCCCGGAGAGCCGCAGGGCGCTGCCCTAGCGGCTCTCCGCGATGCTTGCCAGATTCGCCCTGAGCGGGCCACTGCGCCTTAGTTCAAGAGCTTCAAGATCTTTATTTGTTTACGACGAAGCGCCCGCCTTCCTTGCGGAGGGCGGGCGCTTCGTCGTCGTGCTAGCGGCCCTGGTTCGCCACGGCCTGGGCGGCCTGCGCGGCCCCCGCCGGGTCCAGGTACTCCGACTTCACCGGCCGCAGCTCCTCGTCGAGCTCGTAGCGCAGCGGGAAGCCGGTCGGGATGTTCAGCCCGGCGATGTCGCTCGCCGAGATGCTGTCGAGGTGCTTGACCAGGGCGCGCAGCGAGTTGCCGTGCGCGGCGACCAGCACCGTCTTGCCCAGGAGCAGGTCCGGGACGATCGCGTCGTACCAGTACGGCAGGGCGCGGTCGACGACGTCCGCGAGGCACTCGGCCAGGGGCGCGGGCACGGCCGCGTACCGGGGGTCGCCCGCCTGGGAGTACTCGTCGTTGGGGTCGATGGGGGGCGGCGGGATGTCGTACGAGCGCCGCCAGAGCATGAACTGCTCCTCGCCGTACTCCGCGAGGGTCTGCTTCTTGTCCTTGCCCTGCAACGCTCCGTAGTGCCGCTCGTTGAGCCGCCAGGAACGGTGCACCGGGATCCAGTGCCGGTCCGCCGCGTCGAGGGCCAGCTCGGCGGTGCGGATCGCCCGCCGCTGGAGTGAGGTGTGCAACACATCGGGCAGCACGTCGGCCGACCGGAGCAGTTCGCCTGCCCGCTTGGCCTCGGCCTCGCCCTTCTCGGTGAGGTCGACGTCCACCCAGCCGGTGAACAGATTCTTCGCGTTCCAGACACTTTCGCCGTGCCGCAGGAGAACCAGGGTTCCGATCGTCATGACGCCCATCCTAGGGACGTCACGCCCCGTGACCGAGGACACGTCGGAAACTGGGTGACCTTGATCGGGGAGGTAAGGAATCATCGGACCTGGAATCCTTACCCTGGAGGTCGCCCGTGCGCGGATGGTGGCAGCAGACGGCTGGCGGTCTACCCCGAACATTCTGGTACCTGTGGACCGGAACGTTGATCAACCGGGCGGGCGCCTTCGTCGGCTTCCTGCTCACGTTCTACCTGCACGACACCCTCAAGCTCGACGCGCAGTTCATCGGCCTCGTGATCGGCCTGATCGGCGCGGGCGGCGCGGCCGGCGTGCTGATCGGCGGCCAGCTCGCCGACCGCTGGGGCCGCCGCAGCACCCTCCTGACGGCCAACGTGGCCACCTCGGCCCTGATCCTGGCGCTCGGCTTCGTCGACGACCGCTGGTCGATCCTCGTCGTCGGCACCCTGATGGGCGTCGCGCAGAACATGTCCCGTCCGGCGTTCTCCGCCATGATGGTCGACATCGTGCCCGACAAGGACCGGGTGCGCGCCTTCAGCCTCAACTACTGGGTACTCAACGCCGGCTTTTCCATCTCCGCCCTGCTCGGCGGCCTGCTGGCCGACTTCAACCCGGTCATGATCTTCGCGGTGAACGCCGCCACCAACCTGGCCACCGCGTTCGTCGTCTTCTTCCGGGTGCCCGAGACCCGGCCCGACCTGCCGACGGTCCCCCCGGCTGCGAACGCCGACGCCACGCAGGTCGGGGTCAACCCGTTCCGGGACCGGGCGTTCCTCGGCATGATGGCGCTGACGTTCCTCACCTCGATGGTGTTCATGCAGCACCTGTCCTCGCTGCCGCTGATCATGCAGGGCGAGGGCCTGACCAGCATCGACTTCGGCCTGGTCATCGCACTCAACGGCATCCTGATCGTCGCCGGCCAGCTGTTCATCCCGCTCCTGGTCCGGGGCCGCGACCCGTCCTGGGTGCTCGGGCTCGGCTCGCTCGTGATGGGCGTCGGGTTCGGCCTGACCGCGTTCGCGCACGGCGGCCTCGGGGTGTACGCGCTCACCGTCATCATCTGGACCCTCGGCGAGATGATCCAGTCCCCGTCGAACTCCGAACTGATCGCCCGGCTGTCCCCCTCCGCCGCGCGGGGCCGGTACCAGGGCGGGTTCTCGCTGTCCTTCTCCGCGGCGGCGTTCGCAGCCCCGCTGGTGGGTGGGTTCGTCATCCAGCACCTCGGGGGCGCGTGGCTGTGGTGGGGCTGCCTCGTGGTCGGGGTGGTCGGGGCCGTGGCCAACGTGCTGCTCGCGAAGTCGCGGAACCAGCGGGTCGCCGAGCTGCACGCACTGGAGAACGGGGTCGTCGCGGCCAAGGTGGCGGCGTGAGCGTGTGGAAGGGCCTACCCCGCACCTTCTGGTACCTGTGGACCGCGACCCTGATCAACCGGACCGGCAACGTCGCCAACATCTACCTCGGCGTGTACCTGATCTCCGTCCGGCACTACGACGTGTCCTACGCGGGCCTGGTCATCGGACTCGGCGGCGCGGGCAACGCGCTCGGCACCCTGATCGGCGGGATCGTCGCGGACAGGTGGGGCCGCCGGCCCGCCATGCTCGGCGCGACCGTGCCCGCCGCGGTCACCATGGTCGCTCTCGGCCTCACCCAGAACCAGTGGGTCATCCCCGCGCTGTCCCTGCTGCTCGGCACCCTGCTGGGCATCGCGCGGCCCGCGTACGGGGCGACGATCGTGGACGTGGTGGGCGACAAGGACCGGGCCCGCGCGCTGACCCTCAACTACTGGGCGATCAACATCGGGTTCTCCGCCGCGATGCTGCTCGCCGGGCTGCTCGCGCACACGAAGCCGATCCTGCTGTTCACGACGAACGCCGCCGTACTGCTCCTCGTCGGGTTGCTGATCGCGGTCAAGGTGCCCGAGACCCGGCCGGTCGCGCCGGTCACCGAACGCCCGGCGGCCGTCGGGCTCGGCGCGGTGTTCCGGGACCGGACGTTCATGGTGTTCGTGCTGATCAACCTGTTGACCTGGACCATGATCGAGGCGTGCGAGATGCTGCCCGCCTCGCTGACGGAGGACGGGCTGGGCGCGACCTCCTACGGCCAGATCATCGTCGTCAACGGCCTGATGATCGTGGTCGGCCAGCTGTTCATGCCGAAGCTCGTGGCCCGGTTCCGCCGGGACCGGATGCTCGCGGTGTCCGCCCTCATGATCGGGGTCGGGTTCGGGCTGGTCGTGTTCGCCGACAGCCTGTGGGTGTACATGGTCACCGTCGGGGTGTGGACGTTCGGCGAGATGCTGATGGTGCCGGCGACCTCGGCGCTGGTCGCGGAGCTGTCCCCGCCGGACGCCCGGGGCCGGTACCAGGGCGTGGCCTCCTTCGGCTTCACCGGCGCGACGTTTCTCGGACCGGTCGGCGGCGGGCTCGTGGCCCAGCACCTCGGGACGACGACGTTGTGGCTGGTGGTGGCCGGGCTGGGCGTGGCGGTCGCCGTCGCGAATCTGGTGGTGGGGCCGGCGCGGGCCCGGCGGGTGGCGATCATGCGCGCGACGAGCCGCGAACGGGACTTGGTCGCGGCGTAGTCACCGTGGACCCCGGGGCCGCTCCGGGACGACGTCGAGGCCCGGTCACGGGGCCCGGCCTAGACGTTACGGAGCGGCCCGGTCGTGGGGCCCGACTCAGGCGCTGCGGAGCAGCCCGGACACGAGGCCCGGCCCGGGCGTGCGGAGCGGCCCGGTCATGGGACCCGAACCAGGCGCTACGAAACAGCCCAAATCGCGGAACTCGGCCTGGGCGTGCGGAGCGGCCCGGTCGCCGGCCCGGCCTGGGTGTTGCGGGGCAGCTCGGTCGCGGAGCCGGCGCAGGCGCTGCCCGGTCGCCAGGTCGAGTCCGGGCGGTCCCCCGGTCACGCTGTGGCCTGCGCGGGGGCCGGGCCCGGGCCGTCGGGGTCACCGACCGTGACGAGTGACGAGGGACACGTCCAGGTGTCGGGACGACCACTGTTGGCGGGGAGCCCCAGCTCGTAGCGTTGGTAATCGCTTACCGATCACATTCTTTCCTGAGGAGCGCCGTGCGCGGGCTGTCAGGCACCTACTGGGCGATCTGGACCGGGCTCCTGATCAACCGGCTCGGCGGCTTCGCCATCATCTTCCTGGCGATCTACCTCAAGGACATCCGCGGCATGAGTACGGCCGCGACCGGGCTCGTGATCGGCCTGCACGGCGCGGGTGGCGCGCTCGGCGTCCTCGCGGGCGGGGTGCTCGCCGACCGGTGGGGCCGGCGGAAGACCATGCTGCTGGCGTACTCCACGTCGGCGGTGCTCATGATGGCCGTCGGGCTGTCGAGTACCCCCGTCGCGATCGCCGTCACCGCCACCCTGCTCGGGATCACCACCCAGCTGGGCGGACCGGCGGCCGTCGCGGCGATCACCGACGTGGTCCCCGAGCCCAGGCGGCTCCAGGCGTTCAACCTGCTGTACTGGGCCTTCTTCGGCGGGGCCGCCGTCGCCGCCCTGCTGGTCGGGGTGCTCGCCGACGTCTCCTACCTGCTCCTCTTCGGGCTGGACGCGGCGGCCACGCTGATCGCGGTGCTGATCATCCTGTTCAAGGTGCCCGAGACGCTGGTCCGGCACCCGCACGTCACCGGCGGGAAGGGGCTCGGGCGCGCGCTGACCGACCGGCCGTATCTCGTGTTCGTCGGGCTGACGTTCCTGATGGCGATGATCTTCGCGCAGAGTACGACGATGCTGCCGCTCGCGATGAAGGGCGACGGCCTGAGCACGGGCCAGTACGGGCTGGTCATGGCGCTCAGCGCGGGCATGGTCGTCGCCGGGCAGCTGTTCGTGCCGAAGCTGATCGGCCGGGCGCGCAAGGCCCGGGTGCTCGCCCTGGCCCTGCTCCTGGTGGCGATCGGCTACGGGGCGACGGCGCTGGTCGGCTCCCTCGCCGGGTACGCCATCACGGTCGTGATCTGGACCGTCGGCCAGATGCTCGCGGCCCCGCCCAACGCGGCGATCATCGCGGAGTTGTCCCCGGAGCGGCTGCGCGGCCAGTACCAGGGAGTGTTCAATCTGTCCTTCGCCGCGTCGGCGTTCGCCGCGCCCGCGCTGGGTGGGCTGAGTCTGCAGACGCTCGGCGACTGGCACTGGGTGATCTGCCTGGGGCTGGGGCTCGCGACGGCGGCAGGGCACCTGGTCACGGGGCCGGCCCGGGAGCGCCGGGTGGCGGAGCAGCGGGAACTCGTCGACGCCTGAGGGGCCCGGAGCGAGCCGCCGCCCACAGCGGGGCACGGCTGGAGGCTCGAGGCCCTGCGGCGCTCGCGGGGAACGGAGAAGCGGGCGTAGGAAAGGAGCCCCCCGACTCGGATCCCACGCCCGCCAACCTTCGTCGCGGCGGCCGCCACCCCCCGGCAGCGCTCAGCGACAGCAGCCACGCGACACCGGACCCGTAGCCCCCCGACCACTGTCCTGGTGTCGCGCGACACCTTGCCCCCGTAACTAGGGGTAACCATAGGTGATCAACAAATTGATACGCAAGCGTTGCCAACTGTACGATCCCTCACACGGCTACTGTCTGCTATTAGACTCGTCCGTGTCGCCCACCAGGTGCTGGAACGCCGCCAGGTTCGCCAGCGACTCTCCACGGGAGACCCGCCAGGCCCACTCGCGCCGGATCGCCGAACTGAAGCCCAGCTCCAGCAGCGGGTCGAAGCTCTCGTCGGCGTAGGTGAGCACGGAGCCCAGCAGCCGGTCCAGGTCGTCCTCCGTGAGCCCCGACAGCGGCACCCGGCCGGTCAGGTACACGTCGCCGACCGCGTCGATCGCGAACGAGACGCCGAACATCGCGGCGTTGCGCCGGAGCAGGTACGCCCAGACGGCCTCGCGGTTCTCGTCGGGCTGGCGGATCACGAACGCCTCGACCTTCAGCGCGTGCTCGCCGACGGTCAGGTTGCAGACGGTCTTCAGCTTGTGGGTACCGGGCAGGGTCACCACGAACCTGTCCCCGGTCCGCTCGTACTCCAGTTCCCGGGCGCGCAGCGTCGTCTCGATCAACTCGGTGAGACTCACAGCCCGGCGACCTCCAGCAGGCGGGAACGGTGCACGGCGAGCGCGGCCCGGTAGCCGGCGAGCAGCCCGTCGGTGGTCCGCGCCCAGGAGAAGTCTTGCGCATGCGCGACGGCTCCGGCGGACAACTCGGCACGACGCGCCGGGGCGTACGCCAGCCGGGTGAGCGCGGTGGCCCAGTCGTGCGGGTCGTGGGTGTCGATCAGCAGGCCGCTGACCTCGTCCTTCACGGCCGTGGTGAGCCCGCCGACGGCCGCGGCGACGACCGGGGTGCCGCAGGCCTGCGCCTCGACGGCGACCAGGCCGAAGGACTCGTTGTAGCTGGGTACGGCGACGAGGTCGGCCGCGCGGTACAGGTCGGCGAGCGCCGAACCGCCCTGCGGCGGGATGAAGCGCACGACGTCGCCCAGCCCCAGGGAGCTGGTCAGGGCGGCGAGGTCCAGGCCGCTGCCGCTGTTGCCGCCGCAGATCAGGACCACCAGCTTCTTCGCCAGCTCCGGGTCGCGGGCCACCATCTCGGCGGCGGCCCGGACCAGCACGTCGGGCGCCTTGAGCGGCTGGATCCGGCCGACGAAGGCGAGCACGTACGCGTCGTCGTGCAGCCCGAACCGGCGGCGCGCCGTGGACCGGCTGCCGGGGCTGAACCGGTCGAGGTCCACGCCGGGCTCCACGACCTCGACCTGGGAGCAGTCGGCGTCGTACAGGTTGATCAGGTCCCGGGCCTCGGCCAGTGTGTTGGCGATCAAGAGGTCGGACTCGGCGACCACCTGCTCCTCACCGATCACACGCGCCTTCGGTTCGGGCTGGTCACCCTCCGCGAGCTGTGCGTTCTTCACCTTGGCCAGGGTGTGCGCGGTGTGCACGAGCGGCACGCCCCAGCGGTCCTTGGCGAGCCAGCCGGCCTGCCCGGAGAGCCAGTAGTGCGAGTGCACCAGGTCGTACCAGCCGGGGGTGCGGGCCGCCTCGGCGCGGAGCACGCCGTTGGTGAACGCGCACAGCTGCGCCGGCAGCTCCTCCTTGCTGAGGCCCTGGAACGGACCGGCGTGCACGTGCCGGACGGTCACGCCCGGGGCCATCTCGACGGTCGGCGGCAGGTCGCTGGACGTGGCGCGGGTGAAGATCTCCACCTCGACGCCCGCCTGGGCGAGCCGGCGCGACACCTCGACGATGTACACGTTCATGCCGCCGGCGTCACCCGTACCCGGCTGGTGCAGGGGTGACGTATGCACCGAAAGCGTGGCAATCCGGCGCGGCAGCTCAGAAGAGAATGGCACGCGAGTGTCAACTGTGTTCTCAACATGGCTCTTCCCCTCTGCGGCCCCGGGTGGCGTGACTCACAGCTGGAATCGGACATTGAACTCGGTCGCGGTCCGGAGCACCCGGTCAGGGGGCCGTCCGGCCTGCCTAAGATCGGACGCATGAGACCCACAGCCGTCGTCACCGGTGCTTCGAGCGGGATCGGGGCCGCCACCGCGCGCAGGCTCGCCGCCGAGGGCTTCCACGTCGTCCTCGCCGCGCGCCGCGCCGACCGGATCAAGGCCCTGGCCGACGAGCTGGGCGGCACCGCCGTGCCGTGCGACGTCACCTCCGACGCCGAGGTCGAGGCCCTCGCGGCCGCCGTCGGCGAGGTCGAGGTGCTGGTCAACAACGCCGGTGGCGCGTTCGGGGCGGACACCGTCGAGGCGGGCAAGATCAAGGACTGGTCCTGGATGTACGAGGTGAACGTCCTCGGCTCGCTCCGGGTCACCCAGGCCCTGCTGCCCGCGCTGGAGGCGTCCGGCCGGGGCTCGATCGTGATGATCTCGTCCACGGCGGCGCTGGCGGCCTACGAGGGCGGCGGGGGCTACGTCGCCGCCAAGCACGCCCAGACCGCGCTCACCGAGACCCTGCGGCTGGAGCTGTGCGGCCGGCCGGTCCGGGTGATCGAGATCGACCCCGGCATGGTGCGGACCGAGGAGTTCGCGCTCAACCGGCTCGGGGACCAGGAGAAGGCCGCCAAGGTGTACGCCGGGGTCGCCGAGCCGCTGGTCGCCGACGACGTGGCCGACGCGGTCGCGTGGACCGTGACCCGGCCGCACTACGTGAACATCGACCGGATCGTGCTCCGGCCGCTGGCCCAGGCGGCCAACCACAAGGTGCACCGGGTGCTGTGAGGCGGGTCGGAGGCACACCGGGCACGCGGCCGGCCCCGAGCACCGGGCCGGCCCGGTGAAGCCCGTCGGGGAGGTCACCCGGGGGACCACCAACCCCAACCGGTTGCGCAGGTTCGACCGGTGGATCGCCTGGCGGTACCCGGAGCTGCTCGGCCTCGTCGTCGACCTCGGCTACGGGGCCTCCCCGGTCACGACCGTCGAGATGCACCGTCGGCTGCGCCCGGCGCGCACCGTGGGCCTGGAGATAGATCCTTTCCGGGTACTGGCGGCCCAGCCCTTCGGCACCGACACGCTCTCCTTCCAGCGGGGCGGCTTCGAGCTCGCCGGGCTGCGGCCGACCCTGATCCGGGCGTGCAACGTCCTCCGCCAGTACGACGAGGGGGCGGTCGCCGACGCGTGGCGGCAGATGACCTCCACGCTCGCGCCCGGCGGGGTACTCGTCGAGGGCACGTGCGACGAGCTCGGCCGGGTGTGCGCGTGGCTCGCCGTCACCCCGGCCGGGCCCGTGTCGCTGACGTTCTCCGTGGGCCTCGCGGACCTGGAACGGCCGGCGGTGATCGCCGAACGGCTGCCCAAGGCGCTGATCCACCGCAACGTACCCGGCGAACGGGTCCACGAGCTGCTGGCCGCGCTCGACGCCGCGTGGCTGGCCGCCGCGCCGTACAAGGCGTTCGGGGCCCGGGACCGGTGGGTACGCGCCGTGACGGTGCTCCGGGACGCGGGCTGGCCGGTGCGCGACCGGCCCGGGCGCTGGCGGCTGGGCGAGCTGACCGTGGACTGGCCGGTCCCCGCACAACCCGGAGCCTGACGGGCGGTCCTGCTCACGGGGACCCGGCCGCCGCGGGTACTCGTACCCTCCAAAGTGGATTGTTGTTCCTTGTTTTTGCTGTGTGGCCCGGGAGTTGTAGCCTCGGCGTTTCGACCAGCGGTTCGGCGCGGGGAGGCAGGGTGCACGGAGTTGCCGGCGACGGCGAGCGTTCGCACCGGTGGTGGACGATCGGCGCGTCGATCCTGACCGCCCTGCTCGCGGCCGCGGGCGTCGCGATGTGGATCAGTATCGTCCGACCCTAGGCGGTACCACGGGTCACGGGGCGTAGGCCGCCGTCGTGCGGGCCGCTGCCGCCGCCGCGTCCAGCGCCGAGGCCCCGGACAGCGCGTGCGCGTTCCCCCAGGCCATGCCCGCGCGGGTCACGAACTCCCGGGCCTCCGGGGAGGACTGCCAGGCCACCGGGTCCGTGATCGGCTCGCCGCGCAGGTGCCGGCCCAGGCTCAGGACGGCCAGGTCCCAGCCCACGCCGACCGCGCCCGGCCCGAACTCCGCCCAGTGTTCGTCCACCGCCACGGCGTGTTCGAGGTCGAGCACCGTGCCGCCCGCCGAATCCTCCGACAGCCGCAGTTCGAGTTCGGTGGCGCTCTCGCCGAACACCCAGCTCACGGTCAGCAGGTGCGGCGGCTCGCAGCGCCGGATCCCACCGCCCGCGTTGCCCTCCAGCTGGTACGTCCCCCCGACCCGCAGGTCACCCGTGACCGGCAGGAACCAGGTCCGGAGCCGCTCCGGGTCCGTACAGGCGGCCCAGACCTCGGCGACCGGCTCGGGGAACGCGCGTTGCAGGAGGACGGTGCGGTCCTGGCCGGTCAACGTGGCGCGCCCGCCGACCATGCGGCGCACCGCGTCCACCTCACTGGCAATGTCGACCATGACCGTTCCCTTCCGTGTGGCAGGTCCCGCCCGGTGCGGCGGTCCGCCCTCGACCGTAGTCCCGGAACGGGCCGGGTGCCGGCCGCGCGCCGGATCCGGTCGGCGACACTCACTCACGCCGGGGCCGGCGATTACGCTGCGTTAGCTCCGCAGGCGGTGCGAGTCTGACTGGGCGTACGGTGCCCGCCGAAATCCCTCCACCGAGCGTGTAACAAAAACCACCCTGCGACACGAACTAACCGACGAGGAGGTCCACCATGCCCACGATCACCCGACTTGCCACAGTGGAGACCACTGTCCAGGCCGGCCGCGCCGCCGTCGTCAGTCTGCGACTCGACAACGACGGGTTCCACACGTACTGGCTGGTGCCCGGCGACACCTACCGGCTCCGGTTCGTGGGCTTCCACTGGCAGGTCACCGGGGGTTCGTGGTTCGTGACGGGGCACAGCTACCGGCTGACCCGCGCGGGGATGCCCCTGGTGTCCGTACCGACGGATCGGGGAGAGGTCGTTTTGCTGCCGTCGCACGAGTACCTGATACACCATGCCGGAGAGGGTGACTGGTGGCTGTCGCGGTGCGGGTGACCGTGCCGCCGCAGTGCAAGCATCCGAGCTGTTTCGACGGCCGGATGGAACGGAGCCGGTTCACCAGGGCCGAGGTGGAGGCGTTCTCCGCGCAGCAGCTCAGTCGGGTCGAGGTGTTCGAGTGTCCGACGTTTCCGGGGATGTTCCATACCCGGGCCAGGCGGGGGTGGCGGATCTGACCTGGGGGTTCGCGGGTGCGGGCCCGGGTGGCCCGGCACGGGCCCGGCTCGGGCGGCGTGGACCCGGGCGGGTCGGCGTGGACCCGCGTGGCTCGGCTCGGGCCCGGGTGGCCCGGCGTGGACCCGCGTGGCTCGGCTCGGGCCCGGGTGGCCCGGCGTGGACCCGGGACGGGTCAGACCAGGACCGGTTCGGGGTGCAGCGCCACGCCGAACCGGGCCGACACGCCCGCCGCGATCTCGTCGGCGAGCGCCAGGAGCTCCGCCGTCGTGCCCCCGCCCCGGTTCGTCAGGGCCAGGGTGTGCTTGGACGAGATGGCGACATTGCCCCGGGCGTAGCCCTTCGGGAAGCCCGACCGCTCGATCAGCCACGCCGCCGGCACCTTCACCAGGTCACCGTGCGGCCAGCGCGGCGCGTCCTCGGGCAGCCCCGCCGCGACCTCCGGCGTGACCAGCGGATTCGTGAAGAACGACCCCACGCTGTACGTGTCCGGGTCGGCCCCGTCGAGCAGCATCCCCTTGCCGGCGCGCAGCCGGAGCACCGTGTCGCGGGCCGTCGCCAGGGGCACCCGGTCCCCGATCTCGACGCCGAGGGCGCGGGCCAGTTCGGCGTACCGGACGGGGGCTGATCGCGGATCCTTGGCGAGCTGGAGCGTCACGCCTAGCAGGACGAACCGGTCATTATTCTTGAAGACACTGCTGCGGTACGCGAACCCGCAGTCCCCCGGCCCCCACGTCTCGGTGACGTCGCGCCGCCGGTCGTACAGCTCGACGCTGACCACGCGCTCGGCGATCTCCTGGCCGTAGGCCCCAACGTTCTGGATCGGGGTCGCGCCCGCCGAACCGGGGATGCCCGAGAGGGCCTCGATCCCGGAGTACCCCTCCGCGATGGCCTCGGCGACCACCTCATCCCACGGGTGACCCGCCTCGACGTGCACCTGATCCCCGTGGAACCGCAGGCCACGGGACCGCAGCAGCACCACCGTGCCGGCGAACCCGGCGTCGGAGACCACCACGTTGCTCCCGCCGGCCAGCACGAACAGCGGCCCCGGGGTCTTCACCGCCGCCACCGTCTCCGCCGCGTCGGCCACCTCGATCAGCCGCTCGGCCGGCCCGCCCAACCGCAGCGTCGTGTACTGGTCCAGCCGGTCCTCAGTCGTCTCGCGCACGACCCCAGCCTAGGCGGGGGGCTGTCGCGGTCCGTTGATGGCTCTTGATCGGATGATTCGGGGCACGGTCGCCGGGTGCGTCGCACGGGCCGGCGCTGCCCGGTCACTCCCTGAGGAGGCGCTCCGCCAGGGGCAGGCGGTCGGCCTCGAAGAGGACGAGGGTGGCTGTGCGCACGGAGGTTTCGGCGGTGCGGAGCGCCGCCAGGGCGACGCGGATCGCGTCCTCGGCGGGCCACCGGTAGATCCCCGCCGAGATCAGGGGGAACGCCACCGTCGCCGCGCCCAGCTCGTCGGCCACCCGCAGGGACTCCGTGTAGCAGGACCGGAGCTCGGCCGAGCGGTCGAGGGTGGGCGAGTACACCGGGCCGACGGTGTGGATCACCCAGCGGGCCGGGAGCCTGCCGGCCGTCGTGGCGACCGCCTGACCCGTCCTCAGCCCCTTGCCGTAGTGGCCGGCCCGGAGCGCCCGGCACTCGGCCAGGATCTCCGGGCCACCCTTGCGGTGGATCGCGCCGTCCACGCCGCCCCCGCCGAGGAGTGCGGAGTTGGCGGCGTTGACGATCGCGTCCACGTGCTGGGTGGTGATGTCGCCGGCCACGAGTTCGATGCGCATTCCGCTGATCTAACCCGCCCGGCGCAGCGCGAGCATCTGGAATCCCGCGAACCCCGCGACGGTCCCGGCCTGGAGCACGGCCCAGACCGCGCCGACCGTGCTCGCCTCCAGGGCGCCGGTGGCCAGCTCGACCACACTGACGACGGCCCACAGCACGTTCGCGACGATGATCGTGCCGACGAGCGGGCGGTTCGCGGTCGCCGGCATCGAGGCGAGCCACACGCCCGCCCCGAAGAGGATCAGGAAGATGCCGACCGGGATAAAGAGTTCCTTCGGGTACCCGAGGAGGTCGTGCAGGGGTCCGGCCAGCGCGAGGTAGGCCAGGCCGTTGCCTGCGGTGACCAGGGCGTCGAGGCGGAGGGCGATGCGCAGGAGCTTCATGGTGGGTCCAATCGGGGGTGTGGTGCGGAGGGGGCTGGTCGCCCGACCACGGGCGGTCGGGCCGGAGTCCCGGAGCCGTCGGGTAGGCCGACCCGGGCCGGAAACGTGTAACCGGGGTCGTCCGGCCCCGGGCGCGGGCGCGGATCCGGGTGCGGATCCGGGGTCAGGCGGTCGGGACCCTGTCGAGGAAGCCGTGCACCGTGCCGATCCGGCCGTCGACCAGGGTGACCACGTCGAACCCGACCACGATCGGCTCGGCGCCGACCGGCCCCAGTCCCCACTGGAACCGCGCCAGGTCGTGGTGCGCGTCCACCGTCCCGACCAGCGTGAACACCAGCCCCGGGAACTGGGCCTGCACCGCGCCGATCACCGCGTCGACCGCGTCGCGGCCCTGGACGGACACCAGCGGGTCGATGTAGACGGCGTCGGCGGTCCAGATCTCCTCGATCGCGGCGCGCCGGGCGGCCGGGTCGGTCTCGTTCCAGCTGGCGAGGTAGCGGCCGACCAGCTCGGTTGCGTCACTCATGGCTTTTCTCCTTGTTCGGGTGCTTCGTTCTGCTGAGGAGAACGCTACGGAGTTCCGCCGGCCCCGGAATCTGTCACGCATAGGTACTTCACCCGTGGCCCATAGGTAGGGTCGGCGGATGCTGCATGGCCGGACGGGGGAACGAACGGCGATCGACAGGCTGCTGGCCGACTGTCGCGCCGGCACGAGCGGCGCCCTGCTCCTCAGTGGAGAACCGGGAATCGGAAAAACCGCTCTTCTGCGGTACGCCACCGGGCAGGCCACCGACCTCCGCCTCCTGCGCGCCACGGGCATCGAGTCGGAGGCCGAACTGCCGTTCGCCGGGTTGCACATGGTGCTCCGCCCGGTCCTCGACCGCCTCGACACCCTCCCGGGCCCACAACGCGCGGCCCTGCGCACGGCATTCGGCCTGGACCCGGACGCGGGGTCGGGCGCGGGGTCGGCGTCGGTCGTCGCGGCCGGCACCGGCGCTGGCTCCACGACCGCTCCCGCGTCCCGGGAGCCCGCCGACCGCCTGCTCACCAGCCTGGCTGTCCTGACGCTGCTGTCCGAGCTGGGTCCCGTGTTGTGCGTGGTGGACGACGCGCAGTGGCTCGACCGGGCGTCCGCCGAGGTCCTGCTGTTCGCCGCCCGCCGGCTCGACGCGGAGGGCGTCGGTCTGCTCCTCGCCGCCCGGCCCGAGTTCACCGCCCCGGGCGTGCCGTCCCTGGCCCTGACCGGCCTCGCCCCGGAGTCGTCCGCCGCCCTGCTCGACGAGCGGGAGCCGGGTCTCGCGCCGACCGTCCGGTACCGGGTACTCGCCGAGTCCGTCGGCAACCCCCTGGCCTTGCTGGAACTCCCCGCCGCCCTCACCTCCGAGCCCGCCGCGGCCACCACCCCGGGCACGCTCCCCCTGACCGGTCGCCTCCAGGACGCCTTCCACGCCCAGGCCGCCCGGCTGCCGGAGGCCACCCGGACCCTGCTGCTCATCGCGGCGGCCGACGACACCGGGGACCCCGGGCTGATCCTGCGGGCCGGCGCGACCCTCGGTGCGGGCCTCGCCGACGTGGCCCCCGCCGAGCACCTGCTGGACGAGGGCGACGGGACCGTGGCGTTCCGGCATCCGCTGGTCCGGGCGGCGGTCTACCAGGGCGCGGCGCTGCTCGACCGGATCGCCGCGCACCGCGCGCTCGCCGACGCGCTGGACGGCGAGGACTCCGACCGGCGCGCCTGGCACCTGGCGGCCGCCGCGACGGGCCCGGACGAGCAGGTCGCGGCGGCGCTGGAGCGGGCGGCGGAGCGCTCCCGGTCCCGGAGCGGGCACGCGGCGGCGACGACGGCGTACGAGCGGGCCGCCCGGTTGAGTGTGGACCGGGCCGCCCGGGGCGAACGGCTCACGCTGGCGGCGGAGTCCGCGGTGGACGCGGGTGACCTGGACGAGGCGGGGCGGCTCGCGGACGAGGCGGCTGCCGCGCGGTACACGCGGGACGCTGGGGCTGTGCGCGCCGCCGGGCACACGCGGCTCGCCCTGCTCCGGGGCACGGTCGGCTTCTGGCGCGGGGACTTCCGGGCCGCCCATCAGCTCCTCGTGACCGGCGCGGAGACGGCCGGCGACCAGGAGCACGCGACGAAGCTGCTGGTCCAGGCGTTCCACACCGCGTGGTACACCGACGAGGCGGCCGTGGTCGACGTCGTCACCCGGTTGGGCGCCCTCGAAGCCTCGCCCGTGACCCGGTTCCTGACCGCCGCCGTGTCGCCGCTCACCGGCCGACCCGTGCCGGTGGGCGACACCCTCGACGCCGCGCTGCGGGCCGTGGCGGACAGCCCGCGCGACCTGGCCATGGTGCTCGGCGGGGCGCTCGTGGTCGGCAGGGACGACGTGACCCACCGTGAGGCGGCGGCACTCGCGGCGGCCGGGCGCGCGGAGGGCCGGTGCGGCCTGCTGCCCACGGTGCTGTTCTTCCTGGCCGAGGGGGAGTTGTTCGCCGGGCGGCACGCGGAGGCCACCGCGACGGCGCGCGAGGCGGTGCGGATCGCGGAGGACACCGGGCAGCGGCAGTGGTTGAGCCAGGTCAACGCGTTGTTGGCGTACCTTGCCGCGATCCGGGGCGACGAGGACTCCTGCCAGGCGCACGCCGCGGCCGCCCGGCGCGCCGAGGCCGGTGGGCCGTGGACGGACTGGGCGCTGGGGATGCTCGACCTGGGGCTGGGTCGGGTGGAGGCGGCGCTGGTCCGGTTCGAGGCGCTGGCCGGCGGGCCGCTGGGGTTCCACGTGTCGGCGACCCGGTGCGTACCCGACCTGGTGGAGGCCGCCGTCCGGCTGGGCCGGCCGGAGCGGGCGCGCGCACCCCTGGCCCGGTTCGAGACGTGGGCCGCGCACACCGGCCAGCCGTGGGCGCACGCCCTGGTCCACCGCTGCCACGCCCTCCTGACCAGCGACGAAGCCGCCTACGAAGCGGCCCGGGGCACCTCCTTGCCGGGCACCGTCCCGCCCGACCAGGACCGCGCCGCACAGCCCGGCCCCGACCCGGCCGGCACCAGCCAGCCCCCGACCGGTCGCCCCTTCGAGCAGGCCCGCACCGACCTCCTCTACGGCGAATGGCTCCGCCGGGGAAGGCGCAAGGCGGAGGCCCGCCCGCACCTGCGTACCGCGATGGAGGTCTTCGAACGTCTCGGCGCGACCCCGTGGGCCGACCGGGCCCGCGCCGAACTCACCGCGACCGGCGAGCAGGCCCCCGCCCACCCGACCGGCCTCCTGTCGACCCTCACCCCGCAGGAGCTCGCGATCGTCCAGCTCGCCGCCGGGGGCCTGTCGAACCGGGACATCGCCGCCCGGCTGTTCCTGAGCCCGAGGACGGTCGGGCACCACCTGTACAAGGCGTATCCCAAGCTGGGGATCCTGTCCCGGGGCGAGCTGACTAAGTTGGTGGCATGAGCTTCGAGGAAATGTGGCGGGACCTGGCCCCGGTCGGACGGTTCGAGGCGACGGGTGGCTACCGGAGGTACACACTCGGGGCCGCCGAGTTGGAGTGCCGCGCCTGGTTCGTCGCGGAGGCGGCGCGCCGGGACATGCCGGTGCGGGTGGACGGCAACGGCAACCTGTGGGCGTGGTGGGGCGACCCGGACGCGGGGGACGCGGTGGTCACGGGCAGCCACCTGGACTCCGTACCCGACGGCGGGGCTTTCGACGGTCCGCTCGGGGTGGTGAGTGCCTTCGCGGCCGTGGACCGGCTGCGGGCGGAGGGTTTCGTGCCGAGGCGGCCGATCGCGGTGACGGCGTTCGCGGAGGAGGAGGGTGCGCGGTTCGGGATCGCGTGCCTGGGTTCGCGGCTGATGGCGGGGGCGATCACCGTCGACAAGGCGCTCGGTCTGACGGACGCGTCGGGGGTCACGTTCGGTGACGCGATGGCCGGCGCGGGCTTCGACCCGGCGGCGATCGGGCCGGATCCGGCGCTGATGGCGAAGGTTGGCGTGTACATCGAGCTGCACGTCGAGCAGGGTCGCGGCCTGATCGACATGGACCGGCCGGTGGCGGTCGGCGAGGCGATCTGGCCGCACGGCCGCTGGCGGCTGGACTTCACCGGCGAGGCGAACCACGCGGGTACGACCCGGCTGGAGGACCGCCGCGACCCCATGCTGACGTACGCGAACACGGTGCTCGCCGCGCGCAAGAAGGCCCGGCTGGGCGGCGCGGTCGCCACGATCGGCAAGCTGGTCTGCGAGCCGAACGGCACGAACGCGGTGCCGTCGCGGGTCACGGCCTGGCTGGACGCCCGCGCGCCCCGCGAGTCGACCCTGCGCGAGGTCGTCACGGAGATCGAGAAGGCGTCGAACGAGCGCGCCGGCCGGGACGAGACCGGGTTCACGATGGTGAACGAGTCCTACACGGGCGAGACGGCGTTCGACCCCTCGCTGCGGGACCAGTTGGCCTCGCTGCTGGGCAACGCGCCGGTCCTGGGCACCGGGGCCGGCCACGACGCGGGCGTGCTGGCCGTGGCGGGGGTGACGACGGCGATGCTGTTCGTCCGGAACCCGACGGGCGTGTCGCACTCCCCCGACGAGTACGCCGAGATCCCCGACTGCCTGTCCGGGGTGTCAGCGCTGGTCGACGTACTGCGCTCGCTCGCCTAGCACCTCGCGCGCCAGCAGGGTCGCCCCGGCCACGGCCGCCGGGGTGACCAGGATGACCCCGCCCGGGATGAGGAAGCACAGGAACGTGGCCGTCCCGAACCCGACGGCGAGCGCGCGCCGCCCCTTGAGGATCCGCCGCCGGTCCCAGACCCGCAGCCCCCGGCGCTGGAACGGCACCGACGTGAGTTCCATGGTCAGGAACCAGCCGCCGACGAGCGCGCCGAGCACCGGCACCACGGTCTGACCGATCACCGGGATGAACCCCAGCGCGAACAGCACGATCCCGAACAGCAGGGACTTGGCGACGAGCCGCAGCGAGTCCACGATCGACCGTCCGATGGACCGGGCCAGGGAGATCTCCACCTCGCCGGTCACGCCGCCCCGGGCGTCCTCGACCTTCTCGGAGATCTTCTCGTAGAACGGGTCGCCGATCGCCAGGGTCAGCGCCGTGTACAGCAGCACGCCGAGGAGCAGGGACAGCCCGACGAGGAGCGCCGCCGCCGTGAAGCGCAGCAGGTCGCGGCCGGTGTCGTCCCAGGAGTCCGCGAACGGGGTGATCCAGGTGGCGATGTCGCCGACGTTGGCCCAGAAGAAGATCAGGGCGGTGAGCATGACGATCCCGGCGATGACGGCGGGGATCAGGCCCAGCGCCAACAGTCGGGGCGAACGGAACCACAGTCCCAGCCCCTTGCCGAGATAGCCGACCCCGGCGAAGAAGTCCCGCGCGACACTCATCGCCACAGAGTAGGGGACCACCCCAAACCCTTCATCGGGGTACGCCTCCCCGCCGGCGACTCCGCAGCTCACCGCCTTGGTACCCGGCCGGGGGGCCGCGTCCACGGGAGGCGCCAGCCGTAGGCACGCCGCACGCCAGGGATCAGGTGGTGTGAGGCCCGGCCGGATGCCCGTGCCGGAGCGGGGAGGCGGCGGTCCACCGCGCGGCGTGGTGCACGCCGGGGTGTCGCGGGAGCCGGGTGCCGGCACCGTTTCGGCGGCGCGGCCCGGGCAGCCCGTGGAGGTGCCGCCGGATGCCGGGGCCACGGCACCTCGTAACCGTCTGAGGTTTGTGGTCTTGGTCCGGGGTTCAGGTGTTCAGGAAGGTGGAGATGCGTTCGCGCAGGTCGTGGCGGTGGCGCCACAGGGGGTGCGGTTCGTCGTAGACGTGCAGGGTGGCGCGGGGCAGGAGGTCCGCGACGCGTTCGGCGGTCTCGGCCGGGTGCAGGGTGTCGCCCCGGCAGCCGATCACGAGGGCCTCGGCGGTGACGGCCTTCAGGGGCTCGGCGGAGTCGACGGCGGTCTGGTCGGGCAGGCCGGCGAGGGAGGCGCCCAGGCCGCTGCTGAGCAGGGCGGTGGTCCGCAGGGTGAGGAAGGCGCGGGCGGCGCTGGTGCCGCGCAGTTCCGCCGGGACCTCGGCGGCGACCTCGGCTGCCACCGCTTCCCGGTCGGCGCTGGCGATGGCGCGGAGCAGACCCCCGAGACGGATACGCGCGGCGGCCGGCCGGGGTTCGTCCAACACGGCGGGCAGAAAAAGCACGATCTTGCTGAACCGGGTCGGCTCGGCGGCCAGCAGTCGGCAGAGCGCGCCGGCCCCGAGGCTCACTCCCACCGCCCGGGTCGCCCCGGACTGGTCGGCGACGGCGCGCAGGTCCTCGGCCAGATCCGCGTACGTCCACGCGCCGGGCGGGGCGGTCGACGCGCCGTGCCCCCGGAACTGGAAGAACACCCGGCTGCCGGTGACCCCGCCGCCGAGGGGCCGGGTGTCGGCGATCCCGCCGGCCAGGCCGTGGGCGAAGACGGTGACCGGGGTGCCGGAGCCGGTGGTCAGGCTCTCCAGGCGCACCCCGGGCGCGACCTCGATGGTCACCAGTGGCCGTTGGTCGCGTCCCGGATGCCGGGGCGGACGTCGAGCAGGTACACCGAGGAGGCGAGGATCGCGAGCATGCTGAACAGGCCCGGGGCCTGCCGGCCGACGCCGACCAGGATCGTGACCAGGGAGATCAGGGTGGCCCCGCCGAGCAGCGCCATCCACGGGCCCTTGGCGAGGGTGCCGACGGCGGTGAACGCGTCGGCGCGCTGCCGCACGCAGTGGAACAGGGCCGCCGCCGAGATGATCATGGCGAAGATGGCGATCACCATGTTGACCAGGGTGATCACCGAGTAGACCCACGGACCGCCCAGCGGAAGGAGGTTGCTCATCCCCCCAGCCTACTGCCGCCCACCACCGGACCCGGCGCGTCACACCACGCCCGATTCCACCCACACCGTCCCCGGGCGCACGAACCGACCACGGCGACGCGCATCGGCGCGGCGGGCTGGCGCACACCGTCCCCGGGCGCACGAACCGACCACGGCGACCTCGTGCCGGGCACGGAGACGCCGCAGGAGCCCTGGTCGGTGGACCGGGGCTCCTGCGGCGAGGTGGTGACTACTCCGCGGCGGGCGGGGTGGCCTTCTTCACGGCCTTCTTGGCGACCTTCTTGGCCGGAGTCTTCGGGGCGGCGGCCTCGGCCTTGACGGTCGGCGTCTCGGTCGTGTGCTTCGGCTCCGCCGGGGCGGACGCGATGAACTCGGCGGCCTCGGCCGGGTCCTTCGGCGCGTCGGGCGCGGTGTGCGCGACGGTGTCGATCGTGGCCTCGGCCTTGACCGGCTCCGGGGTCGGCTCGCCGTCGAGGACGACGGTGCCGCGCTCGACGAGCTTCTCGAACGTCGACTGGGCGCGCTCGGCGATCTTGTCGGCGCTGCGCTTGGCGGCCTCGCGGGCCTTCTCGGCCTCGCTGACCAGGTATTCCTTCGCCTGGCCCTTGCGGACCTTGCGACGCAGGCCGGAGATCTCGACGTAGGCGCGGGCGCCCAGCTCGGCGATGTCGCCGGCCGCGCGGCCGCCCAGGTCGAGGGCCTTGTCCTTGATGTTGCCCTCGCGGACCTTCGCCGAGAGCTTCGCGGCCTGGGCCGGGATCTTCTCGATCTGCTCGCGGGCGATGTCGGCGGCGCCGGCCGCGGCGTAGAGGGCGGTGGGGAGCTTGGTCTCGGTGGTCACTTCGACTCCTCGTGCTCGGGGGTTTCGGCTCGCTGGTTCTGCTGCCGGAAAGACTCGTAGATCTGGATCAGGGTCTGCTTCTGCGACACGTCGAGGCCCGGGTCGGCGGCGATGGCGGCCGGCACACCCTGGTCGTCCTTGATGTCGAGGAGACCCGCCCGCAGATACATGATCGGGGTGGAGACCCGCAGGGCCGCGGCGATCTGTTGCAGCACCTCAGCGCTGGGCTTGCGGAGCCCGCGCTCGATCTGGCTCAGGTAGGGGTTGCTGACCCCGGCACGCTCCGCGAGCTCGCGGAGGGAGATCTGGGCGTTGCGGCGGAGGCCGCGAATGAATTCGCCGAGGTCCCGGGGGCCATCTGTCATGACCCGACGGTACCTCGGCGTGCTAACTGTTGCAAGCAAGCGCTAGCTGAGAGATAGCACACGTACCTTTCCGACGGGGCGGCCGCCGCCGAGAAGTACCTGCTCAGCCAGGTCTTCGAGGACCGGGGCGGAAAGGCCCAGGCGGCGGAGTGCGGCGACCGTCACAGGGGTACGCGCGCGCATCGCCCCGTCGTCGATCTTCGCGGCCACCGCGCCGACCCCCGGTACGGCCACCGCGGACACGCCCTCGGCCCCGCCCTTGGACAGCAGCCCGGGGATCCCGGTCATCAGCAGCGTGTCGTCCGCGCCGGTCCCGGCGATCAGGTCCGGGTACTCCCGCATCGCGTCGGCCACCCGGCGCTCGGGGCTGCCGGGCTCGGCGGACACCAGCTTCAGGAAGGCTGCCGCCAGTTCGCGCAGGGTCAGGGAGAACACGGGCGCGCCGCAGCCGTCCACCCCGGTCGCGACGACCGGCCCGCCGACCAGGTCCTCCAGGGTGCGGCGGGTGGCGACCTGCAACGGGTGGTCGGCCTCGCGGTACCCGTCGAGGGGCCAGCCGGCCGCCCGGCAGGTCAGGAGCATCGCGGTGTGCTTGCCGGAGCAGTTCATGTAGATCGGGGCCGGGGTGCCGCCGGAGGCCAGTACCTCGCGGCGGGCGTGCTCGAACAGGGGCAGGTCCGCCGGGCAGGCCAGGTCCGCCTCGGTCAGGCCCCCGGCCTTGAGCATCGCGCGGACCCTGGCCACGTGCCGGGGCTCGCCGTAGTGGCTGGCGGAGGCCATGGCCAGGTCGGCGGTGTCGTCGAGGTCGAGCCCGGACCGCAGCATCGCCACGGTCTGCAGTGGCTTGTTGGAGGACCGGGGGAAGATCGGGGCGTCGGCGTCGCCGGACACGCTGACCTCCCCGCCGTCCGCGCCGAGGACGACGACGGAGCCGTGGTGCAGGCATTCGACGAACCCGGAGCGGACGACCTCGACGAGGAGCCGCCCGCCCTGGTACCGGCGGGTCATCGCCCGCACCGCGCCCCGGCCGCGACCGGCGGCGGACAGTGGCCGGTCATCGGCCCTTGATCCCCAACATGCTGCGCGCCTCATCGGGCGTGAGGGGCGGCCGCTGCGCCAGCCGCGCGAACCCGGCCGCCCGCGCCACGAGCTGCATGTTCCCGTCGACGGGCTGCCCCTTGGCGTACGTCAGCGTGTCCTCCATCCCGACCCGCAGGTGCCCGCCGGCGGACAGCGCCGCGAGCATCACGGGCAGGCTGGAGCGCCCGACGCCGGTGGCCGAGAACGTGGCCCCGGCCGGCAGGTCGCGCAGCGCGTGCTTGAACGCGACGAGCGTCTCCACGGTCCCGGGCGCGCCGCCGGGCACCCCGAGGACGAAGTCCACGTGCACGTGCCCGCCGGCCGGCAGCCCGTACTTGTCGAGCAGCTTGCCGAGCGCGTGCAGGTGGCCGAGGTCGAAGATCTCGTACTCGGGGACGACGCCGTTCTCCTGCATCTTCTGGTGCAGGGCGACGATGAACTCCCAGCGGTTCATGAACACGTCGTCGCCGAAGTTGAGCGTGCCCATGGTGCAGGAGCCCATGTCGGGGCCGGCGTCGACGACGGCGAGCCGGGCGGCCTCCGGGTCGGTGACGGCGCCGCCGGTGGACAGCTGGACGATCAGGTTCGTCTCGGCGCGCACGGCCTGCACGGTGTCCCGGAGGAGCGCGGGGTCCAGGGAGGGCTTGGCGTCGGCGTCGCGGACGTGGATGTGGATGACGCTGGCCCCCAGCGCCTCGCACTCCTGCGCGGTGCCGACCAGTTCGGGGAGGGTCACCGGGAGCGCGGGGACGTCGGTCTTGCTCGTCTCCGCCCCGGTCGGGGCCACAGTGATCAGCGTCATGGCCCCATCATGACATTGGTGGCCCGGGCCTCGGCTGCCAGTTCGGTCAGCTCCACGACCTCGATACCGACGGCTTTCAGCACCGCGTCCCCGTCGCCCTGGACGAAGACGGGCGGCTCCCGCCACGCGTACACGACCCGGGCGATTCCGGCTTCAATCAGGCGGTCGGCGCAGGGGCGGGCGCCGGACTTGCGGATGCTGCACGGTTCGAGCGAGGAGTAGACGGTGGCGCCCCGGGCGTCGGTGAGCTTGTTGAGCGCGGCCTGTTCGGCGTGCACGGTGGGGTCGGTCTCCCGGGAGTACCCGGTGGACAGGACCTCGCCGTCCCGGACGATGACCGCGCCGACCGCGAAGGCCGTCTCCGAGGGCGGGCAGAGCTTGGACAGTTCGATGGCCTGGCGCATGAAGGCGTGGTCGCGGAGCAGGTAGCGCAGGACGACGACCTGGTCGAGCTGCGTGACTGAGGCGAGGGTGGCCTCGGCGACGCCGTGCAGCCGGGTGCCCCGGGGGTCGCCGACGAACCGGGGCGCGACCGCGAGCTGCAGTTCGTCGGCGAGGCCCCGGTCGAGGAACTGGGCGAGCACGTCGGCGCCGCCTTCGACCATGAGGCGGCGTACCCCCCGAGCTGCAAGATCTTTCAGAGCCAGATCGATCGACGGGTACGCCAACCAGTCGTCCCCCGCGGCCACACTCCGGCTGACCACGACGCGCAGCGGGTGCTCCGGCAGCCCGGCGGCGACCCGCGCGGCGACCCTGTCCTTCGAGCGGATCCGGAGCCGGGGCTGGTCCCGCCGGAACGTGTTCCCCCCGACCATGATCGCGTCGCAGCCGGCCCGGACCTCGTCGACCCGGTCGAAGTCGGCGGCGTTGGACAGCAGGAGCCGGGTGTCGGAACTGTCATCGAGGTAGCCGTCGATGGAAGCGGCGCAGCTCAGAACCACATACATAATCTCTAGTGTGACGAGTCCTGTGCACATCGATGACCCGAAGGTCATGAGAGCCCTGGCGCACCCCGCCCGGCTGGCCATCCTGACCCGCCTCCATCAGCACGGCCCCACCACGGCGACGGAGTGCGCCGAGGTCACGGGGCTGTCGCCGTCCGCGACGAGCTACCACCTGCGCGCGCTCGCCGACTACGGACTGATCGAGAAGGCCGAGTCCCGGGGCGACGGCCGGGAGACGGTGTGGCAGTCGAGGTCGACGCACATGCACGTGCACCAGGACACGCCCGAGTCGCGGACGGCCGGTCGGCACCTGCTCAAGGCGTGGCTGGCCCGGCAGGACCAGGCCCTGGACGACTGGATGGACCAGGAGCAGGAGCAGTCGGAGGAGTGGCGGGACGTGGTCCGGGTGGACAACGTGCGGGTGACCGTGAACCCGGAGCGCCTGCTCGAACTGATGGAGCGCGTGCACGTCCTGCTGGAGGAGTACCGGGACACCGGGGACGACAACGCGCGGAAGGTGTCGATCTCGTTCCGGGCCGTTCCGCTGCTGTGACGCGGGCCGTTCGGGTCTTGTGAAGTAAAAACTTCGAAGTTTATGCTTCGGAGTATGACCCCGTTGCCGCGTCAGATCCATGCCGTCGCCGCCGCGTTCGCCGTGACCATGCTCGGCGACGGGCTCGCCATCACCGCCCTGATGCTCGACCTCCACGACCGGCACGCCGGGGCCTCGGCCATCGCGGCGCTGTTCGCGGCCATGTCCCTGCCGGCCGTCCTGCTCGCCGGGGTCTCCGGCCGGATCGTGGACCGGGTGCCGCCCCGCCGGCTGCTGCCCCCGGTCGGCGCGGCCCTGGTCGCGGTGTGCACGGGAATGGCGTTCGTCGAGTCGGTCCCGCTGCTCCTGGCCCTGTTCGCGGTGCTGTCCGCGCTGATGACGGTCGTGTCCCCGGCGGTGTTCGTCGCGGTCACCCGGTCCGCGCCGGGCGAGCTGCTCAGCCGGGCCAGCGCCCGGGTCTCGGCGGGCGGCAGCCTCGGCATCCTGCTCGGCACGGCGCTCGGCGGCTTCCTCCTCGACCGGCTCACCCTGCGCGAGGTGCTCCTGATCGACGCGGCCAGCTACCTGGGGATCCTCCTCGCCGGGTACGCGTTCCCGAGGCTCGCGCCCGGCGAGGAGCACGTCCGCCCCGCCCGGTCCGGCTTCCTGGTCGGCGTGCGGGTCATGCGCGAGCACAGCCTCGTGTTCCGGCTCCTGATCCTGGGCGCCGTCCTCGGCTTCTCGGTACAGCTGATGAACGTCGCCGAGGTCTTCCTGGTCCGCGACGACCTGCGCGGCAGCGCCACCGCCTTCGGGGCCCTGACCATGGTGTGCGCGGCCGGCCAGATGGGCGGGGCGTGGCTCGCGGGCAACTACCTCGGCAACCGGCCCACCGCGAGGGTCGCGTTCGTGGCCGCCGGGCTGTCGGGGCTGCTGATCCTGTCGATCGCGGTCACGTACCACCTGCCGGTGCTGTTCGTGATCATGGCACTGGAGGGCGCGGTCGGCTCGGCGTTCGTCGTGGCCCGGCAGACCACGGTCGGCCGGGACGTCCCCGCCGAGCACCGGGGCAGCGCGGCGGCGGCCAGCGCGGCGGTCAGCAACACGTCGATGGTGTTCGCCCTGGTGGCGGGCGGGATCCTCACCTCGGTGCTGCCGTCCCGGCTGGTCTTCGCGATCGGGGGCGGCCTGGTCCTGGTGGCGCTGGCCGTGACCGCGACCCGGCTAGTCGATCGCCGCGGCCCGCGCGCCGACCATGAGCTTGGCGTCGTCGGCGACGTTGCGCTTGAGCACCGCTAGGGAGACCTGGCCCAGCTCGTGGTGGCGGACCGTGGTGCCGACGAAGCCGACCTGCCGGCCGTCCAGCTCGACGGCCGCGCCGACCGCCGGCAGCTCCTCGTCCACCCCGTCGAGGTGCAGCATGACCAGCCTGCGGGGCGGGCGGCCCAGGTTGTGCACCCGGGCGACGGTCTCCTGCCCCCGGTAACAACCCTTGTCGAGGTGTACGGCGGGCGCCAGCCAGTCCACCTCCGCCGGCAGCGTCCTGTGGTCCGTCTCGAAGCCGAGCCGGGGCCGGCGGGCCTCCACCCGGAGCGCCTCGAACGCCCACAGGCCGGCCCGCGGCAGGTCGAGGGTGTCCAGGAAGGTGGAGGTCCGGGGCAGGACGAGATCCGCCCCGTACGACATCCGGCGGACGAACCCGCCGCCCGGCAGCGCCACGACCGGATAGCCCGTGGTGGGCCGCCGCGCCACGTCCACGGACGCGAACTTGGCCACCGGCACCGGCGAGGTGCTCACCGGGCCCAGCTCGGGCAGGTGCTTGAGCGCCTCGGGGCCGACCACGGACCAGACGGCCATCTCGGCGCTCAGGTCCACCGGCTCGACCCGGAGCATGAACCGCATCCGCTGGAGGTACGTGTACAGGTCGCCCGCCGTGCCCGGTTCCACGTCCAGCCACAGGGTGCCGTCGAGGTCCGCCAGCACGGCGTGGTGCTCCACGTGCCCGTGCGGGGACAGGAACAGGGTCTCCGTGCCCTCCACCGCGCCCTCGAGGAACTGGGTGGTCAGGCTGTGCAGCCAGCTCAACCTGTCCTCGCCGGGGATGGCCAGCACGCCCCGGTGCGACCGGTCGACGAGACCCGCCTCCGTGGCGAGGGTCCGCTGCTCGCGCGCCGGGTCGCCGTAGTGCGCGGGCACCTTGGCGTCTCGACCCTCACCGAAAACCGCGGTCATGGGCACTCTCCTGTCCGACACCTACCGATCATATGCGAACTTCGCTCGTTAACACACACGAGGTGAAGCGGACAAACATGCAGGTCATAGCCTTGTGATGTTGGGGCTTGTCAGCCCCGTCATGAGTTTTCATGAGTACGAAGCGCGCCCCCGGCCTGACCTGGCTGGGGGCGCGTTTTCTGGGTTCATGCCGCGCGCTGGGCCGCCGCTGCCGTCTCCGCGAGAACCATGTTGAGGGTGGCGGTCCGCGCCGCCTCGGGAAGCTTGTTCAACGCGTCACGCGCGTACTCGACTCCGCTGCGGTCGCCCTGGGCCGCCAGCATCATGCCCCGGTGCATCTCGATCTGGGTGGAGATCCGGGCTATGCCCTTGGGCATCGTGTCCAGCACCCACTTCTGAGCCTCTTGGGCAGCCTTGTGGCCCACCCGGGACAGGATCAGGGATTCTGTGAGGCCGTGCCTCCACTCGGGCATGGAGTCGTCCGAGCCGTATCCGGTATGGCCGATCTGGGAGAAGACCTTTCTCGCCTTACCGAGGAGCGTCAGGCTGCCGGCGACATTGCCCACCCTGGCCAGCACGTGGGACTGAGCCAGGTAGGAATCGAGGCGACCCACGGAGGAGTTGGCCGACAGCTCTAGGGCCTCACGCGAGAGCTGTAGCGCCTCGTCAGGCTGCGCGCCACCTTGCGCCATGGAGAGAGCGGCACGCCCCCGGGCCATCACGCGCGTGGACAGGTCGCCGCCCCTGTCCGCGTACTTGATCGCCAGGTGGTACCACTCCCCAGCACCGTGCTTGATCGCTGTGCGTGACGAGCTGTTGCCGATCATGACGAGCAACCGGGCCGCGATGTCGTAGAGAGCTGGGTCGGTCATGTGCTGGGGCATCGTCGCCAGCTCACCCAGAAGCAGCTTGTACATGTCCTCGGAACCAAGGTGAATGTGGTCCCGGCCCACCGTGGCCAAGAGTTCCCGCCACTGCTCGATCGTGCGCCCCGGCTCCAACGCGGAAGCGAATCCCGCCTGGACTGCCTCGGGAGTGATGAGTGGGGCCAACGCACCGGCTGCGAGTCCCGTGAGGACACCTCGTCTGTACATGATCTCTTCTCCCAGGACGCGCTCGTATGCCTCGATCACATCAGCCGTCGCGGCGCGCTTGCCCTTCTCCACGTTCCCCAGGTGCCCCCGGTGGAAGTGGGTCTGTTGAGCCATGTCGGTCAGGCTGAGCCCCGCCCGCAACCGGGCTGCTCGCATGTTCGCACCTAGGTAAGTCATCTGACGAGGTCCCTCGGAAATTGACGACAGCATGACGACAGTCGACATCTTCTATATATCGCCCAGTGAGCACGAGACTACCCATAGAGCGTTTCCGGCGGGAAGACCTACACCGGACAGACCACCGTTCTTCCCCAGGTCATGGACAGTCCACAGGGTCCCGCCGGAACGCTCACCTACACCGGGAGGAGGTGGAGAGGATGCGTGACTTCTTGAGGGTGCTCGCGGACGTGTTGGACACGAAGCCGAACGGCGACCCCGTCGACCAGGGCGACGGCGAGACGCCGGAGACGGACTAGCCAGGCAGGCAGTGAAGGCAGGAGGCCGGGAAGCCTTCCCGGGACATGCCCGGCCTCCTTACTACCCCGAAGGGCAACACCCATGCTCAAGCTTTCCGACGATCAGCGCAACCTTTTGTCCATGTGTGTGGTCGGCCTCGTGGCCGAGTACGGACCGGGCGACCTGGACGCGTTGATCTTCCGCGACCGGATCGGCCGCTTCGGCGTCGGCCCCGGACCGGATGCCCCGGCGGGCTGTGAGCCCGTCATCACGCGCGCCCAGGTCGACCGGCTGATGGTGACCCATGTCTTCGTGCCGGAGGACTTCGAGGTTCCAGCGAGGCTGGCTGCGTTCGTGGATGCGGTGTGCGAGTCGGTGACTCTGCAATGACCGACCGGACACTAGAGCTGCCAGTGGTCCGGAGTCGAACGGATGACCCCGGAGCGTTCCTCGAAGGCGTCTGCCTGATCACCGTAGCCGCGTTCGTGGTGGGCATCTTGGCCTACGGCATCGCTGCGGCATTCCGCTTGCTGCCGTAGCCGTGGCGGATCACAGAGAGCCCCGACACCCGGCGTTGATCGCCCTGGCCCTGCTCGGCGTGATGCTGGCCGTCTGCACGGTCGCCGGCATCGCGCGGGCGCTGTACGGCTGACCACGGGAAATGTCGCAACCATCCAGCCCGATCCATATCAAACCCCCGCACCCTACGGAGGAGCCATGGCCGAATTCGGTGACGTCTACCAGAAGATCGAGAACACGAAGCAAGAGGTTGAGCTTGTCGTGGAGAGCACTGGGACGATCGCGGAACTCCTCGAAGAGATGGCCTCCTCCGTCGCGGCACTGGGCTTCCACACCCGCGCTGCCGCCTGTCGTGGCGCTGCGCAGTTGGCCCGTGAGGCCATGTCGATGACGGAGAACATCACCGCGAAGCTTGAGGAGGTGCACTCCGGGACGGTCGTCGCGCAAGAGTCGGCTTGAGGAGCGGCACCGGCCGCAGGCGTATCCATGGCGCGAGCGGGGCCGGTCGACCCACTCCACAAGCCACCGCAGCGCGGAGGGCCCACAGACGAGGTTTCCAAGCCTGCGCGCGAGCGGAAGCCTCACCCGAACAGCCCTCCTCCTGAGTTTGACCAGAGCAAGGCCGCGCTTGTCGAGCCGTCACGGGGGCATACGAAGACGATCGGGGTTCTGTTCAACCGACTGGGGAAGATGATCAGCGGACCGCTGTGGAGCGGGGAGAAAGGCCCTGCCGAAGGCGGTCCGGGGATCCGTGAGGATGGTCGATGGCGTCAACTCAGCAGCTTGGTTGAGCACAGCGAGGGACACGCTGCCGCAATCATGCGCCGAGACGGCATCATGGATGCTGTCATCTACCTCAACCGACCGCCGTGCCCTGGCCCATTGGGCTGCCAGACCAACATCGGCCATGTCCTACCGGGCGGAGCCCGGTTGACTGCCTACTACGTGAAGCCTTCGGGCGCGGTTGAACAGTACATTTTCAGAGGCACAGGAAAGGCGCTGAACGAATGAGCTTTTCGTTTCTTTGGGGATTGCAGCCGGAAAACCCGGAGCGACAGCACACTTCCGAGGTTGCTAACGTGGGTGACATTGCGTCAATCATCGAAGGTATCCAGTCCCCAACCATCGTGCACGTGAGCCCGCCTGGAAAGTCCGGTGAGATCCTCAACCACTCGATGAATGTCGGGCTAGGACACCCCGCCCGCGCGACCATCGAATTTAGCACGCCTGATGGCGTGTTCTATGGCTACGAGCCTGAAGTAGCCTCAACCTCCGAAGAGATCATCTTTATGTACGGGGCAGATGAGTGCCCCTATCCACCCGACTGGACACGGGTTCGGCCCGAGACCGGCGCTCGCGCTCTCAGCGAGTATGTGCAGACGGGTGAACGGCCCACCTGTGTGCAATGGGCGGCAGCCTAAGAATGCCGTAATTGCACGAAAGCCCCGCCCGCAGATGACAGGTCGGGGCTTTCTCACTCTTTGTGGTGAGGATTTCAACTCCCAAGGCAATGCATGCCGCCGCCTAGTTGCCGCGTTAGCAGATGCCACAGGAGGCGCAGGTTGAACAGTTTCGCGTGCGACGCTCCACTATTCAGTTCCTAGCCAAGACTCGCCGTTCGGGTATTCCGCACCTAAAGGCAGCGGCTCATCTTCATATTCCTCGTCGGCCATGGCAACTTCTGCGAATCGGAACGCCTCGATTGGAATTAGCTCAACGTTGCGAGGGTCGGAGAGCCAGAAATACCGACCACTTTTTTTCTGTCTGCCACTTACTCGAATTGCCATACCGCGACGATGCGCCTGAATAGCAAGTTCATACATCTTCTGAGGCATTCGCACCCTCAGCTTTTTCGCCTGCGAGCCTTCGATCACGTCGAGCCGTATTACCCCTGCGGTCCCCGACCTAGCTCGGTCGAGGAGCGTAACTGTTCCAATCACGGTTACTTCAATCGGGGGTTCGGTGATAGCGAATCGATCTCTGGCTCTCTCCAAAGCTGGAATGTCAGATGGCTCGAACTCAAAACGCGAACTTGCCGGGCCAACCTCTTCGATCCCGCGATTTTGACTCCAGGAAACGCTTACGTCAGCGCCATCAGATTGGGCAATCAACCCCGTTAGACCCTTGGCCAGCTCGTAAGAGACACCGTGCTCTACAGCAGCGTCAAACGCTACAAGTGAGGCTCGGCTATTGAAGTAGTCAATAGCCTCTCGGGTTGCCTCCAGTGCAGTGGTGAGAGTCTTCGCCACAGCCCTTCCGGTAACAGGATCCCCATACTCAAAAAGTGGGAGTGCGGGACCAGAAATTTCACCGACCGGAGAAAACGCCGTCACTACGTAGCTGCCGACCTCAGTCTGACCCATTCGAACCTCTTCAAGGTAAGCCCGAGCCGAAGTCCATTGCTTATTGCCGAAGTAAGGGGCACGTTCCCTTTCTGCCTTAGCCGCAGCTTCAAGCAACTTCGTCGAAGACGTGATCAACGCTTCCCCAGAAAGCCACGGGATCGAGCCGTACGGCGACGACAGCTCTTTTCTGAACCGGATAGTGTCACCAATGACAACGTCAAGTGCAGCCAGCAGCTTTTGATCCCCTAGGCCACTTTGACTAGCAAGTTGCGCCAATGCGTCTTGGAGGAGGTCCAAAAAGTCCCCGGCTTGTGGATCCATTGGGACGATGAGGGATTGAACATCAGGGATGCCAGGTGGTGGAGCAAATCGAAGATAGAGCCCCGCTTGGCCTCCCCTTGGTTGCCACCCACGGCGCTCAAGGAAGCCGACGATGCCACTGGGGCTTACCCATGCACCATTGACTTCCACAAGATCCGAGGGTGTCATCAAGCCTTACCGCCTTTGCCAATTCTGTCCATCATCTCACATAGAGCATGTTCGTCAAATACCTGGGCCGTGGGCACCTTTACGACAGTCTTCTCCTTTCCTGTTATTGCAAAACCTTCCAGGTTTACCCAGTAACAGGAGTGGCGCATCGTTAAGGAGTCCATCTGCACATGCACCCACTCGTCAATCGACCGAGGAATTAGCATCGCAACCAATATCGAGGAATTGGTCACTGGGGATGCAGTCAGGCGTCGAAGTCGGTCGTTCCGTATTGTGATCGGAACTTCTTGCAACGAGACATCCGGCGCGGTCTGATAGGTACTCTTGAGCTGAATGCGGAGGACTGCCTCCCAGTCGGCAGTGTGATGGCCCGATTGGTGAGTAACAATCCAGTCGATGCCGCGATCATGTGATGGTTTTGCGATTGCGCAGCGCGCGGCGGCAGCGACTGCATGAAGATAGGCGTTTTGAAGAGTCTCCATGCATTGCTTCTCGTCCAAGTCTCCACGATGCGGCGTTGGCGCACCCGCAACAATCGTCATCAGCACCCCTCGCCTATCGAGTGAGGACAGTATGACGCTGCGTATGTGGTCGGTCCATCCCCCGAAGGTACTCATTACAGACAAACAGCTTGCTCGAACACACTGAGGCAGCTATGCGACGCGACAGCAGACAGTGCCGGCGTAGTGGGGTATAGCAAGGCTCCACATCCAGCTGCACGGAGCCTCAGTCGCGATGTCGCCTTGGTCCAAATTTGCGATGCCCAGTGAAGATGCTACTCAGTTGCCGAGTGGAATGCGCCGAGAAGGCTCAGCGCCTTGTCCGTGAGTGCTCCGCGCGGAGGTGGCCAGGTGCCCAAGAGCTGGGCGAAGCTCGGGTGCGAGCGTGGGAGGTGGCCTCTAGGTACCCGTAAAGCGCTGTTCACGTCCAGTCCGGGGCTGGCTGGGATTTATGGGCGCGTGCGGTGGGCCAGGTTCCTGGTTTCGCTAGGTGAAGGGAGTCTTTCGCTGCGCGTGCGGAGTAGTCGCCCCGGCAATCCACAGTGGGTGGCCAACGGCGTCACAGAGTTGGTTGTGTCTGCTGAGCGGCGCGTTGTGCTGCGTGTTCGTTGAGGTAGTCGATCTCGTCGTCTGTTGGGTCGTTGGCGGTGAGTAGCTGCATGGCTTTGTCTGTGAGCGTCCCACCCGCCTCTCCGGGGCGGACAGGGGTGAGCATCCCTCGCCTTCGGGCTTCGGCAATCCGGTTGGCCCACGTGCCGGCCGAGCCGCCATGCCTGGCGGCAAGCGTCTTCGCCGGGGTGGTGTCACCCTCTTCCACGAGGAAGGCATACGTCAGCGCCAGTTCCGCGAAGGCGAAGTCGTCACGGCGGCGTTTCCCGCGGCCTTCGGTAAGGAAGGCGTCCAGGGCCAGTTCATCAGGGCGCGCGAAGGCAAAGGGCTGGCCGGGGGGTCGGGTGGCACGGCTCTGGCCGGCCAGGTTGCGAGCTTGGGTGAGTAGCTGCCCGATGGGCAGCTCCCGGACAGTCTTGCCCGTCATCCCCCTGGCTGGTTGATCATCGACAGTGCGAGTCGCGAACTCCGCCATGTGCCATTCCCCGGCGTGCTCACCTGCCGGCACGAGCCTGAACCCGACGACGTACACCTGTCCGTCCTGCTCGTGACGGATGGCGATGAGTCGAGCCGCACCGTCGGCGCACAGCCTGCTTCCTGCGCCGCTTTCAGCCGCATCTGCCAGAACTGTGCTGAGGGTGTCTGGTTGCTTCGCCATGAGTCGACCATATCATGAGACCGTCAACACACTATATCGTGAATGGGGTTGACGCCTTCACCATCTCGTGTAATGTTCCTGGCATCGGCAGACAGCCGGACGCGTCGCACGATGGAGGGAGGTGGCAGCGCTGCGCTTCGATCACGAGGTGCGCGAGGGAACACGCGCGAGAACCCCAGGACTGGGGCGAGTGGGTGCCAGGGATTGAGTTCGGCCCTGGCCGACCCTGGGCGGCGATTTCGCAGGTGGAGTTCCAGCGGATGGCCAGGGACGAACGGCACGAGCTGGGTACACGCGTTTTCTTCGCGGCGCTCGGCTGGGCGAACCGCATCGGACACGCGGAGTTCGCGCCGGGTGGCCTGGGCCGTCTGTTGGTCGGCAAGGACGGCAAGCCGCTGGGGGCTCAGAGCCTGTCCAACGCCCTGGCGCGGGCGAAGGACCGTGCTCTGATCGCGCCTTCCTCAAACGCTCGATGTCTGGTGCTGCCGCCGCATCAGTTCCAGAAGGCTGGAATCGGCACGGGTTCGTGTCGCACGCACGGGCTGAGGGTGGCCGGCGCCGTCAAGCCTTCACGTGTGGCGTGAACCCATTTCACGCGTGACGTGAAGTCGAATTGCCGTGACCTGCGGAAACGTAGAGCGCTTCTCTATCTAGTTAGGGCAGCGGCGGCAAGACAGATGGGGCCGACCAGAACAAGGCCAGATCACTAGCTATACCTCAGAATCCACCAATTCTGTTGGGGCCTTCGGCCCCGAATCCAAGCTACCGATAGGGGCCGAAGGCCCCTCCATGTCTAAAACCAAGGAGTATACGCAATTGGTTAACAAGAAACCCGAACCGGCGAACACCCCAGCTGAGGTTGCTGCCGACGCTCGGCTACTGCTGACTCAGAGAGCGGCCGAACTGGAAACGGCCCGGGACGAACAGAGCGCCTTGGATGCCCGCCTTGACAGGGGTGACGACTCCGTGACGGCGGAATCAATGAACCTTGTCGGCCACGCCGTCAGGCGTGCAGAAAAGCTGCTTGAGCATGCCCGCGCGGCAATGAAGGTCGCTGTGCGGGCTGCGAACAAGGCTCGGGCGCAGGATGCTCCGACGCTGGCGGAGCTGTTGCGTGACATCGCGGAGGAGCACGTCTTCGACTTCGGGCTATTCGGCTTCCCGATTGAGGTTGTCCGGGAGTTGCCGAAGGACGCCGTGGGGCCTGCTGTGTTCCTGTATCAGGAAAAGGCGACGGAGGAAGATCACGTTTCCGGCCTCCTGGCCGGAGAAGTCAAAATGGCCGTTGTCGTGCCGAAGGGGGTGGAGGTCAACTCCGCTCAGATCGAAGCGGCGCTGGAAAAGCACGTCAACACCCACCGCATTGCCGATGTCGAGTACGTCCGTTCACAGGCACAGAGTCTGGAGAGCGCGGCGTGCCTGGTGATCGTGATCCGACTTCGTCGCGTGAAGGTCGCTATCCCGACCATCGTGGAGGACGTCTCCGATGATCGCTTCCGGGCGTTCGCCCAGGATGTGGCGCAGGATGTCGTCAACCGGGGTCAGTTGAGGGAGGCTGGGGTTTCAAGGAGCGGCGGATCGTCAAACGACCTGGTGTCCAATATCCATGCCCGCGCCGAGGGGCATCTTCTGGCCTCGGCGGTACGCGATGGCGACACCATGCGACGCGTCGTAGAGGTGACAGTGGACGCCTGGTCCACGCTGCCGACGAATCTCTTAGGCGACAGAATCACGCGCACTGTTGAGCAGGCGAACGGGGAATTCGCGGGCTACCTTGGCCGGATCGAAAAGGCCAGCGTTGCGCGAATCGCTCCTGCTGAGCGCCACGGCTTGAAGGTGCTGAGGCTTGCTGCCGAATACACCTTCGTCAGCGTGGTACCCGACGCCTGACAAGGGCGGCGGTGGGCCCGGATGCAACGCAGGGCGCGGCGAGGAAAGCCGACCGGAAACCCGAGAGAAAGGGGGCTCATGTCGCAACCGTGCGACAACTGAAGGAGGAATGTACGTGTTGGACATGAAAGAACTCGCCCAACGGCTACGAAAGTCGCCGAGCTGGGTGGCACACAACTACCGGCGTGAAGGCATCCCGTACGTGAAGGTAGGTGCGTCTGTGCGCTTTCCCGATGCCGGGGTGACGAGCTGGATCAAAGCGCACACGCGGTGCGGCCGATAGGCCGCAAAGGAGCCTGTCGACTCAACCGCAGCGACAACCCACGCGAGGGAAGTCTCAGAGGACGACGCGAATGACCCCGGGAGGGGCTCGTTGCCGGGGTGGCGAGGAGCCCCAGCCCGGGAATCCGCAGAGCGGCCAACATGACGGGTTCTCAACCGACGGTACACATAGGTTACTCGATTCGAGCGTCGGAACCGACCTGATGGGTGCATGATCAGAAGGTCAGCTTGACGGGGGGACAAGATGGAACTGACAGATGATGAGAATGCCCAGCTCGCCCGCGCATTAGGTGTTACTGACACCGGGCTGGCTTCTGCAAAGAAGGCTCTTCAAGAGGCAGCCTTTGAGGAGTACGTTCGCGTCATTCTAGGGCAGCGCTCATTTCGCCACATCGACGAAGTTCGCGAATTTAGACTGCTACTACTGTTTAGGACAATATTCCAACACAAGATGCCCACTGAGGATCAAGTAGGTCGCCTGTTTCATACAACCAGGACTCAGAGCGTCGCCCTGATCAGGTCAACGATGGCAGCTTTCCAAGAAGAACTCTTTGAATCAGTAAGGAGCTCCGCCGGCAGCATTCTGAGTAAGGCGAAGCCCCATAGAACCAACGGGGAGGACGTTTGGCTAATTACTACTGACGCGCAAACCGTGTCCATTCTCAACGGAATGCTTGCGAGCACTGTGGGCGGTTCGGAGTTTCCCCCGATCATCAAGATGCGCGAAACATTGGGGATGTACAGGGTCAATAAGTCTTCATATGCGAAGCTCAAAGAAATAGTTGGCGCATGAAATGCGCCAAATTGACTCGGACCTCCTTGCGGCGGCGTCGATGCTTGTGGCATCTATCGGATTGCTGTACAGCACTTGGCACGCCCAAATTGAGAAGGCAATAAACGTAGAACCCAAACTCCAAACTCTTGACCGCGATGCCGCACTAAAGGAAGTGCGGCAGGCGATGGGTCGCGCAGGACCTCTTGCGGGCTCGGCGCTCGCCTTTGTCATAGTGTTCGGCCCAACTGCCGGGAGTATCGTCTGTGGCTTTCTGCATCGGTTGTCGAACCCCTCTTGGCGTGATTACGATCCTGTCCTCGCAGCCTTTTGCGTGGTCTATCTAATTGCAGTTGTTCTTGCCGGTTCCAGCGTTGCGCAGGTTGGCGGACTCTGGTCCGCCCGGAAAATGCTTAAAACCTGAGCGGCACGCGGGCATCCATTCGAGTCGTGCAGTTGGAGACGTGGGCGAGTTGGGCCGCGCCGGAGGAACACGGCAATCGAAAACGGTGGTTTAGGTGGCTACTAAATCAGTAAGTAGCCTGGTCGGGATGGGCTTCACGCACTCAGGTCGACTTCGGAACCGTGGCAAAGCCCGAGCTGCTACGACGTGGCGGTCCTGCATTCGAACCCGAGGGGGTCATGCCCCCGCCCCTCCGCCTCTGGCTCGCATCACGCGCCGCACTCGTGACCGTCCCGCGATCAGCACCACGGGGCACGTGCACCAGGACGCCCGGCACCCACACCAGGGCGACCACGCGAGTGCCGCCGACGATCAGCCGGCGAACCTCCCCAACCTTCAATGATGCTGGCTTGACAGGCCGGCACTATGAGTGGGACTGTTGCATCAGTGCCGGTCAGTCAGACCGGCATGGCGGAGGTACTGTCACGCCATGAGAAAACCCACGTACGCGATCACGCTCAACGCAGACGGCACGGCCAGCGCGGTAGTGCAGCTTGGCGAGCTTCAGGCCACGCTCACCTTCACTGCTGACGTCCCGGACGCGATCGGGCTCACGATCCAACCGGCAGACGCCAACGCCCCGCTAGCGCGGGGCATCACAACGGGAGTCCTTCGAGACATCCCCCTGACCGAGATTGCCCAGGCCGCGCGCAAGGCACTAGACGACGCTCACGGCATCGGGCAGAACACCGAAGCTCTCATAGACACGGTGAGGCAAGCCGACAGCGTCGCCTCGGGCCTCACGCCCGAATACCTGTCAGCCCTCAGCTGGGCCTACGTGCAGCTAGCCGGAGTGCCCAACGCCCGACCGATTCAGATCCTCGCGGACGGTCTCGGCAAGAACCCCGGCACGTTGAAGAACCACATCCGCGAGGCACGCAAGCGCGACTACCTGACCTCACCTTCTACCGGCTACGCCGGAGGAGAGCTGACCAGCCTTGCCCGCAAGACCCTCTCATCCCTCATACCTAAGGACAGCCGATCCAGTGGCCAAAGTGACTAAGCGGTGCGAGTGCAACCCCACCCCCGGCAAGTGCAAGCACAAGTGGATCTGCCGTTGGACCGCAGACGGCAAGCAGTCTGAACTGTCCTTCGACACCAAGGACGAGGCAGAGGCCAAGAAGACCGAGATTGACCACGCGAAGCGGTCCGGCAACTACATCGACCCTCAGCGCGCGAAGATCGGCCTACTCGCGCTGTTCGACAAGTGGGCCGCCTTGGGCGACAGGGCAGGCAACACCGAGCAGGCCATCCGGGTCACACGCAACACGACGCTTGAGCCTTACTGGGGAACCCGAGGAGCCAGCGCCGTTCGGGGCGAAGATCTCGAAGCCTGGCTCACGTGGATGCGCACCAAGGCCAACAACGGCAAGGGCTACGCCGAGAACACCATCGTCGGCCGCTGGGGCATGCTGGCAGGGTGCTTCAAGTGGGGCGTAGCCAACGACTACATCCCTTCCCAGCGAAACCCATTCCTGAAGGTCGCCGCCAAGCCCAGCGCCGCCAAGGCACGCCAGATAGCCAAGGCCAAGATCTACGTTCCGACTCTGACCGAGATCGGAAACGCGGCTGGGAAGCTTCCGGAGCAGTACCGGCTGATGCCCTGGCTTCAAGCAGGCTCGGGGCTTCGCATCTCTGAAGCGATGGCGGCGCGCTTGAGCGACTTCCAGCCCCGCAAGGTCACCGTGGCCCGTCAGGTGGTCCGCCGGGGCGTCTACGCCCCTCTCAAGCACCGCGTTGAGGGCGAGACGCGGACCGCACCCGTGGCGGAGTACGTGTCCGAGATGCTTGCCTGGCACATCGGCAAGTTCGGCACCGGACCCAACGGGGAGCTGTTCCAGAGCGGCCGTAGCCGTGTCCCCAGCCATGACACGGTGTACAGCCTGTGGGCCAAGGCGACCACGGAGTTCACGCCCCACGCGCTCCGGCACTTCGCAGCGACCACTTGGATTCGAGCCGGGATCGACATCTTCGCCGTGTCCGCGTGGCTGGGACACAAGGACCCGTCCGTTACGCTCAACACCTACGGGCACTACCGGCCTGACACGCTGCTAGACGGTGTCGACGTCATGAGTAAGGCCCTGCTCGCTGCCTGAGCATGAGTACAGCATGAGCGGCCTAGCTGTCACCGCAGGTCAGAGCGTCTTACCGACACCTACCGATCATATGCCGGTCGGCCGACTACCATCCTTTTCCGTGAACCGCATAGTCGCCGTCCTGGGCCGGGGCCTGGTGCCCGCCGACACTCCGCTGCTGCGCGCCGACGACCTGGGGGCCGTGCGCGGCGACGGGGTCTTCGAGACGCTGCACGTCCGCGCCGGGGCCCCCTGGCTGCTCGACGAGCACCTCGCCCGCATGATCAACTCGGCGGACCGCCTGGACCTGGACCTGCCGCCCGTCACCGACCTGATCGAGCTGGCCCGCCAGGCGTGCGCCGCGTGGCCGCACGACGAGGAGGGCGCGCTGCGTCTGGTGTGCACCCGGGGCCCGGAGGACGGCGGCCCGCCGACGGTGTACGCGACCCTGGCCCCCGTCTCCCCCAAGCTCAAGACGTACCGGGCCGGGGGCGTGTCCACCGCCACCCTGCCGCTGGGCGTCACCACCCACGCGCGCACCCCGGCCCCGTGGCTGCTGGGCGGCGTGAAGAGCGTGTCGTACGCGATGAACATGGCGTGCCAGCGCTGGGCCGTCCGCAACGGCTACGACGACGCCCTGTGGCTGTCCACCGACGGGTACGCCCTGGAGGCCCCCACCTCCACCCTGCTCTGGCAGGTCGGCGAAGAACTCCTGACCACCCCGACCTCGACCGGGGTACTCGCCGGCACGACCGCGCGGTTCGTCCTCGACCACGCCGGGGAGCTGGGGCTGACGGCCGGCGAGAAGCTGGTCACGCCGGCCGAGTTGCTCGCGTCGCGCGGGGTGTGGTTGGCGTCGTCCGTGCGCGGGCTGGTCGAGGTGACGTCCATCGACGGGGCCGCTCTGGCAGGCGCGGGGGCGACCCGGGCGTTGCAGGAGCTGGTGGGGTACCCGGTCTAGGCCGCGCCGCGCCGACCCGGGGCCGGTCCGCCCCGCCCGGCACGTCGGGCCCCCGCGCCGGACCCGGGAGCTGCCCGGCTCGACCTGGGAGCCGTCGCGCTCGACCCGGGAGCTGTCCGGCCCGATCCGGGGCCGGTCCGCCCCGGTCTGAGGCCTGCCCGACCCGTGACAGATATTGTCAGCCGCCCGGTGACCGGGCGGCTATTCACTCACCCGGTCTGACGCAGTCGGTAACCGACCCCGCGGACGGTTTCGACCCCGACGGCCACCCCGGCCTCCCGCAGTTTGCGCCGCAGCCGCTTGATCGCCGAGTGCAGAACCGACGCGTCCCCGAGGTACGCGGAGCGCCACACCCTCCGGTACAACCGTTCGTAGCTCCACACCCGACCGACGGGGGTCGCGAGGCTGTCGAGCAGTTCGCGTTCGAGCCGGGTCAGCTCGACCGGGCTGCCCCGCCAGGTGACCTGGGCGGCGCGCCGGTCCATGGTCAGCTCACCGACCGCGACGACGCCCGGCTCGGGCATCGGGGGAGGTGGGGCGGCCTGCTGCTGCGTGCCGGGCAGGGCCAGCAGCGAGCGCAGCGTGTCGAGGTCGGGGCACATCAGCACGACGCCGGTGCCGTCCAGCTCTCTGGCCAGCCGCAGTCGCAGGCCGGCGTCGGGCGTGACGCAGACGACGAGAGGTAACTCTCCGTCAAGGGCCTGCCCGAGGTCGGTCCGACGCTTCTGCGTCCGACCGGCCTCCACCAATCGGAGGACTGGAGCCGCCATCTGTACCACCTCTCGGGCGAGCTTGCCCATGGGTCGTTCGTGTACAGCCAAGCCGTCCGGAAGGCCGACGTCAAGCCCCCACTACTCCGCGTAACCATCGATGTCGTTACCTATTGACAGGATCCTGCCCAGAAACTGCCAGACTCACGATCTTGAATGCTTCATTCTCCTATAGGGAGCATGACGCCTTAAGGTCTGGCGTGGCGGAAAAGCGTCGCGGCCCCGGACCGCACCTCGGAGTTGGGGAGGTCACACGTGGCATCTGTCCACGTAAGACGTTTACTCGCACCACCAGTCATTGTCGGCACCACCGTGCTGGCGATGTTGGGTGCCGGCAACCAGCTGGCACTCGCCGCGCCCGTCACCCCGGCCGCGGCAGTCGGTCAGAACAGCGTCCAGAACGTCGAGGGCATCGGTGCGGTCACGGGTCTCGTGTACGACGCGAGCACCGGCCAGGTCATCGTCGGCGCCCGGGTCGAGGTCAGCGGCATCTCCGCGGTCACCGGCTCCGACGGCCGCTACACGCTGAACGTCCCGGCCGGCGCGCAGCCGGTGGACGTCTCGGCGTACGGATTCGCGCCGCAGAGTGTCACCGTCAACGTTGTCGAAGACGGTACCGTGACCCAGGGCTTCAACCTGCAGCCCGTGCCGAGCGTCGCCGTCACCGGCAAGGTGCTGGACGACTCGGGCCACGGCTACCCGCTCTACAGCAAGGTGTCGGTCGTCGGCACGCCCGCGAGCACCTACACGAACCCGGTGACGGGCGAGTACACCCTCTCGGTGCCCAAGGGCGTCAAGTCCGTGATCAGCTACACGCCGGTCTACCCGGGTTACACCGGCGGCACGGTCACGCTGCCCGCGTCGGACACCAACGTCGTCAAGGACGCGAAGCTGAAGGTCGACGCGGCCTGCACCGCGGCCGGGTACGCCGTCAACCTGGGCACCCCGATCCTGAACGAGGCGTTCGACTCGGCCAGCGGCGCTCCCACCGGCTGGACCGTCGTGGACCAGACCACGCAGGGCGGCTGGGTCTTCAACGACGTCAAGAACCGCGGCAACCTGACCGGTGGCACGGGCAAGTTCGCCATCGTGGACAGTGACAGCTTCGGCTCGGGCAAGGTCCAGGACAGCTCCCTGCTGTCCCCGGTCGTCGACCTGAGCGCCGCCGCCGCGCCGACCCTCAAGTTCAACAGCGACTACCGGTCGTTCCTGCGGGACGCCGTCAACGTCGACGTGACGACCGACGGCGGCACCACCTGGACGAACGTGTGGCACCGCGAGGCCGGTCAGAGCCAGCGCGGCCCCGTCACCAACGAGGTCTCGCTCGCCGCCGCCGCCGGCGCCGCCGCCGCGCAGCTCCGCTTCCACTTCACCGGCTCCTACGACTACTGGTGGGAGCTCGACAACATCGTGCTCCAGAACCGGAGCTGCGACCCGGTCGCGGGCGGCATCGTCCTGGGCAACACGTTCGACGTGAACACGGGCAAGCCGGTCAACGGCGCGTCGGTGACCAGCACGGACAAGCCGGCCGAGAAGACCACCTCGGGCCCGACCCCGGACGACCCGAACGTCGCCGACGGCTTCTACTGGCTGTTCTCGACGATCACCGGCTCGCACCCGTTCGCCGTGTCCAAGTCCGGTTATGTCTCTGACAGCGTCACCGCGAACGTGGTGGGCGACGGTGTCGTACGCGCCAACAGCTCGCTGAAGGCGCCCCGGCTCGAACTCGACACGACGAACATCGAGATGTTCCAGTCGGTCGGCGCGAACCGCAACACCTACGTGTCGGTGAAGAACACCGGTTCCGCGCCGGTGGACGTCACCCTCAGTGAGCAGGCCGGGGCGACCACGCCGACCGTCCAGAAGAAGGGTGCCGGCGTCCGCAACGTCGTCGTCGCCGGCGGGGTCGACAAGGGCTTCGTGGCCGCCGACAGCAAGGGCTCGCAGGGGGTCACCCACAAGCCGGGCAACCTCGGCGCGGTCGCTGACGGCAGCTGGGAGGACGTGGCCTCGTTCCCGAGTGCCATCTCCGACAACACCGCGGTGGGCCACCAGGGCAAGGTCTACTCGCTCGGCGGCAACTCGGACGGCACGAACACCCGCAAGCTCTGGGTGTACGACTCGGCGACCAACACCTGGACCGCCGCCGCCGACGCGCCCTCGGCCCGCTCGAAGCCGCAGATCGCGATCGTCGGCGGCAAGCTCTACGCGTTCGGCGGGTTCGGCGCGGCGGGCAACAACGCCACCGTCGACGTGTACGACCTCGCGTCCAACACGTGGACCACGGCCGCCGCGACCAACCCCGCACCCAAGGCCGGCGCCGGTTCGGCCGTCCTCGGCGGCAAGATCTACATCGTGGGCGGTTGCGACGGCTCCTCGTGCACCGACACCTCGGACGTCCGGGTGTACGACCCGGTCGCCGGCACGTTCGGCACCGCCGCGGCGTACCCGCACGGCGTCTCGTGGATCGACTGCGCGAACCTGGCCGGCAAGGCGTACTGCGCCGGTGGCACCGCCGACATGGCGTACACCGACGGGTACTCCTACGACCCGGCCGCGGACGCGTGGAGCCCGATCGCGGACCTCCCGATCGACCTGTGGGGTTCGGCCGGCGCCTCGGCCAACGGACAGTTCCTGCTGCTGGGCGGCATCACCGGCCAGTCGACGGCGCTGACCAACCGGGGCTTCGCGTACAACCCGGCGGACAACACCTGGACCGAGCTGCCCGAGTCCCGGGTGCCCACCGCCCGTGGCGCGGGTGCCTGCGGCTCGTACAAGGTCGGCGGCTGGACGGGCCCGTTCGAGCCGTCCGCCGGTGTCGAGAAGCTGACCGGCTACGACCAGTGCGGCGACGCCGGCCCCGGCGGGGCTGACGTGCCGTGGCTGAACGAGACCCCGAAGACGGTCACGCTGCAGCCCGGCAAGTCCGCGAAGATCCTGGTCCAGCTCACCGCCACTCCGGAGAACGGCGTGGCCCAGCCGGGCGATTACCGGGCCGAGCTGTCCGCGACCGGGGCCACCCCGTACGCGGCCCCGAAGGTCGACATCCTGATGCACGCCCTGCCGCCGTCCAACTGGAGCAAGCTCACCGGCACCGTCACGGGCACGTCGTGCTCCGGCGGCACCAGCCCGGTCGGCGCGACCGTGCAGGTCAACGGATCGGGGAGCAACCAGTTCACGCTGAAGTCCTCGGTCGCCGACGGCAAGTACCAGTACTGGGTGCCGCGCGGCACGTACCAGATCATCGTCGCCAAGGACGGCTGGATCCCGCAGGTCAAGAGCCAGTCGTTGACGGCGGGCCAGGTCCACACCGTGGACTTCAACCTGCGCCCGTCGAGCCCGTGCACGATGGGTTCGAGGCTGGCACTGCAGTAACGGACAACGCCTGAAAAGCGGACCGCCCCGGGGAGTACTCCTCCCGGGGCGGTCCGTTCGTCTCCTAGCCCGCGACCCGCAGCAGCCGGGCCGACAGGTGCGGCTGCAACGGCTTCCCGACGGCCGCCAGGTCGTACGCGTACAGCAGCGCGCCCTCGACGATCCCGTACAGCCGGTGACCGCCCGTGACCTCCTTGGCCGTGGCCGTGCGCACCACCGCGTCGGTGGACATCTCGACCTTCAGCCCGGACACGGTGCCCAGGTACAGCTCCAGGAACCCGGTCGGCTCCGTCAGCAGGATCTCCACGTCATCGGTGGCCTGCCCGTCCTTGAGCACCGGCCGCCACCAGCCCACCTCGCGGGCCGCCGGCCGGATCGGCTTGCTGTCGGCGTCGAGCAGCCAGGTCCGCGACTCGTAGGCGAGGAACGGCCGGCCGTCGTGGCTGAACCGGATCTCCTGGGCGAACTGGAAGTCCTCGATATCCGGGTAGCCGCCCTGGCCCCGGCCGCGCCACACGCCCACGTACGGCAGCAGCGCCAGCAGGCCCGGGTGCAGGTCCGGCCCGACCCGCAGGTCGTGGGTCTCCTCGTACGGGTACTCCTCAACCGGCGGCGCGTTGAGCCACGGAGGCGTTTCCATGCTGCGATTCTCCTTCTACCAGCGACTTCTCGCGACCCGCAATGCCAGGTAGCCCAGGCCACCGGCCAGCGCGCCGAAGCCCGCCACCAGCAGGCTGACAAACCCGATCTCGGTCACCGGAGAAGTCTAGACTGCCCGGATGGCTCGCTCACTGATTGTCAAGGTCACCGCCGGGTCGGACGCGCCGGAACGCTGCGCCCAGGCGTTCACCGTGGCCGCCACGGCCGTCGCCGCCGGGGCCCAGGTGTCGCTGTGGCTGACCGGGGAGGCCTCCTGGTTCGCGCTCCCGGACCGGGCCGCCACGTTCGAACTGCCGCACTCCGCGCCGCTGCCGGACCTGCTGGACGCCGTACTGGCCGCCGGCACGGTGACGCTGTGCACCCAGTGCGCGGTCCGACGCGGCATCACGGAAGAAGATCTCATCCCGGGGGTACGCATCGCCGGCGCCGCCCTCTTCGTCGAGGAGTGCCTGACCGACAACGCCCAGGCCCTCGTCTACTAGCACGGCGAAGGCCCCGGACCAGCAGTCCGGGGCCTTCGCCAAGCCACGTCAGGCGCTGAACGTCCGGCGACGACGGGCCACGACGAACAGCACCGCGCCGAGCGCGAGGACGCCCGCCCCGGCACCGGCGACGAGTGCCGCGTTCGAGCCGGTCACCGGCAGCCCACCGGCGGCCGGGCTCGGCGAGGCCGACGGCGAGGGGGTCGGGGTGACCGCCACCTTGGTCGCGGCGATCGGCTGCTCACCGCCCTCGCTGGAGCCCACCACGCGCTCGAACTCCGGACGGGTGACCTTCCACCCCGCCGGGCTGGTGAAGCGGATCAGGTACTCCCCGACCTGGAGGCCCTCGACGCGGTAGATCCCCTTGGCGTCCGTGACCCCGCTGTGCACCACCTTCTTCTCCGCCGGATCGACAACCTCGACCTTGACCCCCGGCACGGACTCGTCCTCGATCGTGTCGGGGTTGCCGTCGGCCTCGTGGTAGACCCGGACGCCCACGTAGCCCTTCAGGCCGATGATCCCCATCCGAGCCCCGTCGATGTTGTCCTCGTCGTTGGCGTCCCCGCCATCCGCCCCGAAGCCGATCGAGTGGGAAACGATTCTGGTGCCGCCCTCGTCGTAGACCTCGCCATCGATCTTGAAGACCTTCGTCTCCCCGGCCTTCAGCTCGAACGGCTTGTTCGACCACGGGGTCAGCCACTTGAACCCGCTGCCGTCGGACCCGAGCACCTTGACGTTGTGCGCGTCCACCTTGCCGGCGTTCTTGACCGTGATGGTCTCCACGGCCTTGTCCCCGAACGAGACCAGGCGCTTGTCGAAGGAAACGGTGACCTGCACGTCGGGTAGTTCAGCGGCCTGGGCCGGCGCTGCGAGGCCGCCGACCAGCAGGGCGCCGAGTGTCAGGGCGGCGGCCGTCGCCGCGATCTTGGTACGCAAAGGGGTCCCCCGGGGGTGCCATGGACGCGGACGTGTTCGCGCATCCAGGCGGCACCCTAGCCAAGAGTCCGCGTTCCCGCTGCCCCGTCATTCGTGAGCTGGCTCTCCCGCCTACTGGCAGGTGGAGACCGTGCGGGAGACGCTCACGCTGTCGGTGGTCACGGTCACCACGACGCTCGCGGCGCCGTCCCGGAAGACGACCAGCTCCGGAGTACCCAGCAGAAGCTCTCGGCCTTCGAATTTCGCCGGCAGCTGCCCGGCCACCTTGCTCCGGGTCGTGGCGATGGTGGTGTCGACGCACCCGGCGCTGTGCGCGGCCCAGTCCAGCGGCTCGACGCCCAGCTTCGCGAACACGGCGGCCACCGGCGGGCGGTCGGGCTCCTCCTTGGTGCGGGTCGGCCCGTCCCCGGCCGGCCGGCAACCCGTGGCGGCCAGCACCCGGACCTGCCCGGGCCCGGTCACGCTGCCGGTGACCCGGATGAACTCCCCGGCGTCCGCGTACAGCGAGTCCCCGGTCACCGACGCCCGGTACGCCTTCGGCAGCCGCGCCGCCAGCCCCGTGAGCAGCGCCTTCTCCTCGCCGGCCTTCGTGTACAGCTGAATGATCCGCTGGAAGCTGAGCCCGGCCCGGGCGACGGTGACGTCACACGTGTCCCGTTGGTCGTACCCGCCGATCCGCACCGCCACCGGCCCGGCCGCCAGCACGACCGTCTCCGTCGCGCGGTCCACCACGGGCTGCGCCTGCGTGATCGTGCGCTGTTCCTTGACGGTCGGCTTGCCGTTGGCGACGGCGTACAGCGCCGCGACGACGAGCACGACGCCCCACGCCACGCTGAACCACACGAGCCACCGACGCTGCTTGGTCATCCGCACATCGTGACAGGCCCCGTCAACATCGCCCACCAGCGGGTACGCGCCCCCGGCAACCTGATCGCGACAGGTCACCCCGACACCACCCCGGGTAGCGGCGCGCCCGGGGACAGGAGTGACGATTACCCCAAAGGGGATGCCCGACCCCGAAGCGCTACCTTCCTCGGCCAGCGCTGGCGCCCAACCCCGTCACCCCGCCGAGGACAGTCATCGGAAGGGACAGGTCGCGCTCTACGCGGCTGTCGCCGGTGCGGGTCGATGGGTGTCGGCGCGGTGCCCGGCGGTGCGGTGGAGTCGGGGTTGGAGGGCGGCCAGGGCCAGACTGCAGGCCGCGGCGGTGGTCCACAGCCAGGTCTGGCCGGCGTGCGCGAGGAGTTGGGTTCCCGCGAGGGGGCCGACGAGGGCGGCGATGCCCCAGCTGATGCCGTACGCGGACAGGTAGCGTGCCTTGGCTGCGGTGGGCGCGATGGCGCTGACCAGGGCGTACGCGTGTCCGAGGAGCAACAGGTCGCCGATGCTCCAGATCACGGTGGCCGCGATGAACGTGGGCAGGTTCACCGCCGCCGCGTTGAGCGCCAGGCCGGCGCCGAGCAGGACGTACCCGGCGGTCATCGCTTTCATGGGGGTGACCCGCGCGGCCAGGAGGGGTTGGCCGGCGACGACGGTGACCGCCGACAGGGTCAGCAGCAGGCCGAACGCGTCGGGGCCGAGGTGGTGGCGGGCCAGGGTCAGGGGCAACGTCGTCACCAGTTGCAGGTACAGGACGGCGAAGACGGTCCCCGTGGCCAGGAGGGCCAGGAGGAGCGGGTCGCGCCACGGGCTGCGAGCGGCGGCCGTGGTGTCGCCGGTCGGAGTTGTCGTGGTGGTGCCGACGGCGGGCAGGGTCAGGGCGATGAGCAGGGCACAGAGTAGGCAGGTGACGGCGTCGGCGACGAACAGCCACCGGACGTCCAGTCCGCCCAGGATCGTGGCCAGGGCGCCGGCGGCGATCCCGGCGGCGGCCATCGCGGCGCCGAACAGGCCGTACGCGACGGGTCGGTCGGCGGGTTCGGTGACGTCGCTGATGAGTGACTGGCTGGCTGGTTCGTAGAGTTCGAACGCCAGGCCGACGGCGATCACGGCGAGGATCAGGGCGGGGCGGGATGTCGACGCCGCCAGGCCCAGTTGCGCGGCGGACGTGGCGACGAGGCCGCCCACGATCGTGGTGCGTCGCCCGATCCGGTCGGCGAGTCGTCCGCCGATCAGCCGGGAGATGATGCCCGCCAGGCCGAACGCCGACATCAGCAGGCCCGCGTCCGCGACGGTGAACCCCCGGGCGGTCACCGCGATGGTCAGGAACGCCATCGTGAACGCGCCGAGCCTGTTGACGGCACGCGCGGCCGTCAACAACCACACCGCGCGCGGAAGGCGACGCCAGGTGGCGAAGGTTCCCGAGACCGACGACACGATACGGACCAGCACCGAACCCCACCCCCGTCGGACGCCCTCGAAACGGGACAGCGCCTGTCACGGTAGGCGCTTTCGACCGAACTCTCCAGTGGCTCCCTGCCGCCCGGACACCTGGCGGCGAACCTGCTCGCTGAACCGTTGGCGCGGGTGTCGGTCCCGTCTAGTGGCTCTGTTCATCCCGGGCGCGCTTCGGCAGGAGGAAGACCAGGGCGAACGTGAGCGCGTAGAGGGCCATGCTGATCCAGAGCATGTTCTGGGTGACGTGCACGAAGTCCGTACCCGTCGGCTCGTGGCCCTGGGCACTGAGGCCCCTGAAGAAGAGCGTGCCCAGCAGGGCCACGCCGATGGCGCCGCCCAGCTGCTGGAACGCGTTGAGCACGCCGGAGGCCGAGCCGACCTCGCGCTCGCTCACCCCGGCCAGGATGAAGTCGAACAGCGGCACCATGGCCAGGCCCATCCCGATGCCGCTGAGCAGGGTCGCGGGCAGGAAGTTCCACACGGTGACGGCGGTGCCGTAGTGCTGGAGGGTGAACCAGATCCCGACCAGGCCGACACCCATCACGACCAGTCCGAGGTGTACGACCCGGCGGCCCAACCGGGGGGCCAGCACCGCGCCGGCCAGCACCGCGCCGATCGCGATCCCGAAGGACCACGGGGCCATGTTCAGGCCGGCCTTGAGGGGGCTGTAGCCCAGGCCGAACTGCGCGAACAGGCCGAAGATCAGCATGAAGCCGACCATGGCGGCGAAGAAGACCAGGAAGACCGCGAGGCCGCCGGTGAACGCGCGCTGCCGGAGAAGGGTGGGCTCGATGAGCGGGGAGTCCTTGCGGCGGCTCTGGTACCAGGTGAAGAGGGCGAAGATCGGCACGGACGAGGCCATCAGGACGTACATCCAGACCGGCCAGCCCTGCTCCTGGCCCTGGACCAGCGGGTAGATCAGGGCGAGCGAGCCGGCGGTGACGAGGAACGCGCCGAGCAGGTCGAGGCGGGGCTTGTCGGGGGAGCCGCCCTCGGGCATGAACTTCCACGCGGCGAGGAACGCGATCAGGCCCAGCGGCACGTTGACCAGGAAGATCATCCGCCAGCCGGTACCGAACCAGTCGGCGCTGATCAGGCTGCCGGCGAGGATGGGGCCGCAGACGGCGGACAGGCCCATGACCGGCCCGAACGCCCCGAACGCGGCGCCCATCTCCTTCGGCGGGAACACGGCCTTGATGACGCCGAGGCCCTGGGGAATCATGATCGCGCCGAGGGCGCCCTGGAGGACGCGGGCGACGATCAGCTGGCCGGGGGTCTGGCAGACGGCGCAGGCGACGGAGGCGAGCGTGAAGCCGGCCGCGCCGAGCAGGAACATCCGTTTCCGGCCGAAGATGTCGCCGAGCCGGCCGCCGGTGATCAGCATGACGGCGAAGGCGAGCGTGTAGCCGGCGGCGATCCACTGGATGGTGGTGAACGTGCCGCCGACCGACCGTTGGATCGACGGTGCCGCCACATTGATGATCGTGGCGTCGAGCAGGTCCATGACCTCGGCGGCCAGGACGGTGGCCAGGACCAGCCACCGGTGTTTGTAGGGGGCCGCGCCGGTGTCGGCGGGGGCGGCCTGGGTCAGAGTCATCGGAGTCTCCGAACGTTGTTCGTTATTAACGAACACCGTTCTACATGTGGAACAGTGTTCGCGTCAAGAACATTGTTCGCTGGACGAACGCCGTTCGCGATGGAGTACGCTGGCCGGCATGACCCTTCCGGTACCCCCCTGGGAACAGCGCGCCCCCAAGCGCCGCCCGGCCAAGCTCCCGCTGACCCGGGAGGCGATCCTGGCCGCCGCGTTCCGGATCCTGGACGCCGAGGGGCTGGACGCGGTCACGATGCGCCGGATCGCCGACGAGCTCGACACCGGCCCCGCGTCGCTGTACGCGCACGTGGCCAACAAGGACGAGCTGTACGCGCTGCTGCTCGACCAGGCGGCCGGCGAGATGCGGCTGCCCGAGCCGGACGCCGACGGCTGGCAGGACCGGACCAAGGAGTTCGTCCGCGAACTGGAACGGGTGCTCGTCAGCCACAAGGACCTCGGCCGGGCCGCGCTCGCCCGCATCCCCACCGGGCCGAACGCGCTGGCCGCCTCCGAGGCGCTGCTCGCGATCCTGCGGGCCGGCCGCGTGCCCGACCAGGACTGCGCGTGGGCGGCGGACATCCTCTCGCTGTACGCGGTCGCATACGCCTACGAGAACGGCCTACAGCTGCTCCAGGCCGGCGGCGAGGAAGAGGGAATAGCCTATGTGGCCGCCATCGGTCAGTATTTCCGCCAGTTGCCGACTGACCGCTTTCCCAATATTGTCGAGCTGGCCGGACTATTGACTACCGGTGACGGCGACGTGCGATTCGAATTCGGACTCGACCTGCTGATCCGTGGCCTGGCCTCGCGTGCGGCGGACGCCGCGAGTAACCACGAATAGCTTTCAGCGTCAAGTGTTCCGACGCCATTCCGATCAGGATTTGCGCTGGCGGCATCCGGCACGATAAATCTCCTGCGAGCATTACTCTCCCCCTCGATCGCAGGGATGTCGCATGACCACTCAGAAAGTACGAATCCGTCGCGCCGTGCGCACCGCAGCCCTCTGCGCGGTCGCCCTGGTCGCCGTCACCCCGGGGTCGGCGCTCGCCGACTGGGAGGACGAGTACAGCTACGCCAACGACGCTCTCCTGGCCGCCGACATCGCGTACGCCGACGCCCAGGCCGAGGACGCCCCGGCCGGATTCGCGGCCCGCTCCCTGGCCGCCGCCGGTGTGCTCTCCGCGCACGCCGCCGCGCCCGCCAAGCTCTGGTACAACGGCGTCGAGGTCACCAGCGGCTTCTACGCCAGCAGCGGCGACCCGGCCGTCGGTCGCTACTCCGCCGTGATGTGCGGCATCTACTCGGCCGAGGCCATCCCGGCGGGCGGCGACGCCACCGGGCTGTTCACGATGCCGACCAGCCACACCCGGGCGGACCCGTGCGGCCCCGGCGGGCGTCGGGTCGGCTCCAGCCACATCACCAGCGGCTCCGAGGTGACCCCGGACAGCCCGGACGGGCAGATCGTGTCCACGTTCCCCAACAAGCCGGCCAACGGCCTCTGGGGCCTCTACACGGTCGCCATCGGCCCCAATGACACCGTCTCCGCGCTGCCGACCGAGGTCGACACCGTCCTCGGCATCGACAAGGTCGCCCCGACCGTGTCGCTGACCGCCCCGGCGACCGGCTTCCACGCCACCACGGCGACCGTCGCGCTGACGTTCACCGCGGCCGACCAGCCGACCCTGTCGGGCGTCGCGGCCACCGAGTGCCGCAACACGCTGCCCGCCGAGACCGCCTGGGCCCCGTGCGCCAGCGGCGCGCCGTTCGCGCTGTCCGCCGGCAACGGCCCGAAGCGGATCGAGCTGCGGGTCACCGACGCGGCCGGCAACACCGCCAGCACCGCCGTCGAGGGCGACGCGACGTTCAGCAACGAGACCACCCTCGCCCTGACCGGCGCGCCGACCGTCTACGGCGCGGCCGCCACCCTGACCGCGACCGTCAGCTCCGCCGGCCCGGTCGCGACCGGCACCGTCACCTTCACCGAGGGCGCCACCGTCCTGGGCACCGGCACGCTCAACGGCACCGGTCAGGCCAGCATCTCCGTGGCCACCCTGGCCGTGGGCAGCCACGCGGTGACCGCCACCTACGCGGGCGACGCGACGCACTCGGGCAGCACCGGCACGTACACCCAGGTCGTCTCGAAGGCCGGCTCCAAGCTGGTCGCCGAGGGCGCGCACCTGCGGATCGCGCAGCTGAGCATCACGTTCTCCGCGCGGCTCACCGCCGGTGACGGCTCGCCGCTGGCCGGCAAGACCGTCGCGATGTCCCGCAACGGCATCGTCTACTGCACCGCCGTCACCGACGCGGACGGCGAGGCGGCGTGCAGCACGCGGAAGCTCACGATCGAGCTGCTGGCCTGGGTGATCCTGGGCGGCAAGTACGACGCGACCTACGCGGGCGACGCCAACCGCACGGGGACGAGCGACCGCTCGGACCGCGCGTGGCTGAGCCTCTGCTAGTTCTCCGACACGGCGAAGCGCCCGGCTCCCTCACAGGGGGCCGGGCGCTTTTCCGTGCGCCACAACCTCTTGACGGGTACGCCGGGGCGCGGGCATGAAAAAGGGAGTCGGTGCGCCGCCCGCGTACCGACTCCCTTTTCTTACCGGCCCGATAGGCGGACCGGTAAACCTATGCGACCTTGACGGTCACCTGGGACACGCCCCGGTCGACAGCGACGACGGCGTCGCCGTTGCCGGCCCGGGACAGCGCCCGAAGAGTCCACGTGCCCGGCGCGGCGAAGAAGCGGAAGACACCCTCCGCCGACGTCACGACCTCGGCCGTGAACTCACCCGTGGCGTCGAGCAGGCGCACGTACGCGCCCGGGACCGGCTGGTCGCCCGCCAGCACGACGCCGGAGACCACGGTCTCCTTCTCCAGGTCCACACTGGCCGGGATCGGTGCCGCCTGGTCGGGGGCAGCGCAGCTCGCGGCGGAAACAGTCGCAGTAGCCATGTCTACTTACCTCCAGGGTTGTCGCCGAGGGCGACGGGAACGCCCACCAGCGAGCCGTACTCGGTCCAGGATCCGTCGTAGTTCTTCACGTTCTGCTGCCCGAGCAGCTCCTTCAGCACGAACCAGGTGTGCGAGGAACGCTCGCCGATCCGGCAGTACGCGATGGTCGGCTTGTCCTCGAGATCCGCGTAGAGCGCCTGCAGCTCCGCGTCGGACTTGAAGGTGCCGTCCTCGTTGGCCGCCTTCGACCACGGGACGCTGATGGCGGTCGGGATGTGACCGGCGCGCTGCGACTGCTCCTGCGGCAGGTGCGCGGGGGCGAGGAGCCGGCCCGCGTACTCGTCGGGGCTGCGCACGTCGACCAGGTTCGCGACGCCGATCGCGTCGAGCACCTCGTCGCGGAACGCGCGGATCGACAGGTCCTGCGGCTGGGCCGCGTACTCGGTCGGCTTGCGGTCCGCCACCTCGGTGGTGAGGGCCCGACCGTCGAGCTCCCACTTCTTGCGGCCGCCGTCGAGCAGCTTGACGTCGCCGTGGCCGTACAGCTTGAAGTACCAGTACGCGTAGGCGGCGAACCAGTTGTTGTTGCCGCCGTACAGGATCACGGTGTCGTCGTTGCTGATGCCCTTGGAGGACAGCAGCTCGGAGAACTGGTTCTGGTCGACGAAGTCGCGGCGGACCTGGTCCTGCAGCTCGGTCTTCCAGTCCAGCCGGACGGCGCCGGGGATGTGCCCGGTGGCGTATGCGGCGGTGTCCTCGTCGACCTCGACGAAAACAAGGCCGGCCTGGTCGAGGTTCTGCTCCGCCCACTCGGCGGAGACGAGCGCGGTGTCGCGGCTCATAGAGTTGCCCCTTTTGTGCATAGATTAGGTGGTGTGGGGATGCGACGCCACGACCGAACTCTGCCGGAATACAGAGTTCGGCTGCACAGAAGAACAACGGAGATCTGGCCGGAACGGCCGGGGCTCACAGCTTCAGGGGCGCCGCGTCGAAGAGACGGGTCTACTCAGCCCTGACGACACAGTGCGGCGGCGACTCGACACAAGTCGATCGCCCGGCGCTTCGTGAGCCGCATAGCCATAGTCAGGGACCTTAGCAGGGGCGGCCAGTCAACTGAAGGGTGAGTCGGGTCTCAGCCCGACAATGGCACGTTCAGTGCGCTTGCGTGCACTGTGAGTCCTTCGTTCCCCGTCTCGATCTTCTCGAGCTTCAGGTCGTAGGGCAGGGTCGGCAGCGCGATGTCCTGGGACAACTTGGAGGCCAGTGCCCGCAGCAGCGCCTGCGCGCCCGGGGGCAGCGCGCCGCCGTCGGCCTGGAAGTCCGTGACCGTGAGCCGGACCCGGCCGTTCTCCAGGGCCACCGTGCCGGTCGCGACGACCCGGAACGTCTGGCCGGCGACCCGGAACGGGGTACGCAGCTTGAGCTTGCCGTTCTCGGCGGTGATGGTCAGGTCGGCGTGCTGGAGGAGGCCCGCGATGGAGGAGTACGGCACGGTGCCGGTGCCGGTGACCTTCGCGGCGGTCACCTCGCCCGTACCGGAGGCCAGGGCGGACACGTCGGCCTTCACCCCGGTCGCGCGGACCGTGAGGTCGGTGAGCGCCACGCCCTGGGACTTCAGCCCGGCGGCGTGCACCTCCACCGCGTCGAACTCGCCGCCCGCGGCCTGGGTGAGGAAGGGGAAGCCCTCGATCGTGGCGTCCGGCTTGCCCGTGGCCGTGATGTCACGGCTCTTGAGCTGCTCGGCGACCTTGTCGGCCAGCACGTTCTCCGCGACCATGGCCAGCACCCGGTCGGCGGCCACGAGGGCGATGCCGAGGATCACCACGACGATCACCACGACCTTCGCCCACTTGGGCATGGTCCGACGCTCGCCTGGCCGATGACTCTTCACGGATTAGACCCCTTGGATCAGAACGCTCGCCACGTACGCCACGGGGATCGCCACCGCGAACGCGGTCACCGGTCCCCGCGCCGAGGCTAGCCAGTTCGTCCACTCACTGCCACTCTCGTCCCCTTCGAAGTACGCGACCGCCAGATCAGCGAGCACGGCGGCACCCGCTGTGACGACGCCCATCAGGACGGCGTGCAGCACCGGCAGGTCCGTACGCAGCTGCGCGGCGGCCACCGCGACCCCGACCCCGGCCGCGATCCCGAGCAGCAGGCCCAGGATCGGACGGGGCACGTCGGGGGCCAGCCGCGGGCCGACCGGCACGATGTCCACGATCCGGGCGACCGCCACCGCGGCGCCGGCCGCGAGCAGGCACACGCCCAGGGTGCGGGCCCCGCTGTCCTGTCGAATGAGGACCAACGCGACCGGGAACCCCACGACCAGCACGTTCAGGGCCAGGTTCGCCGCGAACGCCTCCGTGAGCCGGGCCCGGCCGTCGCGCCGGGCGAGCTGGCCGAAGACGGCGAGCAGGAAGCCGCTGGCGAGCGCGTACGCCACCGGGGCCAGGGACGTGCTCGTCCACAGCACCGCGCCGAGGTCGGCCAGCGCGCCGACGAGCAGCGCCACGCCGCCCACGAAGGGCCAGCCGGCCGGCCTGGTCGCCTTGAGCCAGGTGGCCACGCAGAGGGCCTGGACGGCGAGCAGGACCCCGGCGTACACCCAGTGGTCCTGGCGGGCGCCGGCCAGCAGCAGTCCGGTGAGCAGCACGGCGATCCCGGCCAGCACCAGGGACCGGAGCTTGTACACCGGGACCTTGTGCACCTCGCCGGAGGCCAACGCCTCACGCCTGGCCTGCCGCGATGTGTGGCGGCCGGCACGACGCGGCGGTTCGTTCAAGGCTATGTCAGGGGCGGTCACCTTGTTATTCTCGTTGCATCCGCCCGCCACTGCAGCCGGGGTAGCGTTTTATTGCGCCCGGAGGTGACGAACGTGGAGATTCTGGTCCTGACGACCGCCCAGCTTCCCGTGCTGCCCGCCCTCGACCTTCTCCCGCACACGATCCGGGTGGCCGAACGCGACGTCCGGGCGCTGATGTCCGGTCCGAGCCCCGACGCCGTGCTCGTCGACGCGCGCCGCGAGCTGGCCGACGCCCGTTCGACCTGCCGGCTCCTGCACGCGACCGGCCTGGGCGTCCCGATGCTCGCCGTGGTCGAAGAGGCCGGCCTGATCGCCGTCTCCGCCGACTGGGGCCTCGACGACCTGCTGCTCGCCTCCGCCGGCCCGGCCGAGGTCGAGGCCCGGTTGCGGCTCGCGGTGGGCCGGCTCGGCGGCGTCGCCCCCGGCGAGGGGCTGATCAAGGCCGGCGAGCTGACGATCGACCCGGACACGTACGCGGCGAAGTTGAAGGGCCGGCCGCTCGACCTCACGTACAAGGAGTTCGAGCTGCTCAAGTTCCTCGCCCAGCACCAGGGCCGGGTGTTCACCCGCGACCAGCTGCTCCGCGAGGTCTGGGGCTACGACTACTTCGGCGGCACCCGGACGGTCGACGTGCACGTCCGTCGGCTGCGCGCCAAACTCGGCAGCGAGTACGAGTCGATGATCGGCACCGTGCGCCAGGTCGGCTACAAGTTCGTCACCCCGCCGTCGAGCCGCGAACAGGTCAAGGCACCGGAGCCGGTTACCGTTGCCCGGTGATCGTTGTAACGCGCGAGGCGCGGCTCACGCCTGACCAGGTCGACGAGGTGCTGGCGCTCGCGTCGGCCGCAGGAAACACCGACGGGGCGTACCCCCTGTCGGAGCATGTCGTTCTTCAGATCAAGTCGGGTGCGCCCGGCCAGCACGCGCTGGTCCGGGCGGGCGCGGACCTGGTCGGCTACGCCCACGTCGACACCTCCGACCCGGTCGACGGGCCGGCCGCCGAGCTGGTCGTGCACCCGCAGCACCGGCGGCGCGGGCACGGCCGCCGGCTGGTCGACGCCGTGGTGGCCATCGCGGAGGAGGCCGACCCCAGGGGCCGGCTGCGGCTGTGGGCGCACGGCGACCACCCGTCGGCCAGCGCCCTGGCGATCCGGCTCGGTTTCGCCCGGCACCGTTCGCTGTGGCAGATGCGCCGGTCGCTGTTCGCGCCGATCGAGGCCCCGCGGCTGCCCGAGGGGGTGGAGCTCCGGGCCTTCGAACCGGGCAGGGACGAGGACGCGTGGCTGCGGGTCAACGCCCGGGCGTTCGCGCACCACCCGGAGCAGGGCAAGCTGACCCGCGCCGACCTGGACCTGCGGATGGCCGAGCCGTGGTTCTCCCCGGCCGGTTTCCTGCTCGCGGTGCGCAGTGGGGAATTGCTCGCCTACCACTGGACAAAGGTGCACACCGACGGAAAAGAACCGATCGGAGAGGTGTACGTGGTGGGCGTCGACCCGGACGCCCAGGGCCTCGGACTCGGCAGGGCGGTCACAGTGGCCGGATTGCGCCATCTCAGGGATCTTGGTCTATCTCAAACAATGCTTTACGTGGACGAGGACAACCCGAACGCCGTGAAGCTGTACGAAAAACTGGGCTTTTCCCGTTGGACGGTCGACGTCGGTTTCCAACGCATTACAAACACGTGATGTCCCTTCCACTGCCCTCCGGTTACGGCCAGTATCAATGCCATGCTGGAGGGGTCGCCGCCTGAGGAGTACGTGGACTTCGTCTCCACGCACGTGGGGCAACTGCGTCACGCCGCGACCGCCTACGTCGGACACGACCAACAGACCGAGTCGGCGCTCCGCGAGGCCCTCGGCGCGCTGGCCACCCGGTGGAAGAAGCTCCCGGAGGGCCAGCGGCTGCCGTTCGTGACCCACCGGCTGGAACAGAACCTCCAGGAGTGGCGCGACGACCCGCACGGCGGGCACCTGGACATCGGCGCGGCCGGTGGCGAACCGGTGCAGGTGGGCCTGCGCGGCCGGTCCTGGGTGCAGACCCCGGAGCAGTTGGCCGCCGCCGCGTGGGCCGGCGCGGGGCTGATCCGCCGGCGCCGGTTCCTGATCGGCGGCGGGGCCGTGGCCCTGGTCGGGCTGTTCGCCGTGAGCAGCCAGGTCACCACCACGCCCGCCCCCGAGTCGACCGTCGAACCGCCGCCCGCCTCGCTGCCGAAGGTCGTCTCGTTCGTCCCCGAGCCGGCCGAGCTGTCGGTGCTGCCCCGCCGGTCGACCCCGTTGCCCACCCAGCTCAAGCCGCCGGCCGAGGCGCCGACGCTGGCCAGCCGGCCGACGCCCCGGGCGCTGGCCCTGGTCGCCAACGACATCGGCGTGTTCGTGCTGGGCGCCGACGGCGAGTACCGGCTCGTGCAGTTCCTCGACCCGTCCATCCCGGGCTGGGTGCAGCCCAGCTCCCTGTCCGCGGACGGCACCCGGGCCGCGTTCGGCCAGCGGGGCGTGATCTTCGTGGCGGACATGCCGACCGGGGTGGTCCGCCGGTTCGAGGTGAAGGGCTTCCACGCCCAGTTGACCTGGCTGCCGGACGGCCGGCTGCTCAGCGCGGACGGCGCCCGGTCCCGGGTGTTCGACCCGACGGCGGTCGTGGCCCGCCCGGTCGCGTACGACGTGTCCTCGGTGGCGGTCGGCTCCGGCCCGGATCTCGTGGTGCTCGACCACACGATCGGGGGCAGGGCGCCGTCGATCTCGGTCTGGCCGGCGAGCGCCACCGAGGCCGAGCCGCCCAGTTCCGAGTTGGCTCCGCTGCCCACCGGCGCACCGCGCCAGGTCACCCCGATCGCCGTGAACGACGGGTTGCAGTGGGTCGGGTTCTGGGAGGGTACGGCGTGGCTGCGCGGGGACCTGATCGTGCGCGCGGCCAACGCGGGCTCGATGCGGGTACCGGCGAAGAAGGGTTTCGGCACTCCGCAGTTCGCCACGGTCGTCGTCGACCGGTCCGGAAAGGTGCGCGGAGTGCTCGTCCAGCAACTCCTGAACAGTTCCATTCCATCGGCGCCGGTCGTTCTCGGCTGGCTCGCCGACGGCGTCGTCCTCGTCCGTCTGGGGGATCCCAGCTATCGGCCGTTGGTCGCATGGGACGTGAACTCCGGGAAGTTGTCCCTGGTCAGCGGCTTGCACTCGGCGGACAGGGTTTCAGTTCCGTCGTTGTCCTGACCTGTCACCCGTGACCTCGTTAACGTGACATACATCTCGCCAACAGCACGGCGTCACCCTGAGCGCTAGACCTGTTCACTCTTCGTTCACCCGACTTCGGGGAACCCGCAACCTGGCGCTCTTAACGTCCCAGGCATCCGGTGAGTAAGCCGGCTCCCTGCGTTGAGAGGTACCGAAGTGAAGCTCCAGCGGCTCGGCATGATCGCCGGCGTAGGCCTGACGGCGACGCTAGCGCTGACGGCATGTGGTTCGGACAACACCCCGACTCCCGGTGCCAGCAACTCCACGGCCGCCGCCAAGATCGAGTGTGCGACCGGCTCGCTCGCCGTGGCTGGCTCCTCCGCGCAGAAGAACGCGATGGCGGAGTGGATCAAGAACTACACCACCGCCTGCCCCGGCGGGAAGATCGAGTACAACGGCAACGGCTCCGGCGCCGGCATCCAGGGCTTCACCGCCAAGACCGCCGACTTCGCCGGCTCCGACTCGGCCCTCAAGGACACCGAGCAGGGCCCGGCCGACGCCCGGTGCGTCACCGGCAAGGCCGTCAACCTGCCGATGGTCACCGGCCCGATCGCGATCGTCTTCAAGGTCGACGGGGTCGACAACCTGTCCCTGAAGCCGGCCACCATCGCCGGGATCTACTCGGGCAAGATCACGAAGTGGAACGACCCGCTCATCGCGGCCGACAACGCGGGCGTCAAGCTCCCGGAGACCGCGATCCAGTCCGTGCACCGCTCGGACAGCTCGGGCACCACGGACAACTTCACGGACTACCTGACCTCCGCCGCCAAGGACGCGTGGACGTTCGGCAAGGCCAAGGAGTGGAAGGCCCCGGGCGGCGTCGGCTCCAAGGGTTCCGACGGCGTCGCGGCTGACGTCGCGAAGACCTCCGGCTCCATCGGCTACGTCGAGCTGTCGTACGCGGAGTCGGCCGGCCTGAAGATCGCCAAGGTCTACAACGCGTCCGGCGCGGCCGTCGCGCTCACCCCGGAGGCCGCCGCGGCGACCGTCGCGAGCGCCAAGGTCACCGGCACGGGCGACGACCTGAAGCTGAAGATCGACTACAACACGACCGAGGCGAAGGCGTACCCGCTGGTCCTGGTGACCTACGAGATCGTCTGCACCGCGGGCAACACCGACAAGGCCCCGCTGATCAAGTCCTTCCTGACCTACACCTCCAGCAAGGACGGTCAGGCCGTGCTCACCAAGCTGGGCTACGCCCCGCTGGACGAGACGGTCCGGGCCAAGGTCGCAGCGGTCGCGGCGAAGATCGCAGCCTAATGCTGCCGAGTACGACCACCGAGCCCGTCGCCGGGGAGCTTCTCCCCCGGCGGCGGCGCTTCGGCGCGGAGACCATCTTCCGGTGGCTGACCACCGGCGCGGGCGTCACCGTCCTGGTGATCATCGTGGCCATCGCGACGTTCCTGATCGTGAAGGCCATCCCCGCCCTGAACGCGAACAAGGAAAACTTCCTCACCTACGAGGGCTGGTTCCCCAACGACGCGAACCCCAAGTTCGGCATCGCGTCCCTCGCGTTCGGCACTGTGCTGTCCGCGACGATCGCGCTGCTGCTCGCGGTGCCGGTCGCGCTCGGGATCGCCCTCTTCCTGTCGCACTACGCTCCGCGCCGGGTGGCCACGGCCCTCGGTTTCGTGATCGACCTGCTCGCCGCGGTACCCAGCATCGTGTTCGGTCTCTGGGGCCGGGAGTACCTGGTCGGTCCCGTCGCCGAACTGTCGACCTGGCTGAACGAGAACCTGGGCTGGCTGCCGATCTTCGGCGGCGACGGCCCGTTCGGCAAGTCGGTGCTGCTCGGCTCGGTCGTGCTCGCCATCATGGTGCTGCCGATCATCACCTCGCTCTCCCGCGAGGTGTTCATGCAGACCCCCACCGCGAACGAAGAGGCGGCCATCGCCCTCGGCGCGACCAAGTGGGAGATGATCCGCACCTCCGTCCTCCCCTACGGCCGCCCCGGCATCATCGCGGCCGTCCTGCTCGGCCTCGGCCGGGCGCTCGGCGAGACCATCGCCCTGGCGATGACCCTCGGCGCGGGTTTCCTCATCTCGTTCAACCTGATCGAGGTCGGCGGCAACTCCATCGCCGCCAACATCGCCAACGGCTTCGGTGAGGCGGGCGAGATCGGTCGCGGCGCGCTCATCGCGTCCGGTCTGGTGCTGTTCACCATCACCCTGATCGTCAACATGACCGCCCGGATCATCGTGTACCGGCGGAGGGAGTTCCGGTGATGGTCGCACTCACCGCACGCAGGTTGCCCCGGTTCGCACCGGCCGGCGTCGGTGCGGCCGCCGTGGTCGTGGCCGCCGCGCTCTGCTTCGGGCTGGGCCTGGGCGGCGTGGTCCTGACGGGCCTGTTCAGCGCGGTCCTGTTCGTCGTCGGCCTGTACGTCGCGACCCGGATCGTCGAGGGCCCCCGGGCCGCCCGGAACCGGGTTGCCACGTCGTTCATCTACGGCGCGTTCCTGCTGGCCCTGATCCCTCTGGTCTCGGTCATCGTCACGGTGCTGACCAAGGGCACGGCGCGGCTGGACGGCAACTTCTTCGGCACCTCGATGAACCTGATCACGGCGCGCGACGCGCACGGCGGGGCGTACCACGCGATCATCGGGACCCTGGAGCAGGTGGCCATCGCGGTGGTGATCGCGGTGCCGCTGGGCATCCTCGGCGCGGTCTACATCGTCGAGTACGGCCGGGGCAAGCTCGCCAAGGCCATCCAGTTCTTCGTGGACGTCATGACCGGCATCCCGTCGATCGTGGCCGGCCTGTTCATCCTGGCCTTCTGGGTCATGGTGATCACCCCGATGTTCTCGGCCGACGGCCGCCCGGTGCTCTCCGGCTTCGCGGCCTCCCTGGCGCTGGCGGTGCTGATGCTCCCGACCGTGGTCCGGTCCACGGAGGAGATGCTGCGCCTGGTGCCGAACGAGCTCCGCGAGGGCTCGTACGCGCTCGGCATCCCGAAGTGGAAGACGATCACCAAGATCGTGCTCCCGACCGCCGCCCCCGGCATCGTCACCGGCGTCATGCTGGCGATCGCCCGGGCCGCCGGTGAGACCGCCCCGGTGCTGCTCGTGGCCGGTGCGAGCAAGGCGATCAACTTCGACCCGTTCTCCAGCCAGTCCTCCCTGGCGCTCTACGTGTACGACCAGGCCACCGACTCCTCCAAGTTCGCCCCCGGGCGGGCCTGGACCGCGGCGCTCACCCTGATCGTCATCGTTCTGACCCTGACCGTCGCGGCCAAGCTCCTGGCACGCCGCAGCAAGCTCTCGAGGTGACCTGAGATGGCCAAGCGCATCGAAGCGGCCGGAGTGACCGCGTACTACGGAGCATTCAAGGCGATCGACAGCGTCAGCATGACGATCGAGCCCAAGTCGGTGACGGCGCTCATCGGGCCCTCCGGCTGCGGAAAGTCCACGTTCCTGCGGTCGATCAACCGCATGCACGAGGTACTGCCGGGCGCGCGCGTCGAGGGCCGCCTGACGGTCGACCACCAGGACGTGTACGGCCGCGACGTCGACGTCACCGCCGTGCGCCGCATGATCGGCATGGTGTTCCAGCGCCCCAACCCGTTCCCCACAATGTCGATCATGGACAACGTGGTGGCCGGGCTGCGGCTCAACGGGGTGCGCGGCAAGGCCACCCTGGAGGAGGCCGCCGAGAAGGCGCTGCGCGGCGCGAACCTGTGGAACGAGGTCAAGGACCGGCTCAAGAAGCCCGGCGGCGGGCTGTCCGGCGGTCAGCAGCAGCGGCTGTGCATCGCCCGGACCATCGCCGTCGAGCCGCAGATCGTGCTCATGGACGAGCCGTGTTCGGCCCTCGACCCGATCTCCACGCTCGCGATCGAGGACCTGATCTCGCAGCTCAAGGACCGCTACACCATCGTGATCGTCACGCACAACATGCAGCAGGCGGCGCGGGTGTCGGACCGGACGGCGTTCTTCTCCATCGAGAAGACGGGCGACCCGGGCCGGCTGGTCGAGTACGACGACACGCAGAAGATCTTCACCAACCCGACCGAGCGCAAGACCGAGGACTACATCACGGGCCGGTTCGGGTAGAGGATCCGCCCATCGGGGCCTGTGCGAACACTCAGTGTTGGCGCAGGCCCTGCACCGTTTCCGCGGAAACCATCAGCCCTGGAAAGACGGCCCTGCCAAAGGTTGTTTCGCGCAAAGCCTCGAACCGGGATCCGCTCGACGGCATGAGTTCCAGGTTCTCCCACTCGCCACGTAGCTCCTGGCACAAGCGGGCGAACCGCGAAGCACTCGCCGCTCCCACCGACTTGCTGACATCCAGATTCCGCACCTTCCAGACGCCGGCCGCCTCTCTTCGCCTGCTGTTCAGCGGAGGGCGCAGGGCAAGCTGCAGGTGATGCTCCAGCGCGAGGCCACAGACGGCGAGCCCGTCGTTTCGGGGCTCAGGACTCTTCTTTCTGGGCAATGAATCCAGAACGGCTATCTGCGCCAGGTCCTCAGGGTCGAGCAGTTCCGGCCACCGAACCACGACGATCCGCTCCCACAACTCGGGTGGAACGGTGTTCGCCAGATGGTGGCTCTCCCCCACCAGGAGGTCTCGGAGTCGACGGTTGGCATCCAGGGTTTGCCCGATGTAGACGAGGCGCGAACCGCTGAGGTAGACACCGTAGAGCACCGGTCCTGTGATCTCGGGTGACTTGGGCGGGCCCACCAGCGCGTTGGCCACCCGGTGGGCGAAGGCGAAACGTCGTTCCTGCCAGTTCTCCAGAAGCTCACGGCTACCGGTCAGGCCACGCAGGGCGTCGAGCCAGTTCTCGAAGGAGCTATCCGTGTCCCGCATCCGTCGAATATCCCATCGCCCGCTGTCGGCCGGCTCACTAGGTTGCAGGGTATGGACGTAGTAAAGGTCAGCAAGCGGATGTCGAAGGCACTGCGGCACCAGCCCGAGCGACTCGGCCTCACCCTCGATTCCGCCGGCTGGGTCGACGTGGCCGACCTGCTCGCCGCGATGCACCTCACCCGGGAGCAGCTCGACGTGGTGGTCGCGGAGAACAACAAGAAGCGCTTCGAGGTCGTCGACGGGCGGATCAGGGCCAGCCAGGGGCACTCCGTGGACGTGGACCTGGGGTATGAGCCGGCCGAGCCCCCTGCCGTGTTGTACCACGGCACGCCCGCCGGGAACGTGGCCGCGATCCTCGCGCAGGGGCTCCTGAAGGGCAACCGGCACCACGTGCACCTGTCGGGGGACACGGCGACGGCGGTGCAGGTGGGGGCGCGGCGCGGGCGGCCGGTGGTGCTGACCGTGCACGCCGGGCGGATGGCCGCCGACGGGCACGTGTTCTACCGGTCGACGAACGGGGTGTGGCTGGCGGAGCATGTGCCGGCGGAGTACGTGACGGCCGAGTAGCCCCGGACCAGCCGACGACCACACGCCGGGCTCCGGTTCCCAGGTCGGCCGGCCAGCTCCCGTCCGGCACTGGTTCCCCCGTCGGCCCCGGCCTGCCCCAGGCCGGCAACCCCGAAACCCATCCGACGGGTACCGCGCGGGCGGGCTCCCCACGCGGCCCCGACGAGGCGAAGCGCTACTCGACCTTGACCACCATCGCGGTCCCCTGCCCGACCCCGATGCACGCGGCCGCGACCCCGTACCCGCCGCCGCGCCGCTTGAGCTCCCGGCACAGGTCCACGATCACCCGGGGTGCCGACGCCCCCAGCGGGTGCCCGATCGCGAGCGCCCCGCCATGCGGGTTCACCTTGTCCCGGTCGATCTTCAGCAGGGTCAGGCAGGACAGCACCATCGCCGCGAACGCCTCGTTGATCTCCCACACGTCGATGTCGTCGGCCGTCAGCCCCGCCTTGGCCAGCGCCTTCTCGATCGCGGGCACGGGCGCGACGGAGAACCGGTCGGGCTCCACGCCCACGGTCGCCGAGGAGATGATCTGGCCCATGGGGCCGCCGAGTTCGTCGGCGACGGCGCGGTTGCCCATCAGTACCGCGATGGCTCCGTCGTTGATCGGGGAGGAGTTGCCGGCGGTGACCGTGCCGTCCTTCGTGAACGCCGGCTTCAGGGCCGCCAGCTGCTCGATCGTCGACGCCCGGATGCACTCGTCGCGGGTGACGTCGCCGACGGGGAGGACGTAGTCGTGCAGCCCCTGCTTCCAGGCCTCAGCGGCGAGGGTGTGCGAGCGCAGCGCCCACTCGTCCTGGTCGGCGCGGCTCACGCCCAGTTCGGCGGCCACGGACTCCGCGCAGGCCCCGAGCGACCGGGTCCAGGTGTCGGGGAACTGCGGGTTGACCATCCGCCAGCCGACCTGGGTCTGCACCAGCTCCATGGACGGCGGCAGGTGCTTGTCGGGCTTGGCCAGCACGAACGGCGCGCGGCTCATGCTCTCCACCCCGCCGGCGAGCATCACGGTGGCGTCGCCGGAGCCGATGGCGCGGGCCGCCTGGGTGATGGCCTCGCCGCCGGAGGCGCACAGCCGGTTGACGGTCACGCCGGGCACGGTCACCGGCAGGCCGGCGAGCAGGGCGGCCATCCGGGCGACGTTGCGGTTGTCCTCGCCCGCCCCGTTGGTGTCGCCGAGGATGACGTCGTCGATCCTCGCCGGGTCCAGGCCGGGCGTACGACGGAGCAGCTCGACGATCGGCAACGCTGCCAGGTCGTCGGTGCGGATGTGCGAGAGACCGCCGCGGTGCTTGCCGAAGGGGGTCCGCACGGCGTTGATGAGGTAGGCGTCCACGGGGCAGAGCCTAGTCTGGGGGCGTGACCGAACTTCTCCAGCTCGAGGCGTATTTCGACGCCGTCCCCCGCACGGCCGCGCGAACGGAGACTTATGGGCCTCTCACCCTCTTTGTCACCATTGACGGCGGCTGGCCCTACTACGCCCGCCCCGGCCTGGGCCTCGACGCGTCGATCACCGCGGCGGACGTGACCAAGGTCCGGGACCGCCAGCGCGAACTGGGCCTGCCCGAGACGTTCGAGTGGGTGGCCGAGCTCACCCCGAGCATGCGGGAGGCCGCCGAGGAGGCCGGGCTGCGGGTCGAGGCCCACCCGATCCTGGTGCTGGACCAGCTCAGCGCCGACCCCGTGGACGACCGGGTCCGGCGGGTCACGGCCGACGACCCCGACCTGGGCCGGGTGCGCGGCGTGCAGAACGTGGGCTTCGGCACCCCGGGCACGGCGGTCGGCGCGGCCGGCGCCACGGAACGCGACACGGCCGTCGTCGACGGGGAACCGCTGGACGCGCTGCGCGCCAGGATCAGGGCCAACACCACCATCGTGTACGCGGCGTTCGGCCCCGAGGGCCCGGTGGCCGCCGGCATCCACCAGCCCGTGGGCGAGGTGACCGAGATCGTCGGGGTGGCCACGCTGCCCTCGGCGCGGCGCAGGGGCCTCGGCGCGGCCGTGACCCGGGCGCTGGCGGCCGACGCGCTGTCGTCGGGGGTGCGCACGGTGTTCCTGTCGGCCGGCGACCCGGACGTGGCCCGGCTGTACGAGCACGTGGGCTTCCGCCAGGTCGGCACCGCGATGACGGGGGAGCCGGCATGACCGACCCGGCGCGCGTCCTCCCCGACTGGCTCGTCGAACGGGCCCGAGCCTGGGCCGAGCTGCCCGGCACCCCGGTGCAGCCCCGCCGGGCGGCGACGGTGGCGATCCTGCGGGACACCCCGGCCGGCCCCGAGGTCTACCTGTTCCGCCGGGCCACCACGATGAAGTTCGCCGCCGAGATGCACGCGTTCCCCGGTGGGGCGGCCGAGCCGGAGGACCCGGACATCGTGGCGACCGCCGTGCGCGAGGTGCTGGAGGAGACCGGGCTGCGGCTGACCGACCTGGTGCCGTGGGCGCGCTGGATCACCCCGGAGTTCGAGCCGCGCCGGTACGACACCTGGTTCTTCGTGGCGGCGCTGCCGGAGGGCCAGGCCCCCGAGTACTTCGAGGGCGGGGAGGCCGACCACGTGGTCTGGCTGCGCCCGGCCGAGGCGGTGGCCCGGCACGCGGCCGGGGACCTGGCGATGTTGCCGCCGACGGCGGAGACCCTGCGCGAGCTGTCCGGACTGCCCGACGTGGCGGCCGTGCTGGCGGCGGCGGCCGGCCGGGACGCGGAGACCCCGATCGTGCCGCGCGCGGTGGTCACGGCGGACGGCGCGCGGATGGTCCTGCCCGGCGAGCCCGGATACTGACCGGTAACGGGGGATTTGTCGCTTAGGCTACGGGCGAAGAGTCGCGCGTGGCGAAGGGGGCGGGGATGGCCAAGCAGGACGCATGGGAGTCGACGACGGATCCGACGGTCGACGACGGGGCGGTCCACGGTGGGCGCGGGAAGAAGATCGCGCTCCTCGTCGGCGCGCTCGCCCTCGTGGGCGCCGGGCTGGCGCTGACGAAGGGCCGCAGGGCCCGCAAGGCCTGACCGGGCCCAGAACGCGGAAGGCGCGGCACCCCCACCAGGGATGCCGCGCCTTCGCCTTGTCCGTCACCGGCCGGAAACGTGCCCTTCGCGGGCCGGAAGCTGCCCCGCAGCGGGCCCGAAGCTAGCCCAGAGCGGGCCCAGAGCGGGCCCGACGCTAGCCCAGAGCGGGCCGGAAGCTGCCCCACAGCGGGCCGGGCCGGCTACGTGAACCGCGTGAACACGAAGTAGGCCAGCGCCGCCACCGCCGCGGCGGCAGGGAACGTCAGCACCCAGGCGACCACGATGTTGCCGGCCACCCCCCAGCGCACCGCCGACAGCTTCTTGGTCGCACCCACGCCCATGATCGCCGAGGTGATGGTGTGCGTGGTCGAGATGGGCGCGCCGTAGCCGATCGCGGCGACGTACAGCACAGTGCTGGCCGCCGTCTCCGCGGAGAAGCCCTGGGCGGGGCCCAGGTCGATCACCTTGCGGCCGAGGGTCTTGATGATCCGCCAGCCGCCCGAGTACGTGCCCGCCGCCAGGACGGCCGCCGTCATGAAGTACACCCAGAGCGGAATGTGGGTCAGGTTGTCCTGCACGCCGCCGGCGTAGAGGGCGAGCACCACGATGCCCATGGTCTTGGCCGCGTCCTGGAGGCCGTGGCCGAACGCCATCCCGGCCGCCGACACGGTCTGGGCGAGCCGGAAGCCCCGGTTGAGCTTGCCCGGGTGCCCGTTGCGGAAGATCCACATCACCGCCAGCATCACCAGGAAGCCGAGCCCGAAGCCGACCACCGGGGACACCACCATCGGGATGAGGACCTTCTTGATGATGCCGTCCCAGAGCACGACCGTGCCGCCCGCCAGCGCCGCGCCGACCAGCCCGCCGATCAGGGCGTGCGAGGAGGAGGACGGCAGGCCGTAGTACCAGGTGATCAGGTTCCACACGATCGCGCCGATCAGGCCGGCCCCGACCACCGCCAGCACCGGCTTGTCGATGATGCCCTTGCCGACCGTGGCGGCCACCTTCGCGCCGAAGAACGAGCCGAGCAGGTTGCCGAGCGCGGCCATGCCGAGGGCGATCCTGGGCGTCAGGGCGCGGGTGGAGACCGAGGTGGCGATGGCGTTCGCGGCGTCGTGGAAGCCGTTGGTGTAGTTGAAGCCCATGGCCAGCGCGATCACCACGATCGTGCCGACGAGTTGGGCGGTCATGACTCCTTGACCGAGATCGTCTCGATGGTGTTCGCCACGTGCTCGAAGGCGTCACAGGCGGCCTCCAGCTCGTCGGCGACCTCCTTCATCTTCAGCACGGTCAGGGCGTCGTACTCGCCCGAGAAGAGCCGGACCAGCAGCATCCGGTACGCCTTGTCGCCGGCGTTCTCCAGGCGGTTGATCTCGACCCAGTAGTCCTTGAGGCCCTTCATGCCCTTCAGGCCCGGCATGGCGGCCGCGGTGACCCGGGCCTGCTCGTTGATGACCTCGACCAGGTCGTGCATCTCCCGGGGCAGGTTCGGCAGGCTGGTCAGGCCGTAGAGGTACACCAGGCTGCCGACGGCCTCGATGTGGTCCATGCAGTCGTCCAGCAGCGAGCCGAGCCGGTAGATGTCCTCCCGGTCGAACGGCGTGATGAACGAAGAGTTGATCTTGTTGTACAGCTCGTGCGTGATCTGGTCGCTGTCGTGCTCGACGTCGACCAGGCGCTCGGCGACCGACGGGATGTCGACCTCCGGCAGTCCCAGCTCGCTCAGGATCTCCGCGCCCTTGACAAGGTTCTGCGCGGCCCGACTGAAGAACTCGTAGAACGCGTCCTCGCTGGGACGAAGCTTGAATCGCACGGCAACCTCATGAGCGTGTATGGGCAGGTCCTGGGGAATGCTAGGCACTACCTCGGCGGCAGTTACAGGCGCGTACCCTAATTTGTCAACGATTCAACGCCAGTTCACCTGGCGTTCACCCGCTGGACTCCAGACGTTTGACCTCCTTTTTCAGATCAAAGTCTGGTTTAGGGTACTTCAGGTCGAGGCGCTCGAACGCCTCCCTCAGCAGGGTCGCCACCGCGTAGTTCCGGTACCACTTCCGGTCGGCCGGCACCACGTGCCACGGGGCGGCCTCGGTCGAGCACCGCTCCAGCACCGCCTCGTACGCCTCCTGGTAGTCGTCCCAGAACGCCCGCTCGTCGATGTCCCCCGGGTTGTACTTCCAGTGCTTCGTCGGGTCCGTCAACCGCTCGGCCAGCCGTTTGCGCTGCTCCTCCTTGGAGATGTGCAACATGACCTTGACCAGGGTGTACCCGTCGGCCACCAGCTCCGCCTCGAACCGGTTGATCGTGTCGTACCGCCGCGCCCACACCCGGCGGGGCACCAGGTCGTGCACCCGGACGATCAGCACGTCCTCGTAGTGCGACCGGTTGAACACGCCCACGTACCCGGCCGGCGGCAGCGCGTTGCGGATCCGCCACAGGAACGGGTGCTCCAGCTCCTCCTTCGTCGGCGGCCCGAAGCTCACGATCCGCAAGCCGAGCGGGTCGAACTGGCCCACCACGTTCTTCACCGTGCCGTCCTTGCCCCCGCAGTCCATCGCCTGCAGGACCAGGAGCACCCGGCGCGGATCCGAGCCGGCCTTCGCGTCCGCGTACAACATCTCCTGGTACGCGGCGAGCTCCGCCCCGATCAGCGACACCTCGACCCGGGACCACTGTTTCGGGTCCTTTCTCGACGTGACCCCGGGCGTGCCGCGCGGGTCGATGTCGGCGAGACGCACACCCGGTCGCGCCCTGAGCAGGTCGGAGGTCAACATCCTGCAATCCTGCCCCCGTTACGGTGTCCGTGTGGACGTTTTCGAGGAGCACCGCCCCCACCTGTTCGGCGTGGCCTACCGCCTGCTCGGTACCCGGGCCGACGCGGAGGACGCCGTCCAGGAGACCTGGCTGCGGTACGCGGCCGCCGACCAGGCCACCATCAACGAGCCGCGCGCGTGGCTGACCACCGTCACCGGCCGGATCTGCCTCGACGTGCTGCGCTCCGCCCGGGTCCGCCGCGAGGCCTACATCGGCCAGTGGCTTCCCGAGCCCCTCGTCACCCGCCCGGCCACCGACCCGGACCCGGCCGACAGCGTCACCCTCGGCGAGGACATCAGCATGGCGCTGCTCGTCGTACTGGAGACCCTCGGCCCCGAGCAGCGCGCCGCCTTCGTCCTGCACGACGTCTTCGGCGTACCGTTCGAGACCCTCGCCGAGACCCTGGGCACCACCCCCGCCGCGGCCCGCCAGCTCGCCACCCGCGCCCGCCGCGCCGTCGCCGACGGCCGCACCCGGCACACCACCAACCGCGCCGAACAGGAGAGGGTCGTCGGCGCGTTCCTCAACGCGGTCCAGGGCGGTGACCTGGAGGGCCTGCTCGCCGTCCTGGCCCCGAACGTCGTCGTCACCGGCGACAGCAACGGACTCGCCCCGGCCGCCGCCACCCCGATCGGGGGCGCGCTGCGGGTGGCCCGGTTCATGCTCGGGCTGGCCCGACAGGGGCGGAAGGCCCAGGCCTCCGCCGAGCTCGTCCACGTCAACGGAGACCTCGGACTGCTCATCCAGGACGGGACGTCCACGGTCGTGATGTCGTTCGCCATCGCCGACGGGACGGTCACCGCGATCTACGACCAGCTCAACCCGGAGAAGCTCCGGCACCTGCCCCAGGCGGATCCGACCCGCTCGATCGCCTTCTAGGCGGCGCGGGCAGCTCCCCACGCTCCGGGAACCGCCGACGCCCGACGCCCGGGTGCGGCCGGCCGGGGTCCACGTCCCGGGGCGCCGGGCACCCCGTACCCGTCGAACGGGTTTGATCGTCGCCCTGGTGAACGGGAGGTGACGGGCCCCGGCCCGGGATGTGACGGCTGTGACCGGAGTCTCCGGTTAGTGTCTACAGATGGAGACTTTCGTTCGGTACACGAAATACGACGGCAGTCTGCACTGGAACCACCCGGCGACCTATCTGGGTGAGGACCAGCACGGGACGTGGCTCGGGATCCCGGCCGGCGCGACCCTCCTGCGGGACACGACCCCGAAGACGCTTTCGTATAAATTTGTCATGCTTTTCCCCCGGGACGCGTGGTGGACGGCCTGCTTCAACGCCCAACCCACCCGCACCGAGCTGTACTGCGACATCACCACCGTCCCCGTCCTCACCCCGGACGAGGTCACCATGGTCGACCTGGACCTCGACGTCACCCGGTGGCGCGACGGCACGGTGAACCTTCTCGACGAGGACGAGTTCATCGAGCACCAGGTGAAGTACGACTACCCGCCCGAGGTGGTCAAGTCCGCGCAGGCCTCGGCGGACTGGCTGTTGCGTGCCGTGCGGGAGCGGCAGGCGCCCTTCGACGGGATCCACGAGGAGTGGTTGCGGCTCGTGCCGTAGACGCCGGCGGCGTGGCGCGTGGCCGGCGGGTCGCTCCTGGGCTGGCCGGCGACGCGGCTCGGGGCCGGCGGATCGCTCCTGGGCTGGCCGGCGGCGCGGCTCGGGGCCGGCGCGGCCTGGAGGGAAGCACCGGGGCTGGCCCGGGAAAAAATAAGGGCCCCCCGTGCACCCGTCAGAGCCCGCTTATCCTTGCTGCCTTCCGGCCCTGGGGAGGTTCACGAGATACACGCCGCACGAGGAGCTTCGACAACCATACCGGGGAGTCCCGGAATGCGCGGACCGGGGGGCATCCTGTAGCCTCTCCCACGGAGGATTCGCCTAGTGGCCTAGGGCGCACGCTTGGAAAGCGTGTTGGGTGAAAGCCCTCACGAGTTCGAATCTCGTATCCTCCGCACGGAAGCGAGGCCCGTACCCACCGGTACGGGCCTCGCGTGTTTCCACCGCCCCGCGTCCCCGACGATGGACAGCAGACGGGCGGCCCGGCCTGCACCCCCTCCCCCGCTATGCTGCGGCACAGATCCGGAGCCGGCGCCCCGCAGACTCCGACGATCCCGCCCGGGAAGGAACAGCCGTCTCATGACTACTCCCGTCTCCACGGAGGCGACGGCTGAGAACAGCGGTGACGTTGCTTCCGGTCAGCCGTGGTGGCGTTCCCAGTCGGTCGTGGCAGGGCTGCTGCTCTTCCTGTTCAGCGTCGGCCAGCGCCCCATGTCGGTCCTCTACGCCGACGCCTGGAGCTACCGGGAGGCGTCGACGGCGCTCGTCGAGGGCGACTCGCTGGTCGCCCGGGGCATGCTGGGAATCCGCGGGATTCTGACGCCTTTCGTGTACGCGCCGACAGCCCTGGCCGACAAGGTCGTTCCTGGGCTCGGATCGAGCGCGGTCCTCATCGAGAACTCGGTGTTCGTCGCGCTGATCGGGGCGCTGATCCTGCCCAGGATCGTCGGGGCACTGGGCGTTCGGTCCGCGTGGTCCACCTGGATCTGTGTCGGGCTCACCTGGCTGGTCTGCGCGCGGTTCACGCCGTACCCGTTGATGGACATTCCCGCAGTCGGTCTGTTCCTGTGCGTCGTGCTGTTCTTGGCGAAGCGCTCCGCGACGGGCGTCGCACTGGCCGGACTGTGCGCGGGGCTCGCGCTCAACCTGCGGCCCGCGTACATGCTTCCCCTGGCCGCGGTCTCCCTCGCCCTGTTCGCGAGGACGCCGCTGCGCAGCCTGTTGTTCGTCCCCGGGCTCGCCGTCGGCCTGGCGCCGCAGATCCTGTTCAACCTGCGGCACGACTGGGGATGGACACCGTTGCCACCGGGCACGGCCGGGCTGGTGAATCTCCAGGCCGGCGTCGCGCCCTACGTCGTGAGATATGACACGGTCCTCATCGACACGGCGCCCCACCAGCAGTTCTACTGCGATCCCCGGATGGCCGGGCTGATCGGCGACCAGAAGATCTCGTCAACAACGGATCTGGCCCAGGCCCTCCTGTCGAATCTGCCCTGGTCGGCGCAGTTCCTGCTGGAGAAGTTCTCCGCCTCGCTCGCCTGGCCGCTGTCCACCCCCTACAGCGCCCTGCCCAACGACGAGAGCTTCGGCCTGACGATCCCGATCGCCGCGATCGTGATGGTCGGCGCCCTGACTCTGGGCCTCATGCTCGTACGCGGCGGCCGGTCGGGCCTGCGCGGTTACCCGTTGATCCTGCTGTGCGCGCTGCTCGGGGCCAGCGCGGCGGTGGGCACGTCGGCCACGGAGACCCGGTTCGCCCTGCCGATCATCATGGTCGCCGTCGCGGGTGTCGCGGGCGCACCGACCGTCTTCGCACGCACGGCAGACGGCAGGCGCGTCTGGCCCTGGTTCCTGGCCATGGCGGCCGGCGTCGTGATCATCTACGGGTGCGCGATGCACGGGTTGAGCCACCCCTCGCCGCACGGCTCCCCGGTGGTCATCAACACCACGGTCTGCGTCGACGCTGTCCCCGTCAAGGGCAACCAGAACTGAGGACCCGTGGCGGGTCAGCGCCCCACGTCGTACGCGGGGCGCTGACGGGCGCTACGCGATGATCGTGTCCAGCGCGATCTCCGCCATCTGCGAGAACGTCCGCTCCCGGTCCTCCGCCGGCATGGCCGTCCCCTGCAGGATGTGGTCGCTCACCGTCAACAGGGTCAGCGCCCGCGCCCGGAACCGCGCCGCGATCGTGTACAGCGCCGCCGTCTCCATCTCGACCGCGAGCACGCCGTACTTGGCGAGCTTGCCGTACAGGTCCGGCTGGTCGCCGTAGAACGCGTCCGCCGCCATGACGGAGCCGACCCGGAGGTCGATGCCCTTCGCGGCGGCCGTGTCGACGGCGGTGCGCAGCAGGCTGAAGTCGGCGACCGGCGCGAAGTCGACGAAATTGTCGAAGCGCTGCCGGTTCATGGCGGAGTCGGTGGTCGCGCCGATGGCGGCCACGACGTCGCGGAGATCCAGATCCTCCTGGATAGAGCCGCAACTACCGACCCGCATGATGGTCTTCACGCCGTATTCGGCGAGCAACTCGTGCACGTAGATCGAACACGAGGGCATTCCCATCCCGGAACCCTGGACAGAAACATCTATTCCTTTGTACTTCCCGGTGAAACCAAACATATTGCGCACCGTCGAGTAGCACTGGGCATCCTCGAGGTAGGTCTCAGCGATCCATTTCGCGCGCAGCGGGTCCCCTGGCATCAGTACCCGTTCGGCGATCTCGCCCGGCTTCGCTCCGATGTGCGTACTCATGCCAGTGATCCTGCCAGGCCCCGCACCCCGGAGGCGGGCCGCTCGCCGGATCCCGCGACCCACATCACCCCGCCCCGGGCCGCCGCGGGCCGAGGTTCCGGTGCTCAGCGGGCACCCGCGCCCGGCTCGGAGTGCCCGGCGCAACCCAGGAGGACAGCGCCCGGGGGGATCCTGTAGCCTTGCTGGCGGTGGCGTGTCCGAGTGGCCTAAGGAGCACGCCTCGAAAGCGTGTGAGGGTGCAAGCCCTCCGAGGGTTCAAATCCCTCCGCCACCGCCAGCAAGAACACAGAGCCGGTGCCCCATGGGTGCCGGCTCTGCTCGTCTCACCCCGCTGTTCGTCTCACCCCGCTGCTCGTCTTCCCCCGTGCGCTGTCCCCCCGCCGCGGCCGGAGAGGGCAATCTCAGAGAAGTGGCGCCCCTCACACCTCGCGATACTGACCGTGTTCGTGCGCATCCAGCACCCCGTACGTCGGGAGTCCGCACCACTGCCGAGGGTGAGCGCGAAGTCCGCCGCCCCGCTCCGCCCATCCGGAAGGACACCCGTGGACTACCTGGAGCTCGTGCACCTGGTGAACACCGACCCGGTGATACAGACCCTGAATGAGGCGCCGATCCCCATGCGGCTCGGCTACGTGGGGCTGGACGGCCATCCGCGCACGGTGCCGGTCGCGCACATCTGGGATGGCAGCGCGTTCGTGTTCGCGAGTCCGACCACGGCGTACAAGGTCAGGGCGATCAGGGCGCATCCGCAGGTCAGCTTCACGATCGACGTCGCGCCCGGCAGCGCGGGGAACGAGGCGCGCGCGAAGGTGGCGGCGGCGCTCGGTCCGCAGGTCGCGCAGTTCGTGCCGATCATCATGTTGGTGCGCGGGACGGCCACGGTCGAGATCCAGCAGGGGCTGCCGCAGGCGCACGTCGACGGTTCGCGACGGATGATCGTGGACAAGGCCATGTGCGACGAGTGGGAGCGGATCAAGCGGGAGACCACGACCGAGATGGCGGTGATCTCCATTGTTCCGACCCATGTCACCGTGTGCGATTTCATCACGCGGTTCCCGCCGCCGCACGAGGTCAACGTGGTCTCCCACGGGGCGGAGCAGGACGAGGTCAGCGGCGTGCGGAACCCGTAGGCGCGGACGCTGGGAGCCGGTACCCGTCGGGTACCGGCTCCCAGGGTCACGACGGGCACCTAGCGGTCGAAGCTGCCCCGCTTGGCCGCCGTCACGAAACTGACCCACGCACGGGCCTCGAACGCCAGCACCGGGCCCCGTCCCCGCTGCTTGGTGTCGCGCACGCCGACGACGCCCCGGCCCGTTCCCACTTCTACGCAGTTGGCACCGCCGTCGCTCCGGAGGCTCTTCCGCCAATTGCTGATAATCATCTCTTCGCTTCCGCTGACTGAAGAATGAACTCCCGCGAATCCTCGATATTCAGGGCCGCGTCCCGCAGCCGATCATAGGCGTGTCGATAGGACGGCAACTTGTCAGCATCAATTGGCTGCGGACCAATTGCCATCGTGTCGATCAAACCGATCTCGTCGCCGCCCGGAAGTCGGTACAGGGCGAATGTGTTCTGCGGTAAAAGGAAATCGTCGATCACGCGGTTGAGCAGCAGAACCCGCACGGTGACCCGGGGCAGGTCCGCCGCCAGGTGCCGTAGTTGCTGGGCCATCACGGCCGGCGGGCAGGACGGGCGGAGGAGGACGACCTCGTCGAGGATGACCTCGAAGTCGATGGAGCCGATCACCTTCTGCCGGCCGAGGCGCACGGCGAGGTTGGCGTCGGTGGCGATCTGGTCGCTGTCGCCGAGCTCGGAGCGGATCCGGTACCGGGCGTAGTCCTCCGTCTGGAGCAGGCCGGGCACGATCGCGCCACTGTAGGCGTTGATCGCGGTGACGCCGCTCTCCAGTTCGGCGTACGTGCGCTGGCCCGGTTTGGAGCCCCGGTGTTCTCGCCACCAGCCCTCGACGGAGAGGTCCTGCGCCTGGTCGAGGAGGTTGCCGTATTCGGGCTCCCTGATCCCGTACAGGTCCAGCAGGGGGCGCACGCGGTCCACACTGGGCCGGGTCTCGGCCGTCTCCAGCCGGTGCAGCCGCACATAGGACCAGCCGATCTCGCCGCCGACCTGCTCCAGGGTCAGGTCCCGTTCCTCGCGGAGCCGCCGGAGCGCCTCACCGAACCGAACCCGCCGGACATCCATCGAGTTTCCCTTTCGGGCCGCCGAAGTCACCCGTCTATCTTGTCCGGCCACGGACAGCGGCGCTAGCGGCGGTTTGTCTGGAACCACTCGCGGAGGGCTTCGGCGCACTCGGTTTCGCACACCCCGGCGTACACCTCGGGGCGGTGGTTGAGGCGTTGGTCCCGGACGACGTCCCACAGTGAACCGACCGCGCCGGTCTTGGGTTCCCAGGCGCCGAAGACGACCGTGGAGATCCGGGCGAGGACGAGGGCGCCCGCGCACATCGTGCACGGCTCCAGGGTCACCGCGAGGGAGCAGCCGTCGAGCCGCCAGGTGCCGAGGACGTCGGCGGCGGCGCGCAGGGCGTTCATCTCGGCGTGGCCGGTCGGGTCGCCGGTGCGTTCGCGGGTGTTGAAGCCGGTGGCGAGCTCACGGCCGGCGGCGTCGTAGACGACGGCGCCGACCGGGACGTCCAGCGGGTCCGCGGTGCCGGCGACCGCCAGCGCGCGACGAACCCACCGCTCGTTAGCGGAGCTCCTCGACGTCATCCGCGCAGCCGAGCGTCTCGCAGATCTTCGTCGTCACCTCGGACGGCAGCATGCCCTCCTGGGCGCAGAGCTTGAGCAGGGCCACGGAGGGGATGCCCAGATCGGCGAGCAGGTCCGCGTCGCCCACCGGGTTGCTGTCCGGGTCGGCGGCGGGGCGCTCGTCCTCTTCCTCGTCTTCGTCCTCGTCGTCGAGGTCCGGCAGCCGCTCGGGCTCCAGGTCCCCGAGGAGGGCGGCCCCGAGGGCGGTCTCCTCGGCGTATTCGGCGTCGGAGCCGAAGACGCGCAGGTCATTGTCCTCGTCGATCCGCACGACGACGAGATACTCGTCCTCGGCTTCGACGAACAGTAGGGAGAGCTCTCCGTCGGCCACGTCACGGAGCCGGTCGCCGGCTTCCTCGACGTCCCGGACCCCACGCAGCTCGAGCTCCGAGACGGTCCATCCGGAGCCATCCCGTACGACTGCTACAGCAAAGTGCGACACGATCCCCCCGGCCAAGTCGTCAACTTGCCGGAGCGTACCTGGCCGGCAGTCGTGCCAACAAGCGGCGCGCGCGCTGGGGCTACGTGGCCCAACGGCGGCGTAGTGCGATGAGCTCCCGGAGGCGCTCGGAGCGGGCCCGACGCGGCTGCATCCTGTCCCGCAGCGCCTTCACGTCGGCGAGCTCGGCGAGGAGCTGCAACCGGCGGCGACGGCGATCGGGTTCAAGTCGCTCGAGCCTCATCGACATGGTCCCACCGTGCCGAACCCACAGGAGGTCCGTCAAGCTCGACATGCAAATTGGGCATAGACCAATACGTTGAGTAAGGCTACCAGAGCAGCCAGTCGCCGCCGACCCAGTAGGTGGTGAGGACCACACCGAGCGCGGCGAGCGCGAACCCGGCGGCGAGCGCGATACCGACCGCCACGCCGCGATCTCCGCGCAGGGCCAGTAACCCGGCCGCGAGGGACGCCAGGGTGCCGGCGAGCAGGGTCAGCCACGCGTAGCCCGCCGCGCCGCCCCAGACGAAGGCGAACAGCAGGAACCATGCCGCCGTCGCGCCGGCCCCCGCTGCCAGCGCCGGCAGCCGGACCGGGTTCGGCTCCCGGAACTGCGGCCGGCCGGGCCGGGGATAGGGCATCACACCGTCGAGCCTAGCCCACCGGGACCACCCTGAGCTGCTCGATCGGGTGGGCGCGCCGGGTCCACTGAGGAGCCAGACCCGGTGAGGGGTACGCGGGCCGCGTACCCGGAAAAAGGTGTTGAAGGGGTGAAAGGGCTCGGGGGCGGGGAGTTTAGGCTGTGGCCATGCGGATCGCGGTACTCGGGCTCGGCCTCATCGGCGGGTCACTCCTCCGGGCGCTCACGGCGGCCGGGCACCAGGTGACCGGCTACGACGCGGACCCGGTCACCCGGCAGCTCGCCGGGGCGGCCGGTTCGGTGCGCGAGGCCGTGCGCGGTACCGACGTGGTGTTCCTCGCCGTGCCCCTGCCCGTGCTGCCCGACCTCCTCGCCGACCTCGACGGGTACCCCGGGCTGATCAGCGACGTGACCTCCGTGAAGGGGCCGGTGGCCGCGCTGATGGCCGGCCGGCGGTTCGTCGGCGGGCACCCGATGGCCGGCAAGGAGCACTCCGGCTTCGGCTCCTCCGACCCGCTGCTGTTCCGCGACCAGCCCTGGGTGCTGTGCCTGGACCCCGAGACCGACCTCGCCGACTGGCGGGCCATGGCCGAACTGCTCGGCGGCCTGCGCGCCCGGATCATCCCCGCCACCAGCGCCGAGCACGACGCGGCCGTCGCCCGGATCAGCCACGTGCCGCACCTCGTCGCCTCCGCCATCGCCGCCTCCGCCGCCGAACCGGGGGTGCTGGCGCTGGCCGCCGGCTCGTTCCGGGACGGCACCCGGGTGGCGTCCACCGCGCCGGCCCTGGTCGCCGCCATGTGCTCGGGCAACGCCACCGCCGTGCGGCCCGTGCTCGACGAGCTGATCGCGGCGCTCACCGAGGCCCGGGACGCCCTGGACGACCGGGCGGGGCTGACCGGATGGCTCGGCCGGGGGCACGAGGTGCGCAAACGGTGGCCGCTGCGGGCGACCCCCGCGGGCGAGGTGCCGACGGACCGGGAGGGGCTGCTGGATCTTGGCCGCAGGGGGCACTCCGTCACCTGAGGGCGGGGCCGCTGGGTGGGCCCGGGCACGCCACTCCGTGGCCTGGAAAACCGGGCACAGGGCGCCTCAGGAGTGCCGTAGGGTCTCTGCGCATGGGAAACATCGACGACATCGCCAACCGGTACGTCGACGAGTGGGCACCGTTGGAGCCCCTCGGCGCGTCCGGCGTCGGCATCGCAGGCTACGACGACAAGATGTCCGACCTGAGTCCGGCCGGGCTCGACGCCCTCACGGAGCTCAACCGTCGGACCCTCGCGGCCCTCCTCGCGGCCACCCCCGACGACGAGCACCAGCGCGTCGCCCAGGAGGCCATGGTCGAGCGGCTCGGGCTCTCGGTCGAACTGGACGAGATCCGGTACCGGTCCCGGATCAACGTGATCTCCAGCCCCCTGCACGAGGTGCGCGGCTCCTTCGACCTGATGCCGACGGACACCGTCGAGGCCGTGGAGAACATCGCCACCCGGCTGGCACTCGTGCCGGGCGCGCTCGACGGGTACAAGGAGACGCTGCTCCACGACGCGCGCGAGGGCTACGTCGGGGCGCGGGCCCAGATGGAGAAGGTCGCCGCGCAGTGCGACACCTGGACCGACCCGGACGGCGACGACTTCTACCCGGGCCTGGTCCGCCGGCTCGAAGCCACCGGGGAGCTCCGCGAACGCCTCGACGCCGGGGCGGCCGCCGCCAACGCCGCCACCGTCGACTTTGCCCGCTTCCTCCGCGAGGAACTGGCCCCGCTGGGTCAGGAGCGCGAGGCGGCCGGCCGGGAGCTGTACCAGCTGTGTTCGCGGTACTTCCTCGGCGCGACCGTCGACCTCGACGAGACGTACGCGTGGGGCTTCGAGGAGGTCGCCCGGCTGCGCGCCGACATGCTCGTGACCGCCGACCAGATCGTGCCGGGCGGCACCGTCGAACAGGCCGCCGCGGCGCTCGACAACGACCCGGCCCGCACGATCGGCTCCAAGGAGGAGTTCCGGGACTGGATGCAGGCCGTCGCCGACAAGTCCGTCGCCGACCTCGCCGACACCCACTTCGACATCCCCGAGCCCGTCCGCCGCATGGAGTGCATGATCGCGCCCACCAGCGACGGCGGCATCTACTACACGGGCCCCAGCGAGGACTTCAGCCGGCCCGGCCGGATGTGGTGGGCCGTGCCGGCGGGCGTCACGTCGTTCGCCACCTGGCGGGAGGTCACCACGGTCTTCCACGAGGGGGTACCGGGGCACCACCTCCAGGTCGCGCAGACCGCGTACCGCAGCGAGGTCCTCAACCGGTGGCAGCGGGTGCTCTCCTGGTGCTCCGGCCACGGCGAGGGCTGGGCCCTGTACGCCGAGCGCCTCATGGGTGAGCTCGGCTACCTCGACGACGCCGGCGACCGGCTCGGCATGCTCGACGCGCAGCTGTTCCGCGCCGCCCGGGTGGTCGTGGACATCGGCCTGCACCTGGAGCTGGAGATCCCGAAGGGGGTCGGCTGGGACCAGTACGCGGGGCGGACGTGGACGCCGGAGATCGCGTACGAGTTCCTGCGCGCGAACTGCATGATGCAGGACGAGTTCCTGCGGTTCGAGCTGGACCGGTACCTCGGGTGGCCGGGGCAGGCGCCGTCGTACAAGGTGGGCGAGCGGATCTGGCTGCAGGCGCGGGCGGACGCCGAGGCGCGCAAGGGTGCCGACTTCGACCTGAAGGAGTTCCACCGGGCGGCCCTGGATCTGGGTTCGCTGGGGCTGGACCCGTTGCGGGCGGCACTGGCCCGGATCTGACGCGGACGCCGCCGGGCTCGGGCCCGGCGGCCTCCTCCGGCCCGGGCGCCTGACTCCCGGGCGCAGGACGCGACGAAGGGAGGGCACCCGGGCGGGGTGCCCTCCCTTCGCGTCGTTGGCGCCTAGACCTCGGTGAGGCGCAGGTTGTCCGCCTGGAGCCGGTCGCACTTCAGGTAGACCAGCTCGATCTCCGCGCTGGTGAAGATCGGGTCAGCGATCTGCAGCGGCGGCGGCGAGTCCGGGGTGAACGTCAGCGGGATGATGCCGAACAGCCACCCGTGGAACCGGCTGGTGTAGAACTCGACGTTGCCGCTGACCGTGAGCTGCGTCGACTTCTGGTTCACGCTTCTGCCGTTGCCCTTGTCGGGGCTGGTCATCTCGAACGGCGTCGACTGGGCCTTGGTCATCGTGAACTTCAGTACCCGGATCGAGCCGCCCTCCTTGGTCTTGAGGGTCTTGACCCCGTCGTAGTGCATGCCCCACATCTGCTGCTTGGCGGCACGCATGTCCGAGAACTTCGCCGACGGGACCGGGTCGCCGGCCGCCGCGGCCAACTGCCGGTGGCACATGGGGCTGCCGGTCGGCGTCGGGGTCGCCTTCGCCGGGGCCGCCGCGACCCTGCGCGGGGCCGAGGAGTCCGTCTCGCGCTTGAGGTCGAACGGCCACCACCACGGCTTGGTGGGTTCCGGCGACGCCCCCGGGGCGGGGGCCGTGGCGGTCGGGGTCGGCGCGGGCTGACCGCTCTTCGTGGGTTCCGGCTTCGTCGTCGGCCCGGGGGCCGGCTGACCGGACTTGGTGGGCTGGCCGGCCGGCGGCTGCCCCGGGGCGGTCTGACCCGGGGCGCACGGGACGGCGCCGGACGGCGGTGCGGCCTGGACGGGGCTGTCCATGCCCATGGCCATCAGGCCGGTGGCCGCCACGGACAGGGCGAGGATCGCCACGCCCATGGCCTGCCGGGACCGTGCGCCGGACCGGGCGTCCTCCGGAACCACGACGGCGGGGGCGTCGCTGTTCTGGCGGTGCCGGGGCTGGTGCGGCCGGATGCCGGGGGCCGCACCGGGGTCGTGCTGACCGGCGTGGCCGGGGCCGGGTTGGCCGGCGTGGCCAGGCTGGCCGGGGTGTTCGGGTGTCGGCTCCGCCGCGGGCTCGGCCTGCCCCGCCGCCCGGGGTTCGCCATCAGCCTCGGTACGGACGTCGGCCTCGGGCAGATCGGCGTCCGGGTCCTCGAATCCCGGCAGGATCGCCGTCGAGTAGTCCCCGTCGTCCGCCACCCGGGGGGCCGGCGGTGCGCCACCCGCCGGGGTGACCGGCGTCCACGCGAACCCCAACGAGCCGCCGACGAGCGCCAGCAGCGTACCGATGACGAAGCCGCCGAAGTTGGTGAACGGGAACGCCGCCAGCCCCGCCACGATCGTGATGACGCTGTAGAAGACGCGCTGCGCCGGCTGGAACCACATCAGTACGCCGCAGAGCGCGATCAGCGAGCCGAGGATGACGCCGCCGAGCGCGCCCATCCCGGCGCGGATGATCGTGCCGATGGTCGTCCACGGCAGCCAGATGAGCAACGAGCCGGAGAGCAGGGCGAGCAGGCCGCCCCAGAACGGACGGCCGCGCCGCCAGGTCCCGAAGGACCGCCAAACCTGACCCAGGTTGGTGGACACGCGTGCCTCCTGCTTTTCCTAACCAGTAAAGGGGGATGTCGCGTGACGGGGCCCGCCGAGTGTTCCGGCGGGCCCGGTCAGCGTTTACTGCCTAGAAGCAGGGCTTGTTGCCCATCAGGACCTCGAGGTGCATGCCCTTGAGCCGGAAGGTGCCGGCGTTGGTCGCCCACGCGACCTGCTTGACGTTGGTGATGGTGGCCCGGCTGGCCTGCTGGCCGAAGCCGCCGACCATGCCCGCGCCGGCGCCCTTGGTCATCGTCGAGGCGTCGACGCCGATCTCGATGTTCTCGAAGACCGCGTCGCCGGTCAGGGAGGTCATGTCGAGGAACAGGTTCTCGGCCGTGACCGGGGCGCTGCCCGCGCCACCGGCGTGGATCTGCATCGTGACGGTGCCGATCGGGGTCGGGGAGACGACCGACTGACAGAGGTTCTTGACGGTGGCGGACTTGGCCGCGGCGACCGCGACAACGTGGACCTTCGACGGGTCCTTGTCGGCGCCGACCTCTTTGTCGATGCTGCCGTACTGCGCGAAGCCGTCGACGACCATCTCGTCGGCGGAGATCTGGAACTGCTGACCGGAGACCGCGAACGAGGCGGCGATGGCCCCGTTGCTCATCCCCATCACCATGACAGCGGCGGCGGCGGTGGCGGGGACCATCGCGATGGCGAACTTACGCCACCGGGTACGACCAACCAGTGTTTCCTTCACAATTCCTCCTCGGGCGGCGCCACCGTCCGCACGGGGGGCGCGGACGGGCGCGGGGTGTGGTCTCCTGCGGGGGTGATGAGGGTCACCCACTCCAGTGGTGCAGATGCTGCCGCGATCCACGTCACAGGACAACCCCTGTGGCTACCCGCCAGTAACACTCTCGGGTAACCTGTCGCTCGACCGGCTTTGCGCTCGGTAGTCAACGGCGTGGATATTCCGCCGAAACACGGATGAAACACCGCGCGAACGCTCTCGATCGACTCACTGTCCGCGACGAGAACCTACAAGTTACGGTTAGGTAACAACTTCGGTTCTAGAAGCCGGAATTCGGACGAGCACTCCCGAATACGTCGCCCAGATCGATGGTCTGGTATGGGTTCTCGCACGGCGGACCGCTCGTGACCAGCATCCGGCGCTCGTCGAGATCCATCACCACCGAGCTCGCGGTCAACGACCACAGCTCCTGCGGGTCCTCGGCGTTGACGTGCCGGCAGATCGCGTGCGGGAACCCGAGGTGGTCCTGCAACGCCGCCATCACGTCCTTGTCGGTCACCCGGCGCTCGGCCGCGGCGGTCTCCAGTACCTGGCGGAGGCGGAAGTCCCGGAACAGCGAGGAACCGCCGCCGAGGTCGTAGAACCGGTCCCGGACGTCGATGCCGGAGACGAAGTGGTTGGCGTGGGTCAGGATGCCGGCCTGGGGCAGGACCCGACCGGTCAGGCCCGGGGTCAGCTCCAGGTCCACGGCGGTGCCGCCGGCCACCCCGACCAGCAGGTTGATCGACGCGCTGCGCGGCAGCGAGCACACCCCGAGGGAGCCCGCGATGCCGTGCCGGGCGTCCAGGACCGCGCGGATCAGCACGTGGTACGGCACGCCGCCCGGGGCGCCGTCGCGGTCGCTGGTCAGCAGGTTGACGCCCACCCCGACGCCGTGCGAGTTCAGCCCGGCCTTGGCGAGCATGCCCGCCTCGGCGAGCGCGAGCACCTCGTGGCCGCGTTCGTCGCGGGTGGCCAGGACCAGGGTGAAGGGGCTCTGGGACGGGTACCAGTCCCAGTTCTGGCCGAGCAGGGTGTGCCCGGTGGCGGTGTGCTCGGGCAGGACCGCCACGCCCGTGCACTCCGTGATCGGCGGGACCATCAGCTCGGTCCGCGCGTTGAGGGCGTAGATGTCGCCCACCGGCAGGCCGGAGCCCTCGGCGACCCCGTCGAGCATGGCCGCGATCCTGGGCGTGTACCGGAGCGTCGTCGCCCGGAACTCCTCGCCCAGCCGGGTCACCTCTGCCGGGTCGTGTCCGCCCGTGACCTGGAACTTCACCAGGTAGTCGGCGAAGTTGCCGGCGATCAGCTCCGCGGCCTGGCGGCCGTAGCTGACCCCGATCTCCGTGGGGGTGCCTTCGGCGATGATCAGGGGCAGCGTCATGCCCCGAGGCTAGCGAGGCGGGGACGCGTTAGCCAGGAGGATTCCGACCCGGGAAGGGTGCCCCTGACCGCGAACGGATCAAGGACACCTCTTTTTCCTGGTACGAGCTGCCGCGCGCTCAGTCCGGGGTCACTGTCCGGGCGTGCTGGACAGCGTCGACGGGAAGGGACCCGGCGGGGCCGGGGTCGGCTGGAAGGGGCTCGACGGGGTAGGGGTCGGGTGCTGGGGCGGCCCGGACGGGGTCGGTGTCGGGTGGGTGGCTCCGCCCGACGGGCTCGGCGGCGCCTGCGTCCCGGGGCCCGCAGGGCTCGGCGTCGGGTGCGTCGTGGAGCCACCCGGGCCCGACGGAGAAGGGGTCACGCGCAGGCACGGCTCCTCGACCGGCGAGGGCTGGGGCTGCTCCGGGCTCGGAGTCGGGAACGTTCCAGGGGTGCTTCCGGGGGACGGGGTCGGCCAGTTCGGCGGCGGGCTCGACGGGACGGGCGTCCCCGGGCTGGATGACGTCGGCGCGGTGGTCGGCGGGGTACCGCCCTGCGGGGCCGTCGTCACCGTGGGGGTGCCGGACGGCTGGAGCAGCCACGAGATACCGGGCACGGGCATGCAGGTCACCGAGCCGCCGTCGGCCGGGCTCACCGCCGTGTCGGGGCCGGAGCCTCCGATGCTGAACGCGGCGGCCGCGGTCGCCGCGAGCACCAGCGGCGCGACCCCCGCCACCGCCACGATCCCGACGGTGCGCCGCCGGGCGGCCCCGCGGACGGCGCCGACCCGGTGCGGGGACAGTTCGAGCCGGGCCTCGTCGTGTACCCCGGTCAGGGCCCGACGCAGCAGCATGTCGTCCTGGGTACGGAACTCATCGGGCATGGGGGAATGCCTCCTCGGATTCGCGGAGCTGGGTGGCCAGGGCGGCCCGACCTCGGTAGAGCCACGTCTTGACGGCCCCTTCGCGGGCCCCGCACATGTCGGCGATCTGGGCCACCGACATGTCCGCCAGGTAGTGCAGGACGACCGCGCGGCGCTGGTTCGCCGGCAGGGTGGCCAGGGCGGCCATCAACGCGACCCGGTCGGGGGCGGGGCCCTCGACGGTGCGCGGCCGGTCCAGCCGGGCGTACCGGCGGGCGATGATCATGCGGCGGATCCGACTGGTGGCCAGGTTCCAGGCGACACGGCGGACCCAACCGACGGGCTCCTCGTACCGGCTGATCCGTCCCCATCGGACCCAGGCCCGGCAGAACGCCTCCTGGACCACGTCCTGCGCCTCGGCCATGTCGCCCAGGTACACGTACAGCTGGGCGGCCAGGTCGGAGAAGTTGGCCCCGTAGAACTCCACGAAGCCCGGTTCCAACGAGCTGGTCGCCAGTGTCCCGTCCCGGGCGTAGGTCATCATCATGGTCAGAACACGCGCGGGCGGGCCGGAAGGTCACACCCGGGTTCTACTGGACGTCGCGCAGCACCCTGGTGATGTTGATCCGGGTGATGTCCAGCGCGGTGCGCAGATGCTCGATGATCCGCTCGCCGTTCAGCCGGCCGCAGGTCAACAGATCGAAATTCGCCGACTGGTACTCCGGCCAGGTGTGCACGCTCAGGTGCGACTGCGACAGCACCAGCACCCCGGTGACCGCGCCGTTCGGGAAGCGGTGCACCGACTCGCCCAGCACCTGGGCGTGCCCGGCCTCGGCGGCGTCGCGCATCAGCGCCATCAGGCCCGCGTCGTCGGTGAGCAGGGCGGTGTCCTTCAGCCACACGTCCACGGCGTAGGAACACATCTCATCCGCTTTGCCGTGCTCGCCCGGCAGCGGTGCCTCGCTCATCTGGGAACCCTTCGATGGACGGCCTGCCACGACCGGCGCACCGCTCCGCCCAGTGTACAGACGACTACGGGCAGCTCAGGGCCCTGAACCGGGCACCGTGTGCTATACGGCGGCAGCCCGGATGAACGCGCACAGCGAGCCGATCGAGCGCAGGGACTCCAGCGCCCAGTCCTCGGCGGCGACGTCCACGCCGTACCGGGCCTTGACGAGTTCGAGCAGGCGGACGCCGTTGAGGGAGCCGAGGCCCAGGCCGCCGTCGAAGAGGGGGGTGTCGACCGGGAACGCCGAGACGTCGAGGTCGAGGACCTCGGTGAGGGCCGCGCGGACGCCCGTTTCGACGTCGTCGGGGGCGGCCTGGGCGCCGTTGGTGCCGGCCTCGGAACCGGCTTCCGCACTGGTCATGCCTTCTCCTCCAGGGTCAGGTGGGCCACCGGGGGAATCTCGGTGAGGTCGCGGCGGAGCAGCAGCGCCCCGCCGGCGGTCGGCGCCTCGCCGGGGACCGCCTCGAAGCCCACCCTGCGGAGCAGCATCCGGAGTTCCAGGTTCGCCAGGTCCGTGCGGATCTCGACGAGCAGTTCGCGCGCCCCGTCGGCGCGGGCCCGGTCGACCAGCCAGCCGAGGAGGGCCACCGGTACGTCCCGGCCGGCCGCGCGGCAGGACACCATGAACAGCCGGAGCCGCCAGGACGGGCCGCGCTGGACGAGGGCGGTGCTGATCTGGCCGTACTCGCCGAACCGGTCCGCCAGGCGGGCCACCGGCACGAACCAGTCCGGGTCGTCGACCAGCGCCGACAGCTGCGCCGCGGACCACTGCTCGCCGGTCGTGTTGAACCGGTGGGTGCGCGCGACCAGTTCCGCGATCCTCGGCACGTCGGCCCGGTCCGCCCCGCTGACGGTGAGCACCATCCCGCAGGAGCGGAGGAACTCGTCCCGGGAGCCGGTGAAGTCCTGCTCGGCGGCGAGCCGGCGCTGCTCCTCGCGGTACCGGTCGGGGCGCTTCCTGGCCTCGTCGGTCACCGCCTCGGGGAACAGGTCCTCGAACTGTTCGCGCAGCTCCTCCGGGGACAGCACCAGCACCCCGGGCAGCAGCGCCGCCACCTCGGCCCGCTCGAACGGGTTGTCGTCCACGAACGCGACCGCGTCCACCGCGATGCCGAGCGCCGCCGCGATCCGACCGATGGCCTCGCTCTTGTCCCCCCAGCCGAGCTGCGGGGCGACGAACCGGTCGGCCAGGTCCGGGTGTCCGGCGAGCGCCGCCGCGAGGGTCGGGTCGGTCCGGCTGGCCACGCTGTTCACGACGCCGCGGGCCTCCAGGGCGGCCATCGCGGCGAGTACCCAGGGAAAGGGGGTTGGGAGGGTGTTCTCCGGCCCTTCGATCGCGACCCCGGGCCAGACCGTGCCGTCGAGGTCCCAGACCACGCACTTCACGGTTCGATCTTCCTGCGGAGCGTGAGGTGTACGGGCTCGAAGTCGAACTTCCGGTACAGCACCCGCATGCCCTGGTTGCCCATGTACACCTTGCCGACGATCTCCCCGGCCCCCTTGGCTTTCGCGAACTCCAGCCCGTGGGCCAGCAGCGACTCGCCGACCGCCTCGCTGTCCGGGCCCGGGGACACGGCCAGGGAGCGGAAGTTGATGTAGCGGTCCTCGGTGAGGAAGTTGGTGTTCACGGCCAGCCACATCCAGCCGATCACCTGGTCCGCGTCGTCGGCGGCCACGATCATGCCCTCGGCGTCGCGGACCAGCCCCTTGCGCAGCTTGCCCCGGTGCACCTCGGGGTCGACCACGGCGTCCGCGCCGAAGGACACCTCCGCGATCACGATCTCGTAGGCCACCAGGGCGTCGAGGTCTGCTTCCGTCGCCTGGCGGAGTGTGTGCGCCATTCAGGTCACCTGTCCCGGATCAGTTGCAGGGGCCGGAAGCGGTCCCCGCCGCACTCCCGGCACGTGGCTTCCTTGAGGGCCGCGATGGTGGGCCACTCGGCGTCCTTGCCGACCGCGTACCGGGTCGCGCACTTGTTGCACACGTACTCCCGGGAGGCGCTGCGCTGGTCGGCCGTGTACAGCGGGCCGGCGTGCGCGCTCGTGATGAGGGGCGCGGTCTCGGCCGTCGTCGACAGGTACTGCAGGTGGCTGACGCCCGCGATGACCCCCGCCCCGAGGTACTCGTTGAAGTTGCGGTGCATCGCCTGCACCGTCAGCCCCAGCTCCGTGATCACCCGCTGCACCTGGAGCGTGTTCGACGGCCCCTTCGGCCCGAACGAGAACACCACCGACCGGCCCGGCCCCGGGACCAGCGCCTCCACGGCCCGGGACAGGAACAACCCGGCACCCTCCGTCGTGTACGGCGGATCCGTCAACGCCAGGTCGAAGCCCGTGCGGAGCGCCTCCGGCAGCGGTTCGCGCAGATCGTGCTCGACCAGCTCGGCCGTGACCCCCAGCTCGGCCAGACACGCCCGGGTGTACTCCAGGATCTCCGGCGAGATGTCCACCACCGCGAGCCGCTGTACGAGCGGCCGGTCGATGGCGGCCCCCACCGCGGCGATCGCGACCGCCATCAGGTCGTCGTCCCCCACGCAGAGGGCGGCGCGCGACGGCAGCAGCCCGTACCGCATCAGGAGCAGGACCCGGCGCACCTTCGTCTCGACCGTCGCGAACGACTGGTCCAGGGTCAGGTCGACCCCGGGCGCGCCCTCCATGATCTTGGCGAGCTGGGCGAGGATCGGGTCGAAGTCCGCCGGGATCTCCACCGAGTGCCCGTCGCAGCACTGGCAGGTCGCCGCCACGCTCAGGTCGATCGGCAGGCTCTCCAGCAGGGTGCGGCCCTCGTCGGTGAGCCGGCTCGGCCGGTCCTTCGTCACGACACCCCGGGTGCGCAGCTCGTTGTTGATCGCCGCGATCACGGGGAGCGGCAGGCCGACGTGCCTGCTCACGGCCTTGGTGGAGGCCGGCTCCAGCTCCCGGATGGCACGCAGCACCCGCTCGACCCCGGATTCACCCTCCTGGAGGCCGACCGCCTCGGCCACTTCGGTGAGCAGACCGGCGAGGTCGCCGTTGATCATGCGTTGTCCTTTGTTCCGGCGGCCGTTCCGGCGAGCGGGGCAAGTCTACCGTTGGGCCAGGCCACGCCCTGCTGACCGGGCACCCGGTCGGGTGGGCGGGCGCGGGCTGCCGGCCGCGCGGGCGTGGGCTGTCGGCCGCGTGGGCGTGGGCTGTCGCCTGCGTGGGCGTGGCCGGGCCGGGTGCCGCGAACCCGACCACCGGTGCCGGATCCCGACATCTGGACCGCCCGGAAAGTGTCCGGCAGGGTGAGTTCTGCACGTGGCCGAAGCGCTGTACTGTGGTCCGCACGAGTGATACCTGACGTCTTCGGGGCCCGCCTGTTGAGGGCCGCCCCGATTGTGTGCGAGGGGAGCGGCCATGGGGCGCGGCCGTGCGAAGGCCAAGCAGGCGAAGGTGGCTCGGGAGTTGAAGTATTCCTCCCCCACTACGGACTTCGACCAGCTTCAACGCGAGCTTGCCGGCGGAGGTTCGCTGCCCGCCGGGCAGCGGGACGACGTCGACGAGGACGACGACCCGTGGACACCACGGTTCTCCCGGCTCTGACCGTCTGAGCTGACACTATTCACCGGGAGGTCCCGGGGCTGACGCTCCGGGGCTTTTTCGGCCCGCCCGCGACCGGACCCCTGATCAGGGGTTCCGCGTTCCGCGGCACAGCTGTCTTCGTCGTGCGCGTCGGCCGGAGCCGAGGCTCAGGCGGCCGGAGGGCCGAGCGCGCGGGGGCTCAGACGTCGACGACGGGGCGCGGGGCGCTTGTCGCCCACTCCGGGTCGGCCGGGGCCACGGCGTTCTTGACGTTGCACGCCGGGCAGTCGTAGCGGACCCGGTAGGTGACCTCGGGGCCGGTGACGCGTTCGATGGGTCCGAGCAGCCGGATCCGGTGGCCGCCGTTGCGGGGACAGACGGGCGCGGCGGGACGGCGGGGCATGGGCTCCAGCGTACGCGCAGGTCCCGGGCCCTCCGCGAGCGCCCGGGATCCGCGCGGGGCTCAGAGGCGGACCAGCATCTTGCCCACGTTCGCCCCGCCGAGCACGCCCAGCAGCGCCGCCGGAGCCTCGGCCAACCCGTCCACCACCGTCTCCTCGGTCCGCAGCGACCCGTCGGCCAGCCAGCCGGCGGCCTTGCCGATCCACTCCGGGAACAGGTGGAAGTAGCTGGTCACGAGCATGCCGCGCAGGGTGGCCTCCCGGGACGCGGCCAGGAACAGGTTCGCGGGGCCGGCGGTCGGCGCGTTGTATCCGCTGATCGCGCCCACCATGGCGATCCGGCCCTGGGGACGGATCGCGCCGATCGCGGCCTCCAGGTGGTCGCCGCCGACGCTGTCCAGGTAGACGTCGATCCCGTCGGGGGCCGCCGCCGCGAGCTGTCCGGCGAGGTCGCCGGCCTTGTAGTCCAGCGCCGCGTCGTAGCCGAAGGTGTCGAGCAGTTTCCGGGTCTTCGCCGGGCCGCCCGCCGAGCCGATCACCCTCGACGCGCCCAGTACGCGGGCCAGCTGGCCGGCGGATCAGCCTGCTGACCGGGGACCACGCGGGCGCCCGGGAGCTGCACGAGCGGGGCATGCGGCTCGCCGAGGAGCAGGCCAACCCGTTCGCGGCGGAGTTCGCCCAGGTCGGGCTCGGGCTCACCGCCCGGCGGCAGGGCGACCTGGACACGGCCGAACGGCACCTGCGCGCCGCCCTCGCCTGGAACCGCCGCCTCGCGACCGACTACGGCGTCCCGTTCTACGGCCTCCCCCTGCTCCTCGCCGAACTGGGCTTCGCCGCCGAACTCCGCTCCGACGCCGCGGCGGCCGGCGCCCTGCACAAGGAGGGGCTGGCGGCGGCCCGGGAAGGTGGCGATCCGCGCGCGGTGGCGTTGGCGCTGGAAGGGTTGGCCGGGGTGGCGCTGCTCGACGGCGAGCCGGACCGGGCCGCGCGGCTGCTGGGGTCGGCGGCGGCGCTGCGAGACTCTTCCGGCTCCCCGCACAACAGATCCGCCCCGGCGTGCGTGTGTAGTGGGCACGGACCGCTGGCGAAGGGGATCGCATGACGTTCGAGGAGTACGCGGCGGCGCGGTTGCCCGCGCTGTTGCGGTACGCCACGGTTCTGACCGGTGAGCGGGCGCTCGCCGAGGACGTGGTGCAGGAGGTCCTCGTCCGCGCACACGCCCGGTGGCGGCGGATCGACGAACCCGAGAGTTACCTGCGACGCATGGTCGTCAACGAGTACCTGTCGTGGCGGCGGCGCTGGTCGCGGGTCGTCCCACACGCCTCGGTCGGCCTCCCGCCCTCCGACGCCCCCGACCACGCGACCAGCCACGCCGACCGCGAGGCACTCCGCGCCGAGCTCGCACTGCTGCCCCGCCGACAGCGCGCCGTGATCGTCCTCCGGTACTACGAGGGCCTCACCGACGCGGAGATCGCCGACGCCCTCGGGTGCAGCCCGGGCACCGTCCGCGGCTACGCCTCCCGCGCCCTGGCCACGCTCCGGGTATCGCCCCGGGTGCACCTCACCCAGGAGACCCGATGAACCGTACCGAGGAAGACCTGCTCCTCGCTCTCCGCGCGGACGAACCCGGCCACATCTCCCCGGACCCGATGCTCGCGGCGGTCGGACGGTTGATCGTGCGCCGACGCCGGCGGCGGATCGCGGTCGCCGCGACCCTGGGGGCACTCGTCGTGCTCGCGGCCCTGCTGGTGCCCGCCCTGAGCCACAAACCCCCCGCACCACCGGCGACACCCCCGACGACCCCGACGACCCCGAGCTCCCGCCCCGCGCTGGCGATCACCGTCCGCGAGGGGGACGTGAACGGGACGCGTTTCAACGTGAGTTTCCTGTCGAAGAACCTGCAGGCGTTCAACGTCTCGTCGACGGCGCCGGCGTTCCAGGGCACGCTCATGGTGTACGTGCAGGGCCGGCCGCTGCACGAGAAGTACCTGCCCGTCGACGGCGCCCCGGCGGTGACGGTCGCGGGGCGGCCCGCGCACTACGCCGTCCGCGACGTGCACCCCACCGGGCCCGCGACCCACCGCGCACTGGTCTGGGAATGGGCACCCGGCGGCTGGGCCATCCTGGAGCAGTCCGAGGGCATCCCCCAGATCGGACCGCCTCCGGTGTTGGCGGAGCGGGTGTCGTTCGGCCCACCGGTCGTCACCCGGGTACCGCTGCGGATCGCGCAGCTGCCCGCCGGCCACGAACTGGCGGGCGTGCAGTGGGGCTACTTCAACGTCAGCTTCCGGACGCTGCCCACCGGGAGCGAGCCGGCCACGACGGTGTACATGTACGTGCTTCCCACCCGCGACGTCGACTCGCTCACCGCCGAACACCAGAACCTCACCGTCGCCGGCCACCCGTCCAAGTGGGTCCCGAAGAACCTCAGCCAGTACGTCGACATGGGCCAGTGCACCCTGCACTTCCGGACGCTCTCCGCCCCCAACCCGCCCTACCTGGAGGAACTCGTGCGTGGGATCACCATGGCACCCGACTGCGTGAGCGAGGCCACGTGGTTCCCGGCGACCAGCTCCATCGCGGGCGGAAACTAGACCGGGTCCGCGCACCCACCGGGCTACCGTGACGGTGCACAGCCCGGGGTGCCGGACCCCCGTGAACCCGATCGGCGCGGATCACGGATAACAGGCGTCCACGCCCCCCATCGTGAGAGGCCCACGCATGACGCATACCGGGTCCGACGCCGAGGTCATCACCGCCTCCCTCAGGGAGCCGGAGCACTTCGGTGTGCTGTTCAACCGGCACGGTCCGCACATCCACCGGTACCTGGCCCGGCGGCTCGGGCACGAACCCGCCGACGACCTGCTCGCCGAGACCTTCCTGGTCGCCTTCGGCAAACGTGACAGGTACGCCGCCGACCGGCCCGACGCCCGACCCTGGCTGTACGGCATCGCCACCCACCTCGTGGCCCAGCACCGCCGGGACGAGGTGCGCCGGTACCGACTGGTCCAGGCCGTCCCGCCCGCCGGCGACGAGCCCGGCCACGCCGAACGGGTCGCCCTCGACGTGACCAGCCAGGCCCTGCGCGGACTGCTCCTCGACGCGCTCGCCGGCATCTCCGACGGCGACCGGGACGTCCTGCTCCTGGTCGCCCAGGAACAACTCAGCTACGAGGAGGTCGCCACCGCGCTGGCGATCCCGGTCGGCACCGTACGGTCCCGACTCCACCGGGCCCGCCAGCAGGTGCGGGCCGCGCTCGGCGCCTCCGAGCCCATGACGACGACGATCGAAGAGGTGCTGCACCATGGTCGATGACCTCCGCCTGGTCCACGAGCTCGGCCAGGACACCCCGCTGCGGACGGCGGACGAGCTGTCGGACGTCCGTACCCGCCTGCTGCTCTCCTTCGGCTCTGAGCCGGCACCGGCGATGAACGGTCGCCGGGCCGGACTGGTCGTCGCGGCTGCCGCGCCGGCCTCGGACGTGCCGGCCGCGGCCACACTGACCGCGGCTCCGCAGGCTGTGGAGCTCGGCGCCGCCCGCGCCGCCCGGCCGCCCCGGCGGAAGTTCCGGTTCGCGCTCGGCTTCGGGGTGCCCGCCCTGACCGCCGCCGCCGTGGTCGCCGGCCTGCTCATCCTCGCCCCCGCCGACCCGATCACGGGACCGACGCAGCCGGCCCACGCCGCCGACATCCTGCACCGGGCGGCGGTCTCAGCCGCCACCCTGCCCGACATCGAGCCCCGCCCCGACCAGTTCCTCTACGTGAAGCGCGCCAGCGGCGAGCTCTGGCTGTCCATGGACGGCACCCGCGACGGCCAGATGACCCAGACCGGTTCCTCGGAGGTCAGCCCGCTCCCGGGCTGCAGGAACGGCGTCCGGGCGACGGTAGACAAGAACGACAAGGTCCAGCCCGGCATCACCGAGCCGTGCGTGCCCAGCCCGGCCTACCCGAAACTGCCCGACACCGCCGACGGCATGCTCGCCCACCTGAACGGGGAGGCCGCCGGCAACACCAGCCCGACCAACGCCGCCGCGAAGGAGGCGCTGAACCTGCTGGAGGCCCGCTACCTGCGGCCGAAGGCCCGGGCGGCGCTGTTCGAGGCGCTGTCCCGGTTCGACGGGGTGACCGTGGTGCCGGACGCCGTCGACGGTGCCGGGCGGCACGGGATCGGGATCGGGTGGTCGCACTACGGGAGCCCGCTCCAGGTGCTCGTGTTCGACAAGCAGTCGCATGAGTATCTGGGGATGAGTGGGGGTGGGGGGGTCTCGGAGTTGGCCATCGTGGACAACCTGGGCCAGCGCCCCTGACCCCCGAAGAACTTGTTGACCAGTTCCGCCCCCGGGACTTCCAGGCGCGTTGTGCTGGATGCCCCGAAGCAGGATCCGTGCTGGTTGGGGTGTAGCGCGTGACAGGTCGGCCCCGGTGCAATGCCGGGGCCGACCGCCGCCCGTGAGCCCTGGTCGGTCCAGCACAGACGTGATCAGGCGCGCCAGGTTCCACGACAACCGCCACGCTGGCGTGTAGCCGAAGATCACCGCCGCGTTCTGATCACTCGGCGTCCCGTTCCCAGCTCCAGTTGCCTGCGAGATCGGAGTACAACGGAGAACTCTCGATCAGCTCCGAGTGACTACCGGAGATGGCCTGATCGCCGTCGAGCAGCAGGATGTGGTCCGCTCGGCGGGCGGAGGAGATCCGGTGGGCGATGATGATCAGGCTGCCTGGCCGAGCTGCGAACGCCTTCTCCACCAACTCCTCAGCGACCGGATCCAGGTGACATGTCGCCTCGTCCAGGATCACAACTCGGGCAGAGGAGAGATAGACCCGAGCCAGGGAGATCTGCTGTCTCTCGCCGCTCGACAGCGTGGCGGTTGGGGCTACGAGCATCGCGCCGTACCCACCGAGCCGGTCGACAAGGCTGCGCAGGCCAATGGCCTCGACCGCTGCGTCAATGTCGGCTTCAGTCGCATCGGGCTGCTGATAGCAAAGATTTTCTCGCAAGGTACCCGCGAAGACGTACGACTGCTGCGGGATGACTGTGATGGCTGTTCGCAGGAGCCTTGGCGTGATGAGGTTCACGGGAACGCCGCCCAGCGTCACAATGCCGTGGTCCGGCTCGGTTAGCCCGGCAAGGATGCTCGCCAGCGTCGACTTGCCGATCCCGCTCGGTCCGACAACAGCCAGATGACCACCTTCCGGCAACGTCAAGGTCAGCTTCGCGATGACCGGCACCGCGTGCGGGCCATATGCGAAGGTGATGTCCCGCGCCTCCAGAGCAGCTTCCACGGGCAAAGAACACCCGGAGTTCGCCTGCGCCGACGGAGCATCCGCAGCCTGTGCGATTCTGGCCAGAACAACGCCGAGCTGTGTGATCCGGGTGCCGACAGAACCGACCAGCGTTCGTACGGCTGGCGCGAGACTCGTCAACAGGTACGTCAACACTCCGAGTATCTGCCCGGCGGACAGTTGCCCATTCCGTACCAGCAATGGTGCGAGGGCGAGCAGCAGGACCGTTGGAAGTTGCCCTCCGACAGCGACCACAACCAGTCGAACCGCTCCGGCCCTGGCCAGCGCACGCGATGCCCGGGCCTGCGCGTCGATGGCGGCACCCACGTCGGTGGCCACCCGTTCCACGGCTGCCGAGGCGACGACGTCCCGAATCCCGAGCAGAGCCCGTCCGGCTTCCGTGGCGATCACCTCGTCAGCGACGATCAGCTCACGCTGGCGGCGGGCCAGGGCTCGCAGGAGAAGTAGGTAGAGGGCGACCACGGCAATGAGCGGGGTCAGTACGATCCCGGCTGCCGCAGGAGCCAGTGCTGTGAGACCCACGGCCGTCGCGAGCATGGTCATGGCCACCTCGCGCAAGGACCGCATCAGTATCGAGACATGAGTTCGTACCGACTCGACCTGGCCGGTGATCCGGGCAGCTCCGGCGAGGTCCGGCCTCTGCCCGGCGATGACCCGGTCCAGCGCGCCACTGACGACGACCCGCACGAGCGCGTCACGCATCGGCTCCACGACAGCCGCCAGTGAGGGCAGCAACTGGCGGGTCGCCAGCGCCTTGACCGCAACGCTGATCCCCAACAGGCCGAGGAAGGCAAACCCAGTCAGAAGTTCACCGCGGAGAAACCCTCGATCCACGGCTGCGGCGACCAACCACCCCCCGGTCAATGCCGGGGCTGCCTCCACTACAGACCAGAACGCCAGCCATGCGTACGTCTTTCCCCTGCCACGAAGACATTCGCGGAGTAGGGCCCAGCCACTGGTCATGAAGCTGTCTCCGTACCGAACGTCGCTCGGTAGTCGGCATCGAGCCACAGGTCCCTGTGCGGCGCCAACGCCCGAATTCGCCCTTCATGCAGCCAGGCAACCAGATCAGCCTGCCCGGCGGTAGCCGCCCGATGTGCGACCACGACACGGGTCCGGCCGGCAAGGTGCGTGGTCATCGCCTGCCTGACCTCGGCCTCAGTCACTGTGTCCAGACTTGAGGTGGCATCGTCGAGAATCACGACACGTGCTCCCTGCGCGAGGGCTCGAGCGAGGCCCAACCTCTGAATCTCGCCACCGGACATCGGAGCGTCAAAAAGCGAAGTGTCATAGCCCTTGGGTAGTCGCAGAATGAACGGGTCGGCGTGCGCCGCCGCCGCCGCACGTTGGATCTCCGCAGTGGTGGCGGTTGGATTCGCGTAGCCGATCGTGGCACCGATCGTGGCTCCAAGCAGATGTGGGCGCTCGAACGCGTAGGCGACAGCTGCGCGGGGATCCAGGTCCGCCAGCGGACTACCGTCCAGCAAGACCGTCCCGGCGTGTGGGCTCAGCAGTCCGCCCGCGACTGCCGCCAGGGTGCTCTTGCCTGACCCTGATTCGCCGACGACTGCGACGGTCTGACCGCCGGGTACCTCCAACTCGAGGTCATTGAGAATGGCAGTTCCATCCGCGCCGTGATAGACCACGCCGGTGAGGGTGAGCGTGCCGGGCCCGTCAGGCAATACGCTCCGGCTCCGGGCCCGCACCGTCGGTTGCTCAGCGAGAACCTCGGTTATCCGGCGGGTGCCGGCCCGTGCATATGACAGCGCCATGAACGCCTCGACCTGTCCGAGCAGCCCGAGCCCCATCACCGTGTACCCGGCCGCGGCGAGAAAGTCACCCGCACTCACAGTGCCCTCAGCCACTCGGAAGCCGGCCACCGCCAGCACGATCACCTCGATGACGGACATCAGCAACAGCGACTGCCAGATCACCCGACGCTGCACCGCCCAGATCGCATATCCCTTCGAGCTGAGCTCCGGTAGCGGACGGAGAATGCGCTCCACCTCCTGGTCACGTCGACCAGTCGCGTGGATAGTTCGAGCCCCTGCGAATGCGTCGGTGAGGCGGGCAACGATGACCGACTGCGCGTTCCGATAGTCCGTGAACACGGTGGAGGCGCCTTTGACGAGTCGCTTGACCAAGAGCGCCGAGGGTGGGACGGCGAGTACGAACGTCACAGCCAGCCGCCAGTCAATCAGCCCCAGTGCCACGACTCCCCCCACTGAGGTGATCAGGCTCATGACGGCTCGGAGCATCGTAGGAACGATCCCTGCGGCATCCCCAGTGCTGGCGATCAGCCGGCTGGTCGCATCACCCGCATCGATCGTGCGCTGGCCTTCCACACCCATGCCGAGCAGATGCCGCAGAACGGTGTGCCTGAGCCATGCCGTACCGACCGAGATACAGCCGCCTTCCGCCACCGCGCTCAGGATGGCGGCAAGCACCGCAACCACCGTTGCGGCGGCGAACCAGGAGACTGCCGTGGCGTCGTCCGAACTGTGCAGAGCTTCGTCCACCGCCTCAGCCAACAGACTGGGCGCTACAAGGGCCGTAACTGTGCTGGTGAGAGTCGCTGCGGCTAGCACCGCCGTCCAGCCAGGCGCCCGGCGAGCCAGTCGGAGGAGCAGCCGATCCGCCTGGTCTAGCATCGAAACCTCGCCGCCCTTCGTGTTCTCGCATAGAGTTGGATGTCTTGCCGCCGGCATCTAGTCCATGCCGGCGGCAAGACACCACTGGCGTTCCACCTAGTCGAGGTCGCCGGTAACCAGGCTCATGCAGTTGTGGTCCGGGTGCTCCGAGGCCAGGCCCTGCAGGTCGAGAATGTTCGCCATGATGTCTCACCTCCTCTCATTCATGGTTGGGATGGTGCAACCGCGATCCAGCGGAGGAAGGTGCGGCAAGACCGACCCCTTTCCGCTGAATACGGCGTTCAGCGCGAGCAGGATGCCCGCTGATCCGGTAGCCAAGTCCATGGAGAGCCGGCGCAACTTGCGGCCAGGAAACGCCAGGTGACCCGCATATGGCTGGGCATGCCAAGCCAGCCGGCGAATGTGGCCGTCGATGACAGCCCGATCCTCAGGGCGACCCAATTGCACAAGGGTCGCCATCAACCCCATCCGACCGCGGAACAGACCCGGCTCTCGGACGAATGTCGCTCGGCAGGCGACGCGGACGGCGTCGACGACTGCTCGCATCCGCTCGTCGTCCCTATGCCGGAGATACCAGTCGAGCACCATCGCCAGGCCGCCGCTTCCGCCATCAAGGTAGATGAGGTATCTCGTTCTCGCACCGCGCTCGACCAGCTGGAAGGTGCCGTTGGCCATCATTTCGCCCCGGTCCAGATCACAGCGGAGGGCCGTGGCGGCATGGTCGAGGAAGCTCGTGTCGCCGGTTGCCTCCGCGAGTCTGAGGTACAACATCGCGGCTCCGGTCATCCCTCGCAATAGCCCGGTGCCCCGCGTCGGGACGCTCATGAGTCCGTCTGCCGTCCGGGCGGCGGACTCCATCAGTGTGCCGTCGCCGGTGACTTCGGCGAAGTGCACCAGGTTGAGGCCCATGCCCGCTCGTCCGCCCACCAGCCCGACAGGTAGCCCGGAGGCGTCGAGCGCCATTGCCCGGTCGAGCACGTTCAGGGCGTTTGCTGTGTCACCAAGCGCGTCGAGCGCATAGGCAACGCCGTGCAGCCCGTCGTAGAACCCAGGCCTGGCAGCCTTCGCCCGAAGGCTGGCCTGAACCAACCAGTCCACGTGTTCCTGCCGGACGTTGCCCCCACAGGTTCCGAGCGTATACAGCACCCCGGCTGCGCCGTATGCGAGAGTGAACGGTCCCGAGGCGTACTGAGACGGGTCGCCGGGAAACAACCGATCGAAACGCGAAGGGGTCGCACTCGCTTCGATTCCCGCGATCAGTGACGCTCGGATGGCAGGCCAGTCCGGTTCAGCGGATGCGACCAACGGATCAGCCGGGTCGAAGGGTGTGGGTCCCTCTGATCGGAAACCGACGCCCAGTCGCGCACCGAAGTCCCCATCGACTGGGAAGATCTGCTGGGCACCAGCGATCACATGTCCCACCTGCGCAGGTGCACGAACGCGACGTAGGTTCATGGGCATGAGCAGATACAACTCCACGGCGCTCATCTGGTATTCGTCCGCATCCAAGCCATCGACCCCCTCAGGGGGCATGAAGCCCGGTGCCGCAACTCGACTACGACGTTTGTCGCGTGCGGCGCCCGCGAACTCAAAGTCGATCAGCGCCAACCGGCCGTCGGGCCGGACGATGAGATTGTGTGGATGAATGTCGCCGTAGAACAGTCCGCGTTCGTGAATCTCCGCCACGGCGCTCCGCAGTTGCCCGACCACACTCGTAGCCCACGTCGTGTAGGAGGCCAGCTGCTGAGCCGTCGGGCCGCCCGGATGATGCGCCAGCGGGTAGCGGGCATGGATCTCCTCGGTGAGGGGATTGCCTTCTATGTGTTCGAGCACTAGATAGTGGTGTTCCCAGGCCTGGAAAATCCCCAGGCATTCAGGGACGAAACCCGTCTCCGACAGAACAGACAGTATTTCCCGCTGTCGGTACAGACGGGCCACGGCATCTAACCCATCAGCATCCAGCCCAGCATGTGGTCGGGCCTCCAGAAGAACGACTCGACGCCCGTCGCGCTCGTCGCGGGCCCGATACACGCCTCCACCATTTGAGAAATGCAGCACTGCTTCAATCTGAAACGGGAAGTCCGCCTCGGATACCGCTTGCTGTGCGGCGCGATGCTCTTCGAGGAACTCGGGCACGGTGACCCATTCGGGAACGGTGAACACCGGCCGTCGAGAGTCGGGCACCAGTTGACCGTCGGGTGTGGCGATCGCGGGTACCGGTTCACCATCCTCGCCGAGAAAGCTGCGGTCCGTGAACGAGCCGTATCGGACATGGACCGGCCCGGCACCGATCCGTAGATCGCTGAGAACGTAGGGCCCTTCGACTCCCTCAAGTTCGGCCGCCAATGCTTTGACCGCGCGCTCCATCTGACACTCGTCGGCGGGATAGATCGTGATCAGTTTGCCGCTGATTCCCCGGTCGACGTGCTTGCCGTTCATGAATCGAGACACCCGGTGACTGCGGAGGAATTTGAACGCGAGACCGGCACTGACGCAGTGCTCCCACACCACCTGACACACCTGTTCCGCATCCTCCGCCCGAGCGGAGACGTGAATCTTCCAGCCTTGCGCTGGTAGAAGGGCGCCGAGCGGGCGGAGTACGATCCACCACCCCCTTTCATGCCTTCGCCAACCCGCCGGCGGAGGAGCCATGGTTTGCGGAAACAGGTCCCCAAAGTCGGCGACCTGGTCGGGAGCCTCGTAGAAGTCCTCGTCTGCCAGACAGTACGGCGCAAGGACCTGCCAGTTCAGTCTCAACTTCCGACCCCCCGTTGTGTTCCCGCCCCGTATCCGCAGCACCCCTTCGCTACGAACAAGACGAGCCTCGCAGCAGCGCCTACTCGTCAGCTACCGGCGAAGTACCACTGCTGGTCAGGGCGGGTTTCACGTCACCGGATCGGCGATCCTCACGTGTCGAGCGTCGGGAAGTACCTCGCAGCGAGGGCACACCACATCCGGATCTCCGACCGCGTCGAGATGATCCCCGGCATAGGAGACCGCGGCATAGCCCTCGGGATAGCTGTCCACAGCCTCCTTCCAGAACCGCAGGGCACCATCTGCGTCCCCGGACACGATGGCCAGATGCGCCAGGCCCTCGGCCGCTCGGGCAGCTTGGTGACTCAAACCGTGTTCTTTCGCCAGTGCGTGGACCTGGAGAAAGACCGTGGATGCCGGCTGGAGCTCCCGTTGCGACACGAACAGCTCTCCGAGAGCATTGAGCGCCTCGCACTCGGCCTCAGCCTGGCCCAGGCTTCGCGCGATCTCCAACGCCTTCCGTCCGTCGGACAGGGCGGGTCCAAAGGCCCCGAGCGACCGGTAGACGGCCGAGCGCCGAGACAGTGCCCACGCCTCGGCGGACTTCATCCCGGCTTGCTGACTCCGATCCGCCGCCGCGCTCAGCGTCTCCAATGCGGCGACGAATCGGCGGTCGAGGTGATGGACCAATCCGATGTTGACCTGGGTCAGTACCTGCGTGTACTGCGAAACGAGAACGTCACCCAGCCCCGCAACCCATTCGAACAGGGCCAGCGCCTCTTGGTACTGGCCGGTGTGCAGACAGATGACGCCAAGGTTGTTGGTCAGGTTGGCTGCCAACCGTTGATCGTCAGCGGACCGCGCCATCGACAGCGCTCCGGAAAATGCCTGGCGAGCATCCTCGACGTCTCCACCTTTCAGACACGCAATTCCGAGATCGGTGGTGAGATAGGCCTGCCAGGTGATCTCACCTGCCTCCTCCGACAGTCGTATCGCCGTCTCAAGATGCCTGCGGGCGGTGACGGTATCCGACTCCCGGTCACGTGCGATCACTGCGAGCGCCGCCAACGACGCGACTTCACCGACTCGCACACCAGTCGCTCTCGCCGCGGCCAGCGCCATCTCGAACAGGTCTGCGGCGTCACCGCCGTAGTTCAGGGAGGGCAGGTAGGGCATCAGGGCACACGGGAGCTGCCACGTATGGGAAAGCCATCCATTTTCGGCGGCGAACCGACTTGCGGCAACCAGCCCCTGGTAGTTCTGCTTGAGCAACTCGGCCCGCTCCTCGTCCGAGCAGGGCAGTTCGAAAGAGTTGGGCGCGTTCTCCAGTTCGATGTCAAAACGGAAAACGCCGATTGCCCACGAACGGCACCACGCGTGCGTAGTTGCCAGGTAGTAGTCCAGCATTCGGTGGGTCGCAGAATGCCGGGTAGGTTCGTCGTCATGCAGATACAACAGTTCCTGGGAGCAGTCCCTCACCAGATCGTGGAACTCGTAGCGTCCGGCCGAATGCTGCAACAGCAAGCTGTACTCGAACAGGCTTTCCAAGCACAGCTCGGCGTCCTCGACACTCATATTGGCGAGCGCCGCCGCGATTCGGGAGTCGAAGTCGGCAACCGGATGCAGGCTGAGCAGCCTGAACAGCGAGCGTTCGACAGCCGTCAGATATTCGTACGACAGCCGTAGTACCGCCATGACACTGCGATCCCCCGAAGTGAGAAATCGGGTTCGCCGCCGATGCGTTCTCAGCTGACCGAGCAGGTCCTCCACCGTCCAACTCGCTCGGTCACGGAAGCGCGCGGCGGCAATCCGTACCGCGAGGGGCAACCGACCACAGAGATCGACAATCTCATTGAGGGTCTCCACCCGTAGGGAGGACCGTTCCCGACCCGAGATCTGCACAAAGAGCTCTGCCGCTTCACCTCTGGGCAGGATGTCCAGTGCCAACGGAACTGCACCTTCCAACGCAGTCAGCCGGCGTCGACTTGTGACGAACACCCGGGTGCCCGGCGAGCTGGGCAGTAGCGGCCTTACCTGGGCCTCATCGGTCACATTGTCGAGCAGCACCAGAGCGCGTTTCCCGGCAAGCCGCGATCTCCACAGATCAGTTCGAGCCGACATGTCGGCCGGGATCAGCTCAACAGGCACGCCAGCTTGCCTGAGCAGGACCTCCAGCGCCTGGTTCGGCGTGGCAGGCTTCGTCCCTACCGTGAATCCATGCAGGTCGACAAAGTAGTGCCCGTCGGGATACTGCTCTGAGATCTGATGCGCAACTCGCACTGCGAGAGCGGTCTTGCCTACCCCGCCCATACCCTCGATCGCCGAGATCACCAGCGCAGTGGACGACGGGTCGTCCACAGCTGAAAGCAGTGCGTGGATATCCGCGCTCCGCCCCGTGAACTCGATCGTGTCGCGAGGTAGGAACGACATCGACGCGGATGCGCCGTGCACTATCCCGACGCTGGGCGGCGGCCCAACCGGCAGTTCGCCACGGAGGATCGACCGTTGAATTCTTCGGAGGTCTGGCCCGGGATCGAGGCCAATTTCGTCGGCTAGAAGTCGACGCCCTTCTTCGTAGACACTCAACGCGTCGCTCTGCCGACCGCTGTACTGCAGCGCGAGCATGAGGGTCCCACGTAGGGATTCCCTCAATGGGTTGGCTGCCACCAGTCCGACCAGATCTCCGACGAGAGAGCTGGACGGGTCCAGCCGCAATCGCAGGGACATCAAACGTTCCACTGCGACCATGCGCTCTTCGTCGAGCCGCGCTGCCACGCCTTGCAAGTAGCGATTGCCAGCCGTGATTCCGGACAACGCCGGTCCCCGCCAGAGCCCGAGCGCGGCCTGGAGCCGCTCTCTGGCCGCGGCCAGGTCACCACCGCTCTCCTCGCGTTCCGACTCACGCATCGCGGCGTGAAACATGCGCACGTCGACGGTTTGATCGGCGACAACCAACCGATAGCCGGCCTGTGAGGTAATGAGGTCGGTATCACGAAGAACAGCAAGCGCGCGCCGAAGACCGGCGATCGCGTTGTGGATTTGCTGGCGAGCCGACTGCGGTGGGTTGTCCCACAGCACCTCCCCGATGCGGTCCAATGGAACGACGGCATCCTCACTGAGGAGAAGCGCAGCCAAAAGACGGACCTGCCTAGCTCCCCCGAGTGGAATGACCTCGCCCGATGAACTCGCCTCGAGCTGGCCCAACAATCGGAATGTCAGATCGTTCCGTGAACCACGTGGATCTGGTGTCAAGTGTGCTGCCTGCATGCTCGCCCCCTCCTGAGCCTGCCAGCAGTCAACAGCCTTCCGTCGACCGCCGCTCAGTATGCCCAGCGGGCTCTACCCGTGGCAACCGGTGACCTTCCCGGGGTGAAGCGCCGCAGCTCGCGTACAACATGGACAACAGCGCAACCATGACGAGGCTGAAGCTCGGCAGTCCCATCAGCACCGCGATCGGCAGGTGGAGGGCGATGCCGAGAAGCAGCGCGTACCAACACATGCGTTTGCTCCCAAGCACCAACACCGCAATGAGCAGCTCCACCGATACCGTCCCCCAGGTCAGGGCAGCGACCGCAGGTTGCGACGAGAACACCGGCGGGATCGAGGCCTGCAAGCTCTCAAGGAAACCATGGTATGGATGGTGGGCGATGTTGGAGATAGCCGTACCGTCCCGCCATTCCGCAACAGTCAGCTTCGCGACTGCGGCCCAGAGGTAGACAATGGCGGCCTGAACGCGCAGCGTGAGACCGCCGGCATACGCCGCGCCCCGCCATGCGGGCTGCAACAGCTGCTCTGGCGGGCTCCAATGCCAAGCACGCCCGTCGCCCAGACACATCGGGACTAGGAGAACGGTCATGATCAGGGCCACCTGCTCGCCACCGTTTGTCTGGGTGACACTCGCACTGATGCTGTAGGTGACGTACCAATGCGGCACGCAGGTCAGTCTCGGACGGTAGCCAGCCGCCACCGCCACCAGAACAGCGAACACCAGAACCCTGGTAACAACCAGACCTGTCGAACCGGAGCTCCCCAGACACCATAGAGAGGCCGCGCGAAGACCGTCGCAGCGAAAGCCGTCCGGTGCCTGTGTCGTGTACGAGAAGAGCGCCAGGTCAGAGCTGAACACGAAGATGCTCAACTGGGCCAGGGCAAGGAGCGACCTTGCCGCGCCGAACAGCACGGTCCTGGGTTCGAAGGCCGCCAACGCCTGCCTGATTGCCGCCATGCCCATTCCTTCGCTACTCACATGTGACGCGAAGAACGACGGTTCTGACAGGTCTCCGCGGCATGTCGCGGCCGCTGTACGTGCCCTGCGCGTCCAGCCGCTCTCCGACGAGTGCCACGACCCCGCAGACGGTGGGCAGCCGCGACCGATTCCGCACCGTCAACGGGGTAGTGGACCGGCGCTCGGCAACGCAGGCCCGCTCGTCATTGCATGCGGCCCAACGATTGCCTGGAATCTGACGGGCCAAGTCGTAGACCTCGAGTAGTTGCGAGTAACCGCGCCTGTCCAGGCCCCACAGATTCTCTGGGGCCGCCCCAGGCTGAGTCGCCATTTCCATCAGAGAACCATCGCTACTCGCCCGGTAGGCGACTGTGACCTCCATCGTTGCGGCCGCGCTGAAGAACCCCCATCCTTGCGGCCAGATCAGCCGGTACGTGCCGCGCTGAGCTTCCAACCAGGACGGCGCGACGCCGAGTGGCAGTTGCGTTACGAGGCCCACTATCAGGCACGTCAAGAGCATGCCCGCCGTCAGGCGAAACCCCCGTTCGGCTGAAGCCTCGTCCGCGCCCTGCCCGGCCTGATCGGTACCTGATCCGAATGACGACTCCAACGACCGCATGGACTCTTCAGCGTGCATACGCGTCTACCCCTGCGCGCTGCATCCTGAGCAGGTTCCGTCGGTTTGGTCCAGCGTCGGATTGCCGGCCGAAGCACCGCTCGCGTTTCCCAGCATCGCTGCCAGAATCAACGCGAGGGTGGCGATCAGTGCGCCAATCAATGCGGACTTCTTCATCTGTTGCACGCTCCTGCCTTGGTGAGATTGAGGCAAGGAGGCCAATTGGCTGCCCCCGTTCGAGCGCTCACTGTACATCGACGTCCGTGCCCAACGGCGACCATTCACTACCCACGCGCTACTCGTTCCCTACCGACGCGTCGGGAGTCCCCAGAAGCTGGTCGAACCATGGCAGAATTCGGCCTCATGGAGTTCAGCGAGGTACTTCGCCGCCGCCGCATGGTGCGACAGTTCTGTGACCGACCGCTCACGTCGGAGGTCGTTGACAAGATCATGGCGAGCGCACTGCGCGCTCCGTCAGCTGGGCTGACTCTCGGCTGGGCCTTCCTCGCTCTCATCGACCGCGCCGACCGCGATCGACTCTGGCAGTTCGCGCCGAACCAGGTCCCGCACACTCCGACGATGCGGGATGCGCCGCTGATTGTCGTGCCGATGGCGTGCAAGGAGGCCTATGTTCAGAGGTACGCGGAGCCGAGCAGGGGCGGCCTGAGCGAAGAGGACTGGCCCGCGCCGTACTGGTTCATCGACGCGGGCATGGCATCACTGTCCATGCTGCTCACCGCCGTCGACGAGGGACTCGGTGCCTTCTTCTTCTGGCTGCTTCCTTCTGTCGCCGATCTCGGCACTCCAGGCACCACCACCAAGCATCTGGATGCCTTCCGAACAGAGTTCGGAGTTCCCCCCGAGTACTCCCCCATCGGCGCCATCGCCATCGGCTACCGGTCGCCCGACCTGAAACCACAGAGCGCCTGGCATGACGAGCGGCGCAAGGAGGTGGGCACCGTGTTCCACTACGGGCAGTGGGGGCAGCAGACCAGGCAGGCAGCCGACCCGCCAGACCCTGATGAACCACCCAAAATGCTAATAATAGGAAATGGACGGTAATTTCGCCGGCGCGAGCCCGAATGTCGAGCTACTCGGGAATCGTCGCCCGAACGAGCGACGATTCCTTCCCCGCTATGAGCGTTAGTCGCGCCCCTGCTGGATGCGCTGCTCGCGGAGCACCTCCGCGTACGTCTCCCGCTCGCGGATCAGCCACGCCGGCGGGTCGGCGATCAGAGCCGCGATCTCCGTGGTCGTGAGCGGATCCGTGATGCCCCCGCGCGCCAGCCCGCTGTTGGACACCCGCAGCCGGGCGGCGATGACGTGCCGGGGGTGCGGGCCGTTCTTGCGCAGTTCGGCGAGCCACGGCGGCGGGTTGCGCTGGAGGTCGTCGAGTTCCTCGCGGGACACCATGCCGTCCTGGAACTCGGGAGGGGTGGCCGGCAGGTACACCTCGAGCTTCAGCGCCGCCGTCGAGGGCTTCATCATCTGGGATTTCTTAGGCTTGCTCACCAGGTCAGATTAGCGGGCCGGGAACCGGCCGGGCGGATCCCCCAGTACCCTGACCAGCATGCCCGCCGCCGAGGATCGCCGTCCCCCGACTTTCCGGTTGCTGATCGTCCCCGGCGTCACGGTGGACAAGTGGAGCCGGGTGTGGTCCGAGCGGCTGCCGCAGGTGGAACTGCGGGTCACGCCGACCGAACACGCCCAGCTCGGGCCGCTGCTGTCGGAGCAGGCGGACGCCGGACTGGTACGACTTCCGGTGGATACAGACACATTCCACGCCATTCCGCTGTACACCGAGGCGACGGTTGTCGTGTTCTCCCGCGATCACCAGCTCGCCGAGGCCGAGGACGAACTCAGCCTCGCCGACCTCGCCGGTCAGACCCTGACCCAGCCCCTGGACGACGTGCTCGACTGGACCGGCGCCTCGGCCGCCCCGGCGACCGAACACCGCCCGGCCACCACCGCGTCCGCGGTCGAGTTCGTGGCCGCGAGCGTCGGCGTCATGCTCGTTCCCCAGTCCCTCGCCCGGCTGCACAACCGGCGCGATCTCGCGTACCGGGTGGTCACCGACGCGCCGCAGTCCTCCGTCGCGCTCGTGTGGCGGCGGGACCGGCAGACCGAACTGGTCGAGGAGATGATCGGCATCGTGCGTGGCCGGACCGCGAACAGCACCCGTGGCCGGGCGCAGGCGCCGGACGCCGAGTCGGCCAAGCGGTCGGGTCACCGGCGTGGCGCTCCGAACCCCCGGCGGGGGAAGCGCTGACGTACCCGTCGAGGGTCTGTGATTTCGCACTGTGGTCCCGGCCGGCCCGGACTGTCCGGGACTGACCCGGACCGTCGGACGCGTTGTGAGCCACCCCTGACCGGCCTTCTGCTGGTGGCACCGGGGCACCCCGCCCCCTGCCACCTCGGAGGAGTCCGCCATGAAACGTCTGTCAGGCCTGTCGCGGTTCGCACAGCTCGCCATCGCCGTCGCCGCGATCGGCGCCCTGGTCGCCGGGGGTTCGCTGGCCGCCAGCGCCGCCGGTGACTCCGTCGCGGGCGAGTCGTCCGCCGCGGTGGCCGCGTGCGTCAAGGACTGGAAGAAGAACCCCGGCCAGACGTCGCAGAAGATGTGCAACCTCCTCAGGTACACCCAGGCGCACGCCAAGTCGGCCGGCTACAGCTTCAGCTACGGCTGCCGGCGGAAGGATCCCGGCAGCGCGCACAACACCGGCGACGCCTGCGACCTGTTCCTCAACAAGACCAACGGCGACAAGCTGGCTGGTTGGCTGCGGACCAACGGCAACAACAAGGGCATGGCCTACGAGATCTGGTACGGGGCGTTCGCGTACGCCGACGGCGGCTGGAACACGAGCCGGGGCGGGGGCGGGTGCGACTACCCGCGGACCAAGCTGGCGGCGCTCCAGAAGCTGAAGAAGACGAACCCGTCGAGGTACAAGAACCAGTGGACGACCTGCCACTACGACCACATCCACGTCTCGGTGGATCCCAACCACTGACCGGACCGGCGCGCCGGGTGACGTCCGAGGGGCCGTCACCCGGCGCGCCGCGCCTCTCCGGACAGGTAAAGGTCAACTTGACACAAACTGCGGCCCAGCTTATCGTCACCCTAACGATAACGAGTCGCCTCGATGCGGCTCCCCGCCATGAGTCCACCCTGGATCATGCAATCGGTGGACAGTCTCCCCCTGGAGCAGTGTCGATGACCGTGCCGTCGTACCCAGAAAACCCCGACCCGCACCGGAACACCTGGCAGCAGTCCCAGCAGACCGCCCCAGGTCCCGCCGGCCCGCCGGCCGGCCAGCACAGCGCCCAGCAGGTAGCCGTCGGGCAGTCCAGCAACGCCGCGACCCGGCACCTGAGCGCCGCGGCCTACCTCGACGACGACTTCTGCCAGCTCAGCCTCGCCGAGATCTACCACCAGCCGCGCAGGCTCGTCGCGCCCTCGCACGGCTTCGACCTCGTGACCGTGCTCCGGCACTGCCTGCACGCCCGCACGGTCACCCTGATCCGCGACGGCGCGCTGGCCGCGCTCCTCATCGGCATGGCCTGCCTGTCGTTCCCCGGACTGCTCAGCCTGGCCACCGCCCTGATCGGCTTCCACCTGGTGGTCGGCATGGTCCGGCTCCAGCGCGAGGCCCTCCGCTCGCTGCGGTCCGGCGGCGGTGTGTCCGCGCTGGTCACGATCGTGCTCCGATCGGTGCAACTGGTGGCGGTGTTCGGCCTCTACCTCCTCGTCAGCCTCATCGCGTTCGCCGCGACCCTCGGCAGCATGTTCGTCGACCCGGGGACCGGGGACTCGGCCGCGCTCCCGGCCGGCCTGTCGATGGTGTCGACGCTGCTGGCCCTGGTGTTCGTCTTCGTGGTCAGCGTCGGGGCCCGGGTCTGGCCGTGGACGATCGTCTCCCAGCTCGGCCCCGGACGGTCCGCCGTCCGGCCGGGCCCGGAGGATCGGCGGCTGCTGGAGATCCGCCGCCAGGAGGCCGGGAACACGACCGTCTACTCAGGATTCCGGCCGTTCATCGGTTCGGGCGAGGAGATCGAGACCACCAGCTTCGCCCAGCGGCTGATCCGGGCCGACCCGAATCCGATCACCCCCACCCCCGAGGCGCACCGCGAGTTCGACGTGGCGCCGTTCCCGGCCCAGGACCTGATCGGGTACGTGCACGACCGGCTCTCCGCATTGCGCTTCGACGCCGAGCCCGAGCGGCGGATCCCCGGGCTGACCGTCGAGCACCGGCTGTTCATGGCCGGTACCGAGATGAGCGCCCTGACCTCCCACCTCGACGCCCAGACCGTCGGAAACGTGATCCGCAACCCCACGGCCCCCGTCCGGCACTACCTGGAGTGCCGGGTGGTGTCCTGGGACGGCGAGCTGGTGACCAACGTGTACGTGCACATCGCCGTGCAGGGCCGCTCGCTGTATGTCGAGCTGTCCTCCTGGGCGCTGGCCCCGTGCCGGGACCTGTACCGCTCGATCGACTACGTCGGCAACTCCGGCGCGATGCCGTACCTGCGGGCGATCGTCTCCGGGTTCGCCGACGCGCCCAGGACCCTGGCACGGGCGGTGCCCAACCTGGTCAAGGCCGGGATCCAGTTGATCGGCGCCTCGGCGGCCGGCGAGCAGACGTCGGGCGGGACGGTGCAGCGCGGCTTCGACTACGGCGCGCGGTGGAGCATGCGGGAGTACGCGACCGACGACGCGGCCAACAACGACTTCCAGCTCCAGGACGTGTCGAAGTACAAGAAGATCGTCGAGCGGCGGGTGGTCGCGGCGGTGCTGGACTTCCTGGAGTCGCGGGACGTGGACACCACCGAGTACCGGCAGCGCGCCCAGGCGATCCTGAACAACGGCGTGCTCATCAACGGGGTGTCCGACAGCAAGATCGGCCCGATCACCAACAACACGTCGGGCAGCCCGTCATGACCGGCCCGGTGCCGGGCGGCGGCAACAACGGAGTGATCATCTCCGGGGTGCACGGCAGCACCATCGGCCCGGTGAGCAACTCCGTCGGATCCACTCTCCCCGACCTCCGGGCCGGCGCCGGGCCACACGCCGCGGAGCGCGCCGACCTGGGCATCCTGACCGTGCTCAGCCAGGAGACGGCGGCCGTGGTCGCGATGCTCCGCCGGGGCGCGGGCTACACCAGCCGGCAACTCCCGGACCGCAGCACCGTGCACGAGGCGTACCTGGGCCCGCCCTCCCGACCGGTGCGCACCGTCGCGATGCAGACCGTGGACCGGGGCCAGCGGTCCATGGCCGTCGCGTACCACCAACTGCGCCGGCACTTCAGCCCGCCGATCGTCGCGCTGATCGGCATCGCCGGCGGGATCAACCCCACCATGCAGGTGGGCGACGTGGTGGTCGCCTCCACGGTGATCCACTACGACGCCCGGAGGGAGACCGACCAGGGGGCGCGGCACCGAGGCAGCAGCGCGACCTCGTCGGCCCGGATCCTCCGTGCGCTGAACGACTTCTTCAGCACCCGGGGCGAGCCCTGCCCGCTGGTCGTGCCGGGCCGGACCGGCCGGCCGTTCCTGGTCCGGCGCGGCCCGATCGGCACCGGCGAGGCGGTGATCACCTACCAGGGTTCGCCGATCCGGGACTACCTCAACACCTTCAACGAGAAGGTGCTGGCCGTGGAGACCGAGGCCGGCGGCCTGACCCAGGCGTTCGCCGAGGAGTACGACTCCCGCTCGGACCTGGACGGCTGGTTGGTGGTGCGCGGCGTCTCCGACAACGCCGACCAGCACAAGGGGTACGCCGACCACGAGCTGGCCGCCGCGCACGCCGCCCGGACGTTCGAGGAGTTGGTGCCGTTCCTGTGAGCCGTCCGGGGCACCCGGTCGCGTCGCCGTCGGGGCGCGACCGGGCCCGGTGCGGGCCACGCCGGGCTCCCAACCCTGGTCGGGCTCGGCCCGCTGCCCGGGGTCACCGTCAGGGACGCCAGCACCGGGCGACGCGCCGATCCGAACTGTCGGCCAACCGCCAGTTGACTGGACACAGTGGTCGGACGTCTCCACCCTGGCACGATGACTGAACGACGTTGGCTGGTAACCGGTTGCTCCAGCGGTCTGGGTCGGGCGCTCGCCCAACGCCTCGCCGACACCGGCACCCGGGCCGTGATCACCGCCCGGGACGAGTCCTCCCTCACCGACCTCGCCGCTGCGGGCCCGCACATCGTGACCGCCGCCCTCGACGTCACCGACCCCGCGCAGTGCACCGCCGCCGTCGAGCTGGCCGTCGAACGGTTCGGCGGCCTGGACGTGCTGGTCAACAATGCCGGCTACGGCCAGTTCGGGGTGGTCGAGGAGGTCACCGACTCCGAACTGCACGCCCAACTCGACGCGAACCTCTACGGACCCTGGCGACTGGTACGCGCCGCGCTGCCGTACTGGCGGGCCGCCGGGCGCGGGCACGCCATCTTCGCCTCCTCGGTGTCCGGCATGTTCGCCCTCCCCGGCCTGTCGGCGTACACGGCCAGCAAGCACGCGTTGGAGGGACTCGCCGAGTCGGTGCACATGGAGGCCGGCCACCTGGGCGTGAAGGTGAGCATCCTGCAACTCGGCGGCTTCAGCACCTCCTACGGCGACAAGGTGCTCCAACCCGACACCCGGATCGAGGCGTACCGGGACGTGGTCGCGCCCGTGGACACCGGCCTGCGGGGCATGCGCGACAACACCGACATCGCCCGGCCCGACACCTACGCGACGGTCGTCACCGGGCTCGCGGCGATGGCAGAACCGCCGCTGCGGCTCGTCTTCGGTGGCGCCGCGGAGGACATGCTCACCCCGGTGGTGGCGCACCGGCAGACGGCGCTCACCGACTCCAGGGCGATCGTGGAGAAACTGCTCGGCGCCTGAGTACCCGTCTGATGGAGAAGGGTGTTCCCGGAGCTCGCTGGCCGCCTCGGCACTGTGCCGCGCGTCCGCTGCGTCCAGCGGGGTTCGGGACTGCACCCGGGCCCGGAGTCTTCTCTGCCCGTAGCGAACTCGGGTGTCGGGGCGGAGCCCACCTCGATATAAAGGTCTCATGCTGAATCCGGCGGACGGTGCCCACGCCCAGGCGACCCCGCGTCGCGTGCTGCTGCGCTCCGCGCTGGGCGACACCCTGCGGCGCTTGCGCCTCGAACAGGGGCGCACCCTGGCCGAGGTCGCGCTCCGGGCCCGGGTCTCCATGCCCTACCTGTCGGAGCTGGAACGCGGCCTGAAGGAGGCCTCCTCGGAGGTGCTCGCGGCCCTGTGCGCCGCGCTCGGCATCGAGCTGTCGGAGCTGCTCGTCGCCGTCGCCTTCCAGATCTCGGCGAAGAACGGCGTGGCCACGGCGATTCCGATCCGCCGGCAGACCTCGGGCCAGTTCGAGGTGGCGACGTCGCCGGTCCGACGGGCCGGCGACGCCTACGCCCTGGCCGCCTAGCCGCCCGGCACCGCTTTCACCGACTCGATGACCTGGTCGGCCAGGCCGTACTCCACCGCCTCGGCCGCACTGAACGTCTTGTGCCGGTCGATGTCATGGTGGATCTTCTGCACCGGATGACCCGTGTGCCGGCTGAGAATGTCATCCATCTCGGCCCGCACCCGCGACACCTCCCGCGCCCGGATCGCCAGGTCCGGCAGCGTCCCCTGGGTCACGTCGAACGAGCCCTCCTCCGTGGAGGGCTGATGCAGCACCACCTTGGCGTGCCGGAGCACCGTCCGCTTCCCGGGCGTGCCCGCCGCCAGCAGCACGGCCGCCGCCGAGGACGCCTGCCCGACGCACAACGTGGCGACGTCCGGCCGGACGTACTGCATCGTGTCGTAGATCGCGGTCAGCGCGCTGTAGGAGCCGCCCCGCGAGTTGATGTAGAACGCGATCTCCAGGTCGGCGCTCTCGGACTGCAGGTGCAGCAACTGCGCGATGATCACGTTGGCGACGTCGTCCGTGATCTCCGTACCCAGGAAGATGATCCGCTCCGACAACAGCCGGGAGTAGATGTCGAAGGCGCGCTCACCACGCGGGGTCCGCTCGATGACCGTCGGAATCGTGTACTGCCCCATCGCCCTACGCCCCCAACCGGTGCTTGACCATGCCCGGACGGATGTCGTCGACGCGCTCGACGACGTGGTCGACCATCCCGTAGTCGAGCGCCTCCTGCGCGCTGAACCAGCGGTCCCGCAGCCCGTCCCGCAGGATCGTCTCGACCGGCTGCCCGGTGTGCCCGGCGGTCAACGTACTCATCACAGTGCTGATCCGTTCCAGCTGGCTGGCGTAGATCTCCACGTCCGCGGCGGTGCCGCCCAGCCCCGCCGACCCCTGGTGCATGAGGATCTGCGCGTTGGGCAGGGCAAACCTCTTTCCCGGGGTACCGGCGCACAGCAGGAACTGCGCCATGCTCCCGGCCAGCCCCATCGCCACGGTGATCACATCATTGGGGATGAGCTGCATCATGTCGTAGACGGCCAGCCCGGCGAGCACCGATCCGCCCCGCGAGTTCAGGTACAGCGCGACGTCACGGCGCGGGTCCTCGGCGGACAGGGCCAGCAGCTGCGCGCAGATCCGGTTGGCGATCTGGTCCTCGACATCGGACCCGAGCACGATGATCCGCTCGTGCAGCAACCTCTTACTGAGGTCGTCATCCAACGTGGCGGTGGTGTCCATGTCCGCACTCCTGTTCCCTCGGCGTGTTCGCCTCCCACGATCTGGCCCGACGGTGCGGCACACCAAGACAATCTGCTGAGAGCGACTTAGCTGAGGGCAGACCGGGCGCCCGCGCGGACTTCACGACGAAGGACGCGTATCCGCCGTGCCGCGCGCCCGCGCATCGCGTCTCATCACTCCGTGTGACGGGGATCTCTTCCGGCGGGCCGGCCCGGTCCGGCGCCGGCCGTTAGGCTGCCGCGGTGTTCACGATGCCCGGCTCGCTCCAGACCAAGCTGACCGACCTGTACCCGGACCTCACCGGTCTGCGCAGGGCGATCCGCTCCGCCGACTGGGCGGCGGTGGCCGGCTACTTCGCGGCGCTGCCCGACCGGGCGGACCGGTCCGTCGCGGTCCGGCTGGTCGCTGAGACGCCCCGCTCGGAGCGGTTCCTGGAGCGGATGCTCGACACGGAGCGTGAATCCTCGCTCGTCAGGACCCTGCTCGGCGCACGGCTGATCGTGTTGGCCTGGCAGGCCCGCAGCGCGGCGCAGTCGCAGTACGTGAGCATGGCCCAGTGGCAGATCTTCCACGACCTGCTCAACCGGGCCGAGCGGGTACTCGCCGACGCGACCGCGCTCGATCCCACCAACGCGGCGGCCTGGACGGAGCGGATCATCGTGGCCCGGGGGCTGAGCCTGCCGAACGCGGAGGCCCGGCGCCGTCACGACCGGGCCGCCGAGTACTGCGACGCGCCGTTCGTCGCGGAATCCCAGCTCGTGCAGAACCTGTGCCCGAAGTGGGGTGGCTCGACGGGTGCGCTGCACGCGTTCACCCAGGAGCGGCTGCGGACGGGCCGGCCGGGCACGCTGGCCGGCGCCGCTGTCGCCCACGCGCACATCGAGCACGCCCTGACCTTCGACTACATCAGCATGATCACCGACCGGCTGGGGGAACGGCAGGTCCGCGACGAGCTGGTGGCCGCCGCCGAGCAGACCGTCCTGCATCCCGAGTTCCGGCCGGTGCACGGCTGGGTGGCCGCCCACTCCGCCTTCGCGTTCGCCTTCTGGCAGGGCGGCTACCGCACCCTGGCCGCCCCCCATTTCGCCGCCCTCGGCCGGCGGGCCACGTCCTTCGGCTGGGACAACCTCGACGACAAGTGGCGCAAGGCGTTCCGCACCGCCAGCCGTACCACCCGGAAGGGATGACCGTGACCGAGATCGACGGCGTGCCGGTCCTGTTCGCCCCGAGCCCCGGTCCGACCCGGGCGGGCCTCGTGTTCCGGGTGGGCCGGGCCGACGAGACCCTCGCCACCGCCGGGATCACCCACCTCGTGGAACACCTCGCCCTGCACCGGCACGGCACCGCCGACTACCACTACAACGGGTCGACGAGCGCCACCACCACCGAGTTCATCAGCCAGGGCACACCCGAGTCGGTGGTGACCTTCCTGGCGGACGTGTGCGCGGGCCTGCGCGACCTGCCGCTGGACCGGATCCCCACCGAGCTGCGCATCATCGAGACCGAGCAGGACGGCGCGACGATGCCCGCCGATCAGCAGCACCCGCTGTGGCGGCACGGCGCCCGCGACTTCGGGCTGGTCAGCTACCCGCAGTGGGGCGTGCGGACCCTCACCGCGGCGCGGGTCACCGCCTGGGCGGCCGAGCGCTTCACCCGGGAGAACGCGGTGCTGTGGATCGCCGGCGAGCGGATCCCCGAGGGGCTGCGGTTGGACCTGCCGTCCGGGCGCCGGTGGCCGTTGCCGACCGCGTCCTCGGCGTTGCCGGTCGTGCCGGCGTACTTCTCGGCGGGCCGGCAGCTCATCGTCCTCGACGCACCGGTGCCCCGAACCGCGCCGTCGACCGTGTACGCCCGGGCCCTGGAACGCGCGCTGTTCCGGGAACTCCGGCAGGCCAAGGGCCTGTCCTACACCGCCGCGACGGCGTACCGCACGGACGGTCGGCCGGAGGCGACCCTGGTCGCGGTCGCCGACGCCCAGCCCGAGCAGGTCGACGCCGCGCTCGCGGGCTTCCTGACCGAGCTGGACCGGCTCGCCGACGCCGACCTCGACCAGGACGAGCTGAACACGATCCGCACCCTCGAGGTGGAGGGGCTCAGTGATCCGGAGGTGGAGGCGCGGCTGCTGCCCCGGCGGGCCACCGATCTCCTGACCGGGTTCCCGAGCCGGAGTACCCCGGAGCTGGTCGCCGGCTTCGAGCACGTGACCGCCGCCGAGGTCCGCGACGTCGCCCGATCGGTGCGCGACACGGCGCTGCTGATGATCCCGGAGACGGTCCGGACGCCACCCGTCGGCTTCGAAGCCGCCCCGAACGCGTCCCGGTTCCGGGTGATCGGCACCCGGTACCGGTCCCGGGCCCAGCACGACGTCGCGCTGATCGTCGCCGAGGACGGGGTCAGCCTCGACACCCCGCACTGCCCGGTCACCGTACTGTTCGCGGACTGCTCCGCCATGCTCCGCTGGCCCGACGGCGCCCGGCGCCTGATCGGCGCGGACGGCATCGGCGCCACGATCGAACCGGGCGTGTACGGCCTGCCCGCCGACGTCCTGGCCCGGATCGACGCCGCGGTGCCCGCCTCCGCGATCGTCGACATGCCCACCCGTGATCCAGCCGACATCCCCAGGGTGTCCAGGCTCCGCAGCCTGCGCCGCCGGCTCAGGGGCGGGCTGCTGCCATGGCGGGCGCGACTGCACCGGTTCAGCGTGTTCCGGGGCGGCCTCGCCGGGATGCTGAAACTGGCCGCGATGGCGGTCATGGCGGTGGTGTTCCTGGCCCTCGCGGTGGCGGAGCACAACGGCATCTACGCGTTCATCGCGGTCTTCTGGACAGCGGGACTCCTCATCCGCGCCCTCCGCTGACGCGGTGGTCACCGGCCCGGGCACCCGGGACGGGGTGCCCGGGCCGGTTCCTACAGCTGCTCGGGGGCGGCGATGCCGAGCAGGTTGAGGCCGAGACGCAGGGTCGCCCTGGTGACCTGGCACAGGACTGTCCGGTTGTCGCGGATCCCGGTGCTGGGGGCCTTGATGACGGGGCAGCTCTCGTGGAAGGCGCTGTAGGTCTGGGCGAGGTCGTAGAGGTACCCGCACAGCCGGTGGGGCTCGGATCCTTGGACCACGGCGGTGACGGCATCGGCGAACCCGTCGAGCTTCAGTACCAGCGCCCGCTCGGCCGGTTCCAGTTCGACGCTGTCGGTGATGCCGGCGGGTGCCGGGGCCTTGGCGAGAATGGAGCTGATCCTGGCGTGGGCGTACTGCAGGTACACGCCGGTGTTGCCCTGCAGACTGAGCATCCGGTCCAGGTCGAACAGATAGTCCCGGGTCCTACTGGTCGACAGGTCGGCGTACTTCACCCCGGCGATGGCCACCTGCCGCGCCCGCTCTGCGAGGGCATCGGCGTCGAGTGCGGGGTTCTTGGCCCGCACGGTGACCCGGGCGCGGTCCACCGCCTCGTCGAGCAGTTCGATCAGCCGGAACGTGTCCCCGTCACGGGTCTTGAACGGCCGGCCGTCGGCGCGCAGGACCGACCCGAAGGAGACGTGCTCGGCGGTGACGTGGGCGGGCAGGTAACCGGCGCGCCGGGCGGTGTCGATGACCATCCGGAAGTGCAGGGCCTGGCGGGAGTCCACGACGTACGACAGCCGGGTGGCACCGAGGTTCTCCACCCGGTCACGGATGGCGGCGAGGTCGGTGGCCGCGTACCCGAATCCGCCGTCGCTCTTGCGGACGATCAGCGGGACCGGACTGCCGTCGGGGCCGACGAGGTCGTCGAAGAACACGCACAGCGCGCCCTCGCTGTGCACTGCGATGCCCCGCCGGTGCAGGTCGTCGGCGATGTCGTGCAGGTGCGGATTGTAGAAACTCTCACCCACCACGTCCGCGTCGGTGAGCAGGACACCGAGCCGGTCGTACACCTCCTGGAAGTAGATTTTCGATTCTCCGACGATGTCGGCCCATGCCTCCAGGGTCGCCGGGTCGCCCGCCTGCAGCGCCACGACCCGGGTGCGGGCCCGGTCGGCGAAGATCGGGTCGGTGGTGAACCGGGCCCGCGCGTCGCGGTAGAGGACGTTGAGCCGGGCGATGGCCTGCGACCCGGACTCGTGAACGGGCACCGCCCAGCGCTCCGGCTGTTCGAGCATCAGTTCCAGGAGCATGCCGAACTGGGTGCCCCAGTCCCCGACATGGTTGCGCCGGACGACCGTGGTGCCGGTGAACTCCAGACACCGGACCAGGGCGTCACCGATCACGGTGCTGCGCAGGTGGCCGACGTGCATGGACTTGGCGACGTTGGGCTGGGAGTAGTCCACCACCGCCGTACCACCCTCGGCGCTGGGCACTCCGAGTCGCGGGTCCCGGGCGAGCACCGACACCCGTTGCCAGAGCGCGCTTCCGGACACCGTCAGGTTCACGAATCCCGGCCCGGACACCTCCGAAGCCTCGATCGACTCCTCTCGGCCGAGGAGGTCGGCGACGGTCGACGCTGCCGTCCGTGGGTCGTGGCCCAGCTTCCGGGCCAGGGCCAGGACACCGTTGACCTGCAGGTCACCGTAGTCGGAACGGCGGATCATCGGGTCGACGAGAGCTGCGTCGACATCCAACGCGCCCGCCACCGCCACCCGGACGTGTTGTTCGATCACCGATAACAGGGACATGGCAGAACTCCTCGCAAGAACACACAGGCGTCAAGACACAGGGGCAGGCAGAGACCGCAGCAGGGCCCGGGGCGATCACGCCCGCGTGACCGGCGCACCCGAGTGCCCGAGAGGGAACGGTGCGGCTAGCCGACAGGCGTGATCGACGGTCGTCGACGGTCGACGAGGGCCGCGACCAGGGCATCGACCTGCCCGGCCAGACCGGGCGCGCCGATCCGGTTGTCGATCTCGCGGTGCGCCACCACCGGCACGGCACCCACTCGCACACCGGCGAGGAACGCGTCCCAGTACTGGAGTTTGCCGGCGTCGCGCTCCAGACCCCGGGCCGTGATCCGCGCCCGCAGGGTGTCCGCGTCCGACCGCACCCAGATCAACTCCACGTGCCCGCCGCCGAGCGCGTCGACGTAGCCGGCCCACACCCCGTGATCGTGGATCTGCTCGGTGAACGGGGCGCACAGCAGCACCGCGCAACCGTGGGCACGAACCTGGGCAGCGGTCTGCGCCAGCCCGCCGTACTCGTGCGGCTTGACGTTGGCGTTGTACCAGGCGCCTTCCCGCTCACCGTGCGGCCGACCCGCGACCGAGAGGGTGGTCGCCACGAACCGGCCGTAGACGGTGTCCTTGTCCAGCAACGCCGGTGGCGGATCCAGACGGGCGAGCAGCAGCTCGGCGAGGGTGCTCTTTCCCGCTCCCGGGGCCCCCGCCACGATGAACGCGGCCGCCTGCACCGCACCAAACTACCAGCCGAGCGGCAGCCGATGAGCGATCGTGGCGGGCGGCGCTGGGGGGCGTTGTGGTTGGTGAGCAGCACCTGGTGGCCGATGTTGGTCAGGTGCGGCCGTTTCGACAGGGTGTCGTGGGCCGGGGGGAATGCGCGGGTGGCCGGTCCGCTCCGAAGCTGGGCTCCTATTCTCCGGAGCCCGGGTCCATCTACTGACTCGAAACAGGAGGCGACAGGGGCGTGTGGATGCACCGGGCCATCCCAACTGTGCGGGAGGTGCCGCGCGCAGAACCGGATTCGGTGGTACCGCTCGGGACCGGCCCCGCGTCGGCGCGCAATCCCCTGCCAAGGAAACCCGCGACCCTCTCCCTCGCTGCAGGCCCCTCAACCCTCCACACACGGGCTCCCGTGACACCGCTCCACCCGGGTACCCGGCGGCAGCACCGCAAGCAGGTGCCGCCGAAGGACCTCCGCCTGACTGTCGTCGCCGAAGCCGACGTAGATCCGTCCGGGACCGGGTCCTGTGAAGACGTTGTCCGCTCCGGCCCCGATCCCGGAGCCGTCCCCCATGAGCAGGGATTTGTACGACAGGTACGGCGTCCCGTCGGGCAGCGTCACGATGTAGGCGTTGCGGGTGTCGAGGAAGGTGGAGTACGTCGTGGGCCCCCACAGGGAGGCGAGCGCGGCGACCATCAGGAGCGGGAGCGCGAGCCGGCAGGCGACGGGCAGCCGCCGGGGCCAGTGGGTCGCGGCCAGCAGCAGGAGCGGTACCCCCAGGAAGGACCAACCGAGGTGCATCCACAGGCCGGGGCACTGGGCGAGGGCGAGCACCCCGGCGACCGACCAGCTGGTGATTTGGAAGGAGGCCTCGCGCCGGCAGAGCAGCGGCAGGGCGGTGAGCACGACCAGGACGGCGTGGATGAGCCAGACCGCGCCCCAGGTGACCTGGGTGGCGTGGTGGGTCAGGTAGACGGTGGCGTACACCGAGGCGGCGACGGTGTTGGCCACGGCGACCGCGACGAGTGCGCGCTGCCAGTGGGCGGTGTGGACGGTCGGGCCCATGAGCACTCCCTTGAACGTGTTCAAGTCACGCTAACACCAGAGTTGAACGCGTTCAAGTTCCTGCCGTCCGGGGTGACGCCGAACCCACCAAGGGACGCCAGGAGGCCTCGACAACGAGGAACACGGCCTCCTCCGAATGCTGCGGACAAGCGCCGGTCGCGGCGTCCATCCCACCGGAGCCACTCAAGGACTGGCCGGCAACGGGGAACCCCAACGGTCAGAACTCGCCCGACGCTGCCGAGGCGGCCCTGCCCGACACCGGCCCGAACGCCCCTGCGGCCACTACCGTCCGAGTGTGCATCTGACCGCTCCCCTCCGATGCCGCCCCCACAGCAGGGCCCTCCTGCACCTTCCCGGAGCCCCGAAAACCGGACAATCCCTAAAATTCGGGGGGTACGATTTTTCAGGCGGCGCGCGGCGCGGATGCCGCTGTGGCGAAGGCTGGGAGCGGTCATGGTGCGGGCGGATCTGCGCGGCGCGGCCACCGAGGCGATGACGATGCCGGAGCTCGGTGAGGCCCTGTCAGGATGTCTGCAGAGTTCCGTGCCGCACGACGGGTACATCCTCGTGGGTCTGGATCCGGTCACCGGGACCGGTTGCCTGTTGACTCGGCGGGACTGCTACACCCCGGGTGCCCGGCTCCGGATCCGCATCGCTGACGCCGACGGCATCGGCCCGCACCGCAGCCCCGGCCCGTTCGGCGGCGGCTCCCCGGTCGAGGTGACCGGGTCGGGCTTCGTGGACGAGCGGCACAGCGACTACCTGCACGGTCTGATGGCGGCGGAGGGCTTCGGCGCCGAGCTGTACCTGACGCTGGCCGAGCGGGGCGTGCCCCGGGGCAGGCTGTTCCTGCTCCGCGAGCGCGGTCGGCGGCCGTTCTCCGCGCAGGAGGCCGAGGTGGCCAGCCGGCTGGCCGGCGAGTTGGCCGCGGCGGTCCGGTGTTTCGTCGCGGGACGCCTGCTCCGCCCGGTCGTGCCCGCCGGGCCGCACGGGGTGGTGCTGGTGGGCGCGGACAACCGGATCGGCGCGGCCACCCCGGCGGGCCGACACTGGCTGGACATCCTGCGACGCGAGACGGCCGTGCGCGGCGACGACGAGGTGTGCACCCTGGTACTGACCGTGGCCCTGCCCGCCCGTCGCCAACCCGCCCTCACCCGGGTGCCGACCTCGCACGGCTGGGTGGCGATGAGCGCGCAGGCGATCGACGGGACGACCGACGTGGCGGTCACGCTCGGCCCCACCTGCGGATCGATGCTGCTACCAGCGCTGGTCGGCTGGTACCGGATCACGGCCCGCGAACAAGCGGTCGTCGAGCAGGCCCTGCTCGGCCTCCCGGTCAAGCAGATCGCCCGCCGGCTCGACCTGTCGCCGTACACGGTGAACGATCATCTCCAGGCCGTCTACCGCAAGACGGGCGTGACCAGCCGCGAGGAACTGGTCACCGCCCTGGCGTCCTAGACCAGGTCCGCCACCGCCGGCCGGTCCCACCATGGCGAGCCACTGGAAGACCTGCTCGCCCAGGTTGTAGGTCCTCACGTCCAGGCAGCCCGCGTCGCGGAACGTCAGGTCACCCCGCAGGTACCGCCGGGCCGGGGTGCGTCGCCCTGGTTTTGTTGGGCACGGCGGGTTTGCCGGCTTCCCGCCCCCTGGTCGGCCGAAGAGAAGGCCGGAGTGGCTCCGCCGGACGGGACTCCGCATCCACATCGCGCGCCGCGAGGCGCGCCTGTGTAGCGAACAATTCGGCAGCCACCTTCTGCTGACCGGGATCAGCCCCGACATGCTCCTCGCCGAGGTCGCCGACGAGATCGACCGGCTCCACGACCAGCCCGACTCCACATGCAGGTGCATGCTCGCGGTCAACGCGTATCTCGCGAACATGACCGAGGACAATCGGCACATCGTCCGCGACCGGTACCTGGACATCCCCGAGCATCTGCGTCACTACACGCTCGGCGACATGGACTACGGGGCCGGCCCCTGCGGATCCTGATCACCGCTCCGAACTCGCCACAGACATCGCCCTCTCCTAGAACCTCGCACCCGCGATCGACACCGCACAGCTGTTCGGCCCTCACCACACGACCACCTCAGGCTCGGGCGGCCACGGTCGGTCATGCTGCGGCTGCCGTCCTTGGCCTGGACGAGGCCGGCGTGGCCGAAGAAGCCGGGCGGCGGCCGCGCCAAAAGTGGTTGCTCGAATCGCGCCGTGTGTGGCCGGAGTGTCAGACCTGCGTGCGAAAGTGCTTCCAGCTCTGACAGCTCACGAAGGCGGAGATGCGATGGGATACGTGGGCCAGGTCTGGCTAGTCATGTCCGACGGGCACCCCGTTGGCGAGATCACTATCGAGGATGCGGAATTTCCCTGGCTCAACGGTCGGTTCGCTCCAGGGCCCGGGTTCGCTGCGGTCAAGCACCTGTTCGATCAGGAGCTTGCACTGGTCGATGACCTCAACACCGATGAGTCCGTCCAGGCGTGGGAGTCGGCCTACGGACAGGTTCGGGCTGCAGTCGAACTCGTCGCCCCTGGTGGGCCGGTGGCTGAGTTCCTGCTGCACATCCAGGACGGTCAGGCGTGGTTCCGCTGGAGTGATGAACCCTTCGACGAGTAGCAAGGCTGTGGGGGACGGCTCTTAGCCAGGTCGCTGCTCGTTGTGTCGCAATACGTGAAGCCTCTCCATCACCGTGGACAGCTGATCGCTGTCCAGGCGTCGGGCGTCCCAGGCCATCCGCGCGACCTCTACAACATCTGAAGACGCCGGCGGGACGTTCTCCGGCAACGCGACGCCGGTCAGCGCCCCCATGTCGCCGGGAGAGTAGTTCAGCAACCGGGAGAACGCGATGACGTACTGGGGCGTCAGCTCGACCCGGCCCTGACCAACCAGGGAGACCGTGGAATCCGAGACGTACGGCCCGCCACCGATGACGCACAACGCCTTCGCGCACCAGGGGCGGATGTTCCGGTTGATCAGCAACCGGACCGCCAGCCCGCCGGGCTCGCAGGCGCGCGCCCGGTCAAAACGCGCCGGTTCCCCAGCGGCCGCAGCCGGCATGGACAAGATGGCTTCGTGCACTCGACGGCGGGCTGGGGGCGTCAGCCGATAGGCACGGAAGATGACGTGCCCGACGTGCCAGGGCGAGGTTTCCGCTGGAGCCAGGTCCCCGGGCGGGTCGAGGCCGGCCATCACGAACAGATCCGCGACATGGAAACCGAGCGCGGGCGCCAAGGCACGCAGTAGGGCGGGTTGTGCCGGACCGCCTGCCAGGACGGCGTCGAGTTCGCCTCCGGGCAGACGCGCCGTACGCGCGACTTGGGCAGGATCCACCGCACGGTGTGTCAGCAGCCGCCCGAGCACGGCACCAAACCTCATCATCATCGACAACACTACGGATCGACCGCTTCCCGACAGGCTGCGGAACGCCCGTCCGAATCGCCTTACCCGCGTACTCACGCTCTGCAAGGGAGCGTGGCTTCACGTCACAATGTCAAGTACAAAAACGTCGTTGCACGCGTGAAAGACCGGACCTTTCGCCTGTGGAAGCTGTAGTCGCAGCAACTGTCTGTAGAGCCCCCTGACGTCGATCCGGCGCAGTGGAGAGTGGTCCGGACCCCGTGAAGAACGGCATGACCGAGGCCATCGTCATCAACGACGTGGGCAAGCTCCGCCGCGCCCCGGCGGTCGCGCTCGCCCGCCCCGACGTCGGCCGGGCACCACTACTTCATCTGGGGGATCACGCCGACCGAGCCGCGCCCTTCCCCACGACGACGAGGTCGGCCAGGAGCTCGCCAGGCATCGGCACTGAGCCGCGGTCGTTGACCTCCACGGTCGCAGCAGACGGATGGGTGTTCGGCCGGTTCGAGCGCAGCGAGCACGGCCGGGCCCGCCGCCCCGCGGCGGGCCATCGGTCCGTAGGACCGATCCTCCCCGGGGCGACCGAAGGGAGCGCGGGGCGAGCTATGGAGAGGAAGCTGAGGGCCGCCAGGCCCGATAAGCGTCCCTCTCCTATAGCTCACTCTCGTCGGTAGTGGCGGCCCCTGGTTCGAGGCGCGGCCGCCGTGGTGCTCGACGCTCGCCAGGGCGGCGGCACCCAGCAGGCCGCGCCGAGCAGTGGGCCGACGCCGCCGACGAGCCGTCCCGGGCGGTGGCGCGGAGTACCGGACCGGCACCCCTCGGGGCGCTCGGGACGGGACTCCCGCCGGCGACCGGGCCCCGGCTCGCCAGGGCCGGCTCCCCCACCGCGAGGACCTGGTCGACGCCAACCCCCGTCAGCGGAAGGGACAACCTGAGGTTGTTGGCCCCGGAATCAGGGGACAACCTCAGGTTGTCCCTCCCGGATCTATTGAACGCGGGGGCGCGATCGGCCGCCGGTGGTGGACGGACCTGGGTGCCCGAGGACCGGGGGCGAGGATCTGGTGCAAGGTGCTCAGGGCCGCGGCAAGGTCGACGACGGTCGGCCAGTCACCGGTGGTGTGGTGCCACAGCACGGCACCGACGGCGGTGAGCGCGACGGCGAGAGCGGTGCGGGTGGCTCGGTGGTCGCGGAGGGCTCGCCACGCGATGGTCATGGTCGGTCACGTCCTTCTGTATCCCCGTGCCCCTGGCGGTGTGCCGGGGGTGGTGATTTCCAGGTTGTGACCGCCACGGGCGGTGTTCACGATGCGTATCGAAGTCGCGCAGATCTTGCCGACACCGCACACGATCCTGTCGCTGTCACACAGCCGACAACACGGCGGCTGGAGTCGATCGCACGGTTCCTGACAATGTTGAACGCCCCGACACGATCACGGACAGTGTGGAGAACCGCAGGTGGCTTTCACCCGAGCAGCGACCCCTCCAGGGCCGGTCACGACCTTCTTCGACCAGCTACACGACCTGCACTTACACGCCGGTGAACCCAGCTCCCGCGCCCTGGCCCGAGGCACCGCGATCACCTACACCACCGTCGCCGCGGCGTTCCGCGGCCCGAAGGTCCCGTCCTGGGGCACGGTCGAGCTGCTCGTGGAGGCGATGGGCGGCGACATCGAGGAGTACCGGGAACTGTGGAAGACCGCACGGCGTGCCGAGCAAAACCTCCCCACCCAGCGCCCGGCACCGGTGCCAGGCTCAACCGGCCACCCAAGCCCTGAGCTCGCTGAGGACGACGACAACCAACCCGAGGCGGCTGCAGGCTTAGGTGCCCTGACGCTCGCCTACCTGGTGGGGAAGATCGGGACCGCTCCCGTGCTCGCGCTCCTGGACTACTACCTCCAGACGTTCGGACCCGATCACCCGGCCAACCTCATCACCCGTGCCGCCGTCGCTGACTGGCAAGGCCACGCGGGGGACGTCGCCGGGGCGGCGGCCGCGCTCTCCGAACTCCTCACCGACCGGATCCGGGTCCTCGGACCCGACCACCCCGACACCCTCACCACCCGCCACAACCTAGCGGAGTGGAAAGGAAGTTCCGGGGATGTCACCGGGGCGGTGGACGCGTTCGCCGAACTCCTCACCGACCGGATTCGGGTCCTCGGACCCGACCACCCTCACACCCTCACCACCCGCCACAACCTCGCGGAGTGGAAAGTAAGGTCCGGGGATGTCACCGGGGCGGTGGCCGCGTTCGCCGAACTCCTCACCGATCGGATCCGGGTCCTCGGACCCGACCACCCCCATACCCTCACCACCCGCCACAACCTCGCGAGGTGGAAAGACGAAGCCGGGGACCCTGCCGGCGCGGTAGCCGCGCTCTCTGAACTCCTCACCGACCAGACCCGCGTCCTCGGACCCGACCACCCCCACACCCTCACCACCCGCCGCGACCTCGCCTGGCGGATGGGGCAAGCCGGGGACACTGCCGGCGCGGTAGCCGCGCTCTCCGAACTCCTCACCGACCAGACCCGCGTCCTCGGACCCGACCACCCCCACACCCTCATCACCCGCAGCTACCTCGCCTGGTGGACGGGGCAAGCCGGGGACACTGCCGGCGCGGTAGCCGCGCTCTCCGAACTCCTTCCCGACCGGATCCGCGTCCTCGGACCCGACCACCCCCACACCCTCATCACCCGCCGCGACCTCGCGTGGTGGACGGGGAAAGCCGGGAACACTGCCGGCGCGGTAGCCGCGCTCTCCGAACTCCTCACCGACCAGACCCGCGTCCTCGGACCCGACCACCCCCACACCCTCACCACCCGCCGCGACCTCGCCTGGTGGGAGAAGCGTCGTTGACGTGCTCGTGGGTGGCATCCAGTTTCGGGCCACCGCTGACGGTGGTGGCCCGACGGCCGAGGTACGCACCGGGCTCGACGGTGTGACCGTTCGGCCGTTCGGCCCCGTAGGGAACACGTCGGCGCGTGTGGTCGCACTATCCTGCGAGGAGCTGAGGACGGGAGCAGCGCATGCGGAGGATCGCCCTGTTTCTGGGGCCGGGCGTGGTGTCCCCGGCCGCGATCCTCGCGAGTGACCTGGGCCTGGCCTTTGTCAGCGCGAGTGATCTCATCCGTGAGCACGCGCAACGGCGGACGCCTCAAGGCATGCGGATTCGCAACCACATCGATGCAGGGGAACTCGTGCCCGTGGAGCTGGTCACGGAGGTCGTGGCCCCAGTCCTCAGTGCCGCCGAAACGGGCCGGATGCTGTCGGACTATCCCCGCACGGTCGGACAGGCGGAACTGCTAGCCGAGTGCGGCCACGAGCCCGAGATCATGATCGAGTTGTACGTGGGCGAAGAAGACCTCGACCGGCACTGGTGGCAGGCCCAGCAGCGCCCCGACATCCTCGCCCGCATGACCGCACACGAGAACCGGGCGGAACCGGTGCGTGACCACTTCCGTGCCCGGGGCATCTACCACCTCGCGCACGCCGGCGGAGCAGACGAGGACGTGGTGGCGAGGCTGGCCGCGATCGTGTCCAGCGGCAACGGCACCTCCTGACCGGAGACGGTCCTGAGCCCCACCGTCACCATCCGTGGGCCTTCACGGAACTGGACCCCGGTGACAACCCCTGCTTTGGGCGCTGCTCCTGTACGGGGTGAAATGTTCAAACAGCGGCCCGAGCTGTCGCCCAGTCCCGGCGAGACAACTTCGGCGCCATGAACCACCCACCAGCGGCCCGTTGTGTTGCTCCGTTGTTGCTCGCGTGTTCCGGTCACCAGCGGGAACAGGCGGGAAAGCGCGGGAAACCGCCCCGCGCCGGGCCGAAAAATGACCTAGGCCCCTATCCTCCAAACGGAAGGAGCCCAGGTCAAACTATGTGCGCCCGAAGGGACTCGAACCCCTAACCTTCTGATCCGTAGGATTCCAGGTTAGATACTCGAAATATCATCCTGACCTGGCAAAACAATGATCGAATTGGAGCCCATTGGGTCTGAAACTTGGCCTTGTTGCTCCGTTGTTGCTCCTGCGCCTAGATTCGCCGTTGACTATCCGACCAGGCATCTCATGGTCGCTCAGCCCTGCCACCTGACGATCACGAGCCGAGCACCGCAGACCAGCCGATCGCCATCCCTCCACCAACGCCACGACCACGACCGGTCAAAGGACGGTCTTGAACTGTGACCTCTTCGGCGGCGGCTTCGATGACCATCGCCCTTCGGAAGGCGGTGGCTTCTGGCAATGCCTGGTACGGCGAGCGCAACATCGCTGTCCAAAAAATTCGTGGGGCCTGGTCAGCTGCCGTCATAGGCAACCTGCATTCGTATGGTGCCCTTTGCTGTATGCAGGAATGCATCGCCCTGTCCAGCCAGAGCTTCGGCTCCGATCTCGTCCAGAATGATGCGGCTGTCGGTCGCTGTCTTGACTCGCAGCGCGAGCTGAGCGGGGAAGTTGGAGCGGATGGTTGTCGAGATAACGTCCGCGCTCGGGCGCTGCGTGGCCGCGATGACATGGATGCCCGCAGCGCGGGCCTTCTGAGTCAGTCGCTTGAGCAGCGCTTCGATCTGCTTCTTCTCTTCGGGATCGCTGGTTAGGTCGGCGTACTCGTCCAGGACAATGACGATCCAGGGCTTTCGGTCTGCCTTGTCAACTTTAGCGTTGTACTCGACGAGCTTGCGTGTGCGGATCGCTTTCATGTCCTTGTAGCGCACCGCCATCTCTTCGACGGTTTCCTCAAGAATCTGGATGGCGTCGGCAGCATCCATACCGATCACTCCGTCGAGGTGAGGGTCGTCCTCGAAGTCGACAAGCTCGGTGCCCTTGGGATCGACGAGACGAAGTCGGAGGGCACTCTTGTCGTACCGGACCAGCCCTTTGAGGATCGTGTCCAGGGCGACGGATTTTCCCGATCCCGTAGTACCGGCCACCAGCAAGTGCGGTGAGTCTGCGGAGGACAGGTCAATGGTGACGGGGTTGCCTTCGATGTCGGTGCCCAGTGGGGCAATGAGGCACTCGGGATCGGCCGGGCACTGCTGCCATAGCGCCTTGGCATCGACCCCGTACTTCTCCTCGTCGATCTTGGGAATCTCGAAGAGCACAGAGCCGCGGTCGCTGCGGGTGCGAATACTGAACCCGGAGGGCAGAGCCAGAGCCAGAAAGATCTCATCTCGCCTGTTGGTCAGCTTGTCCACGGTGACCCCAGGATCGGGGATGAACCGAAAGATGTAGAAGCCGGGTCCTTCTTGCCACTTGCCGGCCTCCGGGGCGGTGACCGCAACCTTGTGTCGTGCGAAAACGTCGACGACCCTGTTGTACCGAATCCTCAACTCCTCATCGCGGAGGCCGCCACGATGAGCTTCCAGAGTGACGGAATCGCCTTCGGAGGCAGGCGTGGGCGGCACTACCGGGCTCGGCACGGTTGTCGGCACAGTCGCCCCCGCAACCTCGACAGGTGCCGCTGATTCTTCCGGAGTAGGTAGTTCAACGGAATCGCCTATTGAGGAGGTGTTGATGAAGGAGGCGCGATCTGTTGGGGTCCTAACGAGGTCCCCAGAGACGACAAGGGCGTCGGCATCGGCGGGGTCCTGGTTGGCGCGTAGGGCACCGATGAGCTTCAGAAGCTCGTGCTTGTTCAACCTCACTAGAGTGTGCTTACCGAGTTTTCCGACTGCAGGTGCCGGCAGGTCGTCCTCGGCCGAGATGGCCACAGCAACGCCTGTGACTTGGCCGAGCTGGACATCCTCGGAGCGCAAAGCGTCAAGGACCATCGCCTCAAGCTGGCGATGATCTTCTTTACCGATCATGGTACGAGCCGGAAGGTCTGCGGCTCGTAGGGCGTTCCCGCTGGTTTGAGCGATCGCGGCTGCAAGTTCGTCGAGCCAGAAGGGACGGTCGTGGCGAGCCTCGCCGTCCGAGCGGAAGGCATCTCTGCAAAGGTCGGTGGTGCGGGTGAGTTGTTCCTCGGCTGAGCCGACGTCGAAGGTCTGGCGGAACTTGGACTCGGCGACGAGGACATCCAACCGAATCGCGCCATCGCTCTGGACAGTCAGGACGAACCGGCCTAGATCGGCACGGGTTTTGTGTCCGCGGCCGAACCAGCGGTGGTGGTCGTCAAAGCTGATCCAGGTGACCAGGCTAGTGTCCTGCTGCGGGACGGGGAAATGCTGGTCAATGACGAACCGCGTGGCGACCAGGCCGACGACTTCGTTGACCGTGGTGCCGATGCCGAGTGAGCGCAGCACGGCGCCGGGGGTCACGTTGCGGCCGACCTCATAGATCCGCTTCGCGGTGCCTTCGGAGTCCTGGGAAGTGACGACACGGATCTGCTCCAGGCGGCGCCGCAGTCTCTGGACGACGAACTGCCGACCGGTCTGTGAACTGACAATGAGGGTGTAGGACTCGTTCTTGCCGACACCGGGCTTGACGAGGATGACGTCAGGGCGGTTGCGCAGGGCGTCGATCTGCTCACGGCCGATAAAACTGTCGAGGGTAACGACCCAATGAGCCACGCGGTGCAGAGTGGCGAACAAGTCCTGGTGCTGGTCGAACTGCACCTGCATCTCGAAGTAGTCGATGCCGTCGACACTCTCCCGGGATACCGGGGAGCGGCGGTCGTAGCGCACGCACAAGGTGGACCAGGACTCGAGAGTCTCGTCGGAGGTCTCGGGCAATAGCGCTCTCACGACGTTCTCGCTGGTCTGAGCCAGGTTGTGTGAAGCTGGGTGCTTCCAGGGGTTGAAGGAGCCCGACAGGGATTCCTTCTTGGTGCTCTCCTTGATACTGGTCTGTGTGCCGAACAGCGCTGGAGCCAGGGCGAGGTCGATGGTGTCTTCCAGCCCTGACAGGTCTGCTTCCTGGTCGGGCTCCCATGCCTGCAGGATTAGTTGGACATCGGGCAGGAAGCTGTCCTCGGACATCTCTGTGCCGGAGAACTGCAGGTCGAAACCCTGGATGATCTCGTGATGGGTGGCCTGGGGAGCCAGTACGACCAGGTCAACTTTCAGACGAGGATTCTTGGCCCGTACCTGCTTGGCCACGCGCATTGGCAGTACGGGGTCGCCGTTGCGATCCAAAAGCAGTACGCGTAGGCCATCAAGCTTGTGAGGGTAGGTCGTCAAGTAGTCGGTGATGACGCGGACCATCTCGTCGATCGCGGTCTCGTCGATGCTGGAAAGCCATTCCTTGGACTCGTTTCCGCCGTGGCGGACCGGTGCGTACTCCTCGTGCCCGGCCGATTCGCGCATAGGGATGGCGACCGTGCCGCCGGGCCCGACGAGGACTGCCGGTGTTCCGTGTGGCGAGATACGGTCGATGGCGTCGAAGAAGAGATCCTCGTTCTCTTGGTTGAGGCTCAGGCCTCCCACCTTGTTCAGAGCGGTCTTGATGCTGCCGGCGGCCTCTACGTAGTTCTCTGCCAGCCAGCGCAGCTTCAGTGGGTGAGTGGCCAGCATCATCATGCGGTGATCAGCCAGCCGGACGACATCGGTTAGGACGACGGCCTCAAGGTCTGCGTCTGGGGCGTTTTCGGGTACCAGGTTGGTGCGAGCTTCAAGGAGGATGCCTTGCCACTCGCGTACGTAGTCTTTGATGTTTTCGGCGTCAAGCCCTTCGGAGAACCGGTCGAAGTGGTCCCTTTTGATGTGCTCCAGCTGGGCGGCGAAATGCGATTCGGGGATAGGCACAGGTTCGTCGGTCTGCCATTGCCTGGGGTCGTTGAAATTCTCGAGGAAGGCGTCAAAGGTCAGATTGCTGGCATGGCCAGGGAGGTTCTTCCAGCCGTTGATGAGGGCTGCCAGGGCGATCTGTCCAGGGATCCCGAGGGGGTCCCAGCGAAAGCGTCGCTGGGCGGCGCCGTCCATCTTGACCAGGATGCGCAGCGCGGCCCATTCAGTGTTCGAGTCGAATGGCTCATTGTCTTTCGGCAGAGGCGGCTTAATTAGGTTGAGCAGGCAGTCTTCGATCTCCAGGGTCAAGTGAAGACCGGTAGAGTCCTGAATGTCACGCAGGGTGCGTGCGTACAGGAAGGCGAACAGCCAACGGCTCCAACGCCCGGCTTCCTCATTGCCTTCAAGCCCGACGACGACGGCGCCCTCCTCTTCGTCGGAGAAGTAGGTCAGCTCGCGCAACAGGGTACGTAGCGGGTCCTGAACGAACTGAGAGTCCGGGAAGGCGAGCTTCTCAACTTTGCGGCGTGACCGCTTGGACAACAGGTCGGCCAGTGGTTCGGCCCCGCCGACGGGCGCCTCGTCAAGGAAGCGCTGCGCGGATTCCTGATCACCGCGATCAAGCGCATCTTCGATCATCATGGCATCGAATTCGTCGACCCTCTCACCGGCGGTCTTCTCGATCTCCTGCCGGACGTGCTGGCCCAAGCCAATCTTCTTGGTCTTCAGTTCGAAGACCTCGAGCCAGAGGGTCAGGTCCTGCTCACAGCGCAGCTGCCGAAGTTCCTGCGGGGTAGGCCCACTGCGATTAACGTTGCTTATGAGTCCGCGCATGCGTGTTTTGGCAGTCTCGGCGTCTGTACCGATGCAGTCCAGAGACTCCTCGCTGAATTCAGCCATGCCGATTCGATCTATCAGGTCTTCATCAGCGATCTCCTTGCCGTTAGCCTGCTTGAAGGCACTGACCCAGACGTTCTTCTTGATTCGGATGGCCAGCGCTCCGGGCTTCAAGAAAAGTCCACGGTCCGGGAAGAGGTCAAGGGCGGTCAGGGCTGCAGAGATCTCAAGGTAGACCACTTCAGGAGTGCGGACCTGAGCCACTGCGACCTTCTGCGCGGTCTCGACCAAGAAGGCCGCCCAGCGGTGCACAGACCTGGGCTCCTCATCGGTGACGGCGCGCCAGATTTCCGGCAGAGAGGTGGCCATCACGGCCGGAACGGTGTCAATACCGCCAGCCTCCCGCCAGGCCTCTGACATAAACCTGTCGAACCCCCGCTCGGCGGAGGTGTCGTGGTGGTCGCCAAAAATTGTGGCATCATCAAGGGCGTTCATGGCCGCTAGCCCCTGCGCGTCCGGAGACTGCCCCCACTCGAAGAGCAACACGGCCGTACCCTGTCCAGAATTTCGCCACTTAGTCAGCTGGTCCTGCGGTCCTAGCAGATAATCATCAGGTACGCCTTCGATCGGGTCCGAGGTGCCGACCTTCACAACGACCTGCGGATCTGGCGACTCCAGCAGTTTACGGGCTGTATGGCGGAGAGCTTCGGCGACTGTCGGCCGGTCAAACCCGCTGACTCGTAGGACGGCACGGGCTCCGCTGATCTCAGTGACCTTGCGGAGTGCTTCGTCGGCGATAAACCGACCGAGCGCTCGGATGCTGTCGCCGGTCACCGGGGCTCCCCTCGAACCATGCTGGTTGCATCTGAATATTGAGTGAGCAGACCGATAGCGGCCAGCTTCTCCCTGAAAGCCCTACCGTTGTGTTCAAGGATCGATGGGTCGACCTCGTAAGCCAACGGGCTCGCGACTGCGACCTTGCTCTCTACCACGAGCCCGTATTTCGCATACAGCAACTCGCAAAACTGGTCGAACTCCATCTCGGTACCCTGAGGGACAGTGGCAGATGCCAGCCCCTCAAGCATCGGGGGCTTCATGGTGAAGTGTCGGCGCCCGACCGTCGCGTTCAGGGCTCCCACTGCCGCGAGGGTCTCGCTGAAGAAAGCTCGGGGCGATGCGACCGCATTGCCGGCATCCTTGGTGAATCGTTCATAGCGGCGCTTACTGGCTTCGTCGCCGTTGGTTCCGAATTCGTCGATCATTTCCGAAGCCTGGCGGTTGATCGCGTTGACGATGTCGTTGCGGAAATTGGTGAGGTTCTTCTGCGACTCTCTGCGCAGCGGGGTAGCTTCGTTGCCGAAGTCCAATATGATCAACCCAGGATCGGAGGCGCCGAGCTTCCTGCGTGCAAGGTGTAGCTGGTGGCGTGCCAAGCAGTAGGGAACCCAGTGCATGAGGCTCTCGGTGCGCTTTGCCCTCGGGACTGTCGCAGCTCGAGCGACGATGTTGCGAGCTCCCTCCCTAAGCAGATCAGGCCACGGGCTCAGATCATCGTGCAGCATGATTCCCTCGTCTGAAGCCACCACGGGCGTTTCGTCGTAGTCGAAGTCGTGCGCACTGAGGGCCTTGGCAAGGTTGCCCAGCGGCGTGCCGCTGTCCTGTACGAGGTCGCCCAGACCCTGTCGGGTCACTTCCTTGCGGTCACAATCGGGGTCGCTGCGTAGGACCTTGTATGCCCAGCTCCCACCATCCCGGAAGAGATAGCGCTCTATACTCGGAGCGTTGATGCCCGCATCAACCTTGCCGGCCTGCTTGCTCTTCTTCGTGCCCTTCTTGGGGGAGGCATCTGCTTGCCTGATCCGTCGCTCGACTGCGTCGTAGTGGATGAGCTCACCGACGAACGGATAGATGTGTGCGCCAAACCAGCTGGGCCGGCTCCGACGCCCAGGAATCTCGACCAACAGGGACGAGAACAGGGCGTGAAGGGTCTCCAACGTCTCGGGGGAGTCCAGCTCCACGGCCTTGCCGAGTTCCTCGTCGCCCTCAACGATGGGGGTCTTGGTAGCGATCCGCCGAGCCAGGTCGTGTGACGTCCTCTTGTAGACCGTGTCGACTCCGCTGTCCAGGAGTCCTGCGAAGTTCTCCGGATCTTCCTGGTGTACTTGGTGGACGCCACGTGCAATCGCGAGCATCTCAAGCGGGATGTAGAAACCGCGGCCCTGCTGCTCGAGATTCACCCCGAAGAGACGCAGGACGACCTCTGCTTTGGAACGATCAGCCATTACGCACGCACCGACCTGATCTTGTCTCCGACGTCGATCATGAGCTTTCTCATGACGTTGCCCACGAGTACCTGGATCTCGTCGTCCTTGTTCGAGGTGTCGGCCAGCTCTGCAAGGGATCCACTCAGGCCCCGGATCTCGGCTTCGTGTTGGACCTCGCTACGTAGACCTGCGGCCCACCGTGTCAGCAACTCGAAGCGTAGAAGGTCCGCTTCCACCGAGACTGCCTCCTGGTTAGGGTCGACAGCCGGGATGCGGATGTAGATGGCTCGATTGAGCCACTCTACGGCGTTCTGCATCTCTGGAGTGACACCCGCGCGGCCTTCCGCATGCCACTGGCTGACCTGGTCAACAACCTCAGCGCCCTTGCTGGGTACTCGCCGGGAGATCACGGCCGCGCGGGCGCGGTGAGTAAAAAAAGCGGGGTCGAGAACGAAGAAGTCAGGGTTGCTCCCCGCCCGGTGGATGCCCTGGACCGCCTCCAGGCCCTTGAGGAAGCGGTCTCGCACCTTGGTGTCTGCCGAGTCTCGATTCCCGTCCTCGACACTGACGAAGTCGTCACCAGCCTGCAGACCCATGCGGGCAAACCGATCCTTGTCGTCGTCGCTGTTGAAGAAGTCTGCGCGTCGCAGGAATGCGTACAAGCCCCGCAACTGTTCGGCCTGCTTCTGGACGTCCCGACTCGTACGGACCCTTTGCAGGTAACTAGTGGCGTCGGCAGGAGGGAAGTCGCCAGCCGTGTCCGGATCCAGCCGGTCGTCGACCTGACGGCGGGAGACCTTGCCAGGGTCCAGCTTTCGCAGCGCGAAGAAGGCAGGAACCAGATGACGCTGTTGCTGGGTCAGTCGGTCACCGAAGAGCGATTGGTGATACAAGTGGGGCGCCTGCCAAGACCTGTTCGAATGCGACCACTGGTACTTGGCGTGGACATTCTCGCAGGATAGACCACCAGTGAGCATGTAGCTGATCACCGAGAGCGCCTGACGCGTCGTGACAACCGCTCCGGTTCGTTCGGCCGCCGCGAACACGTCCCGGACCGCAGTCCGGCGCTGAGGTCCGCGCGTGGGATCCGCCAGCTCGGTGCGGTTGGCCAGGATTGGGCAGACATTCCGCGCATCACAGGTCTCGCAAGGTTTCCACCGCGACCATTGCGTCGTCGTCCACTGCTTCAGGACCCAAGAGATGAGGCCGCCGTTGGACCTACCTGCCGCTACGGACTGGTAGTTGAGATTGAGGACAGTAACTGTGCCATCAGGGCTGCTGACCTGCCCGCGGACGATGCCTTCCGTGAGGGTCTCCACCAGTATCTTGGCGCGCCCTGTGCCGCCTTTGTCTAGGTTGTCGTCTTCGGCGACGCACTTTCGTAGCTGGCCCTCGTTCGCGCAGACGATCGCGACGCCTTCGTCCGGCGGGGCAAGTAGCTCAACGAGCTTGTGAGCGCCCGCCTGCAGACTGAGCTCGCTGAGATCCTTGAGGATGTACAGCGGTCGTCCGCTACGAGTCCAGCCGATAGGTCGGCTGGCGTCTCCAGCGTCGGACAGCTCGCGGAAAACCATCTTTCGATCATCTGGTGTTATCGCCTCGGCATCTCTCCGCAGCTCGGCCAGAAGGCTGGCGCACAGGCTCGTCTTGCCATGCCCGGCGTCCCCGGTGAGGACGATGGTCTTCGCCGTCGGTCGCTCAATGACATTTAGCAGGTAGTCCAGCGTTACGACAGGGAACAGTGACTGCGTCCAGTCCGCTTGCAACTCGTAGATCATCTCCGAGGTGTCAGCGTCGAACGGCTGGTATCGCCGTATCCGTTGGACGTGTTTGTTGACCTCAAGCGGCATGCTTTCGTCCTTCGTAGACCGACGCGGTTCGCCGCTGAAGTCTATCTGTCAGCACCCCTGGCGACAGGCCAGATTCCACGTCAGAGCGCTAGGTACACCCTGGTTCGGAGGCGCTCCGTCACGGCCTCCGCGATCAGGGAGGTCGCGCGCTTCGCGGAGTTCGCTGAACCCTGACCCAGGCGGGTGGCCACGAACGTCTGGGCTGACCGCAGAGCCGAGGCGGACGATTGGGAAGTGCAGTCTCCGCGCTTTGGTGTTGCCGTACTCGCCGCTCTGCATGCCGACGCCGTAGATCTGCTAGCCGATGTCCAGGTCCATGACCTGGTCTATGACCTGGCCGCCACCGGCCAGCAGGTCGCAGTGCTGGGCTGGCCTGCGAACTTCCGTAGACCGGTCACGAAGCACGTATTCTCGGTTGAGTCAGCTTTCACGGTCCTGGTTGGTGAATCCACGCACAAGTATCGGTCTGCCGATCCTGCTCATGCTTGATCGAGTACGATGGCGGCTCGTTCCGCCAGTTCTACGAGCAAGCGCAGATAGGGGTCATACGTGGGCGAGCGGCACCCTCTGCGGGCCAAGCGGCGTCCGAAGTTCGAGGAGGGTATCGGCTCCTTGCGAGTCGTGGACCTCTTCGCTGGCTGCGGTGGCCTCACCCTCGGTATTGCCCAGGCAGCCCGCAAGAACGGCGTCGCACTCGATGTGCGTCTCGCGGTTGACTTCGAGGCAGCTCCCACCAAGGTCTTCAAGGCCAACTTCCCCAAGGCCAACGTCCGAGAGGGCACCGTCGAGTCCTACTTCGATGGTTCCCTCGGCTCCACCTTGTCCGATGTGGAATCTGCGACTGTCTCCATTGTGGGTGACGACGTGGGACTCCTGATCGGCGGGCCGCCGTGTCAAGGGCACAGCAACCTCAACAACCACACCCGCCGCGATGACCCCAAGAACCGCCTGTACCTGCGCATGGTTCGCGCCGCAGAGGTTCTTGCTCCCCGTGCAGTCGTCATCGAAAACGTGCTGGCCGTTGTGAATGACAAGCAGCAGGTGGTCTCCCGCGCCATCGTTCACCTCAAGAAGCTCGGATACGATGTCGCCACTAATCGTATTGACCTGCTCAAGCTCGGGGTCGCCCAGACACGCAAGCGCCACATACTGCTTGCTATCCACGAAGATGCGTTGCCTGATGGATTTTCAGCTGCTGACCTGCTGCAGATCGAACAACACCAGGACGCCACACCCCATGATCTGCGTTGGGCAATTGGCGACCTACTTGATGCACGACCGAAGTCCTTCTTCGATGAAGCTGCAGTACCTAGCCCAGACAACCAGCGACGTATGAAGTATCTCTTCGAGAACGATGAACACAACCTGCCGAACGAAGAGCGTCCCGAGTGTCACCAGGGCGAACACAACTACATCTCAATGTACGGTCGCTTGTGGTGGGACCGTCCGTCTCAGACCATCACCAGCGGTTTCGGGACTATGGGTCGCGGACGTTTTGTCCACCCTGAGGTCCCCCGGTGCCTGACCGCCCATGAGGCCGCGCGCATCCAGGGTTTCCCGGACTATTTTGCCTTCGTTGACGAGAGGATCAAGCCTCGGTACAAGCTAACTCGCACTGAGGTTCAGATCATCATTGGCAACGCTGTACCGCCGCCTCTGGGCGAAGCTCTGGCCTCCAAGCTCTTCGACGTTGGCGTTCTGCAGACGAAAGAAGACGTTCCCCAATTGCTTGAGGACGACTACGCTGCCCCTACCGTTGATCTCGCCTGATGAATTCGTATCGGAACCGGTAGTTCTTCAACGACGCGGCCAACTCCCAGTCCCGAACCGGCACCAGGCTCCCTTCTACGATCCAGAGCCAATGGTTCAGCCACGCCTACGCCTCCGAGGTCGACCGCGTTCTCCACGTCGCACTCCTTGCAGTCGGCCCCACGCGACGGCTCGCGGCTACCGACCGGCGTTTCGCACGGACCGGAGCCAGGACCGCCCGAAACGGGTTGCTGCGCTGGGGCCGGCCGATGTTCCTCGGGGCTTCTTTTGTGTCCGCCCGAGGAACTGTCGAAGGCCCTCTCACTTTCATGCTCCGCCTGCCCGGCCGGCGAGAGAGTCAGTGTGGTCGGTCAAGGAAGGCATTTCCCTTCTAGGGCTCGACGCCAGTATCCAGTCAAGGTTGTACGAGCGCGTGACGGACCTGACGGCGAAATTGTCCGAGGGTGAACCCAACACTCGCGGGGTCCAGACACCATCAGATCCATCCGCTATCTTCTTGTGGAAGCAGCCGAGGGCCCGATAGCTGCATTACTTGCGGACTCCGCAGGCCGATTCTCGGCGATGACATCGGTCGGCTGCTTCGATGACCGCCTACTGGGTACGCCGAACGAAGGCGCGCCCCGCAGCGCTCATGACCGACCTTGAACTTCATCGATTCAGCAAGCGGCCGAGTGAGTTGCCAACCCGATCTTGCCGGCCGAGTCGCCCTCACCTGATTCGGGAAGGTAATGGCGCCAGGTGATGCGTCGGGTCGGCAATAATCGAGGGTGAAACGAATTCCACGGTGAGGCCCCCTACGCGCCGGGGTTGCGCAGGCTGAACCATGGTGGGCGGACCTACTACGTATGAGGCTACTGTAGGTGCAAGGAGACTTTGGACCTCAATCCCATAGCTGCATGCCTGGTGGTAACCCTTTCGGACTAAAGCATCCGTTCCATACTTGCACTCAAAAACAGCCGCCGAGTGCCCTGGTCGGACAAGCAGGATGTCGGCTCCGGCTGCGAACCCTCCTCCCTGTACTCCGCTGGTGGCTTCAGCATAGGCCGAAGGATGGTCGTAGTACTTCCAACAGCGGGAAGCCTCGAACCACAGGTCCCATTCTTCTCCCCCGTTCATTTCGACTTTGAAATTTGGGCCTTCAAAAGTCGACCCCGATAGTGGCCGGTGGTCCACGATGCGGGCACCGGACTGACGAAGCCTCATCAAGAGTGCGCCGAGTGCGCCTAGGTGGAAAATACGCCAGTCGAGCTCCTTATCGGGCATTAGATGCCGTCGAGCGTACTCGATGAGGGAGGCCGTTTCTTGCTTGCGGATGGCCGATACGACCGGAGCTAGAAGTGTCCAAGGCTTCCCTGAGCGCGAGAGGGCTTCTACCTCGCTAGGAAGCGGATTCGCCGGAACGGCATCTTTTACGGCTCCGCGTGCCTGGAGGAGCCGTAAAGCAGCTCTACATTGCTCGCGCGCAGTCCGCTCCAGGCTGGATTCGACCGAGATAGCGTCTTTTCGCACCTTTCTCAGGTGATCGAGTGCCCACCGAAGTGTGCGAATCGTTGCCTGGTCAGCGACGCGGTTTCGCTCACGTACAACGTATTGGTCTGGGGGCCAGCCACTTGTTACCCGGGTCGCGACCCAATCGGTGCCCGGTTGAAGTGTCGTTGTAATTTTGCGTCGGCGAAGGCTCTGGGCTGGGATGGCGTCGATCCAGCTGTTGGTGGTCGACGGCCACTTTTCGAGCCATGGAGCTAGCTCTTCGAAAAAGATCCGATTGGCGCGGCGCTCTATATCTCTCTGTTGCCAGCGAACGTTGTCCAAATCGTCAACAACCGCAGCCAGCGCCAGATATAACTGCCCCTTTCCACTCCATCCTCGACTGACCTGGTCCAGCCCCTCCCAGTGAATGTCTACCTGCGGGTCCGGAAAGTTTTTTGTCATGCCAGGTACCGCAGGTTTTCCTTAACCCATTCCCATTGATCGCCGAGAGCCTCGACTACCGAAAGCTTCGCACCCAGCTCGTCCTGAATGGTTTCGTCAGAGCGTCGGATCCAAGTTCCGAGTGCCGCAAGATAAGCCTCTGCGAAAAGCTCTGTGGCTTCAGCTTGAGGATCAGTGTGGAGGCTCGATCGGAGCTGGTCGAGGATGCCCAGAAAAGAAGCTGGCCCCATCGCCAGGCCAGGGATCTCAAAATGGGCGCGGTACACCTCGGCGAGACGGGCTCGTACAGTCTCGTCGTGGTTGGCATGATGTTCGCCCAGGAACGCCGCGAACAGTCCTGGCTGCGGGGGAGGCACGGGCACTTGAGCGAACCGCCGCCCCAAGGCCAGGCCGAAACGGAAGACGGTATGCGCATCGATCGAATTGTAGGTCCCGATCAATCGCCATTCAGTCCCGGCTCGATAGTGGGTATCGTCGTCAGGCTCCTCGATTTTGCCGATCACGGTAGAGGAGACGTCATCGTTCCAGCCGAGCACGATCTCGGAGTCGGAGCTGGGATTCGGGCGCCCCACCGTAACGGGCCGTCCCGTGAGCCACGTCATCAAGCCGCCGAAGATCCTGTCGAGATCGGCCCTGTTGGCCTCGTCCAACAATAGCCACTTGTCCTCCTGTACAGCCTGGAGGACATAGCCAGGCGCGAAGCCGATACGGCCATCGGAGTCCACACTGTCCCCCCCGACAAGTTCCCGAGTCGTCCAGCTTTCATCAGGTGTGACAGTCATCAATTCATGCGCCATCGTCATTCCGATGGCACCTGGAGACTGCTGCACCTGGGCCAGGAGCTGATGTACGAGCGTCGATTTACCGGTGCCCGGCGGACCCACGAGCATTACAGCCCGATGCGAAGCGATTGCCGTGCGCAGCATCCGCAGAACTCTCTCATCGAGCACGAGTGGCGGTGGCGTGCGATCCGTCCGCTGCTCTGGAGCTGTGAAGAACGGCTGCGAGACCTCGTCAGGCGCTTCCCGCGCAGGTTTGTACAGATATTTGTGCGGGTGTACGCCTGTGATCAAGCTCGGGGCCTGGTACAAGTGGGGCTCGTCCGGCAACCCGCTCGGAACGATTGCGTGAGTCACTTCCCAGAGTTCGTTAGGCCTCTGGAGTATCAGAGCCTCGGTGCCGGGTCGTTTCTTCGCACACAAACGCATCAGGGCTTCGAAGGACTGCCCGGCCGTCTCGCCCTGCCTCGGGTCTACCAACGCGATCAAGAGCTTAGCGTCGCGTGCCCTGCCTGACTGCTCGAACCTTACCGACAGATTGCCCGCTTTAGAAATATATGAGGCATAAACAGCCGAAGGTTCCAGGCCCGTCAGGCCGGCCACATAGGCCTCGAAGCTCCGATACTTCGACACGTTCTTAGATGAGTGCTCGATCGAGGCGAGGAGTTGGTTCATCTCGACGGCTGGGTCCACGTTTTGGGGCGAGGGAATGCTCACTTTTCGAGACTAGCAACGCCCTCCGACAGTTCGGCGCTGATCATCTCCTGGACTGGACGGCGTCCTCGACGCGGCAGGCTGCTTCCTCGACGGCTTCGTGGGCCCAGATCCGTATGACGAGCCAACCTTCGGCCGCAAGCCGCTCGTCGGTGTCGCGATCGCGGGCGACGTTGGTGGAGAGCTTCTGAGTCCACCATATGGTGTTCGTCTTGGGGGTTGTGCCGTGCAGCGGGCAGCTGTGCCAGAAGCATCCATCGACGAAGACTGCGATCCGTAGCCTGGGGAACAGCATGTCCGCCCGGCGTCGCATCCCGGGCAACGCGGCGTCGACCAGATACCTTAGGCCTCGTTTATGAACGAGCTTGCGAAGGGCAAGTTCAGGAGCGGTGTCTCTACGGCGCTGCCTGCTCATGCGTCTCTGTACCGCTGGATCTGCCGCAGCAGGACGCGGCGTCGACGGGAGGGTCATGGTGCGATCCGCATTGCCTCTACATGTTGCTTCATGGCCAGCTGAAATGACTCGTCGAACCGGAGTGTGCTTCGCTCCATACGGCTGAAGAACCCGGCGCTCGCCCTGAGGCTCAACGGAACGGCTTCTGCAAGGTCGACGACGTCGAGCAGGTGACGGTATGTCTTCCGGGTCGGCCACATCGAAACGGATGCCTGCCAACGCTTTCCGGCGGATCCCCAGGCCGCGTTCGGCCATCGAGCGCCTAGTGCTAGCTCGGATCCGGTGTTCGCTATAGACTCCCCCGGCTTCGACAGTCTCCCACCCAGCCATTCTGCGACGCCGACCGTCACCGCGTTGCCGAGGAGCTTCCATCTACTCGCATTCCGGCGTCCATGGTCTTTGGCTGCTTCCGTCCAGCCTGCAGGGAACCCCTGGAGTTGCTCTCCTGCGCTGATTCCTGGGGTGACAATTGCGCGTCCGACAGCGGCGTCACGTACCCAGATGCCCGGCGGTGAGGGAATGCCGATGGTAGAGCCGCCCTTGAGGGTAGGCGTCGCGTCTTGGGCCCACCCCAGGCCGGTGAGACCTTCTGTCCAGTAAAAGCCGAACGCATCTCGGGCGAAGGTCTCGGGAGCAGGCTCACCTGCGTCGTCGGCGAACAGCACGTCGCGGGGATCGTCGTCTCTGGAAGCTACGACGATTACACGCTGTCGCCGTTGGGGTACTCCGGTGAAACGGGAGTCCACCAATCGGTATGCCCACCTGTACCCGAGGCGTTCGAGCTCGGCGACCAGAAATGCCATGGCGCCGCCCTTGTCAAGGACGAGCATGTTGCGGACGTTCTCGATTACGACCCATCGGGGACGGGCCTGTTCGAGCAGCCTGAACAGGTGAGTCACGAGCCCGGACTGCTCGCCGCGGATGCCTGCCATGCGGCCGGCCTGCGACAAGTCTGTGCAGGGAAAGCCTGCGGAAAGCACATCCACCTCAGGGATGGAGTCCAGCTCACGAACATCAGCTGCGACCGGCACACCTTTGAACCGATGCTCCAAGACCAACCGTGCCGGCTCCCAAACCTCACACAGAAGCTTCGCGTGTCCTCCGGCAGACACGAACCCCTGCTCGATTCCCCCTATGCCAGCGAATAGCCCGGCAACTGTGAATGAGGCCTCATGGTGGGGCGAATCGTCCGACATGTGTGCATCATGACACCCCTCGGCTGCGGACTGCGAATCTCCTCGCAACATGATGATCTCCGACACTCGCCTCGAGACGCCTGTTCGAGTAGCTGCTGGCAGCCTAGACGGTTCACTGCTCCAACCCAAGTTCTCGCGCAAGGCAGATCCAACCGAACGCGTGAGTCACCCAGATCACCGTAAGAAGACGTTCGACGGTTGACGGCTCGGCTCCCGCGTCGGCAGCTGCGCGGTCATGATGAGACTGAAGAAGGTCTTGTCATAGTTGGAAGTGCTTTGTTCTTCCGCCGGTGCGGGTGCCGCGACGATGACGACACGTCATCCGCCGGTCGTAGACTGCCTGAAGGATCGCTTCTCGCGTACCTGCTCGGCGGCGATCGCCCATTGATCATCTGTCATTCCGAACGTCAGGCTGCGGTTCTCATCAGTCAGTCGTATCGCATTTCGCGCGGGGCGACACAGTCCAACCAGTTACACCACGATCGCCCGTCGCAGGGTCGATGGGTCAGGCTGGCTTGTGGCCGGGTGCGGACGGAAGCGGGAGGGAGCGAGCGTTTCGCCAGGCGTAGTAGCGCTCGCGGATCAGCCGCTCGGCATCGGGCCATGCGTCTACTCGACCGCCTGGACCATCAGGAACCTGTCGGTTAGTTGAGTTCGTGAAGATGATGACATCCTTCCCAGCCTCTCTGAGTCGGGCAACGTTGTCCGGACTGTCCTCGATATACAACTCGGCACCGACGTCACCCTTCTCTTTCATGAAGCAGAGATCCCAATAGGGCACTCCGTGACCGTCAAGCCATTGCACCGTCTGCTCGACAGCCGCCTGGTGAACGCGACTGATGAAGAGCCGATGGGTGATGATCCTGATGCGGATTCCCTCCGTGCTCAGGTGCCTTAGGGCTTGAGGAGCCCCAGGGATTGGATCCTCATCGGCGAAGAGTCTCCGTTGATCGACCGCGAATCGATGGAGGTGCTTGTACTCGCCGGGTAGCAGCCCCCACTCGGGAAGTCCGTACGTGACTTCAGTGGTGAGCTGAGCTTCCGGCACTCCTCGCCATTCGGCGGTGACTTTTCGCATGTAGCCGTAGAAGTCAGCGACAACGCCGTCCAGGTCGACCCCAAGTATGAATCTCTGCTCTTCGGCCATGCCCGCCTCCGCCGTCAGCTTCGTCGATGCATCCCCAGATCAGCCTATGCCCCCCATCTTCCAGTCGGGGAAAATTGTGAAATCTCTTCGAGTAATTTGTAGCTTCCGCTCTCGGTACCCGTACAGCCCACCCGCCCTCTTCCGGACCCGAACAGCCAAGGCGCCAGCAGAGCTAGCACTCAGCCCAGGAAGGATTGATGCACCGACGGACGGCTACCGCCGGAATGCCGCGAGGTCGACTAGCGTCGCCTCATCCGTGTCAACATCGGCCAAGTCTCCTCCTGTGACGGGGAGGATCTCCTGGATGTCTAGTGACGGGACGCGGGAGGTTGCCGCACGGAAGGCTTGCAGCGGAATCTTGTACTCGCGGGCAAGGCGTTCGATGTCGTAGCCGGCTTCGCTCATCAGCTCGATGCTGCGGGGCAGGAGTGATGGGTGTTCTTGTACCTGCATGGCTCCGGGTTCCTGACGGCGCCAGCCTTTGCTAGACAGTGCCGCCATGGCGTTGGTGTATGTGTTCTCGTTCATGATGGACAGTTGGCGGGCGCGCATGAGCAGTGCCTGGAGGCTCACCTTCCAGCGGGCTTTGAGGGTCAGGAGTTTCTGCCAGTCGGCCCGCTGGGGCAGGTGTCCAGCGATCTCGTCTGCAGGCATGAGGAACTCGGCGGCGAACCGGTGGGCCTGGTCCTCGACGGTCCGGCCTCCAGGTTCGGCGTCGGAGTGCATGACGAGGTGCCCGATCTCGTGCGCGACGTCGAAGCGCTGCCGGAAGTAGTCGTTCTTCAGCGGATTGAGCAGGATCATCGGCCGGTAGGCGGTGTCGATGGAGTAGGCGTCCACCGACGCCGACTGGGCGATGGCGAACACTACGAGGATCCCGTGATGCTCGGCGAGCCGAACCAGGTGTCCTGCCGGTCCGGGCGGCATCTCCCATGCCTTGCGCAGCCTCCGGGCCGCCTCCTCCGGCTCGCCGAAGGACGCGTGGTCCGGTGACACCGGGTACGGCGGTACATCACGTTCGGGTAGTTCGACGTGCCGCTCAAGGACGGCGGCGATGTCGTGAACGAGAGCGCCGTACGCACCGGCCCGGTCGCGGTCCACCTGGGTGGTGGACCGAAGCGACCGAAAGTGTGGCGCGGCGCGCAACGGGTCGCGGTCTGTGTTCTCCACGCCGGTGGGCAAGAAGAACTCCGGCTCTACGCCCAAGACCAGGGCCAACTGCGCCACGGTGCTCGACGACGGCTTCTTCGAACCGTTCTCGTAGCTGGCGACGGCGGTCCCCGTCCTGCCGATCCGTTCGGCAAGGCCGTTCTTCCTCAGCCCGGCCAGTTGCCGGGCAAGCGTGAGACGACGGCCGCTGAATCCTTGAGTTACACCCCGCAGCTGTGCCGACGTCCGCTGGCCATTCATGCCTGCCCAGCCGCGCGGCCGTGCTCAGAACCCGACTCGGGGCGCAGGCGCACCGGGGCGTCCGGCAGGTCGTTCGGGTCGAGCGGGGTGGCGTCAATCGGGCCGGGGCGGACTCCGGCCGCGCCGGGACCGGCGTCGCCGTTGATCCGGATCGTCCAGTCCCAGGCCGGCTCGCCGTTCCGGTTCATCGAGGGGCGCCCGAGGTGCGTCTCGATGCGGCCGGTGGCTGGGTCTAGGGAGTGGGCGAGCACGAGGGTGAGCGTGTCGTCGTCCTGGGCGTTGAGCTCACGGACCGTGGTGTGCGCCTCGACGAGGAACATGTCGTTGTCCAGGAGCAGCGTCTGGTCGGGGTGCAGGGTCTTGTCCTGCGTTGCGACTCGCTGCTTCGTCGGGCCTTTCGCCGCCCAGCGGATGTCGTTGACCGCACCGAACTGGTAGGAGGTCAGCAGCCACCGGATCCGGTCGTACATCCAGCCCGGCGAGTTGTTGAGGTTCTTTCGGACCACCAGGCCGGGGAAGATGCTCGGCATCGTCTCGAACTCACCCGGCAAGAGCCCGTCGGCGACCAGGTCAAGGCCCACACCCGCGTCGTCAGCCACGAAGTCGCCGCACGAGAACACCCGGTCGAGCCGGTTCTCCAGCAGCACGTAGCCCATGTAGCCCATCAGGCGCGCGTCATACCCTGCGGCCGGGTCATAGTCGGAGTACGTGCGCGCCGCCGCCGAACCGTGAGCCCACCCGAGCGCCGGAAGGATCCCCGCAATGCGGAGCACCTCCTCCACCTGCTGCCGTTCATTCATGTCGAAGACTCTACTCGAAGCCCCAAGATCTTGCGCAGAACTGAACTTTGTGATTTGAATCACTTTTACTTGCCTGATGGTGCAACCACGGTTGGCCCAGCCGCACGGTCTCCTGCCAAGCTGCGGCCTTCGAGGTGGCGGTTAGGGCGCCCGGGGACGAAGCGACCGATGTGCGCCCCGGTCTGCCGAGGGTGAATTGGCGCGATCGGAACATTCAACCGACTGGTTGCGCGGATCGCGTCGCCAAGCCACTCCTGGATCCGCTCGACATCGGGGAGAGAGCTCGTACCGCAAGAGACTGTTGTCGATCGGGATGCCCGCGAGCAACTGCTCGAACCGTTGCCGACCATCGGTCAGCAACGTGCCGACGGCCGGCATGTTCCCCAGTGTCAACGACGTCTGAAAATGGTCTGTTGCACACATTCAGTGATCGACGTGAGCTGACCACGATGGCTTTCCTATGTGGAACTGATGTCGGCCCTGTTGCCTCATCTAACTGGGGTTCGTGTTGAGCGGGTCTCGGCGAAGGGCGCTGGGGTTCGAATCGAGGCCGTTCACGCTGGACCCGCGACGCCGATCCGACCGCGCGTGTAGCACCAGCTCCGGGCATGTCAGATGAACCAGGAAAGACTCGCTCCGGCCGCATCGACTCAGGTCAGATAGCCGTCGATGATGCGCGGATCAGACGGGCATCCCGTTGCTGATGGGCGTCGGGTATTGATCGCCACCGCCTGCCAGAGCTCGCTGTCGCCGTCGTTACGAGCGGCCCTGAATGCCGCGGGAACTCTCGTGGTTCCTGGAACCCACCGGCTCCGGGCACGCTTACGCCGATGGTCAACCACCACGTCCAGGGCCATGGTCTCCAGCACACGGCACCTGCCACAACTGCGAGAAATGTCCTCATGCCACGGTGGCGATGGTGACGGGCTGGACTGTGGGCAGCTACTGGTGCCTCGTCAGGTCAGGACGGGTGTTGGTTGGCCGGCGGCTGACCGGGCGGAGTCCTCACGCGGTTGGGGCGGCGTTTCGGTTCGCGTAGCCGCACTGGTGACACGATCGGTGGCCGCTGGAGGTGTGGTGCCTCTCGGGCGTTTGGGGGTACGTCGTGTCTTGCTCGGCGGGGGTGCGGCGGTGACCTTGTCGGGGGAGAGGAGTCCGAACTTCGAGGTCTTGGCGGTCCCCCAGGTGTCCTGGACGGCTTTGTACTCGGTGGCGTAGCGGGCTTCGGCGGCGGCGAGCTGGGTCACCAGTTCGCGGATGCGGGTCTGGGTTTCGGCCGCGGTGGCGACGAGTGTGACGGCTGTGGCGCTTTCGGCCTGGGCGAGTGCGACAGGGTCGGTTGCGTGGGACTGGCTCATATCGGATGCCTCCTCGAGGTCGGCTGGCCAATGGCTGGTTGGCGCCGTTGACTCATCGTGCGCGCCTGAAACGGCGTTGACCAGCAAGTCTGACTGCGTATACCCGGAGTTTGAATACTCGGAGTGCGCATGTTCGACCTCCAGGCTGGCCGGTTCCGGAGGTGCCAGGGGCGCGCGCTTCCAGCACGCGGGAAGCCTGGATCCCAGTTTCTGGCGTCTTGGATCCCCAGCCTTGGAGAGGTGTACGGAGTCAGGCCGCGGCCTGCCTCAACGACCGGCCGTCCTGCCACGGTTGGGGCGGGGCTGTGGTTCTTTGCGATGCTCGGTGCCTGCCGTGGTAGCGGTCAGACGCGCGTCGCCAAGAAGGGCCCCGGTCGGGTGCCGGGCGGGGAGCCCAGAAGCGTGTCCCGTTCGCGGGCATCGGCGCGGGCCCGGCCGGGGCTCGGCCGATCGCCTGCACCGGTCGTTCGACGGTGCCGGCCTCGGCCGGTGCCTCCTGGGTCGGTCCGGTGGCGAGGTGTTGTGCGCGGTGGGCGGCACGGGCGGCTGGGCAGGGGTAGGTCTCGCGGCGACACAGGAGGCTCACGCACTGGTGCGGGTCGTCGGGGTCGGGTTGGTGTGCGGCCAGTACCGGCACTGCGAGGTTCCACAGCAGGGCGAGTTCGATACTGCCCGCGACGTGCAGTCCGGGTGTCGTAGTCGTTGGCACGGCGTTGCCCTTCAGGTCGGTGTCTACGCCCGCGCTGGTGGGAGGTTGGCGGGTGCGTCGATCAGCGCTCCACTTCGCCGAAAGGTCAAGTCGTTGCCCGCAGGCGGCTGCTCGCCGACCCGGTGGACCGCTTCCGCCTGGGGTGGGTTGGCGTGGGCTATGCGTCGTAGCGCCCGGGATTGCTGAGGCCAACGGGTCCGTGGTCGCTGGGTAGGTCGTTGAGGGGGTAGGGGCCGCCGTACCCAGCAAGGTGCCAAACCCGTCCTGAGGGGTGGGGTCCGTGGGTGGCGATGGCGACGGGGATGTCGATGCCGGCGAGTGCCTCGAGGAGGTTGTCGCGGCGGCCGGTGCTGGGCACCCAGAGAAGTACGGGGTAGGTGGGTCCGCCTTGATGGTGGAGTTCGCGGTAGGCGGTGAACTTGGACAGCACGCGGGCGTGGTTCTCGGTCCCGTTGTCGTGTTCGAGGAAGAACCCGACCGTGCGTCCGGCGGATCGCCAGATGCCGTGTGCGTCGGGGTGGATGCCGAAGCGTTCGTAGACGTTGGTGGTGTGGTTCTCCGACCACCACCGCAGGAGCTCGCTGCCGGGGGTGGTGCGGGTCGCGGCTGTGAGGTCGACGAAGAATTGGTTGACGGCGATGGTGTGGGCGAGTTTGGGGCTGCCGGCGAGGCGTGCCATGCGTTCCATGTGGTTGCGGGGTGACACTCGGCGCGGGTTGTCGGGGTCGTAGGAGGCGTTGGGGCGTAGCCGGGCCCCGAGGGGTCCGAGGGAGTAGAGGTATTCGGTGACGCCGCCGGTGGCCTTGGCCCAGGCGTGCCGGGACAGCACCTCAGCACGGTGCAGCACCGCGAGACGGTCTTGCGCCCGGCGCAGGCTCGGGTAGAACAGGCTGGCGACCTGCCTAGTGGTGAGGATGTGGTGCTCGGCAAGGAGGTCGAGAAGTAGCTGGTCCCGGGGTGTGATGTGGCGGGTGTTGTCGAACAGGGCTGCGGTGTGGGTGCGGGGTCGTGACGGGGTCATGTGGGAGATCTCCATGCGGAAGGGTCCCTCCGTTGGAGGGTGTCTGAACGGCGGACGGGTATGAGGTGGCTCGGTCAGGGCCGTGTGCTGCACGAACACGTCCCACCCACCAGTTGGCGGGTGGGACGTGTTCGTGTCGTGACGTGGATCAGGACGTGGGGCTCGACGTGGAGGTCAACGTGCGGGTTCCCACGGCCGGCCGTGGCTGGGTTCGCCCGGTCCGTTGTGACGCTGTCGGCGTTCGTGTTCTGCGGTGTTGGCGGCGGCGAGGTGCTCGGCGCGCAGTTCCCAGGTGCCCTTGTTCTGCTGTGGCACCCGGTCACTGGCGGCGCGCCGGATCGCCTCACCGTGGCCTTGGATCGGTTTGGGCGGGCTGGTTTTGACGGTGAACGCTGGTTCCTGGCGGCCGTCGACGACGAGGCGGGCGATGGCGGTGTAGGCGTCGAGGTGGGCGAGGTCGTGCATGTCGAGTTCGGGTTCGACGTGCACGCCGAGGGTTTTGGCGTCCTCGGGGGCGACGGTGAAGTAGATCTTGTTGCGGGCGTTCGCGCTGACCGCCGAGAGCAGGTCCTTGGGGAACTGAGCGAGGTCTTGGTGTGCGAGGACCATGCTGCCGGTACTTGCGGGCCTCGGCGAGCATCTCCCCGATCCCCGTGGCGAGGGTGAGGAAGTTGTGCGCCTCGTCCAGGTACACCGAGCAGTCTTTACGTTGTTCGGGCTTGATGGCTGCGCGGGCGGTGGCGGCCTGCCACACCTGGGCGAGGATGAGTGAGCCGAGGAGGCGGGAGGTGTCTTCGCCGAGGGTTCCTTTGGGGATGCGGACGATGAGGATCCCGCCGTTGAGGATGTCGGCCATGTTGAACGAGGACTTCGCGTAGCTCATGGTCTTGCGCACGAAGTCACGCAGCAGGAACGCCCGCAGCCGGGCGAGGACGGGTCCGATGACCTGGGAGCGCAGCGCGATGGGCATGCTGTCGTACCAGTCCCAGAACCCGCCGAGGCCGCTGGAGTCGTGCAGGTCGGCGGTGATCTCCGCACGCAGTTGGGAGTTGTTGAGCAGCGGCGGGATCAACTGCAGCGACACGTCAGGCTTGCGCAGCAGGGTCAGACACGCGACGCGCATGACGTCGTCCATGCGTGGCCCCCACCCTTTGGCGAAGATCGACCCGCAGATCGACACGAGGTTGTCGACGATCAGGTCCTTGTCGGCGCCGTCGCGCAGTTCGAGGGGGTTGAGGGTCGGCGGGTGCAGGACGCCTGCGGGGTGGTCGCGGTCGGTGCGGTTTTGCAGCGGGTCGAACAGCACCACCCGGTCGGCGGCGTCCAGGGGGAGGCGGTCGAGGATGTCGAGCGCGAGGTCGCCGTGCGGATCGATCACGACGGTGCCGCGTCCGGCGTTGATGTCGTCGAGGATCATGTTCGCCAAAAGGGTCGTCTTCCCTGAGCCGGTGGTGCCGACCATGTGCACGTGATACCGCGCGTCCGCCGGCGTCAGGCCGACGGCGCGGCCGTCGACCTCGGTCGTGCCGAGCATCTTGAGCGCCCGACCCCCGCCCGTCACGGCGGTCGGCGCCGGGGCCGACTTCGCCCTCGCCCGCGTGAGCCCGGCGACGGCCACGTCCTGGGGCAGACCGGCGAGGGCTGCGAGTTCCGGGGTGCTGGTCAGGAACCCCGCGCCCAGCCTTCGGGCGGCCAGCGTCGCGGCCGGGGCGTGCATACGGGTGCGGCGGGTCAGGCCGTTGCGGGCGGAGTAGATCGCGAACGCCGCTGCGATCCCGTCCCCCAACCCCCGCAACCTGCCCCGAGCCTTGGCCTTGGGCAGGCGGGGGTCGGCGGCGATGGCGTAGCGCACGGCCGTCTCCCACAGCGGGATCGCCGACACCTTCTCCGCGATCCCCTTCACATCACGCTGGGCGAACAGATCCGGCTGCGGCCGCGGCGCCGCCGTCGCGGGCGTCTTGTTCGACACGAACAGGTCCAGGATCCACACGAGGGGTTTGGCCGGGTTGAACTGGGCTGTCGCCGACTTGCCCGCGCGCAGCCGCTCGGCGGCACGGCGTGCGCGGCGCACTCGAGAAGGTCTGGCGGGGCGGGCGAGGATCTGCACGGCGGCGTACCCACTGTCATGCACCTGGGAACCGGCGGCCAGCACCGGGCGCAGGGGGTCCAGGTCATGCCCGGTCGCGAAGGGCAGCCACTCCGAGGCGTGCGGCAGCAGATGACGACCCGCAGCGGCCCGCCCGGCGGGGATCGGACCTTCCGGGTTGTTGTCGATCGTGCACGACGCGCTCGGCCACGCCGAGCGCACGAACGTCTCCACCGCGCCGGGCGGGATCGTGCCCGGTACCCAGAGGGAGATGGTCAGCTGCCGGCCGGCCCAGGCGTACTGCCACACCACGTGCGGCGCGCCGAACACCACACGCCGCCACCACGACGGTGCCAGGGCGCCGCCGAGGTTGGACCACAGCGCGCGTGCGCCTTTCGCGTTGACGTCGGGCGGTGGGGCGATGGTGATCAGCCGGGCGTTCGCGGCGTGGTACCGGTGCCGGCGGGTGGCGATCAGATTGCGTGCGGCGACAACACCGAACACGACGACGAGGGCGACGGCGGCCAGCCACGGCCGGTCGATCACCCAACCGACGGCATGTTCGAGCCGCTCGTACAGACGCATCACCGGCTCGACGTGCACCGCCGGCGTCGAAGGGACAGGGGTGGGTGGCGCAGGGGTGGGTGGGGCGAGGAGGGGTGAGGACATGACGAATTCCGTTTCCGTTGACAGGTGGGGTTCGTGCCCCGCGAGATGTCCGGGACGTGACCGGTGCCGATGAGGCGGGGGGGGTGGTCCCGCCGGGGTCTGGGCGCGTTGCCCTGACACTTACCAATCGGCGTTTGGAAGAGCTGGCGAACGCGTCGACCCACGCCAGGTCTCTTCCACGCCTCTTTCACCGATGGAAGAGCACTGTGAGAGCAGGCCCGCGTCGTCCGCAATGTCCGCCGCCGTCCTCTGCCAGACGACATCCCGACCTGGCAGAGCAGCGCGTCAAACCTCCCAGCGACATCCGGACCTGGGCGAAGCGCCCACTTCGCGGTCTCCTTGTTCCGGATACGTGGCCGGCGAAGCCACGCATCCTGAACCCGAGCACCCCCGGTAGGCGGTGATGCTCCACAGCGGCTGGCCCGCCGAGGACTCGAGTGTGCGGTCAGGCTGCCGTCGCCCGGCGCGGGCCGATGGTTAAGGTCCGTGCCGGGACGGTGACACCGGTGGTGGTGCGGGCGAGGTCGCGGGCGGCGTCGTGGAAGGCGTGGCCGGTGAGCCGACCGTCGGCGAGCGCGGCGGCGATGCGTCGGTCCGCGCGGTTCAAGCGCATGCGCAGCACGTCGACGTTGAGGCCGCGGGTCTCGGCGATCAGGTAGCAGCTTTTGTCGCCGAGGCGCACGTCGATCCAGGACTCGGCGTCGTCCGGGCTGATGAGTCCGAGGTCGCGGGCGCGGTGCACGAGCAGATCGACATGACGCCACGGAACCACCGGCGCCCGCGACCCGGGCACGGTGTCCATGTCCGCCAGCGGCACCTCGACCTCATCCGCGCGACGCAGCGCACGCCCGGCCCGCCACCCGGCCCAGCACAACCTCGCGTACACCGCAGGCCGGGTCAGGTCCAGGTCCGCGCCGTGCAGGGCGGTGAGGTAGCCGGCGAGGATTTCCGCGTCGATGTCGACAGCCTCGCCCTGGTAGCCGGCGGTGAGCCTGCCAGCGCAGCGCACCATCGCCGGCATCGCCAGCCCGACGGCGGCGATAACCCAGCCGGGTTCACCTTTCCGCGCCCTCGTCACGGTCTCCCGCCAGATCACGTCACGGGCCAGATGGGCGTGAGGGCGCTCGAGCATCCAGTCACGCAACCCCCGCAACGACCACACACCCACGGGCAGGGTGTCGGCCGGAATGTCCCGGCGTGCGGCGAGGGCGTCGCAGTCCAAGACAAGCGGAGGGTCAGGTTCACGCGTGAGCAGGTTCCACGCGTGGTCGACGGCGGCTAGGGCGGATGACCGGGTCGTCAGGCTCGGTGCGGTGGTGGTCATGGCGGGGCTCCTCGCGGGGTGGGCTCCGGCCCCGATCGGGCGCCGGACGGAGCCACCAGTGACGCACCAACGTCTGCCACGCCTCTAACACCGCAGGTCAGAGCCTGTTTTGCCCGCCATCGTTCGCGGGCTCCGTACGCTACGGACTATCCACACCTGTCGACCATCCCACCGCATTTCGATGCTCTGACCTGGGCTTTTGCCGCCAGTGACACGCAGGGCCTCGATTCCCTCCGCCCACCCCTTGGTACCCATTGCTGACCAAGAACGAGGCGCAGGGTGGCTCTCACGGCCTCTTCCAGGCTCTGCCACCAATTCATGAAAGCCTTATAAGCATTGAAATCGGATCCTCTTCCATTGTGTTCACCTGTTTGGAAGAGGTCGCCAGGCCCTCGCGTGGAAGAGGCTGAAAGAGGGCGGTGCTGTTCGGCGGCCTCTTCCACGCCGGGGCGCCGTTTGGAAGAGGCGGCGTGGAAGAGCGTGGAAGAGACGAGTCGGCCGGGGCCTGTTCGTCAGCTCTTCCAAATGCCGATTGGTAGGTGTCAGCGCATCACGGCGTGCCCAGGCTCGATGGCCGGCGGGACGGTCGCCCCCGAGTCACGGGGCCGCTGGTCGGATCAGTCGCCTGCTAGCCTGCCCCGTGCGTTTTCACTGGCAGCGGAGTGCGGCGATCTTCGGGCAACTGCTTCGCGACCATGGCGTAGATCCCGAGGCGGTCACCAACGTCGCAGCGGCATGGGACGCGTACTGCGAATTCCTTCAAGCCGACGTGGAAGGCATCGACCCGGCCCCGGGTTCAGACGGAGATGGCTTCATCGTTCAGTGGGGGCGGTGGAGCTGGAACGACGGACGCCCTTCACTGTCCTTCACCAGGCAACTCGCCATCGCGACCGGCGACCAGGCCTATCCGGACTCGCAGGCGATCCTGTGGCAGGTCGAACTGCGGCTCAGCTTCGACAACGAACCGAACCTGGCCGATCTCGACGCGTTGAACACCTCGGACACCGGATGGTGCTTCAGCCCCGTGGGACACGTCCGGACCGCCGAGCTCGCCGCGATGCGCACCGACATGCAACGCCATCGGCAACTGCGAGCCATCTGGAGCACCACCCCGGTCAGCAGCCACCTGTCGTTCGAATGCATTTGTTGAGTCGACAAGACGGCAGCTCACGTTAGCTGAACCAGGGGCGAGGTACTCGGCAGGCGATCAGCCCAGGCGCCCTGCAGGCCAACGCCCGACGACATCGCCGCAGTCCAGCGGGCCGCCATGCGCGTCCTGAGCATCCCCGCCGAACCGCCCGGACGCAGACACGCCGAGCCGGCACGCCGACTGATCCGACCCGCACGGCACACCCACATCTGAATCCGCACCTTCGCCCTCAGGGGGCTCCCGCAAGGGAGCCTCCTTTTCTGTTTCAGGAGCACCCCATGCGCCCCGTCACACACACCTGGACCGTCGAGGCGATCGAAGCGCTGGGTGCTTTCACCTCGCTGCTCATCGCCGCCGAGATCTTCGCCCTTTCAGAAAACCACGCCTACGAACTGGCCAACGCCGGCAACTTCCCGGTACCGGTCATCCGCGTCGGCCGCCAATGGCGCGTACCCACCGCGCCCATCCTCGCCGCCGCCAGACACCAACCCTGCCGCGATCCGCACAACGACGGGCAGGAACCGCCGCCGGTGACTTGATCACGTCACGGAGTCGAGCGTCCATCGACACGAAATCAGATACCCGGCCAGCGATGGCCACCCCGCACAGAATGAGACCCCGTTATGGCTTCTGAAGGTTCGATCTTCAAGTGGTGCACCTGCAAGACCCCGACCGGTAAACGGCTCGGCGCCAAATGCCCCGACCTGCGGCGCACCGACGGGAACTGGCACCCCCACCACGGCAGCTGGGCCTACCAGTTCGAACTGCCCAAGACACTCGCCAATACCCGCCGGCAGCTGCGTCGGGAGCCGGCCGGCGAACGCAACAGCAAGGACGCGGCGATCGCCGAACGCGACCAGGCCCGCGAGCTGCTCCGGCTCGCCGGCGATGACAAGGCGGTGCGCGACGAGATCGCCACCCTGCTCAAGGCCCTCAAGCCCGGCGTGCCGCTCCCCGACCGCGACGCCCTCGCACGCCGGCTGCGCGCCGGGGTGCCCGCCGCGATCAGCGTCACCGTCGCCGAGTACCTGACCAACTGGATCGGCCAGCGCCACGTCGATGAGAAGACGAAGGTCAACTACCTCGGCCACATCAACAACTACTTCATCCCCCACCTCGGGGCCGTCGCCCTGGACAAGCTCAGCCGCGCGCACATCCAGGCCATGTTCGCCGCGATCATCACCCGCAACGCCGACCTCCTCACCGCCCGCGAGGACCCCGACCCGCTCGTGCGCGCCAGTGTCCGGGGGAAGAAGTCGGTGGGGGCGGCGTCCATGCAGCGCATCCGCGCCACGTTGCGGACCGCATTGAACGACGCGATCCGCAAGGACCGGCTGATCGAGTTCAACGCAGCCGCCCACGCCGAACTCCCCCCAGCCGACAAACCCGTCCCGCGGATCTGGACCGCGAAAAGGGTGGAGAAATGGAAGGCCACCGGACAGGTCCCCAGCTCCGTGATGGTCTGGACCCCGGCACAGGCCGGAGAGTTCCTCGACTACGTCGAGGTCCGCGACCCGGAGCTGTACCCGGTGTTCGCGTTCATCCTGCGACGCGGACCACGCCGAGGCGAAGCGATCGGCATCGCCACCGAACAGCTCGACCTGACCGACCGCAGCGCCGTCATCACCCACCAGATCAGTCTGCACGCCGGCAGCGAGCTGGTGTACAAGCCGGTCAAGACCCGCAACGGCGACCGCACCTTCGGCCTGGACACCGAGACCGTGGCCGACCTCAACGCCTACCGCATCCGCCGCAACGCCCAGAAACTCGCCGCCGGACCGGCCTGGCCGGCCACGATCCGCATGCGCACACCCACCGCTGACTGCGGCGTCCAGCACGTCGACGTCGACCTGTTCTTCCGCCGCCCCGACGGCCGGGCCTGGAACCCCGACCTGGTGTCAGAACGCTGGGACCGCCACGTCCGCGGCTCCGGCCTCCCACCCGTCGGCATCCACGACGGCCGCCACGCCGCCGCCACGTTCACCAAAGCCGCCGGAGGCGACCTCAAAGAAATCCAGGAACTCCTCGGACACGCCAACCTCTCCACCACCGGCGACATCTACACCTCACTACTCCGCGAAGTCGAACTAGAAACAGCGGAAAGGACCGCCAAACTGATACCCCGGACCCGTCGGGCCGCCTGACATCGCGGACGGTTGGAGCGGCCCTCTCGGCCGGGGCTAGCCGAACTCCCATTGACGGGGCTCCACCGTATTGCCCTGCTCATGCATCTCATCGGACACCGCCGAACATGACCGGGCGGGTCGGTATCCGACCCGCCCGATCGAGATCAAGCCGAACTCATCGTTGCCGGAGATCCGAAGACTCGCCCCGCACGACAGCCCGTCTCGGCTAGGTTCTGTCTCGCGGATCTTGGGTTTGGTTCGTTAGACCTGTTGTGGCTCGTGGGGATTTGAGTAACGCGGAGTGGGCTGTGCTGGAGCCGTTGCTGCCAGCACAGCCCACTCGTGGCGGTCGGTGGCGTGATCACCGGCAGGTCATCAACGCGATCTGTTGGGTGAAGCGGACGGGTTCTCCGTGGCGTGATCTGCCGGAGCGCTACGGGCCGTGGAAGACTCCGTATCAACGTTTCCGCAGGTGGGCGGCCGATGGGACGTGGGCGATGCTGAGGTCGCGGGTGATCGCGCTGGCCGAGGCCGACGGTGATGTCGACTGGAACGCCCAGGTCGATGCCACGATCGTGCGGGTGCACCAGCATGCCGCCGGGGCTCGAAAAGGGGGCTCGACGCGGTCGAATCGCAGGCACGGCAAGGCATCGGCCGGTCCCGCGGCGGCCTGACCACCAAGGTTCACACCCTCGCCGACGGACGCGGCCGATCCCTTGCCACCCTCATCACCCCAGGCCAGGCGGCAGACACCCGCCAGCTGATACCACTGCTGGACCAGGTCGCCGTCGCCCGTCCCGGCGGCATCAGCCGCCCTCGAAAGCGGCCCGACTCCCTCACCGGCGACAAGGCCTACTCATCACGAGCCAACCGGGCCTCTCTGCGAGACAAACGCATCACCACGGTCATCCCAGAACCCAACGATCAGATCGCCAACCGGAAGCGCCGAGGCCGAGCGGGAGGCAGGCCTCCGAACTTCGACCCCGACGCCTACAAGCTCCGTAACCAGGTAGAACGAGGCTTCAACCGCCGCAAACACTGGCGCGGACTAGCAACCCGCTACGACAAACTCGCCACCCACTATCAAGCCACCCTCGACCTGATCGAAGCGCTCGACTGGCTACGTGCCGTACCCGACGGCCTTGATCCACGAGACAGAACCTAGCCCGTTCGGAGCAGTTCCTCCATGGCGTTGCCGTAGTTCATGGCCTCCATCCCCGAGCACTCTTCCAGAGCGAAGGCCAGCTCCCGCGTCAGTTCCCGAGCGGTGACGGGCAACGTCGCACAGAGCACGGCCTGTCCGTGCAGTTCGTACGCCAGCCATGTGGAGTGCCCGGCGGGCGGGCGCACCCCGAGCAAGTCGTATTCGACCGCCACAGCGACGCCCGCCCTGAACGCCCGCTGGAACCGGTCCTGAACGCTCACCGCATTCCCCACGAGCGCAGAGACGGCGTCCAGGGCGGGAAGGACCGCCGACGCACCCCGCACGCCGCACTCCTCCACCACCCGGCGCGCCCCGGGTAGCCTCCGCACCACCTCACGTTCCAGGGCGTCGGAGCCGGGCCGCCCATTCACCCGGCGCCACGAGAGATAGACGCCCTCTTTAATATCGAAGGCATCGGTGTTCGCCAGTCCCGCCAGGTGTCCGAAAAACAGCGGCACGATCGAGGTCACACGTTCCGCTGCCGCGACGGCCAGGCACAGGCCCACCGCGTCGACCAGTTCCGCCCGGGAACCACTGGAATCAGTCATAGCCACTTTCACTACTCCGCTCTTCGGGGTGTGATGATCCGCCCCCAGTGGCCCGGATCAGAGGTCGGCAGAACGTCGGATAGAACGCTGCCCAGTCGTGCCGCGCGATCTCCTGCCGTACCAGAGCTGTCGCCCCCGCTCCGGAGCCTTACTTCTCAACATCTGGCTCGCGTAGGTCGGGAGCCAACCGGTGACCGGCTATGGCACGTAGCCGTTCCAGGCGCCGTCGGTCCTCCTCGACGAGGTCCAGCACCTCGAAGGCGTAGCTGGCGGTGTCCACGTCGCGTCCCGAGAGCACCTCCGCGTAGAGGAGCCACAACCCGCACCGAGTCGCCGTCGCGCACTCTGCCTCCAGATCCCGGTCGGGACTCACGCCCCAGGTCGGCCCCTCGGCCGCCAGGAATCCGTGAAGGAGTCGGCAGATCTCGTAGCGCGCGACCGGAGAAACGCCCTCCGCGAGCGCAGCCAGCAGTACCGACACCGCCGGAGCAGCCGGCTCGGCCAGATAGCCGTCGGGCTTCACGTGCGCCCTGACGTCGACCGCCTCCATCTCCTCCACCGACCGGGCCCGGACGAACCGCGCGAGCAGATCCGGAAGATGCGCCGCCGGCTCGCCGCATCCGCAACGCATGCTCCCCCAGTCCCGCAACGCGATCTCGATGCCCATAAGTTCTGCCGTAGCCACTAGCTGTCCCCCCGAATTCCGCCTGTCTCGCCCTTCACACCCGGCACGAAGTTAGACCGGTCAAGATAGTCGACCTGGCATTTGCGGCACACAGCCTTCGGCACGGCCGTCAGAACTCCACCGATACGCCTGACCTGGAACGCCTGGGTGAAGATCACCTTTGTGGCGTCCCCTCGCACGCTCCTACGAACCGCTCAGGCGACCTGAGCACCTGTTGAATAGCCAGGTCGGCGGGCATTCTAGGTGTCGTACTCGCCGTCCCAGGGCTCATGGAACCCGAGCCGTTGAGGATAGAGTTCGGCCCAGGGGCCGCCGTGGCCCTCTTCCGGATCGTCGTCGGATTCGTCGATGAGACCGAAGAGAACACCGTCGAAGTCGACCCGGAATGGCCGGATGGCGATGTCGCAGAAGGTGACCGGCCCGATGTCCGAGAGCCAGCCTGACACCACCTGCTCGGCGCTTTCCACGACCGCATCGCCGCCGGCCCTGACTCCCGCGAACCATAGGTCCGAGCCCATGTGATGCCCGGCTTCGTCGAAGCGATGGAGAACCGCATACATCCGCTGGTGGTGAGCCCAATCAGACCCCAGAGCGACACCTTCCTGGTACGCGCCAGTGACGTCAGCGAAGAACTGTCCACCCGCATACCGACCGACGAGATTGGTGCGATAGTCGGGCTCATACTTGATCGGGATGACTTCCGGGAGTCGCACAGCGCGGAGCCTAACCCTTCCCTAGAACCAGTAGGGCACCTAGGTCAGGGCGTTGACGTACTTGCGGCCAGCCTGCTGCCACACCCCTGTCACCTGCACTCGAGCACCTGGCCGCCTGCCGTCGGCACCACTATCCGTCGGACGCCGACGACACCGAGTGGCATCGGATCGCCTCGTACCTGCCCGCCGGCGGCACCGGAGAACAAGGCGGCCGTCCGGTGACCGCACCTGAACCCGCAGCAACGGTAGGCCCGACCGCCGAGGCGCGCGGTCAGCCTTGAACCGGCGAGATGCGGGCGACCTTCCGGCCCACTTTGAGGTACACCTGAGGTTCGCCCTCGGTCGCGAATAGCGCCGCGACCACGTCTCGCAGTGGCTGGTAGACCGACTCCTCGGTGAGTGAAATGACGTGCTGTTCTCCGTCGACTTCCTGAACCAGGCGCAGCCCGTTGCCGACGGCGGTCCGGCGTACCGCTTTGATGCTCTCGGCGAAC